>NZ_JBIWJU010000005.1:0-577190 GCF_044765285.1 Streptomyces sp. NPDC102490
GACACCACTACGCCGACCTCATCGGCCGGGCGCGGGGGAGGGAGCGCAGGGCCGCCTGAGCCCCGTGGTGGGGGGGGGGGGGCGGGCCCCCCCCCCCCCCCCCCCCCCCCCCCGGGCCGGGGGGGGGGGGGGGCCCCCCCGCCGGGGCGGCGGGGGGGGGGGTTGTTGGGGGGGGGGGGGGGGGGTTGGGGGTGGGGGGGTGGGGGGGGGGGGGGGGGGGGGGGGGGGGGGCGGCCGCCGCCCCGGGGGGGGGGGGGGGGGCGCCCCCCCCCCCCCACGGCCGCCCGTCCCTCGCGCGTCAGGCGTTCTTGCGGGCCACTCCGCCGTAGATGCCGATCGGCGGGGCGTCGGGGCGCCGTGCCTCCTCCGGGCGCCAGTCGGTGACCCGGACCAGCCCCGGTTCGACCATCGAGAAGTCGCCGAACAGGTCGAGGACCGCCGCGTGCGACCGCAGGTTGAGGGACGCGGTGGCCTTGTTGTAGACGGCCGCCGCGTCCTCGCGCCGGTCCTCGTGCACGTCACCCGTCGCGTGCGAGAGGACCAGGTAGGAACCGGCCGGTAGCGCGTCGCGGAGGGTGGCGACGATGCCCGCCGGGTCCTCCGCGTCGGCGATGAAGTGCACGACCGCCACCAGCAGCAGGGCCACCGGCCGGTCGAAGTCGATGACCGCGCGCACCTCGGGGTGGTCGAGGATGGCGCGGGGGTCGCGCAGGTCGGCCAGGACGACGGCGGTGTCCGGGTCGTCCGACAGGGCCCGGGAGTGGGTGGCGACGATGGGGTCGTTGTCGACGTACGCGACCCGGGCCGCGGGGGCGAGGGACCGCGCGATCTGGTGCACGTTGGGCTCGGTGGGCAGGCCCGTGCCCACGTCGAGTATCTGGCGGACGCCGCCCTCGCCCACCGCGTACCGCACCGCGCGGTGCATGAAGTGCCGGTTGGCCAGGACCCCCTCGCGCACCTCGGGTGCCGCCTTCATGAACTGCTCGGCGGCCCGCTGGTCGACTTCGTAGTTGTCCTTCCCGCCGAGGAAGTAGTCGTACATGCGGGCGGGATGGGGCCTGCTCGTGTCGATCCGCTCGGGGTGGGCGGCGCTCTCGCCACTGCTCAGGGAGGTCATGCGGCCTGACTCCGTCCTCAACTCGTGGGCCACCCGCGGCACCTGCGTGGTGAGCACCTGGGTGAGCGCCCGTCGGAACATCATCTTGGCACGGAAGCGGGGGCACGGCGGGCCCGGTCGGACCCGCACCCGCCGTGCGCCGTCAGGCGTGTGCCAGCACGGCCTCCCACGCCTGTGCCGCCTCGGGATGACGGCCCGTCAGTACGGCGCCCCGAGCCGGCGGGAAGCCGCTGTCCGTGGTCCACCCGTCGTCGCACCCGAGCAGGACGGCCACCGCGTCGCAGGCCGCCGGGTGCGCGGTCAGCAACGCGACGCCGGACGCCCCGGCGGACCCCCCGGGGTCCGCCCACGTCGGCGCGCAGCCCAGCAGCTGGGCCACCGCGTCGCAGGTCGCGGGATGCAGCGGCAGCAGGGCCGCGGCCCGCGGTGCGTGGCCACCGGGGTCCGCCCGGCGGGCGCCCGGCGCGACCGGGGGCGTCCGCCACGGCGGCACCCAGGCGTCCAGCGCGGCGAGCCGCCCCGGGAAGATCCGGCCCGCCTCGCGGATCAGCAGCGGCGCCAGCTCCGCGGCGTTCGAGCGCAACGTCGTGATGAGCAGCGGCAGCCAGGGCAGCAGCACCGCGTCCGGCAACCGCCCGAAAGCGTTCGACACCGCCTCCACCACCACGTCCGCCAGCCCCGGCACGGGCTCCAGCGCGTGCACGAAACCGCTGAGGTAACGCGGGTAGGCGGGCACCACCAGCGGGTCGGCCAGCAACGCGTCGCACCGGCCCCGCAGTTCGGCCCGCGACAGGGTGCCCAGCTGCACCTGCGCCGCCCACAGCAGGGCCGTCTTCGACGGGTCCTCGGGGTGCGCCTGCCCGACCGCCAGCTCCAGCTGGGTCCGGTCGCAGCCCAGCGACAGCGCCAGACCCTCCATGCTGAACAGGAAGCCGAGCATCGCCGCGACCTGTCCGACCGTGGCGTCCTCGTCCTGGAACGCCGTCGGCAGCAGCGTGCAGTAGTGGGCGTAACCGGACTTGACGAACGACTCGATCCACGACGGCAGCACCGGCTCGCTCGTCCGGTAGTACGCGAGCAGCGCGCGCACCCGGCGCAGCACCTCCGGGGCGCCGTCGACTCCGCGCTCGGCGGCCAGCACCTTCAGCGCGTGCGTGCCGAGTTCGTCGGCGAGGCGGCGGCTGCCGAGGTACAGGGTGGCGTCCTCGACCGCGGCCAGCACCGTCGCCGTCGTCGCCCCGGGGCCGTAGGCGTCCCGTCGCAGCCGCTGCTCCAGGACCTGCTCGATGCTGACACCCTCGTAGCCCAGCTCGATCAGTGCCCGCTGGTGGGTGCCGAGCGCGAGGTCCCACGACTCCTGGATCGACCGCTCACCCAGCCGCCGCTCGCCCATGATGGGCCGGGCCGCGCCGTGCGGCAGCAGCCGCCGCAGCATCCACAGCACGTCGGAGCAGGCCCGCAGCTCCGGCCGGGACGCCATGTCCAGCAGCGCCCGCCGCACACCGCGCTGCTGGAGCCGCAGCCCGAGCGGCTCCAGCCGGTCGTGCACGTCCCGGGCGAGCGGCGGCAGCGCCTCGTACCCGACCTGGCCGATCCGGTCGCCGCCCATCATGATCTCGACCAGGCGCCGCACGTCCCGCCGCCCCGGCACGACGTCCTTCTCGATGCAGGTGACCGCCGCGTCCTGGAAGTCGTACGGCGTGGGCTTCGCGCGGTCCCGCATGCCGGCCAGCAGGATCGACGTCTCGAAGACCGCGACGGCGTCGGCGGTGGAGGCGAGGTAGCCGCCGCGCCGGGCCGCGCGCACGATGTCCACCGACCAGCCGAGCAGCTCCGCCTCGTCCAGCGCGTCCAGCACGGGCGGCCGGCGCAGGAAGCCGGAGAGCCGGTCGGCGGCGGCCGGTGCGGCGTCCGGCGCCGCCGGACCGGCGGCGGCCTTCTTCGCCACCGCCTTCTTGGCCGTGGCCTTCTTCGCCCCCGCCTGGCCCGCCAGCCGGTAGGGCGTGACCCGGGTCCGCTTCAGGCTCTTCGCCCACTCCGTCGACGCGATCGACACCGAACCCGCGGCCAGGCCGAACTGCGCCTCGATCGCCGCGTGGCTGGACGGGATCAGCCCGTACTGCCAGGAGGTGGCGGTGCGCGGGGAGACGGTGAAGGTGCCGGTCCTGCCCCGCACGCCGAACTCCTCGACCCGGCTGGCCGCGTGGAAGGCCCCGCACACGTACAGGCAGTCCGCCGGATCGGTGCCGGTCGCGTCGAGGTGCTCGCGCATCCGGGTCCACATGTACCGCTCGCGGTCCTCGTCCACCCGGAGCCGGGCGCCGTCGCCGGGCGCGAGCCGCCGGAACAGACTGCCGACGAGGAACATGACCTGGCGGTAGGTGTCGTGGTCGGCGGCGGCGTCACCGCTGCTGCCGCCGAGCGGCACCTCCACGTACTGGTGCCACCACTCCGACCAGTGCCGCACCTTGCCGTGGCGCAGCAGGTGCTCCTCCAGCTCGGCGAAGCGCGGCCGCAGGTCACCGATCTCGACGCCGACCGCCTCACCGTGCAGACCGGCCTCGGGCACCCGGGAGTCCTGAGCGGTCGCGCTCTCGTCCGGCGCCTGTTCGTGCCGTCCGTCCCACTGGAACACGTGGTCCGCGGACCGGTCGACGAGGACCAGCTCCACCCCCGGTGTGTCCAGCGCGTAGGCGATGGCCTGGTACTCGGCGGACGCCTCGGTGATCGGCGCGACCACCGACAGCGGCGCCCACTCCTGCGGGAAGCCGTCCACGTCACCGGCGAACGCCTGCACCGCCACCGGCAGCCGGCAGTTGCGCAGCTCGGCCAGGAGCGGTGCCATGTCCTCGCACAGCTCCAGATACACGACCTTGGGCTGCTTCGCGCGCAGCCGGCGGGCCATGGCGGTGGCCGAGGCGGGGGAGTGGTGGCAGACGGGGAAGATCTCCAGCGGCTCGCGCACCGCCCGGTCGACGTCGTCGACCAGGCCGAGGAGTATGCCCTCCAGGGCGTCGGGTCCGCCCGCGAACGCGGCGGCGGCCTCCTGGAGCTGCCCGCGGAGCGCGGCGAACGAGGTGCTCTCCCGGTCCCCGCTCATGACAGCGTGGCGATCGCGTCGCGGCCGCCCTCCAGGAACTCGGGCCAGGAGCCGCCCTGCTCCTTGCTGCGCGGCTCGACCACACCGTGCAGGTACTTGTTGAAGATGGCGAGGTCCTCGGGCTCGCGCCGGGTGAGGGAGCCGACGAGCGAGGAGGCGAGGGTGCGGGCGGTCAGGGCGCGCTCGCCGAAGAAGTTGCTGTGCAGCACGGCGTCCTCCAGCACACCGATCTGCTCGGCCGTCGACAGGGCCGACTCCAGCCGCTCGTCGTCGCTGCCGGCCGCGGCGGCCGACTGGCGCAGGTCGGCGAAGCTCTGCAACAGCACGTCGAGCAGGGTCGGCGGCACCTCCAGGTCGATCGCGTGCCGGCGCAGCAGCTCCTCGGTGCGGAAGCGGACGATCTCCGCCTCGCTCTTCTTGTTCGTCACCACCGGGATCCGTACGAAGTTGAAGCGCCGCTTGAGGGCGGAGGACAGGTCGTTGACACCCCGGTCGCGGCTGTTGGCCGTGGCGATGACCGAGAAACCCGGCTTGGCGAAGACGATGTTGTCGTCGCCGCCCCCGCTCTCCAGTTCGGGAACGGAGATGTACTTCTCGGACAGGATCGAGATTAGCGCGTCCTGCACATCACTCGTGGACCTGGTCAGCTCCTCGAAGCGGCCGATGGAACCGGTCTCCATCGCGGTCATGATCGGCGAGGGGATCATCGACTCCCTGGACTGCCCCTTGGCGATGACCATGGAGACGTTCCACGAGTACTTGATGTGGTCCTCGGTGGTGCCGGCCGTGCCCTGCACCACCAGCGTGGAGTTGCGGCTGATCGCGGCGGACAGCAGCTCGGCCAGCCAGCTCTTGCCGGTACCCGGGTCGCCGATGAGCAGCAGCCCGCGGTCGGAGGCGAGGGTGACGATGGACCGCTCGACGAAGCTCCGGTCACCGAACCACTTCTGCGACACCTCCCGGTCCAGTCCGTCGGAACGCTCGGAACCCAGGATGAACAGACGGACCATCTTCGGCGACAGACGCCACGAGAACGGCTTGGGCCCGTCGTCGACCGACTCCAGCCAGTCCAGCTCCTCGGCGTACTTGATCTCGGCGGGGGCGCGCAGCAGTTCGGACATGAGGGGAGACCTTTCGGTGATCAGGTGAGGAACGTCTTGAGTTCGTGCACGAGCTTCTTGATGTGGCCGGAGATCACCGGCGTGCCGAGGTCCTTGAACCGCTCCCGGAACCACGGGTTGACGCTGCCGCGTCCGGAGCTGGTCACCGACCCGACCGGGATGAACTTCGCGCCCGAGCGGTGGACGGCGGCCATGGAGTCGAACAGCTCCTGGTGCCGCCACTCGTAGAAGTCGGAGATCCACACCACCACGGTGTTGCGCGGTTCGGCGATCTTCGGCTGGGCGAGTGCCATGGCGACCGTGCCGTCGGTACCACCGCCGAGCTTGGTGCGCAGCAGCGTCTCGAACGGGTCGTGCGCCCAGGGAGTCAGGTCCAGCGCCTGGGTGTCGTAGGCGATGAGGTGGACGTCCACCTTGGGCAGCCCGGCGAAGATGGACGCGAGGATGGTGCAGTTGACCATCGAGTCGACCATGGAACCCGACTGGTCCACGACCACGACGAGCCGCTGGGGCGTCGTCTTGCGGCTGGTGTGCCGGTAGTAGAGCCGGTCGACGTAGAGCCGCTCCTCCTCCGGGCTCCAGTTGGTGAGGTTCTTCCAGATGGTGCGGTCGATGTCGAGGTTGCGGAAGACGCGCTTGGGCGGCACGGACCGGTCGAGCTCGCCGACGGTGGACTTCTCCACCTGGGTGCGCAGCACCTCGGTGACCTCGTCGACGTAACGGCGGATGAGGGCCTTGGCGTTGGCCAGCGCGACACCGGACAGGTTGTCCTTGTCGCGCAGCAACTGCTCCATCAGCGACATGCTCGGTGTCAGCCGCGCGGCCAGCGCCGGGTCGGCCAGCACCTCGCGCAGGCGCATGCGCCGGACGAGGTCGGCCTCGATGGAGCCGAGTTCGGGACCGATCGCGGGCACGAGACGACTGAGGTCCGGAGCGGGACCGCCGACGCCGCTGCCCGTGGGACCGACCCCGCCGCCGGAGCGGCCCGGCCCGCCCGCGGGTCCCCGCCCGCCCCGCAGCTCACCCGGCCGGCAGCCGAGGGCGCGCTCCAGCCAGTCCGCGTCGGACTGCCAGCGGGCCAGCCGCTCCGCGGTCACGTTGCCGGAGCCGGTCGTGAAGACGTTCAACAGCACCTTGGACACGAGCGCGGCACGCCGCACCTCGGCGGCCCGGTCCCGCGCGTCGTCCGCCTCCGGCTCGGGCACCATCAGCCCCTCGAAGTCGGCGGCCAGTTCCGGATGCCGCTGGACGACGGAGTCGACGGAGGCGCCGGGGTCGAGCAGCGCGGAAGGCAGGCCGATGTCCTCGACGACGGCGAGGCTCGCAGACTCCAGCGCGGCCTGCTCCTCGGGGTCGAAGAGCCGGGCCAGCAGGCGCCAGTAAAGGACCTGACGGCGGTTGTCGTGGGCATCGCTCCGGGGATCGGCGCCCTGTTCTTCGGCGTGGGGTCGGTGGGTCATGTCCGCAGCAGCTTTCCGGCGCGCTCGCGCAGCACGGTGACGGCGTCGGTGGCGGCCTTCTCCGCTCGCACCCCGGCCTTGTCCGTGGTCCCCCCGGCCCAGGCCCCCGCATGCACGGCGACGGGCTTCTTGCGCACCGTCCGCTCGACGGCCAGCGGCTGGAGCAGGAACGCCCCGGCGTCCCAGCGCAGCAGTCCCAGGCAGGCGCCGGACGACGCCACAGCCTCGGGGGTGAGCGGCCCGGCGGCCGGTATCCGGTCCGTGTCGACCCGCAGCCGGCACCCGGCGATGTCGAGAACGACCTCGCCCGCCGCGTCCCGCGCATCCTCTGCGCCCGCCACGCCGTACCCCTCCACCAGGACCGGCACCGCGATCCGGGCCGGATGCCGGTCCAGCGGCGACACGGCGTACGCGGCGGCGGGCAGGGCCACCCGGGCGGTGGTGAACGCGTCGGCGGGCTCACCCGCGCGGGCCCGGGTGTCGTCCCACAGCAGGTCGCCCTCGGCGGTGAGTGGCATCGCGTCGAGCTCGACGGCGCGGCCCTCGCCCACCGCCGCCAGCAGCGACATGTGCGGCCGCAGCAACTGCCACAGCCCGGCCCCGACGACCGTGTCCGGCTTCGGCGCGGACACCGAGGCCCGCACCAGCCGGGACGCGCCCCCGTCCGCGGGCTCGAACACCGCGTGCACCTGCGCCTGTACGGCGGTGGGGTGCTCCTGGACGTCGACGCCGAGCGGCAGCAGCCGCCCGCTGACCGCGTCCACGGCGGGCGTGGACGCCGCCCCCGGCAGGGTCAGCACCAGGGCACGCGCCCACAGATCGGCCCAGCGGCGCACCGGCACCCGCTCCAAGGTGGCTCCGGGACAGCAGGCGGCCAGCTCGGCGGCGAACCCGTCCAGCAGCGTCGCGAGCCGGCGCAGCGCCGGGTCGGGCAGCATCGCGGAGACGACGGGCGCGGCCCCGCCCACGAGTTCGTGGTCGATGCCCTGCCAGCCGGTCCGGGCCAGATCGCACAGCCAACCGCGGGCGGCGACGAGCAGGTTCCCCGGCCGGTCTTCGCCGGACCCCGGAGCGGTGGCCGCCGGATCGGCGACGGGGCGGCCGGTGACCTCGTCCACCCGCGCCACCAGGGCGTCGTGAACGGACCCCAGCAGGGCGGTACGCGCGGCGGCGAGCGCGACGAAGTGCCCCTCCTCACCGCCCCCGGCGGACGTCTTCTCGGCGGCCTCGGCCACCCGCGAGGCCAGCGGCGTCCCCGCGACGGCGTCGGCGAGCCCCGACAGCCCACCCGCCTGGGCGGGGTGCGGACGGAGCAGACCTCCGACGAGCACCGCGTCGAACCCGTCCACGGCCGCGAGGGCCTCGTCGAGCCCCTCGACGTCATCGAACAGCAGGTCGGCGCGCATCAGGCGGCCACCGCCCCGGTCGTCGGGAACCAGTGCATCTCGGGCAACGGAGCGGTACTGGGGGCGAGTTCGAGATAGGCGAGCTGCCGCAGGAAGCGGCTGAACACCTGGGCCGCGGCCGAGGTGTCCCCCGGCCCGGGCCGCGCCGCCACCATGGCGGAGGTGAGGGACTGCGCGTCGGCGGCATCCCCCGGCTCGACCTTCAGGTACCGGGCCACGCGCTCGGCGCCGTACTGGAGCACGGCCTCACCGACGAGGGCGCGGACGTGGTTGCAGAACGAGCCGCGCGCGCCGCCGCAGGGACGGTTGTTGTTGGTACTGCACGAGAAGGCGTAGGACGACGCCGCGACCGAGGACACGTACACCCGCCCGATGTCCGACCCACTGGACACCACACCCTGCAACCGGCCGTCGGCCAGCTCCACGAACGGCACCTTGGCGAGCTTGCGCGGCCGCGCGGACGGCACCACACGCACCGTGCTCGACTTCTCCCAGACGGACAACGCACCATCTCCCATGCATGCGAAAGGGGGGCGTTCTCGCCACCTCGGCGGAACGAGATCGAATCTATCGGCGACCACTGACAACGCCCGGTGACCTGCGCCGAATCCCGATAGGCTGGCGCCCTGACGGTGCCGTTCCGCGTACGGAGGAGTGTCCTGTGACCGCCGGTACACCCAGACCCCGCATCGACACGAGCAAGCCGCACCCCGCCCGCGTCTACGACTGGCTGCTGGGCGGCAAGGACAACTACCCCGTCGACCAGCGGGTCGGCGAGACCCTCCCCGAGGAGGCCCGGGGCAACGCGGCCCGCAACCGGGCGTTCATGCACCGCGCGGCGGCCTGGCTGGCGAAGAACGGCGTCGACCAGTTCCTGGACATCGGCACCGGCATCCCCACCGCACCCAACCTGCACCAGATCGTGCAGGCGATCAGCCCGAGAGCCCGGATCGTCTACGCGGACAGCGACCCGATCGTCCTCCGGCACGCGGAAGCCCTCCTGACCAGCACCCCGGAAGGTGCCACGGACTTCCTCCACGCGGACGTACGACAGCCCGAGACGATCCTCGAACGGGCCCGCGAGGTACTGGACTTCGACCGCCCGGTCGCCCTCTCCCTGATCGCGCTCCTGCACTTCCTGCCGGACGACGAGGACCCGTACCGTCTCGTGCGCACCCTCGTGGACGCACTCGCCTCCGGCAGTTACCTGCTCCTCTCGCACGGCACCGCCGACCAGCACCCCGAGCTGAAGCAGGAGACCGAGGCCGCGTACAAGAAGGGCGCCATCCCGCTGCGGATGCGCACCCGGAGCGAGGTCGAGCCCTTCTTCGCCGGACTGGAACTCGTCGCACCCGGCCTGGTGTTCGCCACCGAGTGGCACCGGGAGGAACCGGCACCGGCGCGGGAACGCAGCGGCTTCTACGTGGGCGTGGCACGGGTCCCCTGAGCCGGACCCGGCATGCACGCGGCGGAGGAACGGCCGCCTCCCGAGGCCGCCTTGACGCGAGCCGGAACCGGCCGATACTGGTGCGCAGCACGGGTCGGTCGGTGTCCGTGGGCGGCGTGAGGCGGGACGACGGATGAAGAAGAGACTGTGTGCCACGGGTGCCGTCCTCGGCATCCTCACGACGTCGGCCGCGCTTCCACCGGCCGCGGCGGCGTCCCCGCACCCGGGCGCCCACCCCTCGCCGACCCGGCAGGTGCTCCCCCTGGGGCCCGCCGACCTCCCCGAGACGCGCACCACGACCACCCTCCAGCCGGGCGTCACCCTCACCCGCATCGTGCGCGGCCATGCGGACGCCCCGGCGCTCCACTGGACCGTCGAGGTGTCCATCCCCGGCGGCGACGGCTCCCCGGACCCCGACGCCCCGCCGACGGCCCTCAAGGACCGGGCGAGCGCCGACGAACTCGCCGCCGGACTGCGGCAGGACGGCTTCGAGGCCCGGGTGGAGAAGGTGAGGACCCCCGCAACGGCCGACTACCCGGGCGGCACCCTCGGCTGGCGGGTCCGTGTCGGACACTTCGCCTCGCAGACCGCCGCGACCGCCGAACGCACCCGCCTGAGAGCGGCCGGCCGCACCGGATCGGCCGTCTACACCGGCTGGGACGGCGAGACGACGGACCGCGGCCCGTGGCACGTCGACGTACTCACCATCGACCCGCGCACGTTCCGCGGCACCCTGGACGCGTCGTACGGCCCGGACCTGGAGAGACGCGAGACGACCAGCGCGCTCTCGGCGTCGGCCGCCGCGACCGCCGCGGTCAACGCCGGATTCTTCGTCCTCGACCCCAAGGCGGGCGCACCGGGCGACCCCGCCGGAGTGAGCGTCTACGACGGACGCCTGCTGAGCGAACCGGTCGCCGGGCGCCCCGGCCTCGTCCTCCACGACGACGGCCGCCGCACGGAGATCACCCGCCTCACCTGGCAGGGCCGGATCACCAGCCGCGCCTCCTCCCTCCCCCTCAACGGCATCAACCGCGTCCCCGGCCTGATCAGGAACTGCGGCGGCACCGAGGGCGACACCCCGACCTCGCGCCCGCTGCACGACGTCACCTGCACCAACCCCGACGAACTGGTCGCCTTCACCCCGGACTACGGCGGCCGCACACCCGGGGGAGAGGGCGTGGAAGCGGTCCTGGACGCCCACGACCGGGTCGTGGGGCTGCGCTCACCGCGCGGCGGAACGATTCCGCCGGGCGGCGGCTCCGTCCAGGCGACGGGCGAACGCGTCGCCGACCTGACCGCCCTGGCCCGCGTGGGCGCCCGCCTGCGCGTCGACGCGACCCTGCTGGACGCCCGCGGTCGCCGGATCTCCCCGTCCCCCCGCACCGACATCGTCAACGCCGGGCCGGAACTGGTCCGCGACGGCCGCATCCACGTCACCCCCGCCACCGACGGCATGGTGCACCCCGACGACCCGAGCTGGTACTACGGCTGGGTCCACAAGCGCAACCCGCGCACCCTGGCCGGGGTGGACGCCGCGGGCCGCACCGTCCTCGTCACCGCCGACGGACGCAGCACCGCCTCCCTCGGCCTCAGCATCGGCGAGAGCGCCGAGGTCGCGAGATCACTCGGCCTGCGCGACGCGGTCAACCTGGACGGCGGAGGCTCGACGACCATGGTGGCCGAGGGCGCCGTACTCAACTCCCCGTCCGATGCCACGGGCGAACGCCCCGTCGGCGACGCCCTGTTGGTCCTGCCGCCCCGCAACGGCACCTGACCGGGCACCCCTCACCGACCGCCGTACGACCACCGCACCACCGCGCGACGAACAGCAACCCAACCAGGGAGCCGCCGTGTTCGCGAACGTGCCCACCGTCCTGAGCCCGCTGCGGGGGAGACTCCTCCTCGTCCTCGCCGTACTGCTGGCCACCCTCACACCGACCGCCCCGGCGCTGGCCGCCGGACAGGGCGAGACCACCCGCCCCGGCGCGGAGGTCGTCGCCGTCACCCAGGTCGCGGACCGCCAGGTCGACCTGTCGGTACGGTCCACCGCCCTGGGCGGCCGCACGGTCGACGTCCGCCTGCTCACCCCCGACGGCTGGAACCCGCACGACCGGCGCCACCGGCAGCACTGGCCCACCCTCTGGCTCCTGCACGGCTGCTGCGGCGACTACACGTCGTGGACGAGCAGGACGGACGTGGCGGAGACGGACAGCCTGCGCGACGTCCTGGTCGTGATGCCCGAGGCGGGCTGGAACGGCTGGTACAGCGACTGGTGGAACCACGGCGACGGCGGCGACCCGGCATGGGAGACCTTCCACACCAAGGAACTGCGCCACCTCCTGGAACGCGACTGGGGCGCGGGCTCCGACCGCGTCGTCGCCGGCCTGTCGATGGGCGGCCAGGGCGCCCTGCTGTACGCCGCCCGGCACCCCGGGATGTTCAAGGCGACGGCGGCGTTCTCCGGCTCCGCCCACCCCCTCCTGAACGACGAGTCGGTCGACCGCATCATGGGCTTCTTCGCCGGCCAGAACAACGACCCGCTCCGCGTCTGGGGCGACCCGGTCGCCCAACGCCGGATCTGGCAGGCCCACGACCCCTTCCACCTCGCCAAGCGACTCAGGTCGATCCCGGTCTACCTGTCCTGCGGCGACGGCACCACCGGCCCCCTCGACCCACCGGGCGCCACGAGCGCCCTGGAGGCCGACTTCAACCGCCAGAACCACGCGCTCGCGGCGGAACTGAAACGCGTCGGCGCGAGGCACGTCACGACCAACTTCTACGGCCCGGGAACCCACGGCTGGGCGTACTGGGAACGGGAACTGCACGCGTCCCTGCCGATGCTGCTGGGGGTGCTGGCAACGGACCGCTGACCGGGATCGCCTCCGTCGACGTCAGCGGCCCAGGGGTCGGTGTCGACGCAGCCCGGGGCCGTCAGCACGGCTCGGGCCCGGTCCCTCCTTGTGGTGACCGGACGCGTGGTGTGGCCCACCGACGCCCGCGTGGGCGCACAGTGGGCCGGTGCCACTTCGCCCGCAGACTTTCCTGTTCCTGGTCGTGATCCTGCTGAGCGTCATGGGCTGCGCCACGGTGACGCCCGCCTCGCTCCCGGCCGACGGCCGCTCGCAGGGCGTGCGCGTTCCCCCTGTCCCGCGCCGCCCGGCCTCGCCGTCGCCCACCGTGCCGGTGGTGCCGCCCTCTGGACGTTCCACCCTGGTCCGGATCCAGCCCGATCGGCCGCGACACACGCCCCAGAGCGACCGGATGCCCGAGCCACCCACGCAGGCGCCTGTGCGCCGGCCACGCCCCGCAGCGCCGCCGGACCGCCTCGCCCCCCGTGCGGCCCCAGCTGTTCCCCAGCGTTCCGCGCAGCCTCGCGTGCGGCCCCGCCCGAAGACACAGCGACCCGCTCCGCAGGCACCTCGGGCCCGGCCGCAGCCTGGGCCCGAGCAGATGCGGGACCTGTGTGCCCGGGCGGACAGGGTCACATCCTCGGAGACCGCGGAACTCTGCCATCGGACCTGGGGGTAGACCGCGCGGCCGCACCGTCCCGCGCTGCCCGAGCGGCGGTTCAGAACCCCCAGCGCGTGTGGCTGTAGACCCCGTCGTCCCGGCCGAACCCGTACGCGGTGACGGGGGCCACCGCGAACAGCACGTCGTCGCCGCGCCGCATCGCGTCCCCGATGCCGTGGAAGGTGCCCTCGGCCGACGTGATGTGTGCCCCGTACTTCGCCTCGAAGGCCGCGATCACCTCCTCCAGCACCGCCGGATCGCCGACCGGTTCCGCGACGCCCTCGACGACGAGGTCGTACCCCTCGGTGAGCGAGTTCCCGCCCGTGATCAGTGCGCAGTGCGCATCCCGCGCGAGGTTGCGGGCCTTCTGCTCGCCCGGTCCGGTGGAGAAATACAGCACACCGTCGTGCCACACCGCGATCACCGGCGTGATGTGCGGCCCGCCACCGGGCCGCACCGTGGCCACCCAGAAGATCTCGGCGGCCTCCAGACGCCGCTGCGCCTCGGCCCACTCGGTGGCGGTGACGTCCGCGGCGCCGGGACGGGGATTGAGTGCGGAGCTGTAGCGGGGGTCGAGCTCGGTCGTGGGCTGCGGTGCGGCAGGTCGTTGCGTGGACATGGCGGATCTCCTTGCTGTCTTGCCAGTAACGACCACCGGCCGGCCCGGAAATCATCGGTACGCCCGAGGGGAGTACCCCCGTCAGCCGGTCCGGTGAGCGGTGAGGAACGGTTCGAGGAGGCGGAGCAGCTCGTCGGGACGGTGCAGCGGGATGATGTGCCCGCAGTCCTCGATCACGTGGCCGACGAGGTGATCGGTGACCGGTCGCAGCTGCCGTTCGAGGGCCCGGCCCACCGGATGCGCGCCGACGGCCATCGTGGGGACGGTCAACCGCCCGCCGGCGACGGCCTCCCCGATCTGCTCGCTGCTCGTGGGCAGTGCGCGGTAGGAGGAGAAGGCGCAGCGCAAGGCGTCGGTTCCGGTGTGGGCCCGGACGAAGGCGTCCCGGACGGCGGTATCGATGCCCTCCCCGAGCGAACCGTTGGCGAGGAACCAGTCGACGTACCGGTCCTCGTGCCCGGTCAGCACCGTCTCCGCGAGACCGGGCACCGCGTGGAAACCGAACCACCAGGGCGCCCCGTGCGCCAGGAACTCCTCGGCCCCCGGCAGCCCGCCCAGCAGTGACTCCATGACCACGAGTCGCCGGACGAGGTCGGGCCGACGCATGGCGAGCAGAAACGCCGGGGGCGTTCCGGCGTCGATGCCCACGACGGCCGCCGAGCCCACTCCGAGGACGTCCAGCAGGGCCTCGGCGTCCGTCGCGAGGGTGCCGGCGTCGTAGCCGTCCGCCGCACGCGTGCTGGCCCCCGCTCCTCGCATGTCCGGTGCGATCACCCGGTGGTGTTCGGCGAGGGGGCCCATGACACGGGTCCACAGCTGCCAGGTGTGCGGGAAGCCGTGCAGCAGCAGCACGGCGGGGCCCTCGCCGTGCAGGGCCACGTTGAGTTCGATGCCGTTGACCGCGACGCGCCGAAGCTCGACGTCTGAGGGGCGGGGATCGGAGGAGCGATACGAGGTGGCTGGCGCAGGTACAGGTGCAGGTACAGGCACAGGAATCCCTTGACTCGGAGCGTACGCGTACGCGTATGCGGTTACCAATGGTGACAACCAAACGGTAGGTAACTAGGCTGGGGGAGCCAAGACCGCACTTCTGCCACAGGTGGTGAGCTACAGGTGACCTCCCCCTCGACGCCGAGAGCGTCGCGATCCCCGGACAGCGCCCGGGGAGACCTGTTCGACCCGCAGTGCCCCACCCGCCGCCTGCTCGACCGGATCGGGACCAAGTGGACGTCCATGGCCGTCAAGGTGCTGGCGGAGGCGTCCCCGGAGGAGGTGCGGTTCGCGGAATTGCAGCGCAGGATGCCCGGCATCTCGCAGAAGATGCTGTCGGTCACGCTCCAGGGACTGGCCCACGACGGCTTGGTCGGCCGCCGGGTGGAGGCGACCGTCCCGCCGCGCGTGTACTACCGGCTCACCCCGCTCGGCCTCTCCCTGGAGGAACCGCTGGCCGCACTCCGCGAGTGGGCGGAGGAGCACATGGCCGAGGTGGACCGCGCCCAGCAGCGCAGCGCGGAGGACGCCTCCTCCGGCCGTACCTCGGGAGCGGCCGCGGACACCGACAAGCGCCCCGCGTGATCCGGCCGGGATGGCGACCGCGGGCGGCAGGCCCACGGCGCCAGGACCGCCCTACGCTGCTCGCGTCTCCTTGCGCAGCAGTCGCGTGAGGTGTTCGCCGAGCACCCGGTCGTCGACCCCCTCGTGCGCGATGCCCAGCGCGGTCGCCAAGTCGCGTACATGGAGGTCGGCCAGGGCTTCGGTGAGTTCGGCGAAGGCCTCCGCGGCCGCGCGGCCGCGCCGCACGCCCGCGGCGACGGCGACGACCCCGGCCAGCGCCGCGGGCCACCACCACAGGGCCAGCACCAGATACCCCACCCCCCAGGCGCACAGACGCGCCGACGCCGTCAACCTGGCTCGGGCGGCCTGCAGTTCGGCACGCGTGCCGTCGGAGGCCAGGAGCCACAGGTGAGGCCAGGCGGCCGCCAGATCCAACCGGTGGGCGCGCCACAGCCGTTGCGCCGGTGCGGCCAAGCGGTCGCCCGTCCCGAACGGGTGACGGGGCGGTGCCGCGCCGATGCGGTCGCGGTCGGCGTGCCGACGTTCCGCGAGGTCGGCGAGCCGGTCGGCGTCGTCCGCTCCCGCGATGCGCGCCCGGCCCGCCGCCACCAGCGCCGAGCGGAAGCTCGCGTCGGCCGCGCGCCAGCGGCGCGACCGGCGGTCGGCGAGGTACCGCAGCACAGGCCCGTGCGGCTCCGCGCACCAGAGCAACTCCACGCCCGTGCCCAGGGACTGGGCGGCCGCCCCGGCCACCGCGGCACCGGCCAGCACGCCCGCCGCCACCAGGACGACGGTCCCGGCGCTGTGGGACGCGGGGGAGTCGGCCGTCGTGTCGAGCCAGGCCCGCAGCCGATCGAGGTCGGACCAGTGCCCGTGACCGAGCACCATGGCCGTGGTGACGGCGGAGAGGAAGAGCAGCCCGGGCAGGGCCAGCGCGGCCAGCCACCGTTCGGCGAGCCGGCCGCCCAACGCGCTGAGGAAGCCGCTGGTCACCGGAGGGGCACCGTGCGCAGCGGCTGGTCGAAGATCCGGCAGACGGGATGCGGGCCGTCGTCGTCCGGTGCCTCCACCCGCTCGCAGCGCCCCCGCGGGCAAGCGAGCACGTGCAGCGCCGAATGGGCCCGCCCGGCGACCGGGAGCCGCTGGAAGCCGGGCGTGAGCGGCGTTGGTGTGGTGCGATAGGAGCCCAGGCCGGCGCTGTGCCCGGCCGCGAGCAACTCCTCCTCCAACTCGTCGAAGGCGTCGTCGAGTTCTTCGAGGGCCCGGCCCGCCCGCAGTGCGGAGGTGATGGACTCGATGAGCCTCAGCCCCCGCTCTCCGAGCACCAGCGATCCCGGCGCGTCCGTCAACCGCAGGCAGAGCTGCTCCAACCGGGCGTGACCGCCTCGCGGCCCGCTTCCGCCGTCAGCCTCGATCTCCACGGTTCCCCCTCGGACGCCGATGCCGGTCGGCCGCGATTGTACGTCGGCCGTCGGCAGCCGCCCGTACGGCGGTTCGCCGTACGCCGTTGCAGCCGCGGCGCGTTCGCTATCGTGAGCATGGGCCGCGCAGTGCCGAGAGAACTCGGCCCGGCGGTGTGACACCGGGGGTGGGCGTGTTCGACGCGGGCCGGGCTCGGGCGGGGGACGGACGGGACGAGGAAGCGCTCGCCGGCCGACTGCTGTCCCACCACCTCAGGACGGGTGACCGGCAGGCCCTCGACCAGGCGATCGCGCTCTACCAGCAGTTGCTCACCACGGCGGCGCCGGAGCCCGGACGGGGTCTCGCCCGGGCCGCCGCCAACCTGATGGCCGCTTTCCAGACTCGTTACCAACTGCTGGGGCGCCCGGACGACGTGGAGGCACTGGTCGAGCTGGGCCGTGAACGGGCGGCGTGCGAACCGGTTCACCCGCAGGACGTACGGCTGCTGGGCCTCGCGTACCAACAGAGGTTCGAGCTGTACGGGCGGCCCGACGACCTCGACCGAGCGGTGGACACGTTCGACCGGGCCGCCCGCCTCCCTCAGGAGGCCGAGACCGCGGCGCAGTCACTCGGCGCCCTCGCGGAGGTGCTGCACATGCGGCACAAAATCACCGTCGACCGCGCCACGGCCCCGGAGGAACCCCACGCCCCACAACCCCAGTCCCCGGACTCCGCCGCCCCCGCACTCACGGATCTCCTGCGCGCGACGGACGCCCAACGCCGCGCGGTCCACGTGCTGCCGGCCGAGTCGGACGACCGACCCGGTTACCTGAGCAACCTGGCGGCGATGCGTCACGACGCGTATCTGTCCGAGGGAGACCTCAGCGCCCTGGGGGAGGCCCTCGACCTGTGGAGCACCGCGCTGGAAGCCGCTCCCCGGGGTGGGCCGGTCCGCCCGCTCGTCCTGCGCAACCTCACCCAGGCCCTGCGCGAGCGGCACGAGCACTCTCCCGAGGAGGCCCACCGGCAGGAGATGCTGCGGGTCCACCGCATGGCCCTGGCCGAATGCCCGCCAGGCCACCCGGAGCGCGCCGACCTGCTCGCCGGCCTCGGCGTCGCCCTGCGCATGGCCGCCGAGGACACCGACGAGCAGGCGTTGCTTGAGGAGTCCGCGGCGTTGCTGCGCGAGGCGCTGCCCTACTACAGTCCGGGCACCCCGCAACGCGCCAGGAGGCTGAACAGCCTCGGGAACACCCTGCACAGGCTGGCTCAGCGGACCGGTGACGCGGCGCTGCTGGACGAAGCCGTCGCCACCCTGCGCACCGCCCTCGACGAGGAGGAGCCCGGCACGGACGGGTACGCCGGGACCCTGGCCAACCTCGCCGTCACCCTGCGCGAGCGCGCCCTCCAGACCGACGATCTGTCCTCCCTGCGGGAAGCCGCCCGGCTGGCCAGGGAAGCGCTCCACGCCTCCCGGAACCCCCAGGTTCTCCAGGCCGGACGACTCGGCAATCTGGGGGTGGTCCTGCAAAGCTGGCACGGCGCGACCGGCGACACCACGGCCGCCGACGAGGCGATCGAGGTCGCCCGCCAGGCACTGGCACTGGTGCCCGCGGCCGGTCAGCCGCGCGCCGACCGGCTGAACCATCTCGCCAACGCCCTGCGGGGCCGGTTCGCGTCCACCACTGACGTGGCAGACCTCGACGAGGCGGTCGGCCTGCTGGAGGAAGCTGTCCGGCAGGTGCCCTACGGCGACCCGTTGCTCGCGCTGCTTCTCTCCAACCTCGGCTCCGCCCGGCTCACCAAGCACCACGCCACCGGCGAACCCGGCGAGTTGGAACAAGCCGTCAGCGAACTGGGCCGCGCCGTATGGGCCGTCGCCGAGGGCACCGCGACCCACGGCACCTACCTGAAGTCGTACGGCGACGCACTGCGCGCCCTGCATCACCGGGACGGTGACCCGGGAGTACTCCGTGCCGCCGGGGACGCCTACCGGCAGGCTGCCGGAACCAGGTCCCTGCCCGCCTACGAACGGGTCCTCGCGGCCTGGGAATGGGGTGCCGCCGCCGGGGACGGCCACCGATGGGAGGAGGCCCTGCCGGGTTACGAACTCGCCCTGGAGCTGCTGCCGTTCGCCGCGTCTGGCCGACTGGTCCGGGGTGACCAGGAACGCGGTCTGTCCCGGGTGCGGGGCCTGGCCGCCGAAGCCGCCGCCTGCGCCGTCAACGCCGGCCGGCCGGAGCACGCGGTGCTGCTGCTGGAACAGGGCCGGGGCGTCCTGCTGGGCCGGACCATGGCCACCCGCGACGGGCTCGGACGACTGCGCGGTGCCCACCCGGCCCTCGCCGACCGCTTCTCCCGCCTGCGTACACGGCTCGACGCGCTCGATGGGCTGGAGGCCGCGGACGCTGCGGATGCCGCGGACGGCGCGGACGCTGCCCGGAGCGGGCGGACGTCCGGGACCACCGATCTGCGGCACGCCCTCGCGGTCGAGCTGGAGCACCTGGTCGCCGAGATCCGCACCCGGCCCGGCTTCTCCGACTTCCTCGGCCCACCGACCATGGAGGCGGTGCTGGACTGCGCCGACCAGGGCCCGGTGGTGCTCGCCTACGTCAGCGAGTTCCGCAGCGACGCCTTGGTGCTGCGGGCCGGCGAAGTCCTCCTCGTCCCCCTGCCGCACGCCACCCCGCAGGCCGTCGGCGAACAGGCGGACCGCCTCGAGCGGGCGCTCGCCGACGCGGCCGACCCCGCCCGCGACCGGGCGGCCCAGCAGACCGTCAGCGAGGTGCTGGCCTGGACGTGGGACCACGTCACCGGACCCGTGCTCGGCCGACTCGGGGTGCGCGGGCCCACGCCCGACGGTGAGTGGCAGCGCTTGTGGTGGTCACCGGGCGGCGCACTGGCCTCGCTGCCCCTGCACGCGGCGGGTCACCACGACGACGCCCCCGGCGCCGTACCGGACGGCGGACCCGAACCCGACCCGGCGTCCGACCCGACGGCGGGCGCACCGGAACCACGGACGGTACTGGACCGGGTGGTCTCCTCCTACACGCCGACCGTCACCGCTCTCCGGTACGCCAGGGCCCGGGCCGCCGCCCCCCGCCCGCACGGCGCGGTGCTCGCCGTGGCGCTTCCCGACACGCCCGGTGCCCGGCCGCTCGGCGGCGCTCGGCGCGAGGTGGAGGTCCTGCGCGGACTCCTGCCCACCGAAGTACTGTCCGAGGAGCACGCCACCTTCGAACGAGTGATGGAGGCCCTGCCCCGTCATCCGTGCGTGCACTTCGCCTGCCACGGCGTCAGCGAGCCCGCCGACCCCTCCAACGGCCGGCTCCTGGTGCACGACCACGCCACCCGCCCCCTGACGGTCCGCGCGATCTCCCACCTGGAACTGCCGGCGGCACGGCTCGCGGTCATGTCCGCGTGCGAGACGGCGCGGGGCGGCGGGGAACTGGCCGACGAGTCCATCCACATCACCTCCGCCTTCCAGCTCGCGGGGTACGCCAACGCCGTCGGCACACTCTGGCCGGTGCACGACGCGGTGGCCGTCCGCGTCACCCGCCTCCTCTACCGGGAGCTGTGCACCGAAGGAGCCGGCGGCGGTCCGGAACTGGACGACACGAGGACGGCCCACGCCCTGCACCAGGCGGTCCTCCGGTGCCGCGCCACCTTCGCCGCCAGCCCCAGCCTGTGGGCGGCACACGTGCACGCGGGCGCCTGAGACACCGGCAGCTACGAGGAAACACCGGCAGCTACGAGGAGGCGGTTCACGATGGCCCGATGGTGGCGGCGACGAGCCGCGGAAGACGGCGAGGGCGTCGGCGCGCAGCCGCCGCCGGACCCGAACGCACAGCCGCCCGCGGGCGGCCCCGGGAACGCGCGGCGGCCGGCCGGGGGACACATCACCTTCACGGAGGTCACGGAGGGCCAGCCGGAGCAGGAGATCGCCCGTGTGAGGATCTCCGCGGAGGAGCTCCACACCATGCGGGCCCGGTCCGCCATCAACACCCTGGGCTCCGAGCACCCGGACGCCCTCACCGCCATACGCGAACTCGCCCAGGTCCTGGTGACCATCCCCGGACGGGGCGAAGAAGCCGTCGAGCTCTACCAGCATGTGGCCCGCACCCAGTGGACCACGCTCGGCGACCGTCACGAGGAAACCCTGCGCGCCTCCGCCGAGTTGGCCGAGGCGCTCCACACCACCGGGCAGCTGAGCCTCGCCGAGACGGCGTGGCGCGACACCTTCCGCGCCCAGGCGGAGACACTCGGCCGCGACCACCCCGACGCGCTGCGCAGCGCCACCCGGCTCGCGGCGGTCCTGGAGGACCTCGGCCGGGCCCCCGAAGCGGAGCCGCTGGTGAGGGACGTCCTGGAACGCCGCATCCGGCAGCTCGGCCCCGAGCACCCCGATGTCCTCTCCGCCACCAACGAGCACGCCGCCTCCCTGCTCAAGTGCGGCCGTCACGAGGAGGCCGAGCGCGCCCTGCGCGCCCTCGTGTCCCGACTGGAGGACCGCTACGGGCCCGACGACGAGCACACGATCGCGGCCCGCAGCAACCTGGGCGCCGTCCTGGTCCGCCTGGACCGCCATGCCGAGGCGGAAGAGCACATCCGCGCCGTCGTACGGGCGACGGAAGCGACGTTGGGGCCGGACCACGAGACCACCTTCACCGCGCGCAACAATCTCGCGGCCGTCCTGCACGCCCAGGAGCGCTACGAGGAAGCCGTGCCCATCCTGCGCGCGATCCTGAGCAGACACGTCGCACTCCGCGGAGACGACCACCCGGTCACGGTCGCCACCCGCGACAACCTCGCCAACGTCCTGATCGACGTCGGCCACCACGCGGAGGCCGCCGAACTGCTCGACCGCTGCGTACGCGACTACCGCCGTCTGCACGGCCCCGGACACCCCGGTCTGCGGGCCGCCGAGGAGAGGCTGGCCTGGCTGCGCTCTTGAGATGCACGTGCCGCACGTTCACCCTGGGGCGGTCCCGGCTGCCTGGACCGCCTCGCACCCTTCGCGCCGTATCCGCTCGGTGCCCCACACACCGAGCGGTCCGAGGGCTTGATTGAGTGTGCGGCCGTGCTCGGTCAGGGAGTACTCCACCCGCGGCGGCACCTCGGCATACACCTCCCGGTGCACCAGCCCGTCCGCCTCCATTTCCCGCAGATGCTGGGTGAGCATCTTCTCGCTCACGCCCGGCAGTCCACGCCGCAGCTCGGCGAAGCGGCGTACGCCATGGGCGTCGAGCTCCCAGAGGATTAGTCCCTTCCACTTGCCGCTCACGACATCGAGCGCAGCGTCGATGCCACAGATGTACGGCCCGGACCTCGCCGCCTTGGCCATCGCTCAGCCCCTTACGAAATGGTAAGTACCGCAGTAATTAGTGGGTACTTCCGAGACTACCGGCGCCCTCCGAGGATGAAGGGGTGAACGCACACAAGGACCGCACCACCAGCCGCAACACCCCTGTTTCCGTCATCGGGCTGGGCCCGATGGGCCAGGCCGTCGTACGCACCCTCCTCGCCGCGGGCCACCCGGTCACCGTCTGGAACCGCACCGCGAGCCGCGCCGACGGCGTCGTCGACGCGGGAGCGACGCACGCGAAGACACCCCGCGAGGCCGTCGAGGCGAGCGAACTGGTGCTGCTCAGCCTGACCGACTACCAGGCGATGTACGACATCCTCGACGACGCCACCGAAGCGCTCGCCGGGCGCACCCTGGTCAACCTCAGCTCCGACACCCCCGACCGCACCCGCGAGGCGGCGGCGTGGGCCACCCGCCACGGCGCCGCGTTCCTCACCGGAGGCATCATGGTCCCCGCGCCCATGGTCGGCACGGACGCGGCCCACATCTACTACAGCGGCCCCGAGGCCCTGTTGCGAAGACACCGGGACACCCTGGAACTGCTGGGCACTCCCGAACACCTGGGCGGGGACCCGGGCCTCGCCCAGCTGATGTACCAGGCCCAGCTCGCGGTGTTCCTCACCACCCTGTCCGGCCTGATGCACGCCACCGCGATGCTGGGCACCGCGGGCATGAAGGCCGCGGAGGCGCTGCCCCGGCTCCTCACCTTCACCGACTCGATCGGCGCCATCCTGAGGGCGGGCGAGGAACACCCCGGCGCCGCGCTCGACGCCGGCGAACACCCCGGCCACCTCAGCACGGTCACCATGATGGGCGCGACGGCCGACCACATCGTCGACACCAGCACGTCACTCGGCCTCGACCTCGCCCTCCCGACAGCCGTCCAGACCCACTACCGGCAAGCCATCGAGCACGGCCACGGCAGCGACAACTGGACCCGCATCATCGACAGCATCCGGAAACCACGCGGCTGAGCACGGATGCGGGATGAGGCCGGCGGCCGCCGGGGGGCGTGGAGCAGTACATTCCCTTAATGCGTACGATGTGCAAGTGCGCACCAGTGACTACACCATCCGGACGGCGACCCCCGCCGACCTGCCCTCCGCCCGGGCCGTCATGCTCGACACCGTCTACCGGGACTTCGGTACCGGGTACGTCCCGCGCTGGCACGCCGATGTCATCGATCTGGCCGGGGCCTATCTGACCCCCGCCCGGCACACCCTCCTCGTCGCGGTGGACGCGGAGGGGGAGGTCGTCGCCACCGGTGCGCTCGACTCGCGGGGGCCCGCGCATCCGCCGAACCCCGCGCATGTCGCCGAGCGGTACCCCTCCGGTGTGACCGCGCAGTTGCGGCGGGTGTATGTGCGGCCCGGGCATCGGCGGCGGGGGCTCGCGCGTCGACTTGTCGACGAGTTGCTGGCGTTCGCCGTCGCCGACGGGGGATACCGGGCCGTCTACCTGCACACCGACCCCGCCGTCACCGGGGCGGAGCCCTTCTGGCGGTCGTTGGCCAAGGTGGTGCACGACGAGCGGGAGGACGCGGGTGGTGGGCAGGGGATCGTGCACTTCGACGTCCCCCTGGGGTGAGGTAGGCATGGAAATCGTTTTCATGTAGTCTCCAGTTCGCTCTCGCCCGCCCGCCCCGCACCTGATCGATCCGAGGACCATGCGCTCCCACCGCCGCCCCCGGCTGCTCGCCCCGCTCCTGTTGATCCCGCTCGTCACGAGCTGCTTCGCCTCCGGAGGCGGTGACGACTCCGGAGCCGGTGGCGGCAAGGGCGGTGACGGTGCCCGGCTCCGCGTCGCCCTCGCCTTCCCGCCCGCCGAGAACCTGTCCCCGTACGGCGCCGACGCCACCCTGCTGAGCCGCCTCGGGGTCACGGAGGGACTCACCGCCCTCGACGCCAACGGCTCCGCCGCCCCCGCGCTCGCCGCGTCCTGGCGCAGGGACGGGGAGAAGGTCTGGGAGTTCACCCTCCGCGACGCGACCTTCCAGGACGGCAGCGAGGTGACCCCTGCCTCCGTCGCCGACTCCCTCACGCACGCCACCGACGCCGAGCCCGCCCCCGCCGCCCTCGCCGGTGTCGACCTCAGCGCCGAGGCGAGCGGTGAGCGGGTCGTCCGGATCACCACGACCGAGCCCGACCCCGTGCTGCCGCTGCGGCTCTCCAGCCCCAGCCTCGCCATCCTGTCCAAGGACGCCTACGGCACGAGCGACCGCGTCGACCCCGTCGGCCACGCCACCGGGCCCTTCGAGCTGACCAAGGTCAACGGCGCCACCTCCGCCTCCCTCGACCGGTTCGACGACTACTGGGGCGGTCGCGCGCAGGCCGCCGGTATCGACGCGCGCTTCATCGCCGACGGCACCGCCCGTGCCAACGCCCTGCGGACCGGGGAACTCGACATCGCCGAGGCCGTTCCGGTCGCCCAGGCGGCGTCGCTCGACAAGGACACGCGGCGCGACACCGCCACCACCCGGACCACCAGCCTGCTCCTCAACGCCTCCTCCGGTCCCTTCGAGGACCCCGGGCTGCGGGCCGCCGCCCGGGAGGCCCTCGACACCTCCGTGTTCGCCAAGGACGTGTACGAGGGGTACGCCGACCCCGGTGCCGGTGTCTACGGGCCCGCCGTCACCTGGGCGGAAGGGAAGCGGAGCGAGCCGGTCGGGCGGGCGGCGGCCAAGAAGGCCGACGGCGCCACCCTCACCCTCGCCACCTACGACAACCGGCCCGAGCTGCCCGAGGTCGCCCAGGTGGTCAAGCAGCAGCTGGAGAAGGCCGGGTTCACGGTCAAGCTCACCGTGCGGGAGTACTCGCGGCTCGAAGGCGACGCCCTCGACGGGAAGTTCGACGCCTTCGTGCTCGCCCGGAACACGCTCCTCGACACCGGTGACCCGGTCGCCGTCCTCGCCGGCGACTACACCTGCGACGGCGGCTTCAACATCGCCCAGCTCTGCGACAAGGGCGTCGACCGCGCCGTCGCCGACGCCGAGAAGATCGCCGACACCGCGAAGCGACAGGACGCCGCCATGGCCGCCGAGGCCCGCATCCTCGGCAGCGACGCCGTCGTACCGCTCGTGCACCAGCGCATCATCACCGGCGTCGCCGACTCCGTGCGGGGCGTGATCCTCGACCCGTACGAGCGCACCCTCGTCGGCACCGGCACCCGGCGCTGAACCGTGCGGCAGCGCGTGGCCACCCTGGTGTGGCGGGTCCTGCTCGCGGCCGGGCTCGTGTGCGGGATCGGGCTGCTGCCCTGGCTCACCCGCACCGACCCCGCGTACACCGTCCTCAAGGCACGGTCCGCCGAGCGCGAGCCCACGCCCGAAGTGCTCGCCGCCATCCGGCGGCAGCTCGGGATCGACGGCGGGCCCGCGCACGTGCTCACCGGCTGGCTGGGCGGACTCGTGCGCGGGGACGCCGGGCGGTCGTGGATCTCCGGGACCGACGTACTGCCCGACGTGCTCCGCGCGCTCGGTGCCTCGCTGCTGCTCATGGGTGTCGCGCTGCTCGTCGCCGTCCTCACCGCCGGGGCGATCTGCGCGCGCACCCTGCGGCTGGGCGCCCGGCGGCGGCTCGGTGGGCGGCGCGCGGGCGGGAGCGGGTCCGCCGTCCTCGCCTCGCTGCCCGAGTTCCTCGTCGCCTCCGTGCTCGCCACCGTCGTCGGGGTGCAGCTGGGATGGCTGCCCGCGCTGGGCTGGTACGGGCCGCAGTGGACCGTGCTGCCCGCGCTCGCCCTCGGGCTGCCCGCGGGGGCCGTGCTCGGGCGGCTGCTCGACGATCTGCTGCCCGGCGCCTTCGGCGAGCCCTGGGCGCTGGCCGCCGCGGCCCGCGGGCTGACCGGCCGGTCCATCGCCCGCCAGGCCGTACGGCGGTGCGTGCCCGCGCTGCTGCCCAACCTCGGCCTGTTCGTCGTCGGGCTGACCGGCGGGGCCGTCGCCGTCGAGCAGGTCTTCGACATCCCAGGGCTCGGACGCACCACCCTTCAGGCCGCCCTCGCGCAGGACCTCCCCGTCCTCCAGGCCGGCACCCTCGCCCTGCTCCTGCTCGCCGCGCTCGCGACCGGCGCCACCCGCGTCGCCGCCCGGCTGCTCACCGGGCCCGCGCTGCGCGACGGCGCCCTGTCCTCGCTGCACCGTCCCACTGTGCCCGCCGGCGGGCTGCTGCCCCTGCTCTACGGCGCCCTCCTGCTCGCCGTCGTCGGGTGCGGGCTGGCCCGTGACCCGCTCGCCCTCGACACGGGGCAGCGGCTGCGGGCACCCTCCCCCGACCACCCCTTCGGCACCGACGCCCTCGGGCGCGACCTGCTCGCCCGCGTCGGCCACGGGGCGCTGGACACCCTGCTCCTCGCCGCCGTCATCAGCGCCGCCGCCCTGCTCGCGGGCGTACTGCTCGGGCTCGTGCCCCGGGTCTCCGGGCCGCTCGTCGACACCGTCAACGCCGTACCGCCGGTGCTCGTCGCGCTGCTCGTCACCGCCGTCGCCGGGAGCGGAGCGGCCACCCCCGCGTTCGCCGTGGGCGCCGTCGCCTGGGCGCCGCTCGCCGCGCACACCTCCTCCCTGCTGCGGCAGGAGCGCGCCACGCTGCACCTCACCGCCACCAAGGGGCTGGGCGCGGGACGGGTCCAACTGCTGCGGTACGAACTGCTGCCCGCCGTGGTGCCGCCGGTCCTGAGGCACGCCCTGCTGCGACTGCCCGGCGTCGCCCTCGCGCTCGCCTCACTCGGCTTCCTCGGCCTCGGCGCCCAGCCGCCGTCCCCCGAGTGGGGCCTGCTCCTCGCCGAGAACCAGCCCTACGCCGAGCGCGCCCCCTGGGCCGTCCTCGCCCCCGCCGCCGTCCTCGCCCTGCTCGGCGCGCTGGCCGTCAGCGCCGCGGGCGGCATACGCCGACCGGCCCGGCGACGCCCCGCACGGACCGTCGGCGGGGCCGAGAAGGGCAACGAGGCCGAGCGGCGGTCCGTCCCGGCGGCGGAGACGGAACCGGCCGGAGCCCGGTGACATGGCCTCCGCACCCGCCTCCACCGGGCGATCCGCGCGGGCGTCCGGCCGCCGTACCGCCCCGCTCGCCTCACTCTCCCCGCTGCTCCGGCTGCTCATCCTCACCCAACTCGCCTTCAACATCGGCTTCTTCGCCGTGCTGCCCTTCCTCGCCGAGCACCTGGGGCAGTCCGTCGGCATGGCGGGGTGGCTGGTCGGGTTCGTGCTCGGGCTGCGGACCTTCAGCCAGCAGGGGCTGTTCGTGGTCGGCGGGGCGCTCACCGACCGCTACGGCATCCGGCCCGTCGTGCTCGCCGGGTGCGTGCTGCGGATCGCCGGGTTCGTCTGGCTCGGGTTCGCCGAGCGGACCTGGGCCGTCGTCGGTGCCGTACTGCTGATCGGGTTCGCCGCCGCGCTCTTCTCGCCGGCCGTCGAGTCCGAGGTCGCCCGGCAGGCCGTCGTACGGGAGGCGGAAGGGGGCGGGGACCGGACGCGGGTGCTCGCGCTGTTCACCGTCGCCGGGCAGGCCGGTGCCTTCGTCGGGCCGCTGCTGGGGGCGCTGCTGCTCGCCGTCGACTTCCGTACCGCCTGCCTCGCCGGGGCCGGGGTCTTCGTACTGGTCCTCGGCGGGCACGCGTGGCTGCTGCCGCAGCGTGTACCCGGGCGGGACCGGGTCCGGATGAAGGGCGGGGCGCGGCTCGTGCTGCGCAACCGGCGCTTCCTCGCCCTGTGTTGCGCCTACGGCGCCTACCTGCTCGCCTACAACCAGCTCTACCTGGCCCTGCCCGCCGAGGTGGAGCGGGTCGCCGGTTCGCAGGCGCCGCTGGCCTGGCTGTTCGCGCTGTCGTCGCTGCTGGTGGTGACCGCGCAGTTGCCGGTGACCCGGTGGGCGGGGGAGCGGCTGGCGCCGCGCCGGTCGATGGTGGCGGGGCTGGTGCTCATCGCCGTCGGGTTCGCCGTGGTCGGCCTCGCGCGGCCCGCGGGGTGGACGGGGACGGGTGGGCTGGTGCCCGCCGCCGGGTTCGTCGTCCTGCTCACCCTCGGGCAGATGCTCGTCGCACCCGTCGCCCGCGCCTGGGTGCCGGACCTCGCCGAGGACGGGCGGCTCGGGCTGTACACCGGGGCGCTGTCCTCGGTCTCCGGGCTCGTCGTGCTGGCCGGCAGCTCCGCGACCGGCCTGCTGATGGACACCGGGCTGCCGGTCGCGGTGCCGTGGCTGGTGCTGGCCGCCGTACCGCTGGGCGCGGTGTGGCTGCTGCCCCGGCGCGGCTGACGCGTACGGGCAGCGGCACGGGGGAGCCCTGGCCGCCGCCGGACCTCACCGGGCCACGAGCTCCCGCGGCGCCGCGACCCGTGCCGCGGGAACCCGCGACCGGCGCCACAGCCACCGCACGTCCCGCCCGAACGACCACACCAGCAGGCCCAGCGCCACCGCCACCACCCCGGCGTTCACCGCGCGCGGCAGCAGCTCCGCGCCCGCCAGGAGCAGCAGGACGCCCTGCAACGCGGCCACCGTCTTGCGGGCCGTGCTCGGCGGCAGCGCGGCGGTCAGCCACGGCCACACCCGGGCCGCCGCCACGAACACGTACCGCATGCCGCCGATCAGCAGCACCCACGGGCCCAGGTCCATCGCGACGTACACGCTGAGCACCAGGATCAGGAACGCGTCGACCTCCATGTCGAAGCGCGCACCCAGCGGGCTGGACGTGCCGGTGCGGCGGGCGACCTTGCCGTCCACGCCGTCCAGGACCAGGGCCACGGCCGTCAGCCCGACGAGGAGGGAGACCGGCGGCGCGCTGCGGAAGGAGTCGGCGACCAGGGCGGTGACCCCGCCGACCAGGGTGGCCCGGCCGAGGGTGACCCGGTTGGCCGGGCCGAACGCCGGCAGCCGGGAGCGGTGCAGGGCCCGGGAGAGCACCGCCCAGCTCGCGAACGCGAACACCAGGCCGGTCAGCCAGCCCGCCGTGTCCATGCCGATCGCGGTACCGAGCAGCGCCAGCAGCAGGACCTGCGCGCCGGCCCCCACCGCCGTCTCCTGCTGTACGGACCTCGCGGCACCGACGTCATACGCCTCGCACCCGTCGTACGTGTTGTTCAGGGCCACCGAACGTCCTCCGGCCGTGTGACAGAGTCGATCAACGCCGCTACCTTGTGCGCGGCTCGTGCATCCCTCGGTACGTGAGTGGCTTCCCGATCGTTCAGGAGGACGTGAGATGACACGCAGGGCACGTGCGTTCTGGCTCGAAGCGCCGGGCCGGGGCGCGATCCGCGAGGTGGAGCTGCCGGCACCGGGCGCCGACGAGGTGCTGGTGCGCACGCTCTTCAGCGGCGTCAGCCGCGGCACCGAGACCCTCGTCTTCGACGGCCGGGTGCCCGGGAACCAGTACACGGTCATGCGCGCGCCGTTCCAGGAGGGCGACTTCCCCGGGCCGGTGAAGTACGGCTACCTCAGCGTCGGTGTGGTGGAGGAGGGGCCCGGGCGTCTCGTCGGGCGCACCGTGTTCTGTCTCCACCCGCACCAGACGCGGTACGTCGTCCCGGCCGCCGCCGTCACCCCCGTGCCCGCGGAGGTCCCCGCCGGGCGGGCCGTGCTCGCCGGCACCGTCGAGACCGCCGTCAACGCCCTGTGGGACGCGGCGCCGCTGGTCGGCGACCGGGTCACCGTGGTCGGCGGTGGCATGGTCGGCTGCTCGGTCGCCGCCCTGCTGGCCCGTTTCCCGGGCGTCCGCGTGGAGTTGGTCGACGCCGACCCGGCCCGGGCGAAGGTCGCCGAGGCGCTTGGCGTCGGCTTCGCCACCCCGGGCGACGCCGTCGGCGACCGCGATCTCGTCGTGCACGCCAGTGCGACGGAAGCCGGACTCGCCCGCTCACTGGAGCTGCTGCGCCCCGAGGGCACCGTCGTCGAACTGAGCTGGTACGGCGACCGGCGCGTCGCCCTGCCGCTCGGCGAGGCCTTCCACTCCCGGCGGCTGACCCTGCGCGGCAGCCAGGTCGGCACCGTCTCCCCGGCCCGCGCGGCCACCCGCGGCTACGCCGACCGGCTCGCCCTCGCCCTCGAACTGCTCGCCGACCCGGCGCTGGACGCGCTCGTCACCGGCGAGTCCGCGTTCGCCGAACTGCCGGACGTGATGCCGCGGTTGGCCTCCGGTGAGATCCCCGCACTGTGCCACCGGATCCGTTACGACCGGGAGGAGAGCGGGACCGGCACCGACCCGGGCGCCTGACCTTGCGGAAAGACGTACGGCCCACTGAACAGGGGAAGGCATCCAGCCGTAATAGACGGCACCCCGCGCAGCGACCGGCGGGGGATCAGACGCGCCACACCTGGAGGGTCGTCCGTTGTTCAGCATCACCGTCCGCGATCACATCATGATCGCCCACAGCTTCCGCGGCGACGTCTTCGGGCCCGCGCAACGCCTGCACGGGGCGACGTTCCTGGTGGACGCCACCTTCCGGCGCGAGCAGCTGGACGAGGACAACATCGTCGTCGACATCGGCCTGGCCACCCAGGAGCTGGGTGCCGTCGTGGGCGCACTGAACTACCGCAACCTCGACAACGAACCCGACTTCGCCGGTCTCAACACCTCCACGGAGTTCCTGGCCAAGGTCATCGCCGACCGGCTCGCCGAGCGCGTGCACAAGGGGGCGCTCGGCGAGGGGGCCAGAGGCCTGACCGGGCTCACCGTCACGCTGCACGAGTCGCATGTCGCCTGGGCCAGTTACGAGCGTGCGCTGTGACCGGCACGTCCGTGGAAGCGGCGACCGGATCGCCCGCGGGTCGGACGCGGCTGGCCTACGTCCCCGCCCAGCTGACCGGGTCTGTTTCGGCCCCGGTCCCGGCTCCGGCTCCGCCGAGGAACGGGGGGATCGTCCCCATGTCCCTGCGCTCCGTGCACTTCGTCATGCCGGGCGGGGTCGACGACCCGGCCGCGCCGAGTGGCGGCAACGCCTACGACCGGCGGGTGCGGCTCGACCTGCCCGGCTTCGGCTGGCGGGTACGGGGGCTGCCCGTGCCCGGCGACTGGCCCCGGCCGGACGACGCGGCCCGCGCCGAACTCGCCTGTGTACTGCGGGGGTTGCCGGACGGCGCGGTCGTCCTCCTCGACGGTCTGGTCGCCTGCGGGGTGCCGGAGATCGTCGTCCCGGAGGCCGAACGGCTGCGCATGGCCGTCCTCGTCCACCTCCCGCTCGGCGACGAGACCGGCCTCGACCCCGCGGTGGCCGCCGAACTGGACGCCCGCGAGCGCACGGTGCTGCGTGCCGTGCCGGCCGTCGTCGCCACCAGCGACTGGGCGGTGCGACGCCTCGTCTCCCACCACGGCCTCGATCCGGCCCGGGTCCACGTCGCCGCCCCCGGCGCCGACATCGCGCCCCTCGCACCCGGTACCGACGGCGTCTCCCGGCTGGTGTGCGTCGCCGCGGTCACGCCCCGCAAGGGCCAGCACCGGCTGGTGGAGGCCCTGGCGGCCGTGGCCGACCTGCCGTGGAGCTGTGTGTGCGTCGGCGGGCTCGGACAGGACCCGGAGTACGTCGACCGCCTGCGGACGCTGATCGCACGGCACGGCCTGGAGGAACGGCTGGTGCTCGCCGGCCCGCGGGCCGGAGCCGACCTGGACGCCACCTACGCCTCCGCCGACCTGATGGTCCTCAACTCCTACGCCGAGACGTACGGCATGGCGGTGACCGAGGCCCTCGCGCGCGGCATCCCCGTGCTGGCGACGGACGTCGGCGGCCTCCCGGAGGCGGTCGGCCGCGCACCCGACGGCGGAGTACCCGGCATCCTCGTCCCGCCGGAGGACCCCCTCGCGCTCGCCGCCGAACTCCGCGGCTGGTTCGGCGAGACGGAGGTGCGCCGCCAGCTGAAGGCCGCCGCCCGCGGTCGCCGTGCCGCCCTGAACGGCTGGGCGAGCACGGCCCGGAGCCTGGCCGACGTACTGCGCCGACTGCCGGGCGAACCGGGGAGGACGGCATGAGCCAGAGGAAGCCCCCCGCACCGGGCGCCATCCCGGCCCAGCCGGGCCCCCAGGACGCCCCCGACACCGCTGTCCCCGCTGCGAGCCCGGCCCGCCGTGCCGCCCCAGACCCTGTCGAGTGGCCCGCTCCCGGCGTCGGCGATGGGTCGGGTGAGGATCGGGCGGATCGGCGCACCGAACGGCCCGTGGGCGGCGCCGGTCACCGCGCCGCGCGGCCGGCGGACGATCCCGCCCTGTGGACGGAGGCCCTGGCCGAGCCGTCTACTGTTCGACCGCTTGCGGACGGTCGTACGGCGGCGCGGCGCGACGGTCACGGGCGGCCCGGCACCGAGGGGGCCACCGTCCGCCTGCGCGGAGTCCCGGACCGCGAGTACCCCGACGACCCCCCGCGCTACGCCCCCGAGTGGCTGCGGCTGCGGGAGCCCGTCGATGCCGCCGCCCGCGCGCACGGCCTGCTCGGCCCGTTGCGGGACCGGCTCGCCGAACTGCCGGGGCGGGTGGACGGGCTGGTGGTGCACGACGTGGGCTGCGGTACCGGGTCGATGGGGCGCTGGCTCGCCCCGCTGCTGGACGGCGCCCAGCACTGGGTGCTGCACGACCGGGACCCCTACCTGCTGCACTTCGCGGCCGCCGCCGCCCCGCGCACCGCCGCCGACGGCAGCCCAGTCACCGTCGAGACGCGGCGCGGGGACCTCGCCCGCCTCACCCCGGACGCCCTGGCCGGCGCCGCGCTGGTGACGGCGTCCGCGCTGCTCGACGTCCTCACCGCCGAGGAGGTCGGCACCCTCGCCGCCGCCTGTGCCGCCGCCGGTTGCCCGGCGTTGCTGACCCTCTCCGTCGCCGGACGTGTCGACCTCGCCCCGGCACACCCGCTGGACGCCGAGATCACCGAGGCGTTCAACGACCACCAGCGGCGCACCGGCATGCTCGGGCCGGACGCGGTCGAGGCGGCGGCCGAGGTCTTCGCCGGGCACGGCGCCACCGTACGGACGCAGCCCAGCCCTTGGCGGCTCGGTCCCGGCGAGGCCGGGCTCACCGCCCAGTGGCTGCGGGGCTGGGTCGGTGCGGCCGTGGAACAGCGCCCGGAACTGCGGGAGCGGGCCGACCGGTACCTGGACGAGCGCCTCGCGGCCTGCGCGGCAGGGGAGTTGCGCGTGGTCGTCCACCACACCGACCTGCTGGCGCTGTGCCGGCCGACGGGCGGGGCCCCGTGAGCGCACCGACACTGCCGACGGCACCGGCCGTACCGGCGCGGGCCCTGCCGACGCCGCCGCGCCCGGACCCTCCCGTCGGCGCCCGGACTCCCCGCCGCCGCGCCCTGCGCACCCACCTCGGCACGCTCGCCGGCACCGCCGTCCTCGCCGTGCTCCTGTGGCGGCTGGGGACCGGCGCCCTCCTGGACGGGCTCAGCCGGATCGACGGGTCCACGGTGCTGGCGGCCCTCGGGATCGGGCTGGTCACCACCGTATTCAGCGCCTGGCGCTGGGCCCTGGTGGCCCGGGGCCTGCGCATCCGGTTGCCGTTCGCGGCGGCCGTCGCCGACTACTACCGCGCTCTGTTCCTCAACGCCGCCCTGCCTGGCGGTGTCCTCGGTGACGTGCACCGCGCGGTGCGGCACGGGCGGAGCGCCGGGGACCTCGGGCGCGGCGTGCGGGCCGTGGTCCTCGAACGGGTCGCGGGGCAGCTGGCGTTGATTGGGGTCGGGGCCGCCGTACTGCTCACCATGCCGTCCCCGGTGCTCGACGGGGCCCGGCGGGTCGCCCCGCCCGCGGCCCTCGCCCTGGCCGGAGCACTCGCCGTCGTCCTCGCCCTGCGCATGAACCGGACGCCCGCACGCCCGACGCCCGCACGCCGGGGACGGGCCCTGCGGGCGACGCTGGCTGCGGCACGGGCCGGGCTGCTGTCCCGGCGGAACCTGCCGGGGGTCGCGCTCTCCTCCGGCGTCGTGCTCGCCGGGCACCTCACGATGTTCGTGCTCGCCGCCCGGGTCGCCGGCAGCGCCGCCTCCGTCGCCGCGCTCACCCCGCTGGCCGTGCTGGCGCTGCTCGCCATGGGACTGCCGCTGAACGTCGGCGGCTGGGGCCCCAGGGAGGGCGTCACCGCCTGGGCGTTCGGCGCGGCGGGGCTGGGCGCGGGCACCGGGATGGGCACGGCGGTGGTGTACGGCGTGCTCAGTCTGGTGGCGAGCCTGCCCGGTGCCGTCGTCCTCGTCGCCCGCCGACGCGCCGTGCGCTACCCGCGCTCGACTGCGGAGCCGCCCGAGCCGCCCGCGCCGCCAGAGCTGCCCGAGCCCTCGGACACGGTGGCCTTCACCGCCGTCAGCAGCGCGAAGCATTCCGCGAAGGAATCCGCGAGGCCCGCCAGCAGTTCCTTCCCCTTTTCCGCCGAGCCCAGTGAAGGACGCCCGATGACACCGGAAGCGGTATAGGCGGACATACCGAGGGAGAGCAGATGGCGCCGGTCGTCCGCGACGAAATCGGCGGCCTCGTAACCGGGCCGGACCAATTCGGGGTGCGCGTGCAGAAGAATGGAGGTCTCGATTTCCCCCGCGTGCATGTCGGTGAGCAGCGAGGTGGCCACCCCCGCCCGCTGCCGCGCCGCCTCCCAGTCCTCCGCGGCCGGGAACAGCGCCGTCCGCTCACCGCGCGCGGAGGACTCCTGGACGAGATTGCCCAGGACGTAGTTGCCGCCGTGTCCGTTGACCACGACCAGGGCCTCGACACCGGAACGGCGCAGCGAGTCCGCTATGTCCCGCACCATCGCGTGCAGGGTCACGGCGGAGACGCTGACGGTCCCGGGCCAGTCCGCGTGCTCGTGCGAGCAGCCGATCGTCACCGGCGGCAGCAGCCGCACCGGATACGCGCCGGCCAACTCGCGGGCGACGGCGCACGCGACGAGGGTGTCGGTCGCCAGCGGAAGGTACGGGCCGTGCTGCTCGTAACTCCCGACCGGCAGCACCGCGACCTTGGCGCCGCGTGCGCGCACGTCTTCGCTCGTGTCCGCCGGCACCAGTGAAACATCCATTTCCGCACGGCCTTTCATCTCGGTTGAGCAATCTGTTGAGGAACGCGAAAATCATGACAGAAAAAATCGGTGTACTCGGCAAGAAAGCATCCCAGCGTACGGACGTGGAGCGGATCGTGGTGACACCGCTGCCCACCGTCTACGGGAAATTCCGGGCCTACGGCTATCTCGACCACGAACGCGGCGACGAGCAAGTGGCCCTCGTCCACGGCGACCCGGGCGCCGAGGGCGTGCTCACCCGGCTCCACTCGGAGTGCCTGACCGGCGACGCCTTCGGCTCCCGGCACTGCGAGTGCGGCGCCCAACTCGCCTCCGCGCTGCGGCAGGTGGCCGACGCGGGCAGCGGGGTCGTGGTCTATCTGCGCGGCCACGAGGGGCGCGGCATCGGTCTGCTCGCCAAGCTGCGCGCGATGGCGTTGCAGGCGGAGGGCCTGGACACGGTCGAGGCGAACCTCGCCCTCGGCCTGCCGGTGGACGCCCGGGACTACGGCGTCGCCGCCCGCATCCTCGACGACCTCGGCGTGCGGTCGGTGCGGCTGATGTCCAACAACCCTCGCAAGCGGGAGGCGTTGGTGCGGCACGGCATCGAGGTCGCCGAGCAGGTGCCGCTGCTGATACCGCCGTGCGAGTCGAACATCAGCTATCTGCGCACCAAGCGGGAACGGCTCGACCACCACCTGCCCCACCTGGACGCCATGGCGCACGTGTCCTCCTGAGCGCGAGGCGCCGGGCCGGGCAGGTCCGGGATCAGTCCGCGACGGCGTCGTGCACCAGCCGCTTCAGGTCCGGGTAGACCGTGTGCGAGGCCCTCGGCCGCACCTGGGTCATGAACTGCACCGTCAGTTCGCGGCCCGGGTCGACCCAGAAGGTGGTCGTGGCCACCCCGCTCCAGCCGTACGTGCCGAGCCCGGAGGGCGACCGGGTGCGGCTCGGGTCGGTCACCACCGAGACGCCGAGGCCGAAGCCGACACCGTCGTTGCCGGGCTCGTCGTGCGCCGGGCGGCTGCCGAAGGAACGCAGGTCGGCGCCGCCCGGGAGGTGGTTGCGGGTCATCAGGTCCACCGTCGCCGGGGCGAGCAGCCGGACACCGTCGAGTTCCCCGCGGCGGCGCAGCAGTTCCGCGAAGCGGTGCACGTCGTACGCGGACGAAACCAGGCCGCCGCTGCCCGACAGGAACCGCGGCCGGCCCCGCAGCGGCAGCCCGGGGACCGGGGTGATGCCGCCGTCCTCCGTCTCGCCGTACAGCTCGGCCAGGCGGCCCGCCTGCGCGTCGGTGACGTGGAAGCCGGTGTCCGTCATGCCCAGCGGTCCGAAGATCCGCTCGGCGCAGAACACGTCGAGGGGCTGCCCGGACACCACCTCGACCAGCCGCCCCAGTACGTTGCTGGCCACCGAGTAGTTCCACTCGGTGCCCGGTTCGAACTGGAGGGGCAGGCTCGCGTACAGGTCGACCGTCTCGGCCAGGTCCGAGCCCGGCAGCACCGAGGACTCCACCCCGGCCGCCCGGTACAGCGCGTCGACGGGATGGGTGCGGTAGAAGCCGAACGTCAGCCCCGCGGTGTGGGTCATCAGGTGCCGGACGCGCACCGGACCGGCGGCCGGCCGGGTGACGACCTCGTCCCCGCTCCCCTCGACGTACACCCGCGGTTCGGCGAAGGCCGGCAGATACCGGTCCACGGGGTCCTCCAGCGCCAGCCGGCCCTCCTCCACCAGGGTCAGCACGGCCACGGACGTGACCGGCTTGGTCATGGAGTAGATCCGCCACAGCGTGTCGGCCGTCACCGGGAGCCCCGCCGCCACGTCCCGCAGTCCGTGCACCGTCAGATGGGCGACGCGGCCGCCGCGCGCGACGGCCACCAGGAACCCGGGCAGCCGGCCCTCGTCGACCTGCCGGGCGAAGTGCAGGTCGAGCCGGTCCAGTGCCGCGGGGTCCAGCCCGGCCGCACCCGCGTCGACCTCCTGCCGCAGGGTTGGCATCGCCATCGTTCTCCTTGATCGTTCGTCCGGGACGCGTCCGGCATACCCCGTTCACGCCTCCCCGGAACGCCCGGCCCCGGCACGAAGATCCTCACTGGCGGCTGACCGTGCGGGTCAGGCCGGTGATCACCGTCGTGGCCAGGATCCAGCCGGTGATGATCAGGACGTAGGAGAGCGTCTGGTACCCGCCCTTCGGCGCGAACGCGTTCTCCTGACCGAAGGAGATCACCGGCAGCAGCAGGTCGAGGGTGTAGAAGACCGGGTTGAAGCCGGGCGCCTCCGCCGGCTTGAGCGGCGGCGGATGATGCAGCCCGTACGCGACCGAGCCGACCGCCAGCAGCGACAGCAGCCAGCCGCCCGCGCGCAGCGGACGGAAGCCGTACCCGACCGCGATGTCCTGGAGGTGCCCCCACAGGCGCCCGTACCAGGGCAGGGTGCGCCGGCGCCGCCGCTGCTTGGCGAGCTGCACGAGGCGGGCCGCGTCGTCGTCGCCGATCCGCCGGTAGGCGGCGGTCAACTGCTCATAGGTGAAGGGGAGATAGCTGTCGCCCTTCTCCAGCATCGGCAGCCGCCGCTCGGCGGGCTCGTGCGGGATGAGCGAGGTGTAGGTGAGGTCGTTGAGCTGGACCCAGTCCGGCACCACCTCCGGTTGCAGGAACAGCACGTCCACCTGGGCGCGGCGCAGATTCAGCGCGCCCCGCACCACCGGGCCCTCCCGCAGCCAGAGTTCGCCGATCACGCAACTGCTCGCGCGCAGCGCGGTGTCCCCGGCGTTGTCCAGCCGGGCGTGCGACAGGTCCAGCCGGCCGGGTATCCGGGCGCCGCGCAGCTCCAGGCGGCCCCGGACGTCCGCGCGCCGCATCAGCACGTCGGCCTCGGCCGCGAGCGTCTCGGCGTGGACGGCGGTGCCGCCCGGCCGGGTCAGCACCGCGTCGTTGAGATTGACCGTGCCGGTCACCCGGGCGCCGGTGAGCCGGACCTCGCCGCCCGCGCGCAGCCCCGGCGCCCACAGGTCGGCGCCGAGTACCGCCTGGTTCAGCTGGAGCACCGGCCCCTCGGTGTCCGGCGCCTCGATGCGGGTGCTCTCCAGGTACAGGCTGCCGGTAACCTCCGCACCCGCGAGCCGCACCATTCCGCCGAACCGGGCCCGGGTCAGCCGCAGCACGCCCTCCACCCGGACCGCGTGCGAGATCAGCCCGGGCAGCACGGACTCGCTCAGGTTCAGCTCGCGCAGCCGGGCCCCGTAGAACCTCGGTGCCTCGTCGAAGTGGCAGTGCCGCAGCCGCACGGGATGGTCGACCGTCGCGTACTGAAGATCCAGCCGTCCGGTGACCCGGGCGCCGGCCAGGCTGAGCGCCGCGACCCGGCCCTCCTCCCGGGGGCCGTCCAGGAGCAGGGAACGCAGCACGCTCGCGCGCACGGACCGTTCCGGCCCCCAGGTACCGCCCCCGGCGGGGTCGTCGAGGTCCGCGGCGGAGGAGTCAGCGGTGCGAAAGTCCACGTCGGTGCCCGAGGCGAACGCGCGCCACAGACGCGACTCGGCCGGTGTCAGGTCGTTGATCTCCATCAGGGAGGGACTCTGACCCGAACCGGCCGGTCACGTCAACGTGCTTCGTGCGCCGCCTACTTCTTGGCGGACTCCACCGCGTGCCCGCCGAACTGGTTGCGCAGCGCGGCGATCATCTTCATCTGCGGCGAGTCGTCCTGCCGGGACGCGAACCGCGTGAAGAGGGAGGCCGTGATCGCGGGCAGCGGCACGGCGTTGTCGATGGCCGCCTCCACGGTCCAGCGGCCCTCGCCGGAGTCCTCCGCGTACCCGCGCAGCTTCTCCAGGTGGTGGTCCTCGTCGAGGGCGTTGACGGCCAGGTCCAGGAGCCAGGAGCGGATGACGGTGCCCTCCTGCCAGGAGCGGAAGACCTCGCGGACGTTGTCCACGGAGTCGACCTTCTCCAGCAGCTCCCAGCCCTCGGCGTAGGCCTGCATCATGGCGTACTCGATGCCGTTGTGGACCATCTTGGCGAAGTGCCCGGCACCGACCCGGCCCGCGTGCACGTAGCCGTAGGGGCCGTCCGGCTTGAGCGCGTCGAAGACCGGCTTGAGGTCCTCGACGGTCTCCTTGTCGCCGCCGACCATCAGGGCGTAGCCGTTCTTCAGGCCCCACACGCCGCCCGAGACGCCCGCGTCGACGAAGTTGATGCCGCGCTTGCCCAGCTCCTCGGCGTGCTTCTCGTCGTCCGTCCAGCGGGAGTTGCCGCCGTCGATGACGGTGTCGCCGGGCTTGAGCAGCGTCGCCAGCTGGTCGATGACGTGCTGCGTGGCGCCGCCGGCCGGCACCATCACCCAGACCGCGCGCGGCCGCTCCAGCTGGTCGACCAGCTCGACCAGGCTGTCGACGTCGGCCCGCTCGGGGTTGGTGTCGTATCCGACGACGGTGTGGCCGGCGTTGCGCAGCCGCTCGCGCATGTTGCCGCCCATCTTGCCGAGACCAACAAGACCGATCTGCATGTCAGTGCACTTCCTTCAGTTCACGGTAGGCGGCCACCAGCGCGGCCGTGGACGGATCGAGGCCGGGCACGTCCGCCCCCTTGGTGAGGGCGGGTTCGACGCGCTTGGCGAGCACCTTGCCGAGTTCGACGCCCCACTGGTCGAAGGAGTCGATGTTCCAGATCGCGCCCTGCACGAACACCTTGTGCTCGTACAGCGCGATGAGCTGGCCGAGGACGGAGGGGGTCAGCTCGGCGGCCAGGACGGTCGTGGTGGGGTGGTTGCCGCGGAAGGTCTTGTGCGGGACCAGTTCCTCGGGCACCCCCTCGGCACGCACCTCGTCCGGGGTCTTGCCGAAGGCGAGCGCCTGGGTCTGCGCGAAGAAGTTGGCCATCAGCAGGTCGTGCTGGGCCTTCAGCCCGTCGCTCAACTCGCCCACCGGCCGCGCGAAGCCGATGAAGTCCGCCGGGATCAGCTTGGTGCCCTGGTGGATCAGCTGGTAGTACGCGTGCTGCCCATTGGTGCCCGGCGTGCCCCACACCACCGGCCCGGTCTGCCACTCCACCGGATTCCCGTCCCGGTCGACGGACTTGCCGTTGGACTCCATGTCCAACTGCTGGAGATACGCGGTGAACTTCGACAGATAGTGGCTGTACGGCAGGACCGCGTGGGACTGCGCGCCCAGGAAGTCGCCGTACCAGACGCCCAGCAGACCGAGGATCAGCGGCGCGTTGGCCGGGGCCTCGGCGTTGCGGAAGTGCTCGTCGACGATGCGGAAGCCGTCGAGCATCTCCCGGAAGCGGTCCGGGCCGATGGCGATCATCAGGGAGAGGCCGATCGCCGAGTCGAAGGAGTACCGGCCGCCGACCCAGTCCCAGAACTCGAACATGTTGGCCGTGTCGATGCCGAACCCGGCGACCTTCTCGACGTTGGTCGACAGCGCCACGAAGTGCTTGGCGACCGCCTTCTCGTCACCGTCGAACGCGGCCAGCAGCCAGGACCGCGCCGAGGTGGCGTTGGTGATCGTCTCGATGGTGGTGAACGTCTTGGACGCGATGATGAACAGCGTCTCGGCCGGGTCCAGGTCCCGAAGCGCCTCGTGCAGGTCGGCGCCGTCCACGTTGGACACGAAGCGGAAGGTGAGCGAGCGGTCGGTGAAGGCCCGCAGCGCCTCGTACGCCATCGCGGGGCCCAGGTCGGAGCCGCCGATGCCGATGTTGACGACGTTCCTGATGCGCTTGCCGGTGTGACCGGTCCACTCGCCGCCCCGGACCCGGTCGGCGAAGCCGGCCATCTTGTCGAGCACGGCGTGCACCTGGGGGACGACGTTCTCGCCGTCGACCTCGATCACCGCGTCCCGCGGGGCGCGCAGCGCGGTGTGCAGCACGGCCCGGTCCTCGGTGATGTTGATGCGCTCACCGCGGAACATCGCGTCGCGCAGCCCGAACACGTCGGTGGCGGCGGCCAGTTCCTGGAGCAGGGCCAGCGTCTCGTCGGTGACGAGGTTCTTCGAGTAGTCGATCCGCAGATCGCCGACGCGCACGACGTACCGCTCCGCCCGCCCGGGGTCCTGGGCGAACAGCTCGCGCAGGTCGGGGTGGGGCAGCGTGCCCTTGGCGTGGTCGGCGAGCGCGGTCCACTGCGGACGCTGGTCGAGCTTGGTGGTGTCAGACATGAACAGGGGTCTCCTTGCCGGCCTCGCCGCGCAGGGCGACGGCGTACATCTCGTCGGCGTCGAGGCGCCTGAGCTCCTCGGCGATGAGTTCGGAGGTGGGGCGCACCTTCAGGGCGACGGAGCGCGGGGGCTGACCGGGCAGGGTCATGGTGGCGAGCGGCCCCTCTGGCCGGTCGACGACGATCTCGCCGCCCGCGGTGCCGAGCCGGACGGCCGTGACGACCGGCCCGTCGGTGACCACGCGCTCCACGCGGACGCCCAGGCGGGCCTCAAGCCAGCGGGCCAGCAGCTCGGCGGCCGGGTTGTCCGCCTCGGCCTCCACGACCGCAGAGGTCACCGGCACCCGGGCCTGGTCCAGGGCCGCGGCCAGCATCGAGCGCCACAGCGTCAGCCGGGTCCAGGCCAGGTCGGTGTCGCCGGGGGCGTAGGCGCGCACCCGGCGCTCCAGGACCTCCATCGGCCGCTCGACCGTGTAGAGGTCGGTGATCCGGCGCTGGGCGAGCGCGCCCAGCGGGTCCTTCGCGGGGTTGTCCGGCGCCTGGACCGGCCACCAGACGACGACCGGCGCGTCCGGCAGCAGCAGCGGCAGCACCACCGAGTCGGCGTGCTCGGACACCTCCCCGTACATGCGCAGCACGACGGTCTCGCCGGTCCCCGCCTCGGAACCGACCCGGACCTCGGCGTCGAGGTGCGAGCGGGTGCGGTCGCGCAGGTTGCGCGGGTGGCGCTTGATGACGACCAGGGTGCGCGAGGGGTGCTCGTGCGAGGCCTCCTCGGCCGCCTTGATCGCGTCGTAGGCGTTCTCCTCGTCCGTGACGATGACCAGGGTGAGCACCATGCCCACGGCCGGGGTGCCGATGGCCCGCCGCCCCTGCACCAGCGCCTTGTTGATCTTGCTTGCCGTGGTGTCGGTCAGGTCGATCCTCATGGCCTGCGCCAGCTCCGTCCGTCTCGTGCGAGCATCTCGTCGGCTTCCCGCGGTCCCCAGCCGCCCGACGCGTACTGCGCGGGCTTGTCGTGCGAGGCCCAGTACTCCTCGATCGGGTCGAGGATCCGCCAGGACTCTTCCACCTCCTGGTGGCGCGGGAACAGGTTGGCGTCGCCCAGAAGGACGTCCAGGATCAGCCGTTCGTACGCCTCCGGGCTGGACTCCGTGAACGACTCGCCGTAGGCGAAGTCCATGGACACGTCCCGGATCTCCATCGACGTGCCCGGCACCTTCGAGCCGAAGCGCACCGTCATGCCCTCGTCCGGCTGGACGCGGATGACGATCGCGTTCTCGCCCAGCTCCTCCGTGGCGGTGGAGTCGAAGGGGGAGTGCGGGGCCCGCTGGAAGACCACCGCGATCTCCGTGACCCGGCGGCCCAGGCGCTTGCCGGTGCGCAGGTAGAAGGGCACGCCCGCCCAGCGGCGGTTGTCGATGCCCAGCTTGATCGCCGCGTAGGTGTCGGTGGTGGAGGCCGGGTCGATGCCCTCCTCCTCCAGGTAGCCGGGCACCCGCGCGCCGCCCTGCCAGCCGCCCGCGTACTGCCCGCGCACCGTGTGCCCGCCCAGGTCGTCCGGCAGCCGCACGGCCCGCAGCACCTTCAGCTTCTCGGTGAGCAGCGACCGCGCGTCGAAGGCGGCCGGCTCCTCCATGGCGGTCAGCGCCATCAGCTGGAGCAGGTGGTTCTGGATGACGTCGCGGGCCGCGCCGATGCCGTCGTAGTAGCCGGCCCGGCCGCCGATGCCGATGTCCTCGGCCATGGTGATCTGCACGTGGTCGACGTAGGACCGGTTCCAGATCGGCTCGTACATCTGGTTGGCGAAGCGCAGCGCCAGGATGTTCTGGACGGTCTCCTTGCCCAGGTAGTGGTCGATGCGGAAGACCTGCTCCGGGTCGAAGACCTCGTGCACCAGCGCGTTCAGCTCGCGGGCGCTGTCCAGGTCGTGCCCGAACGGCTTCTCGATCACCGCACGCCGCCAGGAGCCGTCCGGCCCGTCGGTCAGCCCGTGCTTCTTGAGCTGCTGGACGACCTTCGGGAAGAACTTCGGCGGCACGGACAGGTAGAAGGCGTAGTTGCCGCTGGTGCCGCGGGAGGCGTCCAGCTCCTCGACCGACTCGCGCAGCTGTTCGAACGCCTGGTCGTCGTCGAAGTCGCCCGGGATGAAGCGCATGCCCTCGGAGAGCTGCTGCCAGACCTCCTCGCGGAACGGCGTGCGCGCGTGCTCCTTGACCGCGTCGTGCACGACCTGGGCGAAGTCCTGGTCCTCCCAGTCCCGGCGGGCGAAGCCGACCAGCGAGAAGCCCGGCGGCAGCAGGCCGCGGTTGGCCAGGTCGTACACGGCGGGCATCAGCTTGCGGCGGGACAGGTCGCCGGTGACGCCGAAGATGACCAGCCCCGACGGGCCCGCGATACGGGGCAGACGGCGGTCCTGGGGATCGCGCAGCGGGTTGCTCCAGTCGAGCGGTGCCACCGGCTCGACGGCCTCCTTGCCCGCGCCCTTGCCCTTCGCCCCCTTCGCGGCGCGGGCCGTCCCGGTCTTCTTCGCGCCCCGGGCGGACCCGGAGCGTCCGGTCGCCTTCGCCGCCCCGGCGGCGTCGGCCTCCTGCGCCGCCCGGGCGTGCGGCGGTCCGGCCGCGTCCTGCGACGTCCGGGCCTCCTCGGCCGCCTTCGCGGCCTTGGTCTCCCGGGCCGTCGTAGCGGGAAGCTCCTCGCTCATTCCCCGTCAACTCCCTTGCTGTCGAGGGACTTCGTCACGGCGACGAGCAGGTCCTGCCAGGCCGCCTCGAACTTCGCCACGCCCTCCTGCTCCAACTGCTCCACCACCTCGTCGTACGACACGCCGAGCCGCTCCACCGCCGCCAGGTCGGCCCGGGCCTGGGCGTACCCGCCGGTGACCGTGTCGCCCCGGACGTCGCCGTGATCGGCGGCGGCCTCCAGGGTGGCCTCCGGCATCGTGTTCACGGTGCCGGGAGCGACCAGCTCCTCCACGTACAGGGTGTCCCGGAATGCCGGGTCCTTCACACCGGTGGACGCCCACAGGGGGCGCTGGGGGTTGGCGCGGGCCCCGGCGAGGGCGGTGAAGCGGTCGCCCGCGAAGACGTTCTCGTACGCCTCGTAGGCCAGTCGCGCGTTGGCCAGCGCGGCCTTTCCGCGCAGCGCCAGCGCCTCGTCGGTGCCCAGCAGGGAGAGGCGCTTGTCGATCTCGCTGTCCACGCGGGAGACGAAGAAGGACGCGACCGAGTGGATGCCGGCCAGGTCGGTCCCGGCCGCCCGCGCCTTCTCCAGACCGGCGAGGTAGGCGTCCATGACCTCGCGGTAGCGCTCCAGGGAGAAGATCAGCGTGACGTTGACGCTGATCCCGGCGCCGATGACCTCGGTGATCGCCGGGAGACCGGCCTTCGTCGCCGGGATCTTGATCATCACGTTGGGCCGGTCGACCAGCCACGCCAGCTGACGCGCCTCGGCGACGGTGGCCCGCGTGTCGTGGGCGAGCCGGGGGTCGACCTCGATGGAGACCCGGCCGTCGCGCCCGCCGGTGGCGTCGTACACCTCGCGCAGCACGTCGGCGGCGGCGCGGACGTCGGCGGTGGTCATCATGCGGACCGCCTCGTCGACCGTGACGCCCCGGGTCGCCAGGTCGGCGAGCTGCTCCTCGTAGCCCTCGCCGGAGCCGATGGCCGCCTGGAAGATCGACGGGTTGGTGGTGACGCCGACGACGTTCTTCGTCCGGATCAGCTCGGCGAGGTTGCCGGACTCGATCCGCCGCCGCGACAGGTCGTCGAGCCAGACGGACACGCCCTGGTCGGCCAGGCGTTGCAGTGCTCCCGCGGGCGCGGTTGCTTCGGTCACAGTGATCATCATCTCTTTCTGCGATCGGATCGGGGTGGGATCCGGTGGGGTCAGGCGCGGGTGGCGGCCAGGGATTCCCGGGCGGCGGCGGCCACGTGCCCGGCGGTGAAACCGAACTCGGTGAACAGGGTTCCGGCGTCGGCGGAGGCGCCGAAGTGCTCCAGGGAGACGATGCGGCCCGCGTCCCCGACGTACCGGTGCCAGGTCAGGCCGATCCCGGCCTCCACGGCCACCCGGGCCCGCACGGACGGCGGCAGCACGCTCTCGCGGTAGGCGCGGGGCTGCTCCTCGAACCACTCCACGGACGGCATCGACACCACCCGCGTGGCGGTGCCCTCGGCCTCCAGCTCCTCCCGCGCGGCCATCGCGAGCTGGACCTCGGAGCCGGTGGCGATCAGGACGACCTCCGGGGTACCGGAGGAGGCGTCGGCGAGGACGTAGCCGCCGCGCGCCGCGTCCGGGTTCGGCGCGTAGGTCGGCACGCCCTGCCGGGTGAGGGCGAGGCCGTGCGGTGCCGGGTGGGTGGAGTGCCGCCGGAGGATCTCGGCCCACACGGTCGCGGTCTCGTTGGCGTCGGCGGGGCGGACGACGTTGAGGCCGGGGATGGCGCGCAGCGAGGCCAGGTGCTCCACCGGCTGGTGGGTCGGGCCGTCCTCGCCGAGGCCGACGGAGTCGTGCGTCCACACGTACGTCACCGGCAGCTGCATCAGCGCGGACATGCGCACCGCGTTGCGCATGTAGTCGGAGAAGACCAGGAAGGTGCCGCCGTAGATCCGGGTGTTGCCGTGCAGGGCGATGCCGTTCATCTCCGCGGCCATGGAGAACTCGCGGATGCCGAAGTGCACGGTGCGGCCGTACGGGTCGGCCCCGGGAAGGGGGTTGCCCGCGGGCAGGAAGGAGCTGGCCTTGTCGATGGTGGTGTTGTTGGAGCCGGCCAGGTCGGCCGAGCCGCCCCACAGCTCGGGCAGCACCGGGCCGAGCGCCTGGAGGACCTTGCCGGAGGCGGCCCGGGTGGCGACCGACGTGCCGGTCTCGAACACCGGCAGGGCGTCCTCCCAGCCCTCGGGCAGCCGGCCGGCGACCACGCGGTCGAAGAGGGCCGCGCGCTCGGGGGCGGCGTCGCGCCAGGCGGCGATCCGCTTGTCCCAGGCGGCGTGCGCCTCGGCGCCCCGGTCCAGGGCCCGGCGGGTGTGGGCGAGCACCTCGCCGTCCACGTCGAAGGACTTCTCCGGGTCGAAGCCGAGGACGCGCTTGGTGGCGGCGACCTCCTCCGCGCCGAGCGCGGAGCCGTGGCTGGCCTCGGTGTTCCGCGCGTTCGGTGCGGGCCAGGCGATGATCGTGCGCATCGCGATGATGGACGGGCGCCCGGTCTCGGCCTTCGCCGCCGTCAGCGCCGCGTGCAGGGCGTGCACGTCGACGTCGCCGTTCTCGGCGGGCGCGACGCGCTGCGTGTGCCAGCCGTACGCCTCGTAGCGCTTCAGCACGTCCTCGGAGAACGCGGTCGCGGTGTCGCCCTCGATGGAGATGTGGTTGTCGTCGTAAAGGAAGACCAGATTGCCGAGCCGCTGGTGGCCGGCCATCGACGACGCCTCGGCGGAGACGCCCTCCTGGAGGTCGCCGTCGCTGACGATCGCCCAGATCGTGTGGTCGAAGGGGGACTCGCCCTCGGGGGCCTCGGGGTCGAACAGGCCGCGCTCGTAGCGGGCGGCCATCGCCATGCCCACCGCGTTGGCCACGCCCTGGCCCAGCGGACCGGTCGTGGTCTCCACGCCCGCCGTGTGCCCGTACTCGGGGTGGCCCGGCGTCTTGGAGCCGTGCGTGCGGAAGGCCTTGAGGTCGTCCAGCTCGACCTCGTACCCGGCGAGGAAGAGCTGGGTGTAGAGGGTCAGCGAGGTGTGGCCGGGGGAGAGGACGAAGCGGTCACGGCCGGTCCACTCGGGGTCGGCGGGGTCATGCCGCATCATCTTCTGAAAGATCGTGTACGCGGCCGGGGCCAGGGCCATCGCCGTGCCCGGGTGGCCGTTGCCCACCTTCTGCACGGCGTCGGCCGCCAGAACCCGGGCGGTGTCGACGGCACGCCGGTCGAGTTCGGTCCATGCGAAGCGGTCCGCGCTGTCCACTGTCTGCTTGCTCGGCTGCGTGCTCATCTTCAAGAAGTCCTCGATCGGAGCGGAGTACCTGGTCTGACGCGTTCAAACTTAAAAGTCTGACTTTTGGGAGTGAAGGTCGTGGTGTGCCAGCCTGTGGTGAAACTGGGACACGCCCCGGCCGCGGGGCGCACGGGCGGGACGGCACGAGGCGGACATGGCGGACGAAAGACATCAAGGCGGCGGCGACGGGATCAGAACGTTCCCCTTCCCGGTCGATCTCAGCCTCCTCGGAGTCGGCATGCAGGTCGGTCCCATGGGCGCCGGCCGCACCTGGCACGCGCATGCCCCGTTGCACCGCGTGCACCGCATCGACTTCCACGTCGTCATGCTCTTCACCGGCGGACCGGTCCGTCACATGATCGACTTCGCGGAGTACGAGGCGTCGGCCGGCGATCTGCTGTGGATCCGTCCCGGCCAGGTCCACCGCTTCGCGCCCGGGACCGAGTACCGCGGAACGGTGCTCACCATGCAGCCCGGCTTCCTGCCCCGCGCCACCGTGGAGGCGACCGGCCTCTACCGCTACGACCTGCCGCCGCTGCTCCACCCCGACGCGGCGCGGCTCGCCGGACTGACGGCCTCGCTCGACCAGTTGCGGCGCGAGTACGAGGACGCGACCACACTCCCACTGAGCCTGCACACCGCCGTACTGCGCCACACGCTGTCCGCGTTCCTGCTGCGCCTGGCGCATCTGGCGGCGAGTTCCGGCCACGCGGCGCGGGAAGGGCGGGCGGAGCCGCCGGGGGACAGCACCTTCACCCTCTTCCGGGACGCGGTCGAGCGGGGCTTCGCCACCAACCACAGCGTCAGCGCCTACGCCGACGCGCTCGGTTACTCCCGCCGCACCCTGGTCCGCGCGGTGCGGGCCGCCACCGGCGAGACGCCCAAGGGATTCATCGACAAACGCGTCGTCCTGGAGGCCAAGCGGCTCCTGGCCCACACCGACATGCCGATCGGCCGGGTCGGCGCGGCGGTCGGCTTCCCGGACGCGGCGAACTTCTCCAAGTTCTTCCAGCAGCACACCGACCAGACACCGGCGGCCTTCCGGGCGGAACTGCGCTGAGGCACACCGCCCGGCACGGCGAAGGGGCTCCACGGCGCGTGGAGCCCCTTCGCCCTCCCGCGGGGGGCCGGTCGCCGCTCAGCGGCCGAAGCTGAACCAGTTCACGTTGACGAAGTCGGCGCTCTGCCCGCTGGTGAAGGTCAGGTACACGTCGTGGGTGCCCGTCACCGAGGCGATGTTCGCCGGGATCGTGCGCCACGACTGCCAGCCGCCCGTGTTGCCCACGGCGAAACTGCCGATCGGCGTGGCGGTACGGCTGTCCAGGCGCACCTCGACCAGACCGCTGACCCCGGCGGCCGCACCGCTCGCCACCCGCGCCTTGAACTGCGTCGCCGCGCTCGAACCGAACTTCACGCCCTTGTACTGCGCCCAGTCGCCGTTCGCGAGGGCACCGAGGTTGCTCCCGCCGCCCGAGTCCGAGCTGCCCTCGGTCATCGTGCCGGACTGGGCGTCGTACGACTCGGCCTCGATGGTGCCGTACGCGTCGCGGTCACCACCGGTCGGCGGGGGCGTGGTACCGCTCCCACCGGCCGACAGCACCTGGACGTAGTCCACGAGCATGGAGTGGCCGGGCTGGGTGCCGCCGTCCGGACCGCCGCCGAACGCGTCCGGGAAGCCGCCGCCCATCGCGACGTTGAGGATGATGAAGTAGCCGTGGTTCGTGGCGTTCGCCCACGTGGTCGCGTCGACCTGGTTGGCGCGGACGGTGTGGAAGGTGCTGCCGTCCACGGAGAAGCGGATCTCCTCGACGCTCGTCGAGCGGTCCCACTCCACCCGGTAGGTGTGGAAGCCCGCCTGGCAGGTGGTGCCGGGACACGGGGTGTTGCCGCCGATGCCGCTGGTCTCGTTGCAGGGGCCGCCGGGCGAGGTGCCGCAGTGCAGCGTGGACCACACCGTGTTGAGGCCCTGGGTGTTCTCCATGATGTCGATCTCACCGACACCGGGCCAGTTCCAGTAGTTGCCCCGGTAGGGCGAGCCGAGCATCCAGAACGCCGGCCAGTAGCCCTTGGCCGCGGCCCCGGTGACGTTCGGGACCTGGATGCGGGCCTCCACGCGCAGCTTGCCCCCGGCCGGGGGCTGGAAGTCGGCGCGCTTGGTCTCGATGCGGCCCGAGGTCCAGTTGCCGGCGCCGTCGCGCCGCGGGGTGATGCGCAGGTTCCCGCCGCCGTCCAGCGAGACGTTGTCCGGGGACGAGGTCATCGTCTCGATCTCGCCGGTGCCCCAGTTGGCCGGGCCGCCCGGGTACGAGGTGCCGGTGTCGTACTGCCAGTTCGCGGTGTTCACGCCGGAACCGGCCGCGCCGTCGAAGTCGTCGGCGAAGACCTGCGTCCAGCCGGACGGGGGCGGCGGGACGGCCGCGCCCGCCGACGGGCTGGTGACGGTCGTGGCCGCCGCGGCGAGGCCGAGCGTGCCGACGACGGCCACCAGCGCCCGGCGCAGGGTCCGGCGTCTGGGCGGGTTGCCGGATGTCTGACTCATGTGGGGGTCGCCTCTCGGTGCGGGGGAGTGGGAAGCGGTACGCCCCGAGCGCGCTCCGCGGGGAGACGAATGAGAGCGCTCTCAGAGTGCGGCCAATGTGCTCCGGGCCGCCGTCGCCGTCAAGAGGTGAAGCCGAGAAAGTCCCTGCGGAGCAGGGGAGTTCAGCGCCTGAACGTCGTGAACGTCACGAAAGTGGTGTCGATCGGCAAGGCCGCTCTCCCCTGGCCCGTGCGAGAAGGGTCCGGTGTGTCAGTGGGTGTACGGGCGCCCGTTCTCACCGGTGGTGAGAGGGGCGCTCGGACGCCAGCCCAGGGCCCGGGAGATGCCGCGGGCCGCCAGCCGGACCGCCGGGACCAGCGTCGGCACCCGCGCGTCGGCGTACGGCACGACGACCGACACGGCCGCCGTCACGGTGCCGTCCGGGCCGTGCACCGGTGCGGCCACCGAGAGGGCGTCGTCGGTGACCTGACGGTCGCTCACCGCCGCCCCGGTGCGCCGCACCTCGGCCAGCACCCGGCGCAGCCGTGCCGGGTCGGTGATCGTGTACGGGGTGAAGGAGGCGAGCGGACCGGTGCGGTACGCCTCCTGGAACTCCGGTTCGCCGTGCGCGAGCAGGGCCAGCCCGACCCCGGTGGCGTGCAGCGGCCAGCGGGCCCCGACCCGGATGTGCACGCCGACCGACGACCGCGCCGCCAGCCACTCGATGTACACGACCTCGCCGCCGTCCCGCACCGCCAGCTGCACGTTCTCGTGGGTCGCCTCGTACAGGTCCTCCAGGTACGGCCACGCGACCTGCCGCAGCGCGAGACCGCGCGGGGCGAGCGCGGCCAGCTCCCACAGCCGCAGGCCGACGTGGTAGACGCCCGACTCGTCCCGCTCCAGCGCACCCCATCGGGTCAGCGCGCCCACCAGACGGTGCGCGGTGGTCAGGCTCAGCCCGGCCCGGCGGCTGATGTCCGTCAGGGACAGGGACGGGTGCGCGTGGTCGAACGCGGCGAGCACGGACAGCAGCCGGTCGGGGGCGGTGGTGGCGGGGGCGGTCACCGGGCCGAGGGTAGGTGCCGGCCCGGCCGCTGGACAGAGGGCAGGTCGGGTGCACGCGCGGGGACACCCGGCCGTGCCATGATCGGCGCCGGACGGAAGTGCGGCCGCGGGCGACGGAAGGATGCGGACGTGAGGCTGACGATGCTGGGCGGCGGCGGATTCCGGGTGCCGCTCGTGTACGGGGCGCTCCTCGGGGACCGCGGTGAGGGGCGCGTGACCGACGTCGTCCTGCACGACCTGGACCCGGCCAGGCTGACGGCGGTGACCCGGGTGCTGGCCGAACAGGCGGCCGGGGTGCCCGACGCGCCGGCGGTCACCGCCACCACCGACCTCGACGAGGCGCTGCGCGGCGCCGACTTCGTCTTCTCCGCGATCCGCGTCGGCGGCCTCCAGGGACGCGCCGACGACGAACGGGTGGCGCTCGCCGAGGGCGTCCTCGGCCAGGAGACGGTCGGCGCGGGCGGCATCGCGTACGGGCTGCGGACCGTCCCGGTCGCCGTCGACATCGCCCGCCGGGTGGCCCGGCTGGCGCCGGACGCCTGGGTCATCAACTTCACCAACCCGGCGGGACTCGTCACCGAGGCCATGTCCCGGCACCTCGGCGACCGCGTCATCGGCATCTGCGACTCGCCGGTCGGGCTCGGCCGCCGCGTCGCCCGGGTTCTGGGCGCCGACCCGGACCGCGCCTTCGTCGACTACGTCGGCCTCAACCACCTCGGCTGGCTGCGCGGCCTGCGCGTCGGCGGACGCGACGAACTGCCGCGGCTGCTCGCCGACCCGGCGCTGCTCGGCTCCTTCGAGGAGGGCCGGCTCTTCGGCCCCGAGTGGCTGCGCTCCCTCGGCGCGGTCCCCAACGAGTACCTGCACTACTACTACTTCAACCGGGAGACCGTCCGCGCCTACCGGGAGGCCGACCGCACCCGCGGCGCGTTCCTGCGCGACCAGCAGGCCCGCTTCTACGACGAGATGCGCCGCCCCGACGCCCCGGCCCTGGCCACCTGGGACCGCACCCGCGCCGAACGCGAGGCCACCTACATGGCCGAGAACCGCGAGACGGCGGGCGCGGGCGAACGCGAGGCCGAGGACCTGTCCGGCGGCTACGAGAAGGTGGCGCTGGCGCTGATGCGGGCCGTCGCCCGGGACCGGCGCGCCACCCTGATCCTCAACGTCCGCAACCGCGGCACACTGTCCGTCCTGGACCGGGACGCGGTGATCGAGGTCCCCTGCCTGGTCGACGCGAACGGCGCCCACCCGCTGGCGGTCGACCCGCTGCCGGACCACGCCACCGGCCTGGTCTGCGCGGTCAAGGCCGTCGAGCGCGACGTCCTGACCGCGGCCGAGACCGGCTCCCGCGCCGCCGCGGTACGCGCCTTCGCCCTGCACCCCCTCGTCGACTCGGTCGACGTCGCCCACCGCCTCGTCGACGGCTACCGGGCGGTGCACCCGGGGCTGGCGTACCTCAGGTGAGGCCCACCGGCGCGGACGTCGCCGGTGCCGGTGCGGCGGCCGCCGTCCGTGCCGGGTCCGGCTCCGGTTGCGGTTCCGGCGACGGTACGGGCGTCGCCACGGCGGCGAGGTCCGGGCGCTGCTGCGGCAGGGACACCGGGCGCAGCGGGCGGGGTCCGGAGACCACCGCGTAGTCCTGGCCCAGGAACGGCGGCTCCAGCTCACCGGGGTCGTCCCCGAGGGCCAGCCGGACCGCCGCCCACGGCACGTTGATCCCGCACAGCGCCAGCTGGTGCAGCCCGCCGGCCGGGCGGGTGTTGACGTCCATCAGGACGGGATGGTCGCCGTACATCCGGAACTGCACGTTGGACAGGTGGTGCAGCCCGAACGCCTCGGCGATCCGCCGCGCCGGTGCCAGCCACCGCTCGTGCAGGGTGAACCCCCGGCGGCGGCCGTTCTTGGTGCGGCCCACCGCCAGCCGGACCCGGTTGTCGGGCCCCGTCAGGAGGTCCACCGAGACCTCCGGCTGCTCCAGACGCGGCATCACCAGCCAGTCCACCGGCTCCTCGGCCGCCCGCAGCGCCTCGACGACCAGCGGCAGCGGCACGGACGGGCTCGGGAAGCCGTTCAGGTGCGCGAGCGAGAAGGGGTCCCGGGTGACCATGCGGAAGCCCACACCGCCCGCACCGGAGGCCGGCTTGAAGCACGCCCGGTGGCCGCCCGCCTCCAGTTCCTCCACCGCGAGGACGAGTTCCTCGGCCGTGCGCACCCGCCACCACGGCGGCACCGGCACGCCGACCGCCCGGACCGCCTCGTAGGCGATCACCTTGTCACCGAACAGGGCCACCGCCTCCGGCGGCGGCGCGAGCAGCGCCGTACCGGCCGCCTCGAACTCGGCGCGGTGCGCCACGATCGCCGACTGGTGCAGCCGGGGCACGAACACGTCGATGCCGCGCCGCGCGCACTGCGCCAGGGCGTACTCGACGTAACCGGCGGGGGAGAGCCCTTCGGGTTCCAGGTCGGCGGTGTCCGCGGCGGCCAGCACGGGGGAGTCCGGGTCGCCGTGCGTGGCATGGATCTCGACGGCCCGGTCGGCGGGATTTCTCCGCAGCTGATCCATGAAGAAGACGTTCTCCGCGTACGTGCGGTTGAGCCAGACGCGTACGGGAGAAGCCATGCAAGCCGCCTTCCGGGGTTCGCGGGCAGGGCGAAGCGGGCCGTGCCCGGCCAGGGGTTGGGAGGGACACCGAGCCGCTCTGCGCGAAAGGAGAGTCGTGGCGGTGGTGTTGGGGCGATCATAGGGGTACGCGCGGCCCCGGGCGCAACGAGCCTCACACGGATGCGCGGGAGCGGCCGTCCGGGCGGCCCCCGGCCCCGGCGCGGCGGGCCCGGGGGCCGCCTTGTGACCGGGGCGTGGATGTGATCTCGTGGCGTCGAACGTGTGTCGGGAAGGGGTGGGGGATGACGTCGAGGGCCGGTGCTCCGGGGAAGTTGTGGGCCATCAGCGATCTGCACATCGGTTATCAGGAGAACCGGGACCTGGTGGAGCGCACGCACCCCGAGTCCGACGAGGACTGGCTCCTGGTGGCCGGCGACGTGGCGGAGACCGTCGCCGACATCCGCTGGGCGCTCGGGACCCTCGCGGACCGCTTCCGCCGGGTCGTCTGGGTCCCGGGCAACCACGAACTGTGGACGCACCCCAAGGACACCGTCACCCTGCGCGGCGTCGCCCGCTACGAACACCTCGTCGAGATGTGCCGCGACCTGGGCGTGACCACCCCCGAGGACCCCTACCCGGTGTGGGAGGGCGCGGGCGGCCCGGCGGTCGTCGCCCCGCTCTTCCTGCTCTACGACTACTCGTTCCTGCCCGCGGGATGCGCGACCAAGGCCGAGGGCCTGGAGTACGCGCAGGGCACCGGCGTCGTGTGCAGCGACGAGTACCTGCTGCACCCCGACCCCTATCCCAGCCGTGAGGCCTGGTGCCGGGCGCGGGTCGAGGAGACCGAGCGCAGGCTCGCCGAGATCCCCGCGGACCTGCCGACGATCCCGGTCAACCACTATCCGCTGCACCGGCATCCCACCGACGTCCTGTGGTACCCCGAGTTCGCCATGTGGTGCGGCACCTCGCTGACCGCCGACTGGCACCGCAGATTCCGGGTCGACACCATGGTCTACGGGCACCTGCACATCCCGCGCACCACCTGGCACGAGGGGGTCCGCTTCGAGGAGGTGTCGGTGGGCTATCCCCGCGAGTGGCGCAAGCGGCCGGGACCGCCCGGGCAACTGCGCCGCATCCTGCCGTCGACGCAGACGACCACGGCGCCGTCGCGCCAGGAGGTGACCCGGTGATCGAGGAACTGCTGCCCGACACGGTCGTCACCGTGGAGGCGTTCGGCCACGACGACGCCGGTCACCTGCCGCTGTACCCGGAGGAGGAGGCGATGGTCGCGCGGGCGGTCGCCAAGCGGCGCCGGGAGTTCACCGTCGTGCGGTCCTGCGCCCGCCGGGCCATGGAGAAGCTCGGCGTGCCCCCGCAGCCCGTGCTGTCCGGGGAACGCGGGGCGCCGCGCTGGCCGGACGGCCTCGCCGGCAGCATGACCCACTGCGACGGCTACTGCGCCGCCGCCCTGGTCCGCCTGACCGACCTGGCCTCCGTCGGCATCGACGCCGAACCCGACGGACCGCTCCCGGACGGCGTCCTCGCCACCATCGCCCTGCCCACCGAGCTGGCCCGGCTGCGGCGACTGGACGAGGCGCGGCCCGGCGTCCACTGGGACCGGTTGCTGTTCAGCGCCAAGGAGTCGGTCTACAAGGCGTGGTTCCCCCTCACCCGGAAGTGGCTGGACTTCGCGGAGGCGGACATCGAACTCGTCGTGGACCCGGTCGACCCGCGCCGCGGCACCCTGCACGCCGACCTCCTGGTGCCGGGACCGACCGTGGCGGGCAGGCGCCTGAACCGCTTCGACGGCCGCTGGACCGCCCAGGACGGCCTGGTCGCCACGGCGATCTCGGTCCCCCGCACCTGACCGGCGACCGGGCCGCCCGCCCCCGTCAGGGACGCGGGCACCAGTCCCGCAACAGCCGGAAGAACGCCTCCTCGTTCCCCGTCAGTCCCGCGGCCCGCAGGGCCTGCTCCGCCTCGGCCAGCACGGAGGGCGGGACGACGGGCGGCCGGGGAGCGTCGCCGGGACCGGCCCCGGTGTCGAAGCCGGCGCGCACGGTGTGCAGGAGCCGCAGGTACGCCTGGACGGCGGTGCGTTCGCGGTCGGTCAGTACGGCGGTGGTCATCGGTCGGCTCTCCCCACAACGACGTCAGCGGTCACGCGCCCCCGCACGGCGGCGGCACCCTCCCAGCTTGCCGTCCGCCACTGACAATCCCGTCCGGCCGCGCCCCGTGCCCCGCCCCATCGCACCGATCGGACCAGGCAGTTGCCCGTCGTGCCGGGTGAGCGGGCCCCGACCGGGGTCCCCCGCCCGGGGGTTCAGGACTCGGGCCGCTTGACGCTCTCCAGGAGCATGTCCAGCCACTCGGCGACCTTGTCGCGGTGCTGGTCGGTGGGCAGTTGCGCGGCCCGCCAGGCGATGCCGCGCACTCCGTGGTCCTGGAGCAGCCGCTCCAGCGGGTCGTCCGCGGCGGTCGCCGCCTCCCGCTCCCGGTCGGCGAGCTGCTGGAGCAGTTCCTGCTCGGTGCGCTGGAGGGCGCCCGCGAGCGCCTCGGGGTCCTCGGCGGTGAGGAATCCGGCGTGCACCCGGAAGAAGCGCTGAATGGCGTCGCAGTGCTCCATGGTGGGGCGCCGGTCGCCGTTGATGAGGGCGCCGGCCTGCTGCCGCGACATCCCGGCGCCGTCGGCTATCTCCTGCTGGGTGTACTTGCGGCCGTTCGGCTTCAGCCGGGTGCGGCGCAGCAGGTCCAGGCGCTGCACGAACCTGATCCGGACGTCGGGCTCGCCCGCCGGCCGGCCGCCGAGCAGGGCCCCGACGACGGACTCGGGAACACCGGAGGCGGCGGACAGCCGGGCGACGCCGAAGACCTCGGCGTGCGGCACGCCCAGCCGGTCCGCGAGTGCGCCGACCCGGGCGACGACGGCGGTCAGCGTGGTGGTCGGCATGGTGCCCGGACCTTCGAAGCCACCCGTCACCGACTGCTCTCCTACGTCTCTCACAGGCCTCACAGGCTTCTCACAAGCAGTTGCCGTGAACTTCCCGGAGAGTAGCCCGCCGCTCGAACCCACATCCAGGCATCGCCACAACTGTGGCCTATTTCAGCCGTCAACAGGCACGAAATGCCACGATAGTTGACACGCCTCGCGTCGGGGCGCCAGGATGCGGGACGCCGCGAGAAGGCCGCATAGGCAAGAGGGGTGACCTCCCGATGGCATTTCAGGCAGGAGGGCAGCGGTCGGCGCCGCGGCCCACCCCCGCGACCCCCGAGGCCCAGGCCTATCTCCAGGACTACACCGCGCTCCTGGAAGCCGTCCCCTTCCCCTCCCTCGTCGTCGACCACCGCTGGGACGTGGTGCTGGCCAACGGCGCCTTCCGGACACTCTTCCAGGGCGCGGGACCGCATCCGACGGCCATGCCGGACGACAACTTCCTCCGGTTCGTCCTCTTCCACCCCGATGCCGCCACGGTCCTCGGCGAGCACGAGTCGAGCTGGTGCCTGCCCATGCTGGCGCACTTCGCCGCCGCTCTGGAGCGCTACGGCCACGACCCCGGCCTGCAGGCCGTCCGCCGGGACATCGCCCAGGACCCGATCATGGAGGCCGCCTACCGCCAGGGCCTGCCGCACTGGGTCCGTGCCGTCGGCGACCGCGCCGTCGAACACGACGGCGCCGTACGGCCGCTGCACCACCCCGACCCGCGCCGGGGCACCACCGAGTGCCGGGTCGTGGTCGAGACGTCCGGGGCGCTCCAGGAGCTGGGTTACACCCGGCTGACGCTGGTCCTGCGGGAGCCGCCCCGCACCGCGCACCGGTCCCCGCGCGCCCGCCGCGCCCCCTCCCACCTGAGGGTCGTCCCCGCCGCCGAGTGACCGGTGGCCGGCGCGGGACGGGGCGCCCGCCGCCCCGCGCTTGGGCCGTGGAGGTCTCGACCGCGTGTGCGCCGCCGCCGGGTCACAGGTCCAGCACGAGCCGCCGGCCGCGGCACCGCGACACACAGATGAGCATCGTCTCCCCGGCGGCCCGCTCCTCCTCGGTGAGCACCGAGTCCCGGTGGTCCGGTTCACCCTCGACGACCTCGGTCTCACAGGTCCCGCAGGTGCCCTCCGCGCAGGAGTAGAGCACCTCGACGCCCGCTTCGCGGACCGCGTCCAGGACGGAGACGCCGGGCGGGACGGCGACCGTGCGGCCGCTGCGCGCGAGGACGACCTCGAACCCCGCCCCGGCCGTGGCCCGAGCGCCGGCCTCCTTCGGGCGGAACCGCTCCACGCGCAGGCTCCCGGCCGGGCAGCGCTCCTCGACGGCGTCCAGCAGCGGACCCGGTCCGCAGCAGTAGACCAGGGTGCCCGGGGGCACGTCGTCGAGCACGGACGCGAGGTCGAGCAGCCCCGACTCGTCCTCCGGGGCGATGGTCACCCGGCCGCCGTACCGCGCCAACTCCTCCGTGAACGCCATCCCGGCCCGGGTCCGCCCGCCGTACAGCAGGGTCCACTCGGCGCCCGCCTCCTCGGCGGCGGCCAGCATCGGCAGGATCGGGGTGATGCCGATGCCGCCCGCCACGAAACGGTAGCGGGGCGCGCGCTCCAGCCGGAAGGTGTTGCGCGGGCCGCGCACCCGGACCTCGTCCCCGGCCCGCAACCGCCCGTGGACGTAGGCCGAGCCGCCCCGGCCGTCCTTCTCGCGCAGTACCGCGATCCGCCACCGCGCCCGGTCGGCCGGGTCGCCGCACAGCGAGTACTGACGCTCCAGACCGGGGCCGAGGGCGACGTCGACGTGGGCGCCGGGCTCCCAGGCGGGCAGTGGCTCGCCCAGCGGGTGGCGCAGGGTGAGGAGGAGCACGCCGTCGGCCGCGGTCTCCCGGCGGTCGACGACGAGTTCGGCTTCGTAGCGGGTCATGAACCGTCCCCGGGCAGCTCGTGTCCGCGCGGGTGGGCGAGCATCCAGTCCCACATCGCGACGGGGTCCTCGGCGCTGTGCCGGGCACCGCAGTGGCAGGTGCCGTGGAGCACGTCGGTGCCGGGCAGCCAGTCGATGCGGTAGACCTCGCCGGTACGCCCGCTCACCGGGTCACCCGCGGCCCGGTCCCGGCGCCCTCCTCGACCAGCCGGGCCAGGATGCGGCGGGCGGCCAGGCCCCCGGTGTCGAGGTTGATGCTCAGCTCCTGGTAGCCGGTGCGCTCACCGCCGAGCGTGCGCTGGAGCAGGTTCAGCGCGTCGACGTCCTGCATCACGACCGTGCGGTTGTTCTTGGCCAGGAACTCGGTGACCTCGGCGTCGTCCGTCGCCCAGTCCCGGGAGACCGCCCAGAAGTCGTACACCTTTCCGTCGCCGGACGGCGTGATGGCGTACGTGATCTCGGTGTGGAAACCGTCCGGATCGCCGCCGTCGGGCGCGGGCACCGCGCCGGCCGGGGCGACCCGGCTGTGCAGCACGTACAGGCAGGGGGCGTGGTACTCGATGTCCTGCCAGCGGTCGATGCGCCCGCTGATGCCCGTCGACCTGGCGTAGAACGGCGGGCACTCGGCGTCGTCCATGTGCCGGCTCACCCGGACGATCCCGGCGCCCTCGTCGACCTCGGTGGTGATCGGCGTCTCGGCGACCTCCGGCGTGCCGATGTAACCGCCGTGCAGATACGTCTCGTGGGACAGGTCGAGGAGGTTGTCGACCAGCAGCCCGTAGTCCGCGTCGATCGGCTCCATGCCCCGGACCGTGACCCAGCCCGGCGCGTCCAGGTGCCGGGCCCGCGGCACGGCCTCCGGGTCGGCCAGCGCCGGGTCGCCGATCCACACCCACACCAGGGAGTCCCGTTCGGCCACCGGGTAGGAGGCGACACGGGCGGTGCGCGGGACCCGCTTCTGTCCCGGCACGTACACGCAGGTGCCGGTCGTGTCGTAGGTGAACCCGTGGTACCCGCACACGATCCGGTCGCCGTCCAGCCGCGTCGGCGCCTCGGACAGCGGATAGCGGCGGTGCACACAGCGGTCGTGCAGGACGACCGGGCTCCCGTCCTCCTCGGTGCGGTAGAGCACGAGCGGCTCACCGAGGACCGTGCGGCCCAGCAACTCGCGCCCCACCTCGTGACGGTAGGCGGCGACGTACCACTGGTTCCTGGCGAAGGCGGTCATGTGCGGCATGCGCGGCTCCCGTCGGCGTCGACATCGTGTGGACACACCCTCGCCACGCCGCCCGGCCCCGGCAACAGCACTTCCGCCCGGCGGAATTGCCCCGCTCCGGTAGGCACTGCCGCGAAGTTACCTGTGCGTTCCGCACGTCGGAGTGATGACAGCGGCAACTGTGCGGGGCCGTACGCCGCGTGACAGCGTCGTCCCCGTCAGCGACCGGTGGGAGGGAGACGGCGTGAACAAGGGCTATGCCGTGTACTGCGACGCGGACCCGTACTTCTACGACGCTCCGCACCGCACGGCTCCCCGGACCGGGTCCTCGCGCTCCCGGTACGCCGCGGCCTCCTCACCCGTACCCGAGGGGTGGCAGCGCCACGAGAGCGGGGACTGGCTCGCGCTGCGCCCGGTCGACGCCGACCTGCCCGCACAGGGGTGGAAGATCCATGTCTCCGCCTGCCTCGACAACGCCGAGTCCGTGCTCGACCGGGTGTGGCGGCACTGCGTCGCCGGCGGTACGGCCTTCAAGTTCGTGCCCAGCCGCTACCTGCTGCACCAGCGCAACGCCAAGTACGCGGACCGGGCCGGCAGCGGCAAGTTCATCACCGTGTACCCGGCGGACGAGACGGAGTGCGAACGGCTCGCGGGGGAACTGTCCGAGCTGCTGGCCGGCGAGCCCGGACCGCACATCCTGAGCGACCTGCGCATCGGCGACGGCCCCGTGCACGTCCGCTACGGCGGCTTCACCCGCCGCGACTGCTACGACGCGGACGGACAGCTGAGACCCGCCGTGACCGGCCCCGACGGCGTGCTGGTGCCCGACCTGCGCGGCCCGGTCTTCCGCGTCCCGGACTGGATCGAGCCGCCCGCCTTCCTGCGCCCGCACCTCGACGCCCGCGCCGCGGTGACGATGACCGGCCTGCCCTGCACCGTCGAGTCGGCGCTGCACTTCTCCAACGGCGGGGGCGTCTACCTCGCCCGGGACACCCGCACCGGCGAGCGGGTCGTCCTCAAGGAGGCCCGTCCGTACGCCGGTCTCGCGGCCGACGGCGCCGACGCCGTGACCCGGCTGCACCGCGAACGCCGGGCCCTGGAGCGGCTGTCGGGCCTCGACTGCACGCCCGAGGTGCTGGACCACCTCACGGTCGGGGAGCACCACTTCCTCGTCCTGGAGTACCTCGACGGCAAGCCGCTCAACACGTTCTTCGCCCGCCGCCACCCGCTCATCGAAGCGGACCCGGGGGAGCGGCGACTGGCCGAGTACACCGACTGGGCCCTCGACGTCCACGCCCGGGTGGAGCGCGCCGTCGAGCAGGTCCACGCCCGGGGCGTGGTCTTCAACGACCTGCACCTGTTCAACATCATGATCCGGGACGACGGCAGCGTCGCCCTGCTGGACTTCGAGGCCGCCCACGACGTCGACGGACCCGGCCGGCAGACCGTGGCCAACCCGGGGTTCGTGGCGCCTTCCGACCGGCGCGGCGTGGCGGTGGACCGGTACGCGCTGGCGTGTCTGCGGCTCGCGCTGTTCCTCCCGCTCACCAGTCTGCTGGCCGTCGACCGGCGCAAGGCCGCGCACCTCGCGGACGTGGTGGCCGAGCACTTCCCGGTGGACCGGGCCTTCCTGGACGAGGCGGTCGACGAGATCACGCGCGTCGACGGAGCCCCGGAGACCCGACGGTCCGCGGGCCCGGCGGCAGGGCGGCCCGCCGGGCCGGTGGCACCGGTCCGGCCGGACGACTGGCCGCGCAGCCGGGACTCCATGGCCGCGGCGATCCGCGCCAGCGCGACGCCGTCCCGCACGGACCGCCTCTTCCCCGGCGACATCGCCCAGTTCGCCACGGCGGGCGGCGGGCTGGCCTTCGGCCACGGCGCGGCGGGGGTCCTGTACGCCCTGACCGAGAGCGGGGCCGGACGGGACGAGGAAGGCGAGCAGTGGCTGCTGGAGCGGACCAAGCAGCCGCCCTCGGGCATGCCGCTCGGCTTCCACGACGGGCTCGCCGGCATCGCCTGGACCCTGGAGCGTCTGGGCCATCGCGACCGCGCCCTCGACCTCACCGAACTCCTCCTCGACCAGCCCTTCGACCACCTGGGCACCGACCTGCACGGCGGCACCGCGGGCCTCGGCCTGGCCCTGGACTCGCTGGCCGCCACCACCGGCCAGGACGCGCTCCACTCGGCGGCGCTGCGCTGCGCCGAACTGACCGCCGACGGCGCGCCCGCCGACCGCGCACCGGCCGACCGCGTGAGCCGCGGCCGGGCCCGGGCCGGGCTGCTGTACGGCGGCGCCGGGCGGGCGCTGTTCTTCCTGCGCCTGTTCGAACGCACCCGGGACTCCGCCCTGCTCGACCTCGCCCGCGACGCGCTGCGCCAGGACCTCGCCCGCTGCGTCCGCGGCGCGGGCGGCGCGCTCCAGGTCGACGAGGGCTGGCGCACCATGCCCTACCTGGGCGCCGGCAGCGTCGGCATCGGCATGGTGCTGGACGACTACCTGGCACACCGGGCGGACGAGGAGTTCGCGCGGGCCAGGAACGAGATCGTGGCCGCGGCCCAGGCGATGTTCTACGCCCAGCCTGGCCTCTACCGGGGCGTGGCCGGAATGGTCCTGTACCTGGGCCGCACCTCGGCCACGGCGCCCGGCGCGGGCCCGGAGGCCGTACGGCGCCAACTCGACGCCCTGTCCTGGCACGCCATGTCCTACCGCGACCGGCTCGCCTTCCCCGGCGAGCAGATGATGCGCCTGTCCATGGACCTCTCGACCGGAACGGCCGGGTGCCTGCTGGCCGTCGCCTCCGTCCTCGGCGACACGCCCGCCGCACTGCCGTTCCTGCCGCCGCCGCGCCCGAGCGCGGCCCCCAGACCCGGCCCCACCAGGGGTCGTGAGAAGAGCACACCCGTTGCCGTACGAAGGGAAAAGTCATGAACCTGTTCGACCTGCAGTCGATGGAGACCCCGAAGGAAGAGGCCATGGGGGACGTCGAGACCGGTAGCCGCGCGAGCCTCCTGCTCTGCGGCGACAGCAGCCTGAGCATCACCACCTGTAACTGACGCGGGAGTTCACGGCCGCGGCGACATGGTGAGAGCCATGTCGCCGGGCTCGGCGCCCCGGGCTCCGTCCCGGGGCGCCGACGCCTTCCCGCCCGGGACCTTACGGAGGATTTCGCCGGTGCGAACGAGCAGGCCCACGGCGCGGAAGGCGCCCGGCAGGCGGAACGCGACCGACGGCGCGGCGCCCGGGCGCGCGCTGGAAGCCCTGGTGCTGCTGTGCTCGGTCGCCGCGGCCGCGGCGGCGGTGGCCCAGCCCCTGGTCCTCGGCCGCACCCTGGATCTGCTGCTGCGCGACGGCGACGCGGGCCGGTGGCTCGCGCTGAGCGCCGGGCTGCTCCTGGGCGAACTGCTGCTGGACAGCGCGACCTCCCTGTTCACCGGCCGCTGCAACGCCACCTGGACGGCGTCCGTCCGCACCCGTGCCCTGCGAGGACTGCTGTGCGCCGCACCCGAGAGCGCGCGGCCCCATCCGCCGGGCGACGTCGGGACCCGCCTGACCCTCAACGCCGCCGACGCGGGCGGCGCCCCGGCGGCCCGGGCGGCACTGGCGGCCTCACTGATCACCCCGCTGGGCGCCCTCGTGGCGCTGGCCCTCGTCGACGTGTGGGTGGCGCTCTGCGTGCTGACCGGTCTGCCCGCCCTGGCCCTGCTGCTGCGGTCCTTCGCCCGCGACACGGGCACCACGGTCGCCGCCTACCAGCGCACACAGTCCCTGATCGCCTCCCGGCTGCTCGAAGCCCTGGACGGCGCGGACACGATCGGCGCCGCGGGAACCGGCCAACGGGAGCGCGCCCGCATCCTGGCACCGCTGACCGAACTCGCCGCCCAGGGGCGGCACATGTGGGCCCTGCACGGACGGGCGCTCGGCAGGAGCGGCGTCCTGGTCCCGCTCCTCGTGCTGGTCGCCACCGCCGTCGGCGGGCTGCGCCTGTCGGCCGGCGAACTGAGCGTGGGCGACCTGCTCGCCGTCGGCCGGTACGCCCAGCTCACCGCCGGTGTCGGCGCGGCGGCATCCCTGCTCGGGGCGATCGTACGGGCCCGCGAGGCACGGCACAGGACCCAGGAACTGGAACGGCTGCCCGCGCTGGCGTACGGCACCCGGCGGCTGCCTCCGGACGGGCCGGGAGAGCTGCGACTGCTCGGGGTGCGCGTGCTGCGCGGCGGCAGGGAGGTGCTGCGCGTCGACCGCGTCCGGGTGCCGGGCGGCAGCACGGTCGCGGTGGTCGGCCGCAGCGGCGCGGGCAAGTCCGTCCTGGCGGCGGTGGCGGGACGGCTGATCGACCCGGACGAGGGACACGTACTGCTGGACGGCGTCCGGCTCGACCACTTGACACGCGAGGCGCTGCGCACCGAGGTGGCCCACGCCTTCGAACGCCCCGTCCTGGGCGAGGGCACGGTCGCGCGGGCGATCGCCGGCGGGGCCCGGCGGCCGTCGCGGGAACAGGTGCGGCAGGCGGCCCGCGCGGCCGGCGCCGACGGCTTCGTACGCCGGTTGCCGCACGGCTACGACACCCCGCTGCCCGAGGCGCCCCTGTCGGGCGGGGAACACCAGCGGCTCGGACTGGCGCGGGCCTTCGCGCACGCCGGGCGGCTGCTGGTCATGGACGACGCCACGTCCAGTCTGGACACCGCCACGGAGCACGAGGTGAACCTGGCGCTGTGCCGCTCGGTACGGCCGGGGACCAGGCTCGTGGTCGCACACCGGCCGTCGGTCGCGGACCAAGCCGACCTGGTGCTCTGGCTGGAGGAGGGGACGGTGCGCGCCGTCGGGACCCACCGCGACCTGTGGCACACCGCGGGATACCGGGCGGTCTTCGGTGCGGACATCGGTGCCGACGCCGGGGCCGGCGGCCGTGGTGCGGAGGCCGTACGCGGCCCCGAGCCCGAAGAGGTGCGCCCGTGACGTCCGCCGGGCACCGCCCCGCGCGGGCACCGGACGACGCCCCGCCCCGCGATACCGGGGCGCTGCGCCGCCTCGCGCCCCCGGCGCGTCGCTTCCTCGCCCACCGCAAGGGCGTGCTGGTACGGCTGGCACTCTGGTCGCTGGCCGAGTCCGGGCAGGCTTTCCTGGTGGGGTACGGAGTCGCCCGCGCCGTCGACGAGGGGTTCCTCGCCGGTGACCCGGGCCGCGGGCTGCTGTGGCTCGGGGCGGCCCTGGCCGGCGTACTGACCGGCGCCCCGGTCGTGCGGGGTGTGTTCGCCCAGCTCGCCGGGTTGACCGAGCCGCTGCGCGACGGCCTGGTGCGGCGCGCGGTCGACCGGTCCATGGCGCGGGCGGCGCGGGGCGGGCCCGGCGGGACGGACCGGGCGGCCGTCTCGCGGCTGACGAACCAGGTCGAGATCGCCCGGGACAGCTTCGCGGGCCTCGTCCTCACCCTGCGGTCCTTCGTCTTCACGGCCGCCGGCGCCCTGCTCGGCCTGCTGTCCCTGCACCCCGCCCTCCTCGTGGTGGTGCTGCCCCCGCTGGCGGCCGGACTCGCGCTGTTCCTGGTCACGCTGCGGCCCATGGCGGCCGCCCAGCGCCGCGCCCTGGCGGCCGACGAGGCGCTGGGCGACCACGCGGCGCACGCCCGGACCGCCCTGCGGGACCTCACCGCCTGCGGGACCGGGCCCGAAGCGGAGCGAAAGGGCGCGGACCTGGTCGCCGAAGCCGCCGCGGCCGCCCGGACGCTGGCCGGATGGGCGGCGGTGCGCACCGCGTCGCTCGGCGTCGCGGGCCACCTGCCCGTGCTCGCACTGCTGTTGGCGGTGGAGTGGCTGCGCGGCCGAGGGGTGAGCGCGGGCGCGCTGCTCGGCGCGTTCACCTACCTCGTCCAGTCCCTGCTGCCCGCCCTGCACACCCTGATGACCGCGCTCGGCGCGGCCGGGTCTCGGCTGCTGGTCGTCCTGGACCGGATCCTCGGCCCGGAGCCGGAGCCGGTGCCGAGCACCTTGGGGCCACCGAGGGCGGCGGCTTTCGCAGCGGACACCGCCGCGGTCCCGGCGGTGGACCTGCGTGCCGTCACGCTGTCCTACGGCGTCCGCGCCGAGCCCGTGCTCGACTCGCTCGATCTGCGCGTCGCCCCGGGCGAGCACCTCGCCGTCGTCGGACCGAGCGGCATCGGCAAGTCGACCCTCACCCGCCTCGTCGCGGGGACGCTCGGGCCGAGCCGCGGCGAGGTACGCGTGGCGGGCCGCGTGGTGACGGGGCGCCCCGCCGCCGAGCTGGCCGCACTGCGGGTGCTGGTCCCGCAGGACGCCTACGTGTTCTCCGGCACCGTCGGCGACAACCTCGCGTATCTGAGGCCGGACGCGGGCCGGGCCGAACTCGACGCGGCGGTCAGGGCGTTCGGTCTGCGGTCCCTGGTCGAGCGCCTGGGCGGGCTGGACGGCACGGTGCGCCCCGCCGAACTCTCACCGGGGGAGCGGCAGCTGGTCGCGCTGGTCCGCGCGTACCTGTCGCCCGCCCCCCTGCTGCTGCTCGACGAGGCCACCTGCCATCTGGACCCCGCGTCCGAGGCCCGCGCGGAGGAGCACCTCGCGAGGCGGCCCGGAACGCTGCTCGTGGTGGCGCACCGCCTGTCCTCGGCGGTCCGTGCCGACCGGACCCTGGTGCTGGACGGCGTGCGGGCGGAGTGCGGCACGCACGACGAACTGCTGAGCCGCTCGCCGCTCTACCGGGACCTGACGGGCCACTGGCACACGGGGCCCCTTCCACGGCCGTGAACCGCGGCCCGCCGTCCGGTGCCGCGGACCGGACCGGACCGGACCGGACCGGACCGGGTCGGGTCGGGGTCACGTCCAGCCGGCGCTCTGGACTATGCGGATCGCGTCGATGCGGTTGCGGGCGCCCACCTTCCGGATCGCCGTGGCCATGTAGTTGCGGACCGTGCCCCGGGACAGATGCAGGCGTGCCGCTATCTCCGCTATCGGTGCCCCCTGGGAGGCCAGGGTCAGTACCCCCAGTTCCCTGGTGGTCAGCGGCATCTCCGCGCCCTTCAGCAGGGCCACGGTGAGCGTCTCGTCCAGGTACCGCTCGCCCTTGGCGACCGTGTGCACCGCCGCGATCAGCCGATGGGCCGGGGCGTTCTTGTCGACCAGCCCGAGGGCGCCCCCGTCGAACGCGCGGCGCAGCACACCCGGCCGCTTGGCGGTCGTCATGACGACGAGCCGGTCACCGTACCGGGCCCGCACCCCCGCCCCGCGTCCGTCCGGACCCGACAGGCACTCGCCGTCCACGACACAGACGTCGGCGGGTAACGCCGCACTCTCCGCCCCGTCGGCGTCCGGGCACTGCGAGGACACCTCCAACCTGTCCTCGGATCTCAGGAGTTGCACCAACGCCGAGCGCAACAGCGTCTCGGCGTGCACCACCACAACACGGACCATCTCCCCCACCTCATGTCGGCGGCGGTCCCGTTCGGACCGCCGACTGCGCGTGCCCCCACGCCACCGGCCATGTGCCCCTATTCGGGACGGTGGAACACGACGCGTACGCACGTGCGAACCGCAGTGGAAACAATCCGCCGTGGCGGAAGCTCCGTCGAGGGACGGACGTGACAGGTGATCGAGCGAAGAAGGGCGGATAACACACCAATCCGCGGGCGGTCACGGACCGGGCGGCCACCGGCGAGGGGCCACCGTCCCTGCGGCCTAGGCCCTGGTGTCCTGGCCAGGGCGGGGCCCGCGGCCCGGGACCGGCCGCCCCGCCACGGCCCGGCCCGATCCGACCGCCACCCGACGGGCGGCGGGCCCGGCCGAAAACCGCCGCTGGCCAATCTGGCGTGAAAGCACCGCGCCGGTCGCCTCCCGTCCCTGTCAGTGGGTGCCCCTAGTCTTTGGCCAACACCACAGCAGAGCGTGTCTGTTCAGGGGCGACGCGTGCGCTGTGCCGTGTGTTCCTAGCAGCGGGAGAGGCGAAGACCTGATGGGTTGGCTGGCAGCGGGCGACACGTACGAAGTCGCGCTGGTGGAGGGCCGGGTGGTGGCGCGTTCCGCGTCGGCGACACCGGCGGGGGAGTGGAAGCGGGAGCGAACACTGCCCGCGGAGCTGCAGGACCGCCCCGAGGTGGTCGAACTCCAGCGCTTGGCCGAGTGGCTGGACCGGCACGCCGCCGAGTGCGTGGCACAGGTCGACCACTGGATGGTGTCCTCGCTGCCGGTGCCCACCGGGCTGCTCGCGCGGGTGTGGCCCGACGAGGCATGGCGGGCGGCGCTGCGCGACATCGTCGTGGTCGGCGAAGGCCCCGACGAGATCGGCTTCCTGCGCGACGCGGACGAGTCGGACGGGCTGCGGGTGGTGACCCCGGACGGCGGGACCGTCCGCCTGACCGCCCGCACGGTGACCATGCCCCACCCGGTCCTCCTTCCCCAGCTGGAGGAACTGCGCGCCCTCGCCGATGAGTTGGGCGTCGTCCAGGGTGTGGAGCAGATCCACCGGGCCATCTGGCCGGCGCCCGGGGAGACCGACGGGGGCGGCACCGACGTGGTCACCGAGTTCGCGGGCGCCGAGTACCGCTCGTGGTTCCACCTGTCCGCCCGTGCCACCTCTCTCGGCTACCAGGTCTCCGGGAGCCGCATCGTCGGCCGGGTCCGGGACGCCGGACGCGTCTACACCGCCGCCGTCGGCATGAGTGACCCCTACACCGAGGAGAAGGCCTGGACCGGCGGCCTGTCCTGGAGCCTCGGGGACGCCCACCGGCGCCTTCCGCTGCGCGAGGTCGGCCCCGTCGCCTGGTCCGAGGGCATGCGCATGGCCGCGGCCCTGCACGCCGGCCGCACCGTGCCCACGGACGACGCCCGGTGAACACCACAGCGGTACGCACACCCACGAAAGGCACGCGAGCATGAGCGACGGTACGACACGGGACGGGGCGGCGGCGGACGTGGAGGAACTGCTGCGCGCCGGTGCGGTACTGCCGCCGGGCACCACCGGGGGAGGCGACCGGGCCGTGCCCGTGTTCACCCGGGCCTACCGGCATCCGGCCCTGGACGACCGGATCGTCGTACGCCTGACGCCCGCCCACCCGTCCGGCGCGGAGCCCGCCGCGGGAGACCCGGCGGGCGGGGACGACGGCGGATTCCTCGGACTGGTGCCCGTGGGCGAGCCGGTCGAGGTCGGCGTCGGACAGCACCGGGCCATGGGCTTCCCCGAATGGGTGCTGGTCCGCCACCCCTCCGACGGCCATCTCGCGATGTCCCTGGTCGAGGAGATGAACAAGGTCGCGCGGACGGTGCGCTCCCGGGCGAAGAGGGCCCGAGCCACCTACGAGTCGATCGGCGCGCGCCTCGCGGGCTCCGTGCCGCACTTCCTGCCCACCTTCTACGAGGAGGCCGGCCGGGTCTTCCTGGCCGCCGGCGAGCAGGCGTACGCCTCCCAGATGTTCGTCAACGCGCGCAAGGCCGAGACGGCCCACGCCCTGCCGTTCGACGAGGCCCGCATGGACGCGGTGTTCCTGGAGTTCGCCCTCGCCGACGCCATGCCGACCAAGGTGCTCTCCAGCTACGCCAAGGGACTCTCCTCCCGGGTGCCGGCCGCCACCGCCTTCCGGCACCTGCGCGGGCTGTTCGTCCGGCTCGCCGCGCACGGCGTGGCCCCGTCCAGCCCCGGCGCGGGCGATCTGCGCAGGCTGGCGAAGGCCGCCGCGGGCAGGAACGCGCTCGCCGAGGAGATGGCCTACCTGCGCGAGGTGCTGCCGCTGCCCGGCACCCTCAAGGCGCCGCCCGGCTGGTGGAAGGCCCACCGGGCCGCCCTGGTGGAACTGGCCCGGCGCGAACCCGCCGTCCGCGGCACCCTGCTCGGACTGCTTCCCTCGGAGTGGGAGCACGAGGAACTGGGACAGTGGCTCGACCTGCTGGACAAGACCGGCGCCACTGACGGACTGTGCGACGCCACGCTGCCCGCCGAGGCGCGGTCCCCCGACGGCACCGCCGGCTGGACCCGCAGGTTCCTCGCCCTCTGCCGCACCGACGAGCGGCGCATCGCACCGCCCGAGCTGTACCCGCTTCTCGACCGCATGGCCGACACCCTCCGCGCCGAACTGGACGCCGGGAACGGTACGGTGCGGCCCCCCGTCGGCGACGTCAACCTCCTCGACCAGCTCCTCGCCCTGCGTATCCCGGTCGGGGCCCCCGAGGACCGCTCGGGACTCAACCTCCAGGACTGGGCGGCCCTTCCGACGCGGCGCGACCTCGTCGCCCTGGCGGCCGACCCCCGCTTCCACGCGGCCTTCCGCAGGGGCTGCCCCACCTACGAGCGCGACGGCATCGACAAGCGCACCGTGACCCGGCTGGCCGAGTCGCCGGGCGGCCGTCCGATGCTCGCCGCATGGGTGGCCGGCATCAGCCGCGGATACCTCACCAGCGCACTGGGCGAGTTCGCCCTCTACAGCGGCCCGTTCCAGACGTTGAAGTGGCTGCCGGGCGAGATCCTGGCGACCGCCGAGCGGGAGGTGCGGGACGCGCTGAGCACCGGCATGGCGCCCGTGCTCGCCCGCGCACTGCGGAACGGGCTGCTCGACGAACTGGGCTGGCCCGCCTGGGACGAGGCGATCGGCGCGGCCACGCCTGCGGAGCGGGCCCGCGCGATCCGCGTGGCCGAAGCCTGGCCGCACCTCGTCGTCCTCGACGGCACCCACGCCCGGGTGATCGACGCGCGGGGCACGGTCCTCAGTCACGAACTGCGCCTCCCGGACGACGCGGAGCGCCCCGACGTCCGGTACGTGGACGGCCGGCTCCTCGTCTCCTGGTACGCGCCCGCCCAGTCCACCTCGTACGGCTACTGGTACCACCCCGGGAGCGACACGGGCGTTTCGGCACCGACGGAACTCGACGGCGACGTCCGCTCCTCCTACGCCTGCCACGTCAACGGGAGCGGCGGGACGAACGGCATGCCGCCCGCCTCCCTCCCGCTCCCCGGGGGCGGCAGGACCACCGGCCGCGGCGTGCTGCGGCCGGGGGACACCCACGTCCCGTGGCGGCGCCAGGTGATCAGCGACGGCACGTCGTACTGGGTGTGGGTCGAGGACTGGTCCGCCGAGCGGAACAGCGCCTGGCACGCCTACGACCCGGCCGACGACACGGTGGGGGAGCGGGGCGGGCCGGACTGGTTCACCGAGGGGCTGCGCGCCGCGCCGGAGGGCAGCGCCCTCGACACCTCCTGGCTGCTGCCCGCCTTCGCCGCCGAGCCCGGGCCGGTGTGCGCCCCGGTGGACGGGCGGCTCGGCTGGCGGGTGATCACCCTGCCCGACGGCTCGCGGCGGGGAGAGGACCTGACCGGCCGCTCGGTCGTCGTACCGCGGCGCGTGGGCGGCAGCCCGGAGCACGCGCTGGTCTTCCCCGGCACCGACCGGATCGTCACCGTGATGCGCTGGTCCAGCGACATCCAGCTGCGGGACGCCGAGTGCGCGGTGCTCGCCCACGTCCACGGGGACCAGGCAGCGGGCCCCTTCTCCGCGGGCACCCCGCTGCTGCCGCCCTTGCGCTACTGGCACCGGCTGCGGCCCCGCGACCCGCAGGGCTCCGCGGCGCTCCGCCGGGCCGGCGACGACGTCGCGGCGACGCTGCTGGCGGCGGCCCTGGCCGAGACGACCGGGGACGAGGCGGCGGAGGCCGGGGCGGCGGACCGGGAAGCGGTGCTCGCACCCGTCCGCACCCTGTTCCCGCAGGTCGGCCACGAGGCGCTGCTCCGGGGCATCACCGGAGTGGCCCGCTACGCCGCCGAGCAGCAGCGCGTCCTGGACGAGCTGCTCGCCCGGCTGGACTCGGCGGTCCGGGGCGTCGCCCCGGAGGAACCCCGGCCCGCGCTGGGCGACCGCCTGCTCGCCGCCGCGCTGAACGGCGTCGGCCTCACCGAACGCGACAAACGCGGGTACTACGACTTCCGGCACGACCTGTTCGACCTTCCGGGACTCCTCGCCCGTTCGATGAAGGGCCTGGCCGAACCGGCCCCCGCGGGCATCCTGCACCTGTCGCTCGACAAGCGGGGGCCGCTGGAGCACCTGAACGCGGTGGCCCTGCCCGAGCTGCCCGCCGTACTGGCGCTCAGGGCGGCCTCCGAGGCCACCGTGGAGGAGCACCGGCAGGCCCAGGACGCCTTCCTCGGCGAACTGGACGCGCGGGGGCTGACGGAGCTGGACCCCGGCCACTGGCGCCGGGTCCACCTGGCCTTCGACCCCGACACGTTCGACGGTCCGGGCGCCCCGTACGGGTACACGCGAGGGACCGTACTCGACTTGGAGGGCGGGGAGTTCCTCGTCTTCCCCGACGACTGGTACCGGTTCGTCCGCGAGTGGGGACCCTACGAGATCAAGGGCAAGCACTACGGCGCGCTCCACCACGACCCGTCCGGCCGTTTCGCGGCGCCGGCCCCCTACACGCCGGTGTCCGAGGAGCCGTTCGTGCCGGAGCCGACGCGGGCACCCGGCTGGGTCGCCGCCTTCCGCGCCGAACTGGCCGAGCGCGGCCCCGCGCCCTGGCGCCCCGAGGCCGCCGAGGAGTTCGCCCGGCTTACCGGCGTCACCCCGACCACGGCCCGGCTGGTGCTCGCCGGAATGCCGCAGATCGACGACAAACGCGTGGCCGTGCCCTCCGCGACCCTGAAGGTCATAGGCGTGAAGGCGGCCGACGCCGGCGTGGCCAAGGACGAGCTGAGATCTCTCGACAGCGGCGCCCTGCGGGCCGTCGTGGCGGCACTGCTGCCCACCGAACCGTCCCGGCTCTGGACCCACGGCCCCGACATCGCCCGCGCGGCCGAGGTCTGGAACGAGCGGCTGGGCAGACGCACCCCGCTGCCCGAGGAGGTGCTCCACGACGCCGTCCGGACCGTCGAGCCCGTGGGGTGGGCGCCCGCCGACGCCCTGCGGGGCTTCGTGGACCTGGCCACCGAGCCCCGGCTGACGAAGGACCTGACCTGGAGCCTCGGCCGCTACTACGTGGAGAACGCCGAGAAGACACCCGGCTTCGACGGCTCGGTGCTCAAGGGGTCGGTGGCCCTGGCCGCCTGGCTCGCCCACCGGCTGCCGTCCGGCGACCCGCTGCGGGCCGCCCTGCCCGGCGTCCTGACCGCACTGCGCGAGCGGCTGGCCCACCCAGATCTGCTGCTCGCCCTCGACCGGCGGGGCGTCGACTGGGAGGCGTTCCGGCGGGCCGCCGGAGAACCGACGGAGACCGGCGATGCCTTCGAGCGTCACGGCGCGGTCGTCCTGGGCACCGAGCGGACGGAACCGCTCCCCGCGATCCGGCCGGCGCTGCTGGACGCCGCCGGTCACGACCCTCACCTGGCGGCGCTGTCCACTGGCGAGCGGCCCAACGCCCAGGAGACAGCGCTGCGCCTGGTCCACGACCGGTCGTTCGCCGAGCTGCTCGCCGACCCGGGCAACCCGATGGCGGGCGAGCGCGACGCGGACGGCCTGTGGTGGCCCCAGGACCCGGCCCGCTCGGTGCCCGACCTGGTCGCCGAGGCGGTCGTGCGGTACGGCATCGGCGAGGACGCGGCCGTCCTCTACCTGATGCTGCTCGCCATGCCGGACCCCACCGACCGCGCCACCGCACGGTGGACCGGCTGGGGCGGGCAGCGCGGCGGCACCGCCCGGCTGCGCGCCGCCCGGGCCGAACTCGCCGCCACCGACCTCGTGGTCGAGGGCAGCCGCCCCAAGGCCGGACGCTCGCTGTTCCTGCCCGGCGGCTGGTTCCAGCCCGGCAATCCGCACCTGCCGCTGGAGCGGTGGAAACTGCCGCTGTACGGCCTGCGCGACGGCGAGTCACCCGTCCTCGGCGTCCTCGTGCCCACCCGGCCCGTCGCCGCGCTGTACCGGGAGGCGTGGCGACGCGTCCAGGACGGGGACGGGCCGCGGCTGGAGGAACTGGAGGTGCCGCGACCGCGCAAGCGCCGCCGCTGACGGTTACCGGCTGCCGGCTGAGGCTGACGGCTGACGGTTCAGCGCTCCAGGTGCTTGTGCGCCGTCTCCGGCAGCCTCAGGTACACCAGCGAGGACAGCAGGCACAGCACGGCGACGTACCAGGGGAACAGCCCGGAATGGCCCAGGTCCTTGAAGAGCGTTCCCACGTACGGCGCCGTGCCGCCGAACAGCGCCACCGTGAGCGAGTAGGGGAAGCCGATCCCGGCCGCCCGCACCCGGGGCGGAAAGATTTCGGCGTTCACGGCGGCGCTGATGGAGGTGAAGCCGGTCAGCAGGACCATCCCGGCGCACTGCACGAGCAGCAGCACGGCGAAGGAGTCGCGCAGCGAGTGCAGCAGCGGCACGCTCAGCAGCGCGAACCCCACGCCGAAGAAGAGCAGGAGGGGACGGCGCCCGAACCGGTCGGAGAGCAGGCCGCCGAGCGGCTGGAGCAGCCCGAAGAAGGCCAGCGAGATCGTCCCCGCCAGCAGCGCGTCCGACTTGGCGACGCCCGCGTTCAGTTCGGCGTACGTCGGCAGGTACGACGTCCAGGTGTAGTAGGCGATGGTGCCGCCCGCCGTGATGCCGCAGATCAGCAGGGACTCGCGCGGATGGCGGCGCAGGGCCTCGAACAGGGCCGGGCGCGGCGCCCGTTGCTGCTCGCCGCTGCGGGTCTCCTGCGCGCCCTGCCGGATCCAGAAACCGACCAGGCTGAGGACGGCGCCGAACACGAAGGGCACCCGCCATCCCCAGCCGTTCATCCGGTCCTCGCTCAGCGTGTCCACCAGCAGCGTCGCGATCCCGGAGGCCAGCAACTGCCCCGCTGTGGTCGAGACGTACTGGAAACTGGAGAAGAGCCCGCGCCGGCCCGGCCCCGCGGACTCCACCAGGAAGGTCGTCGAGGCCGCGAACTCGCCGCCCACCGAAAGACCCTGGAGCAGCCGCGCGACCACGAGGACCACCGGGGCCAGCACACCGGCCGCCGTGTACGTCGGGGTGAGCCCGACCAGCAGACTGCTGCCGCCCATCAGCAGGATGGTGACGGTCAGCGCGGCGCGCCGCCCGCGCCGATCCGCGATCGCGCCCATCAGCAGCCCGCCGACCGGCCGCATGAAGAAGCCCACCGCGAACACGGCGAACGTCGACAGCAGCGGCACCAGCGAGTTGTCCGCGCTCTCGGGGAAGACCTGGTCCGCGATGTAGGTGGCCAGGAAGGTGTACGCGTACCAGTCGTACCACTCCACGGCGTTGCCCACCGAGGCGGCGAGGAGCTGGCGTACGGGCCGTCGGGTCAAAGGTGCCGGTGCGTCCGTGTCCATGCCTGTCATGATCGCGACCATCCCCGGACGGCGGGCCCGGCACACCTCGCGTACCGGTGACTTTCACACCAGCGCCACCGGACCCTTCCCTGACGTTTGCTGCTCCTGGAACACTCCATTCGCGCGCATTCCGTCATCACCCGGCACCGTCCGGCCGGTTGAACCACCCCCCAAGGCGAGAGGTCCCTCACCCCATGGCCGAAGTGAACCGGCGCCGATTCCTCCAACTCGCGGGCGCCACGACGGCGTTCAGCGCCCTGTCCGCGAGCATCGACCGGGCCGCCGCGCTGCCGGCGAACCACCGCTCGGGGTCGATCGAGGACGTCGAGCACATCGTTGTCCTGATGCAGGAGAACCGTTCTTTCGACCACTACTTCGGCAGGCTGCGCGGAGTCCGCGGCTTCGGCGACCCGCACCCGGTGCGGCTGGACGACGGCAGGTCGGTGTGGCACCAGCGCAAGAGCGACGGGACGGAGGTGCTGCCGTTCCACCCGGAGGCCGACGACCTCGGCATGCAGTTCCTCGAAGGGCTCCCGCACGGCTGGTCTGACGGACAGGACGCCTACCACAACGCCAAGTACGACCGCTGGCTGCCCGCCAAGGGCACCACCACCATGGCGTATCTGACCCGCGAGGACATCCCCTTCCACTACGCGCTCGCCGACACCTTCACCGTCTGCGACGCCTACCACTGCTCCTTCATCGGCTCCACCGACCCCAACCGCTACTACCTGTGGTCGGGGCACACCGGCAACGACGGCGTGGGCGGCGGCCCGGTCCTCGGCAACGACGAACTCGGCTACGACTGGACCACGTACCCCGAGCGGCTGGAGAAGGCCGGGATCTCCTGGAAGATCTACCAGGACATCGGCGACGGCCTCGACGCCGCCGGCCACTGGGGCTGGATCGACGACGCCTACCGCGGCAACTACGGCGACAACTCCCTGCTGTACTTCAACAAGTACCGCAGCGCCCAGCCCGGCGACCCCCTCTACGACAAGGCCCGCACCGGCACCGACGCCAGGAGCGGCGAGGGCTACTTCGACCGGCTGCGCGCCGACGTCAAGGCGGGCAGGCTGCCGAAGATCTCCTGGATAGCCGCCCCGGAGGCGTTCTCCGAGCACTCCAACTGGCCCTCGAACTACGGCGCCTGGTACATCTCCCAGGTCCTGGACGCGCTCACCTCCAATCCGGAGGTGTGGGCGAAGACCGCCCTGTTCATCACGTACGACGAGAACGACGGCTTCTTCGACCACGTGGTGCCGCCGCTGCCGCCGAAGTCCGCCGCGCAGGGCCGGTCCACCGTCGACGTCTCCCTGGACGTCTTCAAGGGCAGCGCCACCCACCGCGAGGGCTTCTACGGGCTGGGCCCGCGCGTGCCCATGCTGGTCGTCTCGCCGTGGAGCAAGGGCGGCTTCGTCTGCTCCGAGACCTTCGACCACACCTCGGTCATCCGCTTCATGGAGCGCCGCTTCGGCGTCCGCGAACCGAACATCTCACCCTGGCGGCGCGCCGTCTGCGGCGACCTGACCTCCGCCTTCGACTTCTCCCGCACGGACAGCCGCCCGGCCCGGCTGCCGGACACCGACGCCTACGAGCCGCCGGACCGCGAACGCCACCCCGACTACCGTCCGACGCCGCCCGCGGACCCCGGCATGCCCCGGCAGGAACGCGGGACGCGCCCCACCCGCCCGCTGCGCTACGCCCCGTACGTGGACGGTGCCGTGGACCCGGCGGCCGGGAAGTTCACCCTGGCCTTCGCCTCCGGCGCCCGGGCCGGCGCCGCCTTCCTCGTCACCTCCGGCAACCGCACCGACGGCCCCTGGACGTACACCACCGAGGCCGGCAAGACCCTCGCGGACACCTGGAACTCGGCCTACTCCGCCGGCTCCTACGACCTGACCGTGCACGGCCCGGCCGGCTTCCTGCGGGTCTTCCGGGGCGCCAACAGGGTCGCGGGACCCGCCGGACCCGAGGTCACCGCGCGGCACGACGGCGACGACCTCCGGCTGACCGTCACCCACACCGGGACCGGCACGGCCCGGCTGCGGATCGCCAACGCCTACGACGGCCGCACCCGCACCCTCACCGTGCGCCCCGGCGCCACCGTGCACCACACCGTCGCCCTCGCGCGCACCCGCCGCTGGTACGACGTGACGGTCACCTCCGCCACCGACCCGGCCTTCCTGCGACGCTTCGCCGGCCACGTGGAGAACGGCCGCCCGGGCACCAGCGACCCGGCCATCATCACGGACTGAGACGGCCCCGGCCCCGGATCTAGAGCGGCGTAAGACGCCCCGGCCCCGGCCGCCGGGGCACCAGCCCGGCCCTCCTCTGCCCCGGACCCTCCGACACCGGCACGGGCAGCGGACCGGGCGGACCGGGCGGACCGGGCGGGCCCGCGGTCACGGGGCTCGCGGCCACCGGGCCTGCGGCTCGGGCCGTCCCGGGGTCGCCCGCCCGGACCCGGATCTAGAGCGGCGTGAGGTGCCCTGGCCCCGGCTGCCGGGGGACCAGCCCGGGCCCCCTCTGCTCCGAGCCCTCCGGCACCGGCTCGGGCAGCGGATCATCCGGCAGCGGACCGGCCGGACGCGCGGTCACGGGGCTCGCGGCCACCGGGCCCCCGGGCTCGGCCCCCTCGGGGTCGCCCGTCCGGTCCCGCAACTAGAGCGGCGTAAGGTGCCCCGGCCCCGGCTGCCGGGGCACCAGCCCGGCTCCCCTCTGTCCTGGACCCTCCGGCACCGGCTCGGGCAGCGACCGGACGGGCCTGCGGCCACGGGGCTCGCGGGCTCGGGGCCTGCGGGCTCCGGCCGCACCGGGGTCGCCCGCCCGGGCCCGGATCTAGAGCGGCGTGAGGTGCCCTGGCCCCGGCTGCCGGGGCACCAGCCCGGGCCCCCTTTGCCCCGGGCCCTCGGGCACCGTCTCGGGCAGTGGACCGGGCGGCAGAGGACCGGCCGGACTCGCGGCCACCGGACCCGCGGTCACGGGACCCTCGGCCACCGAGCCCGCGGGCTCCGGCCGTACCGGGGTCGCCCGGCTCAGGTGGAGTACTCCCCAGGCGGCCAGTGCCGCGCCGGTCAGGGCGAGGAGCACGCCGCCCGCGCCGCCCCTGAGCCGCTCTCCGAGCAGGGAGAGCCCGATCACCGCGGCGGCCACCGGATTGGCCAGGGTCACCACCGCCAGCGGGGCGCCTAGACCGCCCCGGTACGCCGTCTGGGACAGCAGCAGTCCGCCCGCCGCGAAAGCGGCCACCAGCACGGCGACGCCGATCACCTGGACGCTCAGCAGCGGTCCCGAGCGGTCGGTGACGGCGACCGTGACGGTCTGGGTGAGCGCCGAGGCGACGCCGGACGCGATGCCGGACGCCGTCGCGTGCCGCAGCCCGGGCCGGGTCCCGGGCCACGACAGCGCGCCGATCAGCGCGGCCGTCGTACCGGCCACACCCAGCGCCTCCGGCACGCTCAGCACGTCCTCCGGCGCGGGCCCCGACGCGGTGAGCAGCAGTGCTCCGAGGCCCAGCAGCGTCAGCCCGGTGCCCCGCCACTCGATCGCGCTCACCCTGCGGCCCGCCAGCCGCGCCCCCAGGGGCACCGCCGCGACCAGGGTGAGCGCGCCGAGCGGCTGGACCACGGTGAGGGGACCGTACTTGAGCGCCACCACGTGCAGCAGCGCAGCCGACGCGTTGAGCGCGACCGCCCACCACCAGGCGCCGGAGGCCAGCGTCCGCAGCGCACCGGCGCCGGAGGCGCGCGAGGCCAGCCGCTCCTGGGCGACGGCCGCGGCGGCGTAGGCGCAGGCCGAGACGAGGGACAGCAGTACGGCGACGAGCGCGGCGTTCAACGGCCCGCTCCGACCAGCTCGGGCCGCTCGGCCGGCGTCCGGCGCCGCACCTCGGCCCGCCGGTGGGGCAGGCCGTATCGCTGCCGCTGCCGCTGCCGCGGGCGAGGCAGCGGCAGCACCGCCAGCGCGAGGCCGAGCAGCGCCGTGGCCACGATCACGTCGAGCCAGTAGTGGTTCGCGGTGCCCACGACGACCAGCAGTGTCATCAGCGGATGCAGCAGCCACAGCCAGCGCCACCGGGTCCGCGTCGCGACGACCAGACCGATCGCCAACATCAGGGCCCAGCCGAAGTGCAGCGAGGGCATCGCCGCGAACTGGTTCGACAACGCGTCGGTGCGCGGCGGCCCGTACACCGAGGGGCCGAAGCGCCGGGCCGTGTCGATCAGCCCGGTGGCCCCCAGCATGCGCGGCGGGGCGAGCGGAAAGAGCAGGTGCAGCACCAGCGCGGCGCCGGTCACCGCGGCCAGGACCCGGCGGGCCCAGACGTAGTGCGCGGGCCGGCGCAGGTAGAGCCAGACCAGGAAGGCCAGGGTGGCCGGGAAGTGGACGGCGGCGTAGTACGTGTTCGCCACGTGCACCAGCGTGTCGCCGTGCAGCAGCAGCGACTGGACCGCGCCCTCGTCGGGCAGCCGCAGCACGCGCTCCCAGTCCCACACGTGGTGGGCGTTGCGGAAGGCCTCGGCGGTGTGTCCCGTCGCCAGTTGACGGCCGAACTTGTACACGAGGAAGAGCCCGGCCACGAGCAGGAGCTCACGGACGAGCGGTGGGCGCGCGGGCGCGTCCGGCCCCGCTTCTGCAGGATCGCTGCGGGCATTCATCCCCCGGCCCCTTCACTGACGGTGGTGCGTGTGGCTTGGTCGGGTACGGGGGCGTGTGACGGTTCTCATCGATACGACCTCGTTCCGATACGCCAGTGTACCGATACGGTGGTGTACCGGTACACTGGCGTATCGATAGACATAGGACACACTGGGTGAAGGACCGGACGGGAAGGCCCGTCGGCGAGCGAGAGGGAGCGCAGACGATGACGTCGCAGGACGCGGAGCGACCGGAAACGGTCGGCACCTCGCGCCGCTCCAAGCTCACGCCGGAGCGTGAGCAGGAGTTCTTCGACGCCGTGCTCGACCAGCTCCGCTCCTGCGGCTACGACGCCGTCACCATGGAGGGCATCGCCGCCAGCACCCGGTGCAGCAAGTCCACGCTCTACCGGCAGTGGAAGACCAAGCCCCAGTTCGTGGCCGCCGCACTGCGCTCCAGCCGCCGGATGCGCTTCACCGACATCGACACCGGGTCGCTCGCCGAGGACCTGCGCCGGGCGGCCGCGGCCGCGGGCGAGGGGGCGGACAAGGACACCGGGCTGCTCCAGGCGCTCGGCCACGCGGTCATGGAGGACCCGGAACTCAAGTGCGCGCTGCGCGAGGCGCTCGTCGAGCCGGAGATCGCCGCACTGCGGGCGATCCTCGCGCGCGGCGTGGCACGGGGCGAGGTGCCGGCCGGGCACCCGGCGCTGGAGTACGTGCCCGCGCAGCTCTTCGGCATGCTGCGGATGCGGCCCGTCCTGGAGGGCGAGCAGGCGGACGCGGCGTACCTGGTGCGGTTCGTGGAGGCCGTCGTGCTGCCGGCGCTCGGCCTCCCCTGAGACTCAGGCCGCCGTCCACGGGATGACTGGACGGTGGCCTGCCCGCGCCGCACCGTGGGGACGGGGGCGGCGCGCACCCCCGGCCGGGTGGGGCACCCTCTGAGCGGAAGGGCGCCCCACCCGGCCGACGGTTTTCCGGCGGTGCCTCGCAAGGCGCCGCCGGACTCGTCAGACGTCCTGGCCGCCACCCCCGCCGCCGGCCGTGGTGTCCACCTTTATGCCCTTGGTTATCTCGTCGATGACCGACTGCTGCTGGTCGGTGTCGACACCGAAGCGCACGACGACGATGCGCGAGGAATCGGCGGGCGAGGGGAAGGCCAGCGACTCGACAAAGCCGTCGGAGCCCTTGGCGGTGACCGCCTTCCAGCGGACCAGGTAGCCCTTCTGCCCGGCGACCGTGACCACCTTGGAGGCCAGCTCGTCGTGCGAGGTGATCCCTCCGTAGGACTCCCCTCCGTAGGACTCCTCGGCGTTCGCCTCGATGTCGGCCTTCGCGACCTCCTCGGCGGTGTCGCCCTTGGTCTTCAGGAGCACCGCGGGGGCCGAGTAGGCGCCGCCCTTCGTGCAGGACTTGGAGGTGTCGCCGGGGCACTTGTAGGCGTCGTCCGACGTCAACTGCGCGCCCACCTGCAGCTCCTGCCCCGACCAGCCGTCCGGGATGGGCAGGCTGATCCCGCTGAACGCGTCGGTCACCGAGCCGCTGTCGACCTTGGGCGGTTCCGACTCGCCGGGGGAGTCCGGCGCGGGCGACCGGCCGTCCTCGCCGCCGCCGTTGCCGCCGCCAGAGTCGCCGAAGGGGTCGCCGCCGTCGCCGGGGCCACGCCGGTCCTGCTGCGCGGCGTTGCCGCCCGAGCCGTCGTCGGTCAGCGCGTACACGCCGACCCCGATGCCGGCCAGCACCGCCACGGCCGCCGCGACGGCTATTCCGGTACGCAGCCGGCGCCGTCGTGCGGACGGCGGCTGGACCGGAAGGCCCGGATACCCCGGGTGCACGGGGTACGCCCCGGCCGCGGTGCCCTGCGCCGGCGGCTGGAGCGGCGGCCCGGTCGGCGGCTGCGCGGGCGGTGCCCCCGCGGCGTCCGCCCCCGCGGGGCGCACCTGGTCGGTCCACGCCGTGCCGTCCCACCAGCGCTCGGTGGCGGGACCGTCATTCTTCTGTCCGGGGTCCGGGTACCACCCGGGAGGAGTCGCCTGCGTCATGCGCCCACCGTATGAGGCGTCGGTGAAAGCCGGATGAGAGGCCCGCTCGCATCCGCTGCGCGGGCCGGTCCGGCGCCGCGCGCCGCGCGAGGTTGACGGGTACCCGACCGCACCGCCGCTGATGACGGGCCCGGTGCGTCGTCCGCGCTTTACCGCATGTCACCCGTCACGGCAACTGGTCGCCGGAGCGCACACCACTTGCGCGAAGGGAGGGCTAGGCTCAGGCTCTGTACGTCATTCGGGCGACTCGGGGAGGTAGCGGGATGACGCAGGTGCGGCGGGTGGGCGCCGTCCCGGCCTCCCTCTGGGAGCGCGACGAGGAAATCGCCACCATCACGCGCGCGGTGGACACCCTGTGCGCGGACCGCTTGTCCCCCGGCACCCTGCTGGAGGCCCGCGGCGAGGCCGGGGTCGGCAAGACGGCGCTGCTCGCCGAGACCCGCCGCATCGCCGAGGCCCGCGGCTGCACCGTCTGGTCGGCGCGCGGCGGCGAGACCCTCAGGTCCGTCCCCTTCAACGTGGTGCGCCAACTGCTCCAGCCCGCCCTGGTGTCCATGCTCCCCGAGGAGGCCCGCGAGTACCTCGGCGACTGGTACGACATCGCAGGGCCCGCCCTCGGCATAGCGGACCCCGGCGAGCGGCAGGCCGACCCGCAGGGCGTGTGCGACGGCCTGGTCGCCGCCGTACGCCGGCTCGCCCGCCGGGAGTGGCCGCTGGTGCTGCTGATCGACGACGCGCACTGGGCCGACCAGGAGACCCTGCGCTGGCTCGCCGCGCTCACCGAACGGTTCGACGAGACCTCCGTCCTGGTCGTCCTCGCCCGCCGCCCCGGCGACGTCAGCGGGGACAGCGCCCGCCACCTGGAGGCGGCCACCGCCGTCGGCCGGCCCCTCGCCCCGCTGAACGCCCTCACACCGGAGGCGACGGCCGGACTCACCCGCGCCACGCTGGGCGCCCACGCCGAGGCCGCCTTCTGCCGCGAGGTGTGGGCCGTCACCGGCGGCAACCCCTACGAGACCGTCGAACTCCTCGCCAAGGTCCAGGACAGCGAACTGCAACCCGTCGAGGCGGAGGCCGCCGAACTGCGCGCCCTGAACCGCGCCGCCCGCGGCGGCGGTCTGGTCGCCCGCCTGGAACAACTCGGCGTCGACTCCACCCGGTTCGCCTGGGCCGCGGCCATCCTCGGCGGCGGCATCACCGTCGACATGGTGGCCCGGCTCGCCACCCTGGACCGCGCCGACGCCGCCCGCTGCGCCGAACTGCTGCGGGGCGCCCGGATCCTGTCCGTACCCGACGCCACCGCCGGGCAGCCGGGAGCGGGCGAGCTGGAGTTCGTCCACCCGCTGATCGCCACCGCCGTCTACAACTCCATCCCCGACGCGCTGCGCACCGCGATGCACGGCATAGCGGCCCAGCTGGTCGCCGACTCCGGACTCGGCGCGGCCGCCGCCTCCCGGCATCTGCTCAAGGTGCACCCCGACGACGACCAGGACGTCGTGGCCCAGCTGCGCGAGGCCGCCCGCGAACACCTCGCCGTCGGAGCCCCCGACGCCGCCCGGCGCTGCCTCGAACGGGCGCTTCAGGAACCGCCGTTGCCGGAATCCCACGCCCGCGTGCTGTTCGAGCTGGGCTGCGCCACGCTCCTCACCGCGCCCGCCACCACCATCGGCCACCTGCGCACCGCGCTCGCCATGCCCGGCCTGGAGGGCGAGCAGCGGGTGGACGCCGTCTTCCGGCTCTCCCAGGCCCTGCTCCACAACGACCAGCTGGAGGAGGCCGTCCGCACCGTCGAGGCGGAGGCCGCCCGCAACCCCGACCCCTCGGCGCGGCTGCGCCTCCAGGCCGCCCAGTACATGTGGGAGGGCATCCACGCGGGCGAGACCTCCTCGCCCCACCGCTCCGCACGCCTGGCCGAACTGGCCGCCACCTGCACCGGCCGCGACAACGCCGAGCGCGCCCTGCTCATCCTGCGCGGCTTCGACGCCATGACCCACGGCGAGAGCGCCGAAGAGGTCGTCGAACTGTGCGACCGCGCCCTCGTCAACGGCCGGCTCGCCCCCGGACTGGGCTGGACCGACACCGAGTGGGGCCTGGAACTGCCGATGATGCTGGCCAGTTCCTACGCCTACGCCGACCGGCTCGACCGCGCCGAGGCACTGTTCACCGAAGCCCTGCGCGCCTACGAGAGCGCCGGCTGGAGCGGCGGCCACCTCTCCCTCGCGCACGCCTACGTCGGTCTCGGCCACCGCAGGAGGGGCCGCCTCAAGGAGGCCGAGCAGTCGCTGCGCGAGTCACTGCGGATCGCCGAACGCGTCGGCCGCGGACTGCCGCTGTACTGGTCGGCGATCTGCAACCTGATCGACACCCTGCTCGCCCGCGGCCACGTCGAGGAGGCCCGGTCCCTCGCCGACCAGTACGGCTTCGCACCGCCCTACCCGTCGACGATCGTGCTGCCCGACCCCCGCCCGGTGCGCGCTCGGCTGCTGCTCGCCACCGGCCGCACCGAGGAGGCCGTCAACGAGCTGGAGGCCGCCGAGAAGGCGGCCGCCGCGCGGGGCCGGCACAACCCGGTGGTCGTCCCCTGGGCGACCGAACTGGCCCGGGCGCTGGCCACCGAGGACCCCGGCCGCGCCGCCCGGCTGGCCACCGACGCCCGCCGCCAGGCCGAGCGCTTCGGCACGGACACGGCGATAGGAGAGGCCCTGCGCTGCGCCGCCGCGCTGGAGACCGGCCAGCGCGCGGTCCGGCTGGCCGCCCAGGCCGTCACCTACCTGGAAGCCTCACCCTGCCAGTACGAGCACGCCGCCGCCCGCGTCGAGTACGGCATCGCGTCCCGCTCGGCGGCCGAGCTGAGACGGGGCCTGGCGCTGGCCGACTCCTGCGGCGCCGACGGCCTCGCGTCCCGCGCCCGTCAGGCCCTGGCCGCGGACCACACGGACTGAGCCCCCGCCAGGCCCCCCCCGAGGGCCGCCACTCCGCGGCGCCGTCCGCCTCTTCGGCCGGTGCCCGCTGGGCCGTCGCGGTCGACGTGTGCCCGCGGCGCCGTCAGGACGTGCCGAGGGGCGAGGGGCGTCACTCCGCGGCGTCGTCCACCTCTTCGGCCGGGCACCCGCTGGGCCGTCGCGGTCGACATGTGCCCGCGGCGCCGTCAGGACGTGCCGAGGGGGGAGGGCGTCACCCCGCGGCGCCGTCCGCCTCTTCGGCCGGTGCCCGCCGGGCCGTCGCGGTCGACGTGCGCCCGCGGCGCCGTCAGGACGTGCCAAGGGGCGAGGGGCGTCACTCCGCGGCGTCGTCCGCCTCCTCGGCCAGCACCCGCTGGGCCGTGGTGAACGCCGAGTTGGCGGCCGACACCCCGCAGTACACCGCCGTCTGGAGCAGTACCGCGCCGATCTCGTCCGGCGTCAGCCCGTTGCGCCGCGCCGCCCGCACATGCATGGCCAGCTCCTCGTAGTGGCCGTGCGCGACCAGTGCCGTCAGCGTGATCATGCTGCGCTCGCGGCGCGAGAGCGTCTCGTCGGTCCAGATCTCGCCCCACGCGTAGCGCGAGATGAAGTCCTGGAAGCGAGCGGTGAACGGGGTCTGCCGTCCCTGCGCCCGGTCCACGTGCGCGTCGCCCAGCACCTCGCGCCGTACCGCCATGCCCCGCCGGGCCCCACCGTCGAAGTGGGCCCGCAGCGCCGTCAGTACCGCCTCGGGCCGCTCGGCCGGCGCCAGGTGCGAGGCGCCCGGGATCTCCGTCAGCGTCGCGCCCGGCACCGCGTCGGCCAGCTCCCGCAGGTGCGCGGGCGGCGTGGCCGGGTCCTCGCGCCCCGCGATCAGCAGCGTCGGCGCGGAGATCTCCCCGACCCGGTCCCGCAGGTCGAAGGCGGCCAGCGCGTCGCAGCAGGCCGCGTACGCGCCCGGGTCGGCCTCCCGGTGGTCCCGGACCAGCCGCGGCACGGTGAACCCGGGGGTGAACCACCGCGCGTCCGCGCTCTCCGCGAGCCGTCCCAGCCCCTCCTCGCGCACCCGCGCCGCCCGCTCCTCCCACGGCCGCGCGCCGTTGAAGTGCGCCGACGAGCAGATCACCGCGAGGGACGACACCCGCTCCGGACGGTGCACGGCCAGGTGCAGGCCCACCGCGCCGCCCAGGGACACCCCGGCGTAGGCGAACCGCTCCACGCCGAGCGAGTCGGCGAGCGCGAGCACCAGCTCGGCCAGGTCCGCGACGGTGGCGCCGGGTCCGATCAGCTCGGCCGGCGAACCTCCGTGCCCCGGCAGGTCCCAGCGGATCACCCGGTGCCCGACGGACAGTTCGGGCGCCACCGCGTCCCACAGCGCGTACGAGGTGCCCAGCGAGGGACCGAGCAGCAGCGGGGGAGCGGACTCGGGGCCTTCGGACAGGTGGTTCAGGATGGTCGTCAACGTCGCTCCAGAGCACGGTCGGTGAGGGCGGCGGCAGCACCCGTGTAACGGGCGGGGTCGGTCGCGGCGGTCAGGTCGAGTTCCCGCAACTCCGGCACCTGAGCCAGCAGTTCGCCCAGGCTCCGGTCCTCGGCGTAGGCGCGCGCCGCCAGTTCGGTGAGCAGTTCCTTGGCACGGGCCCGCCCCAGCACCGGCGCCAATTCGGCCGAGAGCCGCTCCGAGACGATCAGACCGTGGGTGAGCCCGAGGTGCGCCCGCATCACCTCCGGGCGCACCCGCAGCCCCTCGGCCAGCTCCGCGGCGTCCCGGGCGGCGCCGCCGGTCAGGCGCAGCAGGTCCCGCAACGGCTCCCACTCCGCGTGCCAGGCCCCGGCCGGACGCTCGTCCTCGGCGGCCAGCGAGCCGTACAGCGTGGCCGCGAGCTGCGGCGCGCGCCGGGCGGCCGCCGCGATCAGCGTGGACCGCACCGGGTTGGCCTTGTGCGGCATCGCCGACGAACCGCCTCCGCTGCCCTCGGCGACCTCGCCGACCTCGGTGCGGGACAGCGTCAGCACGTCCACGGCGACCTTCCCGAGCGCCCCCGCGGTGAAGGCGAGGGCACCGGCCAGGTCGGCGACCGGCGTGCGCAGGGTGTGCCACGGCAACAGCGGTTCCCGCAGGTCCAGTTCCCGCGCGTACGCCGCCGGGAGCGCGACCGCGTCCGTCGCGCCGTACGCCTCGAAGGCGGCCAGGGTGCCGGCCGCGCCGCCGAGTTGGGCGGGCAGCGCGTCCCGCACGGCCGTGAGGCGGTCTCGTGCGTCCAGCACCAGTGCGCGCCATCCGGCCGCCTTCAGCCCGAAGGCCGTCGGCACGGCGTGCTGGGTGAGGGTCCGTCCCGGCATCGGCGTGTCCCGGTGCTCGGCGGCCAGCCCGGCCAGCGCCCGTTCCGTACGGGCGAGGTCGGGCAGCAGCAGGTCCAGGGTGCGCGCGGCGACCAGCATCGTCGCCGTGTCCAGGATGTCCTGGCTGGTCGCACCCCGGTGCACATACGGCCCGTACGGCTCGCCGACCGCCCGGGTCAGGTCGGCCACCAGGGGGATGACCGGGTTCCCGCCGCCCCGGGCCCGCTCGGCGAGCGAGCGCGTGTCGAAGGCGTCCGGGTCGGCGGCGGCCGTGCTCACCGCGTCCGCCGCCTCGGCCGGGGCGAGCCCCAGCGCGGCCTGGGCACGGGTCAGCGCCGCCTCCGCGTCGAGCAGGGCCCGCAGATACGCCCGGTCACCGGCCGCGGACGCGGCCGGCGAGCCCGCCCACCCGGGGGCGAGCAGGCTCGTGTCGGCGGAGGCGTCGGTGTCGGCGGGGTCGGCAGGTGATGTCACTGGAACTCCAGGAAGACCGTCTCGCCCTCGCCCTGAAGGCGGATGTCGAAACGGTACGTGCCCCGACCCTCGTCGGCCGCGATCAGCGTGTCGCGCCGCTCGGCCGGCACCCGGGACAGCAGCGGATCGGCGGCGAGCACCGCCGCGTCGCCCGGCAGGTAGATCCGGGTGAACAGGTGCACCAGCAGCCCGCGCGCGAACACGCACACGCTCACGTACGGCGCGCTCCGCCCGCGCGCCCCGGGCCGCAGTGTCCGCGCGTACCAGTGGCCGTTCGCGTCGGTCTGGATGCGCCCGAAGCCGGTGAACTCCACGCCGTTGCGGCCCAGGAAGCCCCCGGAGGCGGGATCGCGCCGCATCGAGCCGTCGGCGGTGGGGACGTTGCCCTCGGTGTCCGGGCCCCACAGCTCCACGAGGGCGTCGGGCAGCGGGTGGCCCGCGCCGTCGTACACGTACCCGTGCACGGTGACCGTGTCCGGGTGCCCGGCGGGTGCGATGTCCTCGCCGCCGCGGAAGGGCAGGGCGTACCCGTAGAAGGGCCCGACCGTGTGCGACGGGGTCGGCAGCACCTGCTCCGGGATGCTCGTGTCGATCTTCGTCATGGCGGGTCAGCGTCCTTCTTCGATCCAGGTGGCGTTCGGGCCGTCGAGCACGATGTCCCAGTGGTAGCCGAGGGAGAACTCCGGCACGGACAGGCTGTGGTCGTACGTCGCGATCAGCCGCCGCCGCGCGGCGTCGTCCGTCACCGACTGGAGGATCGGGTCGTACGGGAACAGCGGGTCGTTCGGGAAGTACATCTGCGTGACCAGGCGCTGCGTGAACGCCGAGCCGAACACGGAGAAGTGGATGTGCGCCGGGCGCCAGGCGTTGACGTGGTTGCGCCACGGGTAGGGGCCGGGCTGCACGGTGGTGAAGCGGTAGAAGCCGTCGTCGTCGGAGAGGGTGCGGCCCACGCCGGTGAAGTTGGGGTCCAGCGGCGCGTCGTGCTGCTCGCGCTGATGGGCGTAGCGGCCGGCCGAGTTGGCCTGCCAGATCTCCACGAGCTGCCCGCGCACGGGCTTGCCGTTCCGGTCGAGGAGGCGGCCGGAGACCGTGATGCGCTCGCCGACCGGCTCCCCGGTGTGCTGCCGGGTCAGGTCGTTGTCGGTCTCGGTGACGTCCCGCTCCCCGAAGGCGGGCGAGGACAGCTCCACCAGCTCCGGGTCCTTGCTGACGTCGATGGCGATCGGCGGCTGCTTCGGGTGGCGCAGCACCGAGGAGCGGTACGGGGCGTAGTCGCGGCGCGGGTGGTGCTCGACGGGCCCGCCGTCGGCGACCCGCTTCTCGTAGGCGGCGTGCTCGGCCGCGATCTCCGCGTCGATGTCGTGCTGGGTGAGAGTCATGGAGGGGTCCCGTGGGTGACTAGCGGTCGAGGACCAGGGCGAGGCCCTGGCCGACGCCGATGCAGAGGGTGGCGATGCCGGTGCCGCTCCCCTTGCGGGCGAGCTGGTGGGCGACGGTGCCGGCGAGGCGGGCGCCCGAGGCGCCGAGCGGGTGGCCCAGCGCGATGGCACCGCCCCGCGGGTTGAGGACGGCGGGGTCGAACTCGGGCCACTCGGCGACGCAGCCCAGCACCTGGGCGGCGAAGGCCTCGTTGAGTTCGAGCACGTCCAGGTCGGCGAAGGTCCGGCCGGCCCTGGCGAGCGCCCGGTTCACCGCTTCGACGGGGGCGAGGCCGAAGTACTGCGGGTCGGTCGCCGCGACCCCGGTGGCCGAGACCCGGGCGAGCGGCTCGCGCCCGGTGGCCCTCAGGCCCTCCTCGTCGACCAGGAGCAGCGCCGCCGCGCCGTCGTTGAGCGGGGAGGCGTTCCCGGCGGTCACCGTGCCGTCGGTCTTGCGGAACGACGGCTTGAGCTTGGCCATCGCCTCCAGGGACGCGTCCGCGCGTACGCACTCGTCGGCGGCGAAGTCCACCGGGTCGCCCCTGCGGCTCGGCACCGGGACGGCGGTGATCTCGGCGTCGAACAGGCCGTCGGCCTGAGCCCGGGCCGCCTTCCGGTGCGAGGCGAGGGCGAACTCGTCCTGCTGCTCGCGGGTGATCCCGTGTTTGTCCGCGATCAGCTCCGCCGACTCGCCGAGCGGGATGGTCCACTGCGGGTCCATGGCCGGGTTGACCATGCGCCAGCCCAGGGTGGTGGAGTACATCTCGGTGTGCCCGGCGGGGAAGGGCCGGTCCGGCTTGGGCAGCACGTACGGCGCCCGGGTCATCGACTCCACGCCGCCCGCGAGCGCGACCGACGCGTCGCCGACCGCGACGGCACGGGCGGCCTGGATCACCGCTTCGAGGCCGGAGGCGCACAGCCGGTTCACCGTGACGCCGGGGACGGTGGTGGGCAGGCCGGCCAGGAGGGCGGCCATGCGGGCGACGTTGCGGTTCTCCTCGCCGGCGCCGTTCGCGTTGCCGAAGTAGACGTCGTCGATCCGGGACGGGTCCAGGCCGGGCGTACGGCCCAGGAGTTCACGGATCGCGTGCGCGGCCAGGTCGTCCGGGCGCACGCCCGCCAGGCCCCCGTTGTACTTGCCGAACGGGGTGCGCACCGCGTCGACGATGTAGACGTCCCTCACTTCGCTCCCTCCGCCACGACGAGTTCGGCGCCGGTCCGGGCGACGACCTCGTCGACGCTCACGCCCGGGGCGGTCTCCACCAGCACCAGGCCGTCGCCGGTGACGTCGAGGACGCCCAGGTCGGTGATGACGCGATGGACGCAGCCCTTGCCGGTGAGCGGCAGGGCGCACTGCTCGAGGATCTTGGGGGAGCCGTCCTTGGCGGTGTGGGTCATGACCACGATGACGGTGCGGGCGCCGTGGACGAGGTCCATCGCGCCGCCGATCCCGGTGATCATCTTTCCGGGGACGGCCCAGTTGGCGAGGTCACCGGAGGCGGAGACCTGCATCGCGCCGAGCACCGCCACGTCGATGTGCCCGCCCCGGATCATGCCGAAGGACAGCGCCGAGTCGAAGAAGGCGGCGCCCGGCCGGACCGTGACCGTCTCCTTGCCCGCGTTGATCAGGTCCGGGTCGACCTCGGCCTCGGTGGGGTACCGGCCGGTGCCCAGGATGCCGTTCTCCGACTCCAGGGTGACCTCGACGCCCTCGGGGAGGTGGTTCGGGATCAGGGTGGGCAGGCCGATGCCGAGGTTGACGTACTGGCCGTCCCGCAGCTCCAGCGCGGCCCGCGCGGCCATCTGTTCACGCGTCCAGGCCATCAGGAGGTCACCGTCCCTCGCGCCGGAGGCGCCGAAATCGTACGCCGCTCTATCTTCTTGTCGGCGGCTTGCTCGGCCGTCAGCGCCACCACCCGCTGGACGAAGATCCCGGGCAGATGCACCGCGTCCGGGTCGATCTCGCCCGGCTCGACCAGCTCCTCCACCTCGGCGACCGTCACCCGTCCGGCCATCGCGGCCAGCGGGTTGAAGTTCCGGGACGACTTCGCGAAGACCAGGTTCCCGTGCCGGTCGCCCTTGGCGGCGCGGACCAGCGCGAAGTCGGTGCGGATACCGCGCTCCAGCACGTACGGGGTCCCGTCGAACTCGCGGACCTCCTTCGGCGGCGAGGCCAGCGCGACCCCGCCCGACCCGTCGTATCGCCACGGCAGTCCGCCGTCGGCGACCTGGGTGCCGACCCCGGCGGGGGTGTAGAAGGCGGGGATGCCCGCGCCGCCGGCCCGCAGCCGCTCGGCCAGGGTGCCCTGCGGGATCATCTCCACCTCCAGCTCCCCGCCGAGGTACTGGCGTGCGAACTCCTTGTTCGCGCCGATGTAGGACCCGGTCACGCGGGCGATGCGTCCGGCGGCCAGCAGGACGGCCAGCCCGGAGTCCATCGCCCCGCAGTTGTTGGAGACCACCGACAGCCCGCCGGTCCCGCGCTCGTACAGCGCCTGGATCAGTACGTTCGGCACACCGCTCAGCCCGAAACCGCCCACCGCGAGCGACGCGCCGTCGGGCACGTCGGCCACCGCCGCACCGGCCGTGGCCACCACCTTGTCCATCCGAGAAGCCCCATCTCTTCCGCGCGCCCCGGGAGCAGATAGTCAGGGCACTGAGTATTCACGCGAGGTGGTCCACACGCTGCCACCGGGCGGCCGGGGCGTCAAGGCCCGCAAAGCGCGAGGTAGATCGTATGGCGCGTTCCCGGGTGCTCGCGCTCCGCGCCATGTATCGTCAGTGCACCGACGAAAGTGACCACGGGAGTGCGCGCATGGCAGCGGTCGATCTGACCACCCACCCCGGCCACCTGGCCAGGCGGCTGCAGCAGGCGCACTACCTGCTGTGGAACACGATGGTCTCGGAGGAGACCACCTCGCCGCAGTACGCCGTCCTCAACGCCCTGGTCGCCGAGCCGGGCCTGGACCAGCGCACCGTGGGGGAGAGGGTGGGCCTGGACCGGTCCACCATCGCGGAGGTGGTCAGCCGGCTCGGCCGCCGCGGGCTGCTCGACAAGGTCCGTGACCCGCAGGACGGCCGCCGGTCCCTGCTCCGGCTCACCGACGAGGGGCTGCGCGTGCACCGCAGGCTGGGCGTGCGCATCGCCCGCATGAACCAGGTGTTCCTCGCCCCGCTCGCCGCCGACGAGCAGGCGCTGTTCTTCGACCTCATCCGCCGGGTCGCGGACGCCGCGGAAGGGCTCCGCAACCCGGCGGAGCCGACGGCGGCACCGGGCTGACCCGGCGCCGCGCCGGCCGGGCGCGGGCGGCTCAGGAGCCGCCGGTGAAGACCACCCACACCTGGCCCTCGGCGAAGTGCAGCGGCTTGCCGTCCCCGGTGGTGAAGGTGGTGCCGTCCGCGGCCGCCCCGCGCTTCCAGGTCGCCTCGTACGCGCGCCCGTCGCGCAGCACCTCGGCCTGCCCGGAGCCCACCGACTCGACGTAGGGCGAGTTGCTGCCGCGGAAGTCGCGGAATTCCGAGGCGCGCACCTTCACGTGCTGCACGACGACCGTGGCCGGGGCCAGCCGCCCGCCGTCGGCCGTGCGGGCCGGGTCGCCGTCCAGGGAGACCAGCCACCGGTCGCGGCTCCCGGACCAGGTGAAGGTGAAGCTCGCCGCGGGGTAGCGCACCGTGTGCGAGGACTCCGCCCGGCCGCCCGCGGGCGCCTTGCCGTAGCTGAATCCGGTGGTGAGGGCCGCCTTTCCCGAGGGCTCCGGGAGCAGCTCGCCGGGCCGCAGGTAGAGGTTGTGCGGGGCCTGCCGGTCCGCCGCGCGGACGTAGGCGTCGGAGTTCTCGCCCGGAGGCTCCGCGCGCAGCGGGGCCCGGTCGATGAGCGGCAGCAGCTTGCTCTGCGCGCCGGAGAACGCCAGCACCGGCCGGTCGAACTGGCCGAGCAGCTCCAGGTCGGACTCGCGGGCGCTGCGCACCGGCCCGACCGACGCGGGCAGCTCGCCGGCGTAGATCGCCATCAGCCGGCTCAGTCCGGCCTCCACCGGCTCGGCGTAGACGACGTCCGCGTCCTCCAGGCCCGTCTGCGGGCGGGCCGCGCGCACGTTGTCGACCTTCACGGCGAGCACGGGGCCGGAGGCGGGGGCGGCGCTGTGCGAGCGCTCCTTCTCCGGCGCCCGCCCGTCCTGCTTCGCGTCGGGCCCCGCCGTGCAGCCCGCCGCGGCCAGCGAGACCGCCACCGCCGCCGTCAGCAGAGCGGCATACCGCCCTCTGCGCGTCCCTCGTCGCATCGCGACCATCCGTCCACCCATTCCGTGTCATTGATTGTGCGCTTCTTGAAGCATTTAGTGCCATACCTGACTGAATCCGATACGGCACACGGGACGAGGCAGATAATCCGCTGTTCGGCCGAAAACATCGCCGGGTTCGGCGACGGGAGCCCCGGGGTACCCGGCCGCCACGCAGAACCGACGCGCACGGCGACGGAGGGAGCGCGGGGCGATGAAGGCAGTGACATGGCAGGGCAAGCGGGACGTGCGGGTCGAGGAGGTGCCCGACCCGAGGATCGAGGAACCGACCGACGCGGTCATCCGCGTCACCTCGTCCGGACTGTGCGGCTCCGACCTGCACCTCTACGAAGTGCTCACGCCGTTCATGACACCGGGCGACATCCTCGGCCACGAGCCGATGGGCATCGTGGAGGAGGTCGGCGCGGAGGTGACCAACCTGAGGCCCGGCGACCGGGTCGTGGTCCCGTTCCAGATCGCGTGCGGCCACTGCTACATGTGCGACACCGGGCTGCCGACCCAGTGCGAGACCACCCAGGTCACCGGCGAGGGCATGGGCGCCCCGCTCTTCGGCTACACCCGTCTGTACGGCGCGGTGCCCGGCGGCCAGGCCGAGTACCTGCGCGTGCCGCAGGCCCAGTACGGCCCGATCAAGGTGCCCGAGGGCCCGGCCGACGACCGCTTCGTCTACCTCTCCGACGTCCTGCCCACCGCCTGGCAGGCGGTCGCCTACGCCGGCGTCCCGCAGGGCGGCAGCCTCGCCGTCCTGGGCCTCGGCCCGATCGGCGACATGGCCTGCCGGATCGCCCGGCTCCAGGGCATCGAGAAGGTGTTCGGCGTGGACCTCGTGCCCGAGCGGCTGGAGCGGGCCCGCGCCCGGGGCGTGGAGACGTACGACCTGCGGTCCTTCGACAACGAGAAGGAACTCGTCGCCGCGATCCAGGACCGGACGGACGGCCGCGGCCCCGACGCCGTGATCGACGCGGTCGGCACCGAGGCGCACGGCGGCGCCGTGGCCAAGCTGGTGCAGCAGACCGCCGCGGTGATGCCCCGGGCCATCGGCGGACCCCTGGCGGAACGGTTCAGCGTCGACCGGCTCGCCGCCCTCTACACCGCGATCGACCTGGTGCGCCGCGGCGGCACCATCTCGCTGTCCGGCGTGTACGGCGGCATGGCCGACCCGATGCCGATGCTCACCCTGTTCGACAAGCAGATCCAGCTGCGGATGGGCCAGGCCAACGTACGCCGCTGGAGCGACGAGATCCTGCCGTACCTGACCGACCAGGACCTGCTCGGCGTCGACGGCTTCGCCACCCACCGGGTGCCGCTGGCGGACGCGCCGCACGCGTACGAGATGTTCCAGAAGAAGCAGGACGGCGCGGTCAAGGTCCTGATGAAGCCGTAGGCGACGCGGGACCGGCGCGTCAGGGCCCGCCCAGGATCTCCGCCAGGTCGTACCGGACCGGCTCCTCCAGCTGCGCGTACGTACAGCTCTCCGGGGTCCGGTCCGGGCGCCAGCGGCGGAAGCGGGCCGTGTGCCGGAAACGCGCCCCGTTCTCCATGTGGTCGTACGCCACCTCGACGACCCGCTCGGGACGCAGCGGCACCCAGGACAGGTCCTTCTTGCCGGACCACCGGCTGGGAGCCCCGGGCAGCCGCGCCGACTCGTGGGCGGCTTCCTCGGCCCACCTGGCCCACGGATGGCCGCCGGCGTCGGCCATGCGCAGCGGCTCCAGCTCCTCCACCAGCTCGGCCCGGCGCTTCATGGTGAAGGCCGCGCTCACCCCCACGTGCTGGAGGACGCCTTGGTCGTCGTACAGCCCGAGCAGCAGCGAGCCGACGACGGGCCCGCTCTTGTGCAAGCGGTACCCGGCCACGACCACGTCCGCCGTCCGCTCGTGCTTGATCTTGAACATGGCCCGCTCGTCCTGCCGGTACCGCAGATCGAGCGGCTTGGCGACCACCCCGTCCAGACCGGCCCCCTCGTACTGCTCGAACCACTGCCGGGCCACCTCGATGTCGTCCGTCGCAGGCGCCACGTGCACCGGCGGTGTCACCCCCGACAGCGCCCGCACCAGCAGCGCCCGCCGGTCGGCCAGCCCCACGTCGAGCAGGGACGCGTCGTCCAGGGCCAGCAGGTCGAAGGCCACCAGCGAGGCCGGCGTGCGCTCCGCCAGCGTCCGCACCCGGGAGTCCGCCGGATGGATCCGCTCGGTCAGCGCGTCGAAGTCCAGGTGCCCGTCCCGCGCGATCACGATCTCCCCGTCCACCACACACCGCTCGGGCAACCGCTCCCGCACCGCCCCCACCAGCTCCGGGAAGTACCTGGTCAACGGCTTGCCCGTCCGGCTGCCCAGCTCCACCTCGGCACCGTCACGAAACACGATCACCCGGAAGCCGTCCCACTTCGCCTCGTAGTGCATCCCCGGCGGAATCCTCGCCACGGACTTGGCGAGCATCGGCTTCACGGGCGGCATGACGGGGAGGTCCATGGTGCGATTCTGTACGCCCTCGTCCGCCGTCGCCTGATATGCGAAGCCGCCGTGTCGCGCCTACCGTGGCACGCATGGCGGAAGCGGTGGAGCTGGAGGCGGGTGGGCGGGCCGTGCGGCTGTCCAGCCCGGGGAAGGTGTTCTTCCCGGAGGACGGGTACACCAAGCTGGACGTGGCGCGCTACTACCAGGCGGTCGCCCCCGGCATCCTGCGCGCCCTGCGGAACCGGCCCACCACCTTGCAGCGCTACCCGGACGGCATCACCGGCGAGTGGTTCTACCAGAAGCGCGCGCCCAAGGGCATGCCCGACTGGATCCCCACCGCGCACATCACCTTCCCCAGCGGACGCAGTGCCGACGAGATGTGCCCCACCGAGGAGGCGGCCGTGCTGTGGGCGGCGCAGTACGGCACCCTCACCTTCCATCCCTGGCCGGTGCGCCGCGACGACGTCGACCACCCCGACGAACTGCGCATCGACCTCGATCCGCAGCCCGGCACCGACTACGACGACGCCGCCCGCGCCGCCCACGAACTGCGCGCGGTGCTGGAGGAGTTCGGCGGGCTGCGCGGCTGGCCCAAGACCTCCGGCGGGCGCGGCATCCACGTCTTCGTGCCGATCGAGCCGCGCTGGACCTTCACCCAGGTCCGGCGCGCCGCCATCGCCGTGGGCCGGGAGATGGAACGGCGGATGCCCGAGCAGGTCACCATCAAGTGGTGGAAGGAGGAGCGCGGCGAGCGCATCTTCATCGACTACAACCAGACCGCCCGCGACCGCACCATCGCCTCCGCCTACTCCGTGCGGCCCCGCCCCGGCGCGCCGGTCTCCGCGCCGCTGACCTGGGACGAGGTGGGTGTCGCGCACCCGCGGGACTTCGACATCACGACCATGCCCGCGCGCTTCGCCGAACTCGGCGACGTGCACGCGGGCATGGACGGGACGAGGTACTCCCTCGACGCCCTGCTGGAGCTGGCGACGAAGGACGAGCACGACCACGGGCTCGGTGATCTGCCCTACCCGCCCGAGTATCCGAAGATGCCGGGCGAGCCGAGCCGGGTGCAGCCCAGCCGGGCCAGGAAGAAGGCTCCCGGCCCGGACTGAGCCCCAACCGCCGTGCGCCTACAGGTCCTTGATCCGGACGTCGCGGTACGAGATCACGTCCGACGTGCTGTGCACCTGGAGGCCGACGTAGCCGGAGGAGTACCGCCGCCCGTCCGTGCCCGGGTCGTCCGAGCGCTCGGGGTAGAAGGTCTGCCCGCCGAAGTTGTCGAACTCGTTGATCAGCACACCGTTGCGGTAGACCGAGTAGTGCTGGTCCACCACCCGGATCTCGTAGTCGTTCCAGGTGCCCTTCTCGGTGACGCCCGCGCCGGCCAGGCCGACCCGGTCGAAACCGTAGACGGAACCGGACTTGTACATGTCGCCGGTCGGGCTGTCGAACGCCTGGATCTCGTGCCCGTACTTGATGGCGACCCACTCCGGACGCGACTCCTCCGGGTGGTCGTGCACCTGCGGGAAGCGCACGAAGACACCGCCGTTGGTGTTCGCGGTGCCCGCCGCGTCGTCACGCCACTGGAGCTTCAGCGAGAAGTCGCCGTACGTGCGCTCCGGGAACCACAGCATGCCCATGCCGGGCGTGCTGGTGCTGGACGTGATCGACCCGTCCGGGTTCAGCCCGAACGAACCGCCGCCCACCTGCTCCCACTTGGCGAACGACTCCTGAGTGCCGTCAAGGATCGTGCGGTAGCCCTCGGTCTGGCCGGGCAGCCCGATCTTCGACTGCTTGGCGGCCTTGTTGATCGCCCGGTACTCCCGCTTGTCGACGACGCCCTGGTCCAGGAGGCCGTCCATGACCTCACGGACGTGCTTGAGGAACAGCGCCTGGGACGTCCACTCCTTCTCGTCCTCGATCATCTCGTTGATCCGGCACCGGTTGTCGGTCACCCGGTTCGGCACACCCGTGTCGACCGTGCCGACGATCACCGTGAGGCGCTCGTCGTACTCCGGGCAGGGCGGCGCCGGAACCCCGCCGGCCACCACCGAGAAGCTCACCGTCAGCGGCTCGGAGGTGTTGCCCGCCTTGTCGCTCGCCCGGTACGCCACGGTGTGCCGGCCCACGCGGTCCACGACCACCGGGCCGGTGTACGCCAGGTAGGGCCCGGCGTCCAGCGAGTACTCCACACCGGCGACACCGGAACCGCCCTCGTCCGCGGCGTTCACGGTCACCTTCGCGCTGCCGACGTAGGCGCCGTCGGAGTTCTTGGTGCCGTCCACGGTCGCGCCGGTGACCGGCGGGGTGGTGTCCTGCGGGGGAGCGGCGACCACGGTGAAGGCGACGCTCTTCTCCGCGGCGGCGTTGCCCGCCTTGTCGGTGGCCCGGTAGCGCACGGTGTGCTCGCCGACCTCGTGCACCATGACCGGCGCCGTGTACGCCGTCCAGGCGCCGTCGCCGACCGCGTACTCGATGGTGTTGACGCCGGAACCGGTGTCGGAGGCGGTGACGGTCACCGTCGCCATGTCGATGTAGGCACCGTCCGGGTTCTTCTCGCCGCTGACCGTCGCCGAGGTCTCCGGCGCGGTCGTGTCGTCGGTGTCCGGCGCGGCCACCGCGAAGGTGACGCTCTTCTCCTCGGCGGCGTTGCCCGCCTTGTCGAACGCCCGGTAGCGCACCACGTGTTCACCGACCTGGTCGACGACGACCGGCGTGGTGTACGGCTGCCAGGCGCCGTCGGCACCGAGCGCGTACTCGATCCGCTCCACGCCCGAGCCGCCCTCGTCGGTGGCGGCGATGCTCACGGTCGCGGAACCGACGTACGCGCCGTCGGCGTTCTGCGTGCCGCCCACCTCGGCCGAGGTCGCCGGCGCCGTGGTGTCCTCGCCGCCGCCGCCCTCGGTGACCACGAGCACGCCCGTCATCTGGCCGTGGCCCGGGATCGTGCAGTGGTACATGTACTTGCCGGGGGTGAGGGTGACCTCGGCGGTGTGCTTGCCGCCCTGGGCGTCGTTCGGGTTGGCCAGGATGTTCAGCTGGACGTCCTGGTTGTACGCGGGATCGCTGGTCATGAACGTCAGCGTGTGCGGCATGCCGGTGGTGTTGCCGGTGGCCTCACTGTTCTCGAAGACGATCGTGGCCGGTCCGGCCACCGCCGTCTCCGGCGCCGACGTGTACTTGGTGATGTCGTCGCCCGCCGTCCAGGTCAGCACCTGGTCGGCGGCCGCCGCGGTGGGCGTCGCCGCGGGTTGCCCGGAGGCGGAGGTCGCCTGTAGTCCGAGCACCAGCAGCAGGCCGGCCAGCAGCGCGGCCCACATTCTTCGTTGGCGTATCACTCGGTCCCCCTCGCCAGCTGTCCGGCGGCCGGCGTCGGGCCGCCGCCCTTGTAGGTGACCCGCCACAGGGCCGACTTGGAGTCCGAGGTGAAGAAGCCGCGGCCGTAGTCGAGGACGTACAGCGCGCCGTCCGGGCCGAACTTCCAGCCCATCAGGTTCTTGATGCCGTCGTTGCCGACCGGCACGATCTTCTTCAGGGACTCCGAGTGCACCGGCAGACCGCCGTCGCCCTGCGTCTTCGGGTCCATCAGCACCGCGTTGCGCGGCTGGTCGGCGTCGTAGAAGTCACCGACGAACCACTTGCCGTCCCAGTACGCGGGCCACTTGGTGTCACTGGTGCTGTCCGCGTCGTAGCGGTAGACCGGGCCGTTCATCGCGGCCTGGCCGCCGCCCTTGAGCCAGGGCAGCTTGTAGGTGGCCTCGTCCTGCTTGTACGACGGGATGCCGTTCTCGTCGCGCGGGAAGTCGGGGCCGCCGCCCTGCGGCGAGTACCAGATGTTGTTGCCGGTCACCGGCGGCAGGTTCACCAGGCCGTCGTTGTTCGGCGACTCGTTCTTCGGGTGGTCGCAGTCGTACCAGCCCAGCGGCTTCGACGGGTCCGGCAGGTTCCGGTCCCGGTACGGCTGCTTGTTGCCCATGCAGTACGGCCAACCGCGGTTGCTCGCCTTGGTGATGGTGGCGAACGTGTCGTACTTGGCCGGACCCCACGTCGGCGACGGGGCGCCGGCGTCCGGGCCGACCCAGCCCGCGTACAGGGTGTCGGTCTTCTTGTCGACGGAGATGCGCGCCGGGTTGCGCACCCCCATCACGTAGATCTCGCCGCGCGTCTTGCCACCGCCCTCGGCGGTCTCCTTGCCGGTGAAGAGATTGCCCTCGGGGAGCGTGTACGTCCCGTCCGGCTCCGGGTGGATGCGCAGGATCTTGCCGTTGAGGTTGTTGGTGTTGCCCGCGGTGCGGCGCGCGTCGGCGAAGGACACGCCCTTGAAGTTGGGCTGCGGGTTGTTGCCGGAGTAACCGTCGCTGAAGCCGCTGGAGTTGTTGTCACCGGTGGCGATGTACAGGTTCCCCTTGGAGTCCCAGGCCATCCCGCCGCCCGCGTGGCAGCAGCTGTGGATCTGCACCGGCCACTTGAGCAGCACCTTCTCGCTGCCCAGGTCCAGCTTGTTGGTGGCCTTGTCGAGAGTGAAGCGGGAGACCCGCCGCTCGGCCATGTGGGTGTCCCGGTTGATCTGCGCGTGCGGGGTGTAGTGCAGGTACACCCACCCGTTCTCCTCGAACCGCGGGTCCAGCTCGATGCCGAGCAGGCCCTCCTCGACCTTGGTCAGCTCGTCGCCGCCGCCCTTGTTGCCGAAGACGGTCAGCGCACCGGCGAGGGTGACCTTGTCGGTCTTCGGGTCCCAGACGTGGATCTCGCCCGTGCCCTTGCCGACGTTCGGGTCGTTCCAGTCGGTCACCACGGGGTGGGAGGAGTCCGTGCCGCCGCGGCCGATGTAGAAGACGCGGCCGTCGGGGGCGGTGACCAGGCCGTGCGGTTCGCCGATCTGGTCGTTCTGGCCGGGCTGGTTGGGCTCGGTGAGCCGCTCGGCCTTGTAGTTGGCGTTGATGGTCGCCTTGCAGTCGGCCTGCGAGAGCCGGGTCGTCCACAGCAGGGCGCCGCGCAGATGGGTGCGGAAGTCGGTCTCGTCGTACGACGACACCGTGCCGCCCATGCCGGTGTAGAACGACCGGCCGCCGTCGTAGTCCCGGCACCAGCTGACCGGGTGGTCCGGCCCGTTGGCGCTCGTCCCGGGCGCGTACGTCGACTCGCGCACCCGGGCCACGGTGTGGACGTCACCGGACGGGTTCTTCTGCCAGTTCAGCCACGCGTCGGGGCGCTTCCACTCCAACGGCAGGTCCTTGGTGGCCGGATGCCGACGGTCGCCGACCTCGACCGTGGCCCGCTGGACCTTGGTCGGAGAGCCGGCGGCCGGGCGGGCGCCGACCAGACCGGTGAACCAGTCCGAGTACGGCTCCGCGCGGGCCGCGTCGTGGACGCCGACGAACCCGCCGCCGGCCTCCATGTACGTCTCCAGGCCCGCCTCCTGGGCAGGGGTCAGGACGTCGCCGCCGCCGGTCAGGAACACGACCGCGTTGAAGCGGCCGAGCCTCTTCTCGTTGGTGAAGACGTTGGCGTTGTCCGTGGCCTCGACCGTGAACTGCTCCTTGGCCGGGCCGGAGAGACCGATCCGCTCGATGGCCGCGATACCGGCGTTCACCACCGGCGACTCCTCCCCGGCCGCGGCGGAACCGTAGAAGATCAGCACCCGTACATTGGCGCCGCCGGGCGGCGACTTGATCGACATCGTTGTCAGGGATGGGTCCGGCGCCGGACGTGCGCTGGCGGCAGGGCCGGCCAGCAGTCCCGCGGCGACGAAAGCGGCGGTGGCGCACGCCGCCCAGCCTTTCCTTCTCGCGCTCAACCCTCTCAAGGGCATGGGCACCTCCTCGGTCACGGCAGCAGCGCCAAGGAAGCTAGACCTCTTTGCGCGGTACGCCAATAGGTATGACCGGGATCGGACGAACTTTGTCCTGAGTGTGGATAAACACGGCGGCAACCGGTACGGTCCCACAGGCTCATCACAGCCAATCAGGTCCTGGGTCTGCGCACATTCCGTATCGGCGTGGGGAGTTCGGCATGGACAGGCGAGGCTTCAACCGACGGGTACTGCTGGGTGGCGCGGCCGCCGCGACATCGTTGTCGGTCGCCCCCGAGGTCGCGGGCGCGGCACCGGCGGCCAAGGCGGTCACCGCGAGGACGGCACCGGCCGGGGGCGAGGTGAGACACCTCAGGATGTACGCCGAGAAGCTGCCCGACGGGCAGATGGGCTACGGCTTCGAGAAGGGCAAGGCGTCCGTCCCGGGCCCGCTGATCGAGGTCAACGAGGGCGACACGGTGCACATCGAGTTCACCAACACCATGGACGTGCGGGCCAGTCTGCACGTGCACGGCCTGGACTACGAGATCTCCAGCGACGGCACCGCGATGAACAAGAGCGACGTGGAGCCGGGCGGCACCCGCACCTACACCTGGCGCACCCATAAGCCCGGACGCCGCGACGACGGCACCTGGCGGCCGGGCAGCGCGGGCTACTGGCACTACCACGACCACGTGGTCGGCACCGAGCACGGCACCGGGGGCATCCGCAACGGCCTGTACGGCGCCGTGATCGTGCGCCGCAAGGGGGACCTGCTGCCGGACGCCACGCACACGATCGTCTTCAACGACATGACCATCAACAACCGCAAGCCGCACACCGGGCCCGACTTCGAGGCCACCGTGGGCGACCGCGTCGAGATCGTCATGATCACGCACGGCGAGTACTACCACACCTTCCACATGCACGGTCACCGCTGGGCGGACAACCGCACCGGCCTGCTCACCGGCCCCGACGACCCGAGCCGGGTCATCGACAACAAGATCACCGGCCCGGCGGACTCCTTCGGCTTCCAGGTCATCGCGGGGGAGGGGGTGGGCGCGGGGGCGTGGATGTACCACTGCCACGTGCAGAGCCACTCCGACATGGGGATGGTGGGCCTGTTCCTGGTGAAGAAGCCGGACGGCACGATCCCCGGGTACGAACCGCACGACCACGGCGGGACGGCGTCCGGCGAGGCACCCGCGCACGAACACGAGCACTGAGCCGAGGCCGGCCGGCGCCCCCACCGGCGCCGGCGGTCAGCCGTCGTGGACCGTTCTCCAGCACATACGCCCATGCTGACGACCGCACCCGCCTGGGCACAAGAACGTTTCCGGACCCCGGAGCGCCCCCTCCCGCGCCGCGGCCTGCCGCTATCCTGTGCGGCAGCCGCCGAGGAGGAGCCGCACGTGACCGAGACCGCGCCGCGCCCCACGCTCGAGGCCGTGGCCGAGCGCGCCGGGGTCTCGCGGGCCACCGTGTCCCGCGTGGTCAACGGTGCGCACGGGGTGCGGGACGCGCTGGCCGAGCGGGTCCGGCGCGCGGTGGAGGAACTCGGCTACGTGCCCAACCAGGCCGCCCGCTCCCTGGTGACCAAGCGGCACCAGGCCGTCGCCGTCGTCGCCGCGGAACCGGAGACACGGGTCTTCGCCGACCCGTACTTCGCCCAGCAACTGCGCGGCATCAGCAAGGAACTGACGGCCCACGACAACCAGCTCGTGCTGCTGCTCACCGAGGGCCGCGAGGACCACGCCCGGGTCGGGCGCTACCTGGCCGGCGGACACGTCGACGGCGCCCTCGTCTTCTCCCTGCACCTGCACGATCCGCTGCCCGGCCTGGTCCGCAGCGCCGGGGTGCCGACCGTCTTCGGCGGGCGCCCCGACTGGGACGACGGGCGGGACGGCGTGGTCTACGTGGACAGCGACAACCGCGGCGGCGCCCGTTCGGCCGTCCACCACCTGGCCGGGCTCGGCCGCACCCGTATCGCGCACATCACCGGCCCGCTCGACCAGACCTCCGCGGCGGACCGGCTGGCGGGCTTCCGCGACGTCCGGGCCGATGCCGACCCGGGGCTGATCGCGCGGGGGGACTTCACGTCGGGCGGCGGGGAACGGGCGATGCGGGAACTGCTCGACCGGTGCCCCGGCCTGGACGCCGTGTTCGCGGCCAACGACCTCACCGCGGCGGGCGCCCTGCGGGTGCTGCGCGAGCGGGGGCGGCGGGTGCCGGACGACGTGGCCGTGGTGGGCTTCGACGACATGCTGCCCGTCGCCGAGGAGACCGACCCGCCGCTGACCACCGTGCGCCAGGACATCGAGGGGATGGGCCGGCTGATGGCCCGCCTGCTGCTGCGCGGCCTGGACCGCGGGACGCCCGACGACACGGAGGCGCCGCCTCCCGCCCCGTCCGGCGTGATCCTGCCGACCACCCTGGTCCACCGCGCCACGGCGTGAACGCTCGCGCAGCGGCCCTGCCCCGGACGACGCCGGGTGGGCCTATCCCTGGCGCGGGGCCGGCCTGAGGAGCGCGAACCGGGCGCCGTACGGGTCCGCGAGGTGGGCGACGCGGCCGACGCCCTCGATGTCCGTGGCGGGCGACCGCACCGTGCCGCCCAGCTCCGTGGTCCGGGCGACCGCGGTGTCCGCGTCGTCGACCGCGAAGTACGGCAGCCACCCGGCGTCCGTGTCCGCCGGGTCCTCGGCGAGCGGCACCATGCCGCCGAACATCGCCTCCTCGCCCTCACCGGCCGGATTGACGCAGGTGTAGGAGCCGCCAGGGAGGGAGACGGCGGAGGTCTCCAGGCCGAGCACCGCGCGGTAGTACGCGGCGGCGGCCGCGATGTCCGCCGTGTGCAGCTCGACCCAGCACAGCGCGCCCGTCTCGCCGGCCACGTCCAGTCCGCCGCGCCGCCCCGGCTGCCAGAGGCCGAACGGCACCCCGGCCCGGTCGGCGAGGAGCGCCATCGTGCCCTGCTCCATGACCTCCGTCGGCTGCACGAGGACGCCGCCGTGCGCCTGCTCGGAGGCCCTGGCGGCGGCCCGGGCGTCCGGGACCTGGAAGTACACGGTCCACGACGGCGGGCCCTGCTCCTGCGTCGTACCCATGCCGCCGGCCACGATCCGGCCGTCCAGCTCGAAGAAGCCGTAGCCCCCGGCGTCCGGCCCCGCCGACCGGAACCGCCAGCCGAAGAGGTCACCGTAGAAGGACGTGGCGCCGTCGAGGTCGGGGGTGCCGACGTCCAGCCAGTTCGGAGCGCCGGTGACGAAACGGGTGGTGAGCATGATCGCCCTCCTCGGAAGGGTCCCGTTGCCTGCTCTGACGAGTCTTCCACCGACCACTGACAACCGCTTCCGCGCGCCGCCGTGCGCCGTCGTGCGCGGCGGAGGACGATCTGGTCGGCTGGGGGTGGCGGACACGCGGCGTTGATACCGCGTTGATCGAACGTTTTTCACCGCCCGGCACGCTGCTGCGCATGCACACCGAGACCATCGTGACGCCCGACCTCAGCTGGCAGGAGGAGGCGTTGTGCGCGCAGACCGGGGGCGACTTCTTCTTCCCCGAGCCCGGCAGCTCCGTACGGGACGCGAAGCGGATCTGCGCCCTGTGCCCGATCCGCTCGACCTGCCTGGAGTTCGCGCTGAGCAACGACGAGCGCTTCGGCGTCTGGGGCGGCCTGTCGGAGAAGGAGCGACTGGCCCTACGACGCACCACCTCCTGAGCCGCACGCCGGAGCACATACGCCTGAGCCCGACCCGTGCGTGCGTGACGCGGCCTCGGAGGAGACGGCGGTTCACGAATGACACCCGCCCCCGCGCGGAAGGGGCGCGCGGGGGTGGGTGTGGAAGGGGGGGTGGTGGCCGGGTGGGGTCAGCCTGCCGCGCGGGCGGCCATGCGGGCCTTGCGTGCTGCCAGCTTCTCGTCGAACTTGGCGGCCTCGGCGTCCAGCCCGCCCATGTACAGCCCCAGTTCCTCCTGGGCCGCCTGCCCGTCGGGGCCGAGGCCGTCGATCTCCATGATCTTCAGGAAGCGCAGCACGGGCTGGATCACGTCGTCGTGGTGGATGCGCAGGTTGTAGACCTCGCCGATCGCCATCTGCGCGGCGGCCCGCTCGAAGCCCGGCATGCCGTGACCGGGCATCCGGAAGTTGACGACCACGTCCCGGACCGCCTGCATCGTCAGGTCGGGTGCCAGCTCGAAGGCCGCCTTGAGCAGGTTCCGGTAGAAGACCATGTGCAGGTTCTCGTCGGTCGCGATGCGGGCCAGCATGCGGTCGCAGACCGGGTCGCCGGACTGGTGGCCCGTGTTGCGGTGCGAGATGCGGGTGGCCAGCTCCTGGAAGGCCACGTAGGCCACCGAGTGCAGCATCGAGTGCCGGTTGTCCGACTCGAAGCCCTCACTCATGTGGGCCATGCGGAACTGCTCCAGCTGGTCCGGGTCGACCGCGCGCGAGGCGAGCAGGTAGTCGCGCATCACGATGCCGTGCCGCCCCTCCTCGGCGGTCCAGCGGTGCACCCAGGTGCCCCAGGCGCCGTCGCGGCCGAAGAGGCTGGCGATCTCGTGGTGGTAGCTGGGGAGGTTGTCCTCCGTCAGGAGGTTCACCACGAGGGCGATCCGGCCGATGTCGGTGACCTTGGACTGGCCCTTCTCCCAGGCCTCGCCGTCCTCGAAGATCCCCGGGAAGTTCCGGCCGTCGCTCCACGGCACGTACTCGTGCGGCATCCAGTCCTTGGCGACCTGGAGATGCCGGTTGAGTTCCTTCTCGACCACTTCCTCCAGCGCGTACAGCAGCCGGGCGTCGGTCCATTCTGCGGAAGTGCCGAGGTGCGGGGAGACGATCGTCACGAATAACTCCAGGGGGACGTACGACAGTGCGGTGCGACCGGCGAGCGGTGCCGGGAACTTACGGGATCGTAGGCTACGAAACCGTAGGTTACGAGACCGTAGGTTAAAGGCACTGTAAAGGTCGCTGATCAGCCACCGTCCGGCGGTACCCGGCAAGTCCTCGGGACGCGCAGGTCCGGGGCAGTACGGGCGTCCGGTGGGCCGTTTTCAGGCGTACAGCCCCCGCAGCCGGACCGAGAGGCACGTCACACAGCCCTCGAGTTTCTCGAACTCCCCGATGTCGACGAGCACCGGCTCGTGGCCTAGGTCGGCGAGCAGCTCCGCCGTCTTGGGCGCGCTCGCCGCCATCAGCAGCTTGCTCCCGCCGAGCAGCACCACGTGCGCTCCCGACTCCTCCGGCACCGGCAGGAAGCGGGGGAACAGCGAGGGCGCGTCCGTCCTCGGGATGTGCCCGAGGACGGTGCCGTCCGGCAGCGCGGTGACCGCCGACTTCAGGTGCAGCACCTTGCTCACGGGCACCGCGACCACCCGGGCGCCCAGTGGCTCGAACGCCGCCCGCAGCTGCTGGACACCGGCGGCGTTGGTGCGCCCGCCGCGTCCCACGTAGATCGTGTCGCCGATCTTCAGGACGTCGCCGCCGTCCAGGGTGCCCGGCTCCCAGATCCAGTTGACCGAGCAGCCGAGCCGGGCCACGGCCTCCTCGACGCCGGCCGTCTCGGCGCGCCGCGACTCGGCGCCGGGCCGCGTGATCAGCGCGACGTTGCGGTACATGACGACCGCGTCCTCGACGAAGACCGAGTCCGGGCAGTCGTCCGCCGGGTCCACCTCCAGCGTCTCCCAGCCGTGCGCCACGAGTGCCGCGACGTAGGCGTCCCACTGCTCCAGGGCCAGGTCGTAGTCGACCTTCTCCCGCTCGACGTGCGTCACCAGCCCCTCGGCGAGCCGGGGGCCGGGGCGGCGGACGAGGGCCTTCTTGCTGGGCACGCGGGACCTTTCGGATCGGCGCGGACCGGCGCGGGTCGGGCGCCGGAGGGGCGGCGCCCGTGACGGGGCGCCGGTTGGCCATCATGCAGCGCGGACCTGTGCGGACGGAACCCCCGTCAGCCCCTCGTAGCCCTCCTGAGATGCTCCGCGGTGCTGGAGCCGCGGGCCGCGAGCAGCTCGCGCGGGGTGCCCTCGAAGATCACCCGGCCGCCGTCCCGTCCGCCGTCCGGGCCGAGGTCGATCACCCGGTCGGCGTGCGCCACCACGTCCAGGTGGTGCTCGACCACCACGACCGTGTTGCCGGTGTCCACCAGCCGGTCCAGCAGGGCGAGCAGCCCCTCGACGTCCGACAGGTGCAGTCCGGTGGTCGGCTCGTCCAGCACGTAGACGGCACCGGTGCGGTGCAGCCGGGTCGCCAGCTTGATGCGCTGCCGCTCCCCGCCGGAGAGCGTGGAGAGCGGCTGCCCGAGAGTGAGGTAGGTGAGGCCGACGTCGCGCAGGGCGCGCAGCCGGCGGCGTACGCCGGGGTCGGAGAAGAAGCCGAGGGCCTGGTCGGCGGTCATCGCGAGCACGTCGGCGACGGACCGGCCGTCGACCGTCAGCCGCAGCACCTCCTCCCGGAAGCGCCGCCCCTCGCAGTCGTGGCAGGTGGCCGTCACCGGGTCCATGAAGGCGAGGTCGGTGTGGATGATCCCGCGCCCCTCGCAGGTGCCGCAGGCCCCCGCCGAGTTGAAGCTGAAGAACCCCGGCTCGGCACCGGTCTCCCGCGCGAAGACCTTCCGCACCGTGTCCATGATCCCGAGGTAGGTCGCCGGGGTGGAGCGGGCCGAGATGCCGATGGCCGACTGGTCGACGACCACGGCGTCCGGGTGGGCGGCGGTCAGCTCGGCGACCAGCGTGCTCTTGCCCGACCCGGCGACCCCGGTGACCGCGGTGAGCACCCCGGTCGCGAACGCCACCGTCACCTCCCGCAGGTTGTGCCGTTCGGCGCCCTTGACCCACAGCTCACCGGTCGCCGTCCGCACGCTCTCCTTCACCGCCGTACGCCGCCGCAGGCTCCGCCCGGTGAGCGTGTCCGACGCGGCCAGCTCGGCCGGCGTCCCCTCGAACACCACCCGGCCGCCGTCGGCACCGGCCCGCGGGCCCATGTCGACGACGTGGTCGGCCAGCGCGATGACGTCCGGGTCGTGCTCGACGACCAGCACGGTGTTGCCCTTGTCGCGCAGCCGCAGCAGCAGGTCGCCGAGGCGACCGACGTCCCGCGGGTGCAGTCCGACGCTGGGCTCGTCGAAGATGTACGTCATCCCGGTCAGGCTGGACCCGAGGTGCCGCACGGTCTTCAGCCGCTGCCCCTCGCCGCCGGACAGGGTGGCGGTCTCCCGGTCGAGGCTGAGGTAGCCGAGGCCGATCGCCTCCACCCGCTCCAGCGCGGCCACCGCCGCGGCGGCCACGGGCCGGGCCACCGGGTCGTCGATCTCCCTCAGTACGGCGATCAGGTCGGTGATCTGCATCCGCGAGCAGTCGGCGATGGAGTGCCCGCCGATCCGGGACGCGAGCGCGGCCGCGTTCAGCCGGGCCCCGCCGCAGTCGGGGCAGCGGGCCTCGACCAGGAAGCCGCGCACGAGGTCCCGGGTGCGCTCGCTCATGCCGGACAGGTCCCGCTTGAGGTACAGCCGCTCGAACCGGTCGGCGAGCCCCTCGTAGTCGGTGTTCCACGTCCCGCCCGAGCCGCTGACGGTGACCTTGCTGCCGGGCCGCCCGCGCATCAGGAAGGCGCGCTCGGCCTCGGTGAAGTCGCCGACCGGCTTGCCGGTGTCCAGCTCCTCCGTGTTGGTGTACGTCTGCCCCTGCCAGGTCCCGGCCGCGAACGGCGGGAAGCGGACCGCTCCGTCGGCCAGCGACCTGGCCGGGTCCAGGATCCGGTCCCAGTCGGGCTGCACCCTGCGGCCCAGGCCGTCGCAGCCGGGGCACATGCCCGACGGGTCGTTGAACGAGTACGCCGTCGCCCCGCCGGCACTGGGGGTGCCGTGCCGGGAGAACAGCACCCGCAGCACCGAGTGGATGTCGGTCATCGTGCCGACCGTGGAGCGGGAGTGGCCGCCCACCGGCCGCTGGTCGACGACGATCGCGGGGGTCAGGTCCTCCAGAGCGTCCGCGTGCGGCCGCTCGTACTTGGGCAGCCGGTTGCGCACGAACCAGGTGAACGTCTCGTTCAGCTGGCGCTGCGACTCCACCGCGATCGTGTCGAACACGACCGACGACTTCCCCGACCCCGAAACGCCGGTGAACACGGTCAGCCGGCCCTTCGGGATGCGGAGGGTGACGTCCTGGAGGTTGTTCTCCCTGGCCCCGGTGATGCTGATGAACTCGCTCATGCGAGGGACGCTAGGCGGGATACCCGACAGCTTCTGGCGTGATTTCCCGCAGTTCTCCCTCCTCGAACAGCAGCCAGCGCGTGATGCCGAGCGACTCCAGGAACGGCAGGTCGTGGCTGGCCACGATCAGCGCCCCCTCGTACGCCTCCAGCGCGCCGGTGAGCTGCCGCACGCTCGCCAGGTCCAGGTTGTTGGTCGGCTCGTCCAGCATCAGCAGCTGCGGCGCGGGCTCGGCCAGCATCAGGGCCGCCAGCGCCGCCCGGAAGCGCTCGCCGCCGGACAGCGTGGCCGCCTGCTGGTCGGCGCGGGCGCCCCGGAACAGGAAGCGCGCCAGCCGCGCCCGGATCCGGTTGTGGGTGGCACCCGGCGCGAACCGGGCCACGTTCTGAGCGACGCTCAGCTCGTCGTCGAGGACGTCGAGGCGCTGCGGCAGGAACCGCAGCGGCACGTGCGCCGTCGCCTCGCCCGCCACCGGCGCCAGCTCCCCGGCGACGGTGCGCAGCAGCGTGGTCTTGCCCGCGCCGTTGCGCCCGATCAGCGCGATCCGCTCGGGACCGTGCAGATCGAGGCCGCCCCGCACGCGGGCGCCGTGGGCCAGCTCCAGCTCCCGCAGGGTGAGCACCGTCCGGCCCGGCGGCACGGCCGTGTACGGCAGGTCGACGCGGATCTCGTCGTCGTCCCGCACGGCCTCCACCGCGTCGTCGAGCCGCTCCTTCGCCTCGGCGAGCTTCTCCTCGTGCATGACGCGGTACTTGCCGGCCGACTGCTGGGCCGTGCGGGCACGCAGCTTCATCACCGCCCGGGGCTCGCGCTTGGTGTCGTACATCTTCTGCCCGTAGCGCCTGCGCCGGGCCAGGACGACCTGGGCGTCGGCCAGTTCGCGCTTCTGCCGGCGCAGGTCCGACTCGGCGACCCGCACCATGCGCTCGGCCGCCTCCTGCTCCACCGCCAGCGCCTGTTCGTACGCCGTGAGGTTGCCGCCGTACCAGGTGACCGAGCCGGACCGCAGGTCGGCGATCTGGTCGACCCGTTCCAGCAGCTCGCGGTCGTGGCTGACCACGACCAGCACGCCCGGCCAGGACTCGACGGCCGCGTACAGCCGCCTGCGGGCGTACACGTCGAGGTTGTTGGTGGGCTCGTCCAGGAGCAGGACGTCGGGCCGGCGCAGCAGCAGCGCGGCCAGCCGCAGCAGCACCGACTCGCCGCCCGAGACCTCGCCGACGGTGCGGTCCAGGCCGACGTGGCCCAGTCCCAGCTCGCCGAGCGTGGCGAGGGCGCGTTCCTCGACGTCCCAGTCGTCGCCGACGGTCTCGAAGTGCTCCTCGCTCACGTCACCCGCCTCGATGGCGTGCAGCGCGGCCCGCCGCGCGTCGATGCCGAGCGCCTCGTCGACCCGCAGCGCGGTGTCGAGCGTGACGTTCTGCGGCAGGTAGCCCACCTCGCCGGTCACCCGGACGGTGCCGTCGGCCGGGGTGAGCCGCCCGGCGATCAGTTTCAACAGGGTCGATTTTCCCGCCCCGTTGACGCCGACGAGCCCGGTCCTGCCGGGGCCGAAGGCGACGTCGAGTCCCTCGAAGACGGTGGTGCCGTCGGGCCAGGCGAAGGACAGGGACGTACACGTGAGGGAAGTGGGGGAAGGTGACATACGGGTCTCCGCGGTTGCTCGAAGCGGTCAGGGGCAAACGCGTATCGAGACACCGGAAGCGGGCGGCCGCCGTCGGACGAGGGGAGGGCACGAAGGAAGCCCTGCTGCGTCAGGAGGCTCGGACGGCTCGAACGCCGAGGTCGCACGCGGCGTGCACACGTGGGACACGTGTGACGCGGTGTCTCAGGACCTCAGACGAGCAACGTCCTTCTCCGATCGGCGGCAACAGAAGCGATGTCGAACCTAGAGAAGACCCGGTTGGCCTGTCAACGCATTTACGCGGACCCCGAGGAGGCCCCCGTGCCCAACGGCTCGCTCTCACTGCCGGCCCGGCTCTGCCTGCTGGCCTGGGGCCCCGCGGGGCCCACCGCCGACACCGCCCGGGTCCATCACCTGGTGCGCGCCGGCGCGCTCACCGAACTGGCCCAGCGCGGTCTGCTCACCGACGACGAGGGCGTCGCCACCCCCGCCGACCTGGACTCCCGCACCGGGGACGCCGTCCTCGACGGGCTGCTGGAACTCGTCCGCGAGTCGCTGCCGCACGGGTGGCGCACCTGGGTGCGGCTGCACGCCCGGGTCACCTTCGACGCCGTGCGGGAGCAGTTGGTGGCCGAGGGGTACCTGCGGGCCGAGAAGAAGCGCGTGCTCGGCGTGTTCCCGTCCGTGGAGTACGTGCTCGCGCGGTCCGCCGTGGCGCGGGCGCTGCGCGAGGAGGCGCGCTCCGTCCTCCAGGGGCCGGTGCCGGCCGGGGAGGTCTCCGAGCGGGACGCGGCGCTGGCCGCGCTGGCGGCCGCCGCCGGACTGGGCGTGCCGGAGGGCGCGGGGGGCGGCGTGCGCGGACGGGACCGGATCACGGAGCTGGCCCGGCGGTGCGCGAGTGCGGCACCCGGTATGCGCAAGGTCGTGAGCGAGGTGTGGGACGCGGTGAGCGACGAGGGCGCGCGGGCACCGGCGTCCGCGCGCGGCTGAGCGGCGTCCGTCACCGCGGGAGCCCCGGGAGGGTCAGCAGCTCCCGCGCATCAGCTCCGCCAGCTCGTGGTCCAGGTCCAGCTGGAGGTGCTCCAGACCCACCGGCACCAGCTCGCCGGCGGCGTGCAGGAACCGGCGCAGCTCGCCCGAGCGGACATGGATCACGGCGGTGCCCTCGGGCGCGTGGAACTCCAGGACGGTGCGGTCGTAGCCGTACGGGCGCACCCGGACGTCGCCGTGGCCGTTCGGCTCCTGCATCCCCGCGATGAGCAGCTCGCGGGAGAAGGTCCAGCAGACCTCCACGCCCTCCAGGGTGGCCGGGGCCGGGAAGGTCATGCGGACGGCGAACGGGTCGGCGCGGTCGTAGTGCAGGGTGGCGGGAATGTTCGGCATACGCGGCGCGGCGGCGACGAGACGCGCCTCGACGGGCTGATCGATGACGGTGGACAACGCCTTGCTCCCTCGTGACGGCTGGACGGGCTTCGCGGATGGTGCGGGCCGGGTACTTGAAGAGACGTCGGAATCAGCCCATCCGTGCACACGACGAGCGAGTGACCTCTGTCACCGCGTTCATGCCTGGGAGCGCTCAGGAGTGACACGCCTCTCCTCCCGTGCCCCGCGGGGCACTTGCGGCACCCCCGCACCACGGGCGCGAGCGGTCGCGGCCCTCTGGACGGCGCGCGGGCCGTGGGCTAGCTTCGCCCGCCATGAGGCGCTTGGGAAGCACGCGACGCACGGTACGGTCCGTTCGAGCCGGCGGCAGGCGGACGGGACGGGTGGCGCTCGCGGGGGCGGTCTGCGCGGCGGCGCTGGCCGCGCTGACCGCCGTACCCGCCCAGGCGCACCAGCGGCCGCAGTGGGACGTGCAGGACACCGGAGTCGCCGACGTCCGGTTCCGGGGGCTGGCCGCCGTCAGCCGGCACACCGCCTGGGTGGCCGGAACGAAGGGCACGGTTCTGCGCACCACCGACGGCGGTGGGACCTGGCGCGACGTCTCCCCGCCCGGCGCCGGTGCACTGGAGTTCCGGGACATCGAGGCGTTCGACGCCCGCCGGGCCGTGGCCCTGTCCATCGGCGAGGGCGAGGCGTCCCGGATCTACCGCACCGACGACGGCGGGGCGACCTGGACCGAGTCCTTCCGCAACACCGACGCGCGGGCCTTCTACGACTGCCTGACCTTCTTCGACCGCCGCCACGGCCTCGCCATGAGCGATCCGGTGGACGGGACGTTCCGCATCCTGTCGACCGGCGACGGCGGCCGCTCCTGGAAGGTGCTGCCCGTCGCCGGGATGCCGGCCGCGCAGCCGGGGGAGGCCGGGTTCGCGGCCAGTGGCCAGTGCCTGGTCTCCGCCGGGCCGAGGGACGTGTGGCTGGCCACCGGCGGGGCCGCACGCGCGCGCGTGCTGCACTCCGCCGACCGCGGGCTCACCTGGACGGCCACCGACGCCCCGATCCCGGCCGGCGACCCCGCCCGCGGCGTCTTCGGCCTCGCCTTCCGCGACCGCGCCCACGGCCTCGCCGTCGGCGGCGACTACCGGCCCGATCAGGCGTCCCCGCGGTCCGCCGCCCGGACCGCCGACGCCGGCCGCACCTGGCGCCCCGCCGACCGGCCGCCGCCCGCCTACCGCTCCGGCGTGGCCTGGCTGCCGCACAGCCGCACCGCGGCCCTCGCCGTCGGCCCCACCGGCACCGACCTCACCACGGACGGCGGCCACACCTGGCGGACGGTCGACACCGGGTCCTACGACACCGTGGACTGCACCCCGGACCTGGGCTGTTGGGCCGCGGGCGAGCAGGGCCGGGTCGCCCGGCTGGAGCGCTGACGCCGGGCGGGCCGGGGTGTTTGTCCGTAACGTGGGTAACCGTTCGCTGAACGCGAGAGGAAGTGAGCGGACATGCCGAGCGGTTCCAGCTCCAAGCGGGAGCGGCAGTACGAGCACATCAAGAAGAGCGCGGAGGACCGCGGCGAGAGCACCGGCCGCGCCAAGGAGATCGCGGCGCGCACGGTGAACAAGGAGCGCGCCCAGTCCGGCGAGTCGAAGACCGCCAGCCGCACCTCCACGCAGGACATGTCGCCGAGCAAGCGCGGCGGCCGGCGGTCCGGGAACCGGCAGGGACCTCAGGGGCCCACCTACGACCAGCTGTACGAGGAGGCCAAGCGCCGGAACGTCCACGGCCGTTCGAGCATGAACAAGGGCGAGCTGCGCCAGGCGCTCGGCAAGTGAGCCGCGGTTCGAGCCGCGGTCCTCAGCCGAGCGTCTCCCGGTAGCGCTCCAGCGCGGGCGCCGTCTTCGTGGCGATGAACTCGGTGACGCGGTACTCGCACACGCCGGCCTTGACGAACGGGTCGCCCGCGGTGATCTCCTCGATCCGCGCACGGTCCCCCGCGACGGCCAGGATCACCCCGCCGTCGCGGGGCTCCTTGCGCCCGGACGCCACGAACACGCCCTGCTCGTACAGCCCGTCGAGCCAGACCACATGGTCCGGCAGCACGGCGTCGACGGCTTCGAGCGGGGCGGTGTAGGACAGCTCCAGTACGAACATGATCGCGAGCCTACTCCGCACCCCCTAGGCTTGCGGCCACCATGACGACCGTGACCGCGCAGATCCCCTCAGGCTGGCCCGCGACCGAGGAGCGGGCCCGCGCCGTCCAGGACGAACTGCGCGCCCGCGTGGTGCTCGACGAGCCCGGCCCCCCGCCCGGCACCGGCCGGGTCACCGGCGTGGACGTCGCCTACGACGACGAACGCGACGTCGTCGCGGCGGCGGCCGTCGTACTGGACGCCGGGACCCTCGCCGTCGTCGCCGAGGCCACGGCCGTCGGGCGGATCTCCTTCCCGTACGTGCCCGGTCTGCTGGCGTTCCGGGAGATCCCGACCGTGCTCGCGGCCCTGGAGGCGCTGCCCTGCCCGCCCGGCCTGGTCGTGTGCGACGGCTACGGCCTGGCCCACCCGCGCCGCTTCGGCCTCGCGAGCCACCTGGGCGTGCTCACCGGCCTGCCCACGATCGGCGTGGCCAAGAACCCGTTCACCTTCACGTACGACGCCCCGGGCACCCCGCGCGGCAGTACGTCCCCGCTGCTGGCCGGGGGGGAGGAGGTCGGGCGTGCGGTGCGCACCCGCGACGGGGTGAAGCCGGTCTTCGTCTCCGTCGGGCACCGGGTGGGCCTCGGCAACGCCTGCGCCCACACCCTGGCCCTGACGCCCGCCCACCGGCTGCCGGAGACCACCCGCAGGGCCGACGCCCTGTGCCGCGCGGCCCTGCGGGACGCCGCCTACCCGGCCTGATCCGCGATGCTCCAGCGGCCCACCTCCCGGTACGCCGAGTCGTAGACCGCCGAACCGTCGCCGGGCCGCAGCGCGTAGTGCTTCAGGTTGCCGCCCCAGTACCGCAGGATCCGCTGCAGTTCGCCCGCGGGGTCCTCGGCGAGCGCGCCCTCGTCCATGGTGACTTCGAGAAGGAACTTCATGCCTTCAAGGGTTTCATTGAACTCCTTTTTGGCACTGTGCCGCGCGCGATGCCCGGTCACGTGGGGAGGGGAGCCCTGAAAGTCTCAAATCGACCGATCCGGGCGCCCAGACAGGGCTGAGTATCCGTACGGATGTGCCGCCGCCCGCGGCCCGGCAGGGTGGACGGCATGACGACACACCGCGCACCCGAGTACTCCGCCCAGTCCGGCCGCCCCGTCGAGCGGGCCGTGGGCGCCGGGCTGGTGCTGGCGGTGGGCGCGGGGCTGGCCTGGATCGGCGGGATGATCTACACGATCGCCGGATGGTCCGGTTAGACCCCGCACCCCCGCACCCCCGCACGCCTCCGGGAACGGTCCGTCAGCGGGTCGCGGCCACCCGGAAGCCGATGCCCGCCGCCCGCAGCCGCTCGGTCAGCGCGTCGCCCATCGCCACCGCCGTGGTGACCTGCCCGGACGTCGGCGGCAGGGTGTCGAGGGCGAGGCAGAGCGCCGCCTCGGCGAACATCTTGGCCGTCTCGTCGTACCCGGGGTCGCCGCCCGAGACCTCGGTGAACACCGTCCGGCCGCCGCCCTCGCCCACGAAACGGACCGAGAACCAGCTCCTGGCCCGCCGCTCGGCGCTCGGCCCTTCGCCCGGCGCGAGCCGCCCGGACAGCCAGCGCCGTGCGGGCGGCACCTGGGCCGCCGCCAGCAGCGCGCCCACCGCCGCCACCCCGCCCACCGCGACGGGCAGCCGCCGCACGGCCGCGTAGTGGCGGTAGCGGAAGTCCGGACCGTAGCGGTCCAGGGCCTTCGCGGACCAGCGCACGATCTGCGCGTCCACGGTCGGCAGCGGCAGCGCCCACGCCCCCACCTCCCCGGCGAACCGCGGCGCACCGGCCGGCGTCACCACCCGGCGGCCGACCAGCCGGGGCTCGTGCCGTCGGCGTTCCAGCGCGGCGGCCCGCAGCTCGCGGCCCCGCGCGAACTGGCCCAGCGCGGAGGCGAACGTACCGCCCGAGAACGTGGCGCCGACCCGCACGAAGCCGTCCACGCTCAGCGGTACGCCCTCCGGCAGCTGCCGCACGGTGAAGTACACGCCGAGGTCGTGCGGGACGGAGTCGAAGCCGCAGGCGTGCACCAGACGCGCCCCGGTCTCCCGCGCGCGGGTGTCATGGCGCACGTACGTCCGGTCCACGAACTCGGGCTCCCCGGTGAGGTCGAGGTAGTCCGTGCCGGCCTCCGCGCAGGCGGCGACCAGCGGGTCGCCGTACCGGACGTAGGGACCGACCGTGGTGGCCACCACGCGTGCCTGACCGGCCAGTTCGCGCAGCGAGGCCGGATCGGACACGTCCGCGAGCAGCACGCCGACGTCCGCCGCGGCGCCCGCCGCACCGGTCAGCCGCTCGCGCAGGCGGCGCAGCTTCTCCTCGCCGCGGCCCGCGATCGCCCAGCGCAGCCCGTCCGGTGCGTGCGCGGCGAGGTACCGCGCGGTCAGTTCGCCGACGAACCCCGTCGCCCCGAACAGCACGATGTCGTACGGCCGGTCGGCCGCTTTCAGCCTGCTCATGACACCCCTTCGTCACCCGTCGGCAACCCCTGGGTCCGCAGCACGCGCCGTTGCCGGTGGCTGAGGCTAGCGTGAGGATCGCGCGAACCGGAGAGGAGCCTGCACCATAATTGGCTAAGCGCTTGCTCGCCCGGGTCTTGTGCCCGGTGGAACACGTTCTTAGCATCACTGGTGTTACATCGGTTGTGTCACAGAGCTGGGGGCTGGATGTCGGAAGCGAAGACGCCGACGCGGACGCCGGGCACCGAGGGCCCGCTCGCCGGGGTGCGCGTGGTCGAGCTGGCCGGTATCGGTCCCGGGCCCTTCGCCGCCATGCTCCTGGCCGACCTGGGCGCCGACGTCGTACGCGTCGACCGCCCCGGCGGGCCCGGACTCGGCATCGACCCCGCCCACGACGTCACCAACCGCAACAAGCGCTCCGTGGTCGTCGACCTCAAAGCGGCGGACGGCCCCGCCCGCGTCCTCGACCTCGCCGCCCGCGCCGACGTGCTGATCGAGGGCTACCGCCCCGGCGTCGCCGAACGGCTCGGCGTCGGCCCCGGGGACTGCCACGCCCGCAACCCGCGCCTGGTCTACGGCCGCATGACCGGCTGGGGCCAGGACGGCCCGCTCGCCCCCCGCGCCGGACACGACATCGGGTACATCGCGCTCACCGGCGCCCTCGGCATGATCGGCGCCCCCGACGCACCGCCGCCCGTCCCCGCCAACCTCCTCGGCGACTACGCGGGCGGCTCCCTGTACCTGGTCGTCGGCATCCTCGCCGCCCTGCACCACGCGCGGGAGCACGGCACCGGGCAGGTCGTGGACGCCGCGATCGTCGACGGCACCGCCCACCTCTCCGCGATGATCCACGGCATGCTGGCCGCCGGAAGCTGGCAGGACCGGCGCGGCGCCAACCTCCTCGACGGCGGCTGCCCCTTCTACGGCACCTACGAGACCGCCGACGGCCGGTACATGGCGGTCGGTGCGCTCGAACCGCGGTTCTACGCCGAGTTCACGCGGCTGCTGGGCATCCCCGACCCGGTACCGGCCCGCGACGACATGGCCCGCTGGCCCGAGCTGCGCGCGGCCGTCGCCGCCCGGTTCCTGACCCGTACCCGCGACGAGTGGGCGGCGGTCTTCGCGGACTCCGACGCCTGTACGGCCCCCGTGCTGTCGCTGCGCGAGGCCCCGCACCACCCGCACCTCGCCGCCCGCTCCACCTTCACCGAGCACGACGGTCTCACCCAGCCCGCCCCCGCGCCCCGCTTCTCCGCGACCCCCACCGCCGTACGCACCAGGCCCGCCCTGCCCGGCGCCGACACCGAGGCCGTGGTCCGCGACTGGGGGCTGGCCCCCGGCTGGGCGGCCCCGCCCCCTGCCTCCCTCCCCGATCCCGCAGTGCACACCCCTCAGTGAAAGGCCCGCCAGTGAGCACCGAAGCGTACGTGTACGACGCGATCCGCACCCCGCGCGGACGCGGCAAGGCGAACGGCGCCCTGCACGGCACGAAGCCCGTCGACCTGGTCGTCGGCCTCATCCACGAGATCCGCGCCCGCTTCCCCGGCCTCGACCCGGCCGCCGTGGACGACATCGTGCTCGGCGTCGTCGGCCCGGTCGGCGACCAGGGCTCCGACATCGCCCGCATCGCGGCCATCGCCGCCGGGCTGCCGGACACCGTGGCGGGCGTCCAGGAGAACCGCTTCTGCGCCTCGGGCCTGGAAGCCGTCAACATGGCGGCCATGAAGGTGCGCTCCGGCTGGGAGGACCTGGTCCTCGCGGGCGGCGTCGAGTCCATGTCCCGCGTGCCGATGGCCTCGGACGGCGGCGCCTGGTTCAACGACCCGATGACCAACCTCGCCACCAACTTCGTCCCCCAGGGCATCGGCGCCGACCTGATCGCCACCATCGAGGGCTTCTCCCGCCGCGACGTCGACGAGTACGCGGCCCTGTCCCAGGAGCGCGCGGCCACCGCCTGGAAGGAGGGCCGCTTCGAGCGGTCCGTCGTGCCGGTGAAGGACCGCGCCGGTCTCACCGTCCTCGACCACGACGAGCACCCGCGCCCCGGCACCACCGCCGACTCTCTCGCGGGGCTCAAGCCGTCCTTCGCCGACATCGGCGAGCTGGGCGGATTCGACGCCGTGGCGCTGCAGAAGTACCACTGGGTGGAGAAGATCGACCACGTCCACCACGCGGGCAACTCCTCCGGCATCGTCGACGGCGCCTCGCTGGTCGCCATCGGCTCCAAGGAGGTCGGCGACCGCCAGGGCCTCACCCCGCGCGCCCGGATCGTGTCCGCCGCCGTCTCCGGCTCCGAGCCCACCATCATGCTCACCGGGCCCGCCCCGGCCACCCGCAAGGCGCTCGCCAAGGCCGGGCTGACCATCGACGACATCGACCTGGTCGAGATCAACGAGGCGTTCGCGGCGGTCGTCCTGCGCTTTGTCAAGGACATGGGCCTGTCCCTGGACAAGGTCAACGTCAACGGCGGCGCGATCGCGCTCGGCCACCCCCTCGGCGCCACCGGCGCGATGATCCTCGGCACCCTCGTCGACGAACTGGAGCGCCAGGACAAGCGCTACGGCCTCGCCACCCTGTGCGTGGGCGGCGGCATGGGCATCGCCACCATCGTCGAGCGCGTCTGACCCCCTCCCACGGATACGACGGATCACCTGGAGCACACCCTCATGAGCACCGAGCCCACCACCATCCGCTGGGAACAGGACGACACCGGCGTCGTCACCCTCGTCCTCGACGACCCCCGCCAGTCCGCGAACACCATGAACCAGGCGTTCCGCGACTCCCTGGCAGCGGTCACCGACCGCCTGGAGGCCGAGAAGGACTCCATCCGCGGCGTCATCGTCACCTCCGCCAAGAAGACCTTCTTCGCGGGCGGCGACCTGCGCGACCTCATCCGGGTCACCCCGGAGACCGCCCAGGACCTCTTCGACGGCGGCATGGCCATCAAGCGCAACCTGCGCCGCATCGAGACCCTCGGCAAGCCCGTCGTCGCCGCCCTGAACGGCGCGGCCCTCGGCGGCGGCTACGAGATCGCGCTGGCCTGCCACCACCGCGTCGCCCTCGACGCGCCCGGCTCCAAGATCGGCTGCCCCGAGGTCACCCTCGGCCTGCTTCCCGGGGGCGGTGGCGTCGTCCGCACCGTCCGGATGCTCGGCATCACCGACGCCCTGCTGAAGGTCCTCCTCCAGGGCACCCAGTACAACCCGCGCCGCGCCCGGGAGAACGGCCTGGTCGACGAGGTCGCCGACAGCCGCGAGGACATGCTCGCCAAGGCCCGCGCCTTCATCGACGCGCATCCGGAGTCCGCCCAGCCCTGGGACCGGCCCGGCTACCGCATCCCCGGCGGCACCCCCGCCCACCCGAAGTTCGCGGCGAACCTGCCCGCCTTCCCGGCCAACCTGCGCAAGCAGACGAACGGCGCCCCCTACCCGGCGCCGCGCAACATCATGGCCGCCGCCGTCGAGGGCTCCCAGGTCGACTTCGAGACCGCCCAGGTCATCGAGGCCCGCTACTTCGTCGAGCTGGCCGCCGGGCAGACCTCGAAGAACATGATCCAGGCGTTCTTCTTCGACCTCCAGGCGGTCAACTCGGGCGCGAACCGCCCGAAGGGCGTCGAGTCCCGGAAGGTCACCAAGGTCGCCGTGCTGGGCGCGGGGATGATGGGCGCGGGCATCGCCTACTCGTGTGCCCGCGCGGGCATCGACGTGGTCCTGAAGGACGTCTCGCTGGAGTCGGCGCTCAAGGGCAAGGCGTACTCGGAGAAGCTGTGCGCCAAGGCCGTCGCGAAGGGCCGTACGAGCCAGGAGAAGGCCGACGCGCTGCTCGCGCGGATCACGCCGACCGCCGAGGCGGCCGACCTGGCGGGCTGCGACGCGGTGATCGAGGCGGTGTTCGAGGACACCTCGCTCAAGCACAAGGTGTTCCAGGAGATCGAGCACGTCGTCGCCCCCGACGCCCTCCTGTGCTCCAACACCTCGACGCTGCCGATCACGGCGCTGGCCGAGGGTGTCGAGCGCCAGGCCGACTTCATCGGGCTGCACTTCTTCTCGCCGGTGGACAAGATGCCGCTGGTGGAGATCATCAAGGGGGAGCGGACCGGCGACGAGGCGCTGGCCCGCGCGTTCGACCTGGTCCGGCAGATCAGCAAGACGCCGATCGTGGTCAACGACTCGCGCGGCTTCTTCACCTCCCGGGTCATCGGCCACTTCATCAACGAGGGCGTCGCCATGGTGGGGGAGGGCATCGAGCCCGCCTCCGTCGAGCAGGCGGCGGCCCAGGCCGGCTACCCGGCCAAGGTGCTGTCCCTGATGGACGAGCTGACCCTGACCCTCCCGCGGAAGATCCGCAACGAGACGAAGCGGGCCGTGGAGGAGGCGGGCGGCACCTGGACCGCACATCCCGCCGAGGCGGTCATCGACCGCATGGTCGACGAGTTCGAGCGCCCCGGGCGGTCCGGCGGCGCCGGGTTCTACGAGTACGGCGACGACGGGAAGCGCGCCGGGCTGTGGCCGGGGCTGCGCGAGCACTTCACGAAGCCGGGGTACGAGATCCCGTTCGCCGACATGCAGGAGCGCATGCTCTTCTCGGAGGCGCTGGACACCGTCAAGCTCCTGGAGGAGGGCGTCCTGACCTCCGTCGCCGACGCCAACATCGGCTCGATCTTCGGCATCGGCTTCCCCGGCTGGACCGGCGGCGTCCTCCAGTACATCAACGGCTACGACGGCGGCCTGCCGGGCTTCGTCGCCCGCGCGCGCGAGCTGGCCGACCGCTACGGCGAGCGCTTCACCCCGCCCGCCCTGCTCGTGGACAAGGCGGAGAAGGGCGAGGTCTTCACGGACGGCCGCTGAGCCGGATCAGTCACCGGCCTCCAGATCGAGCCACTCCCGCAGCTCCTCGCGCAGCGACCGCTGGAACGTGGTGAGCAGCGCCTGCACCACCAGCGGGTGCATGTGGGCGGACAGGGACCGCACGTCCCGCGCGTCGCGTTCGGCGACCGCGTCGCGCAGCAGCCGCGACAGGTCCCGCGCGGCGGCGCGGGAGTGCTCCAGGAGGGCGGTACGGGCGGCGAGGACCGTCTCCGGGGAGAAGGGCACGTCGAGCAGCTCGACGCCGAGCCGGAGCAGCCCGGCGTCGACGCGGTAGCCGTCGCCGTCGGGCACCACGACGTCCATCGCCCCCAGCCGGTCCACCTCCTCGTCGGTGAGCGGCCGCCCCGCCCGCCTGCCCAGCTCGTCGCGGGTGACCCGCTCCACCGTCCGGGGCGCCCAGGAGGCCACCACCGCGCGGTGCAGCGCCAGGTCGTGCGCGCTCAGGTCCGACGGCAGCTGCCCGAGGTAGCGCTCGATCGCGGCCAGCGTCATGCCCTGGTGCTGCAACTCCTCGATCAGCGCCAGCCGGGCCAGGTGCTCCCCGTCGTAGTGCCCCACCCGGCGCGGGCCGATCACCGGCGGCGGCAGCAGCCCCTTGGTGCCGTAGAAGCGGACCGTGCGCACGGTGACGCCGGCCCGTGCGGCCAGCTCGTCGATCGTGAGGGTCTGCCCCCCGGCGTCGGCCGCCTCGGTGTCGCTCGTCGTCATGTGCAGCAGTATCGCTGTCCCACCAATGCTGTGACACCTCTTGTGCAGCGGTCTTGTGCGCCGGGTGGAGGCCGTCGGTGGATCATGTGAGAAGTCACGCTGTGTGACATGAGACACCGCATGTCTACGCAGCGTCGTGGGAAGGTGCAGCCTTGGTCTGTGCCGCGAGGGTGGTGCGGGCCTTGTCACTGTACGGACGACCTGGGCACATCCCGCCCGGGCGCACCAGAGAGTGGAACCACCCGTGAGCAAGGACGCCGTCGCCACGGCACAGGCCGCCACCCACCCCCAGGCGGCCGAACGACCCGCGGACGCGGGCGACGCCGGCTACAGCAAGGACCTCAAGGCCCGTCACGTCAACATGATCGCCATCGGCGGCGCGATCGGCACCGGCCTGTTCCTCGGCGCCGGCGGGCGCCTGCGCGACGCCGGACCGGCGCTCGCGATCGCCTACCTCGTCGCCGGTGTCTTCGCCTTCTTCGTCGTCAAGGCACTCGGGGAGCTGGTGCTCTACCGGCCCTCCTCCGGTTCCTTCGTGTCGTACGCGCGCGAGTTCCTCGGCGAGAAGGGCGCCTATGTCGCCGGCTGGATGTACTTCCTGAACTGGTCGACGACCGGTATCGCCGACATCACCGCGATCGCGCTGTACACGCACTACTGGAGCATGTTCACGAGCATCCCCCAATGGGTGCTCGCCCTGATCGCCCTCGCGGTGGTCCTGGCGGTGAACCTGATCTCGGTGAAGATCTTCGGCGAGATGGAGTTCTGGTTCGCGATCGTCAAGGTCGCCACCCTGGTCGGCTTCATGCTGATCGGCATCTTCCTGCTCGCCACCCAGCACGAGGTGAGCGGGCAGACCCCGGGCGTGGGCATGATCACCGACCACGGCGGCATGGTCCCGCACGGTGTGATGCCGGTGGTCCTCGTCATGCAGGGCGTGATCTTCTCCTACGCGGCCCTGGAACTGGTCGGCGTCGCCGCCGGCGAGACCGCCGAGCCGCACAAGGTCGTTCCCCGCGCGGTGAACTCGATCATGTGGCGGGTCGCCCTGTTCTACGTCGGCTCGGTCGTGCTCCTGGCCCTGCTGCTGCCCAGCTCGCTCTACTCGGGCGACGAGAGCCCCTTCGTCACGGTGCTGTCGGGGATCGGGGTGCCGGCCGCCGGTGACGTGATGAACCTCGTCGTCCTCACCGCCGCGATGTCGTCCCTGAACTCCGGCCTGTACTCCACCGGCCGCATCCTGCGCTCCATGGCGGTGGCGGGCTCCGCGCCCAGGTTCACCGGCGTGATGAGCCGCAGCCAGGTTCCCTACGGCGGCATCCTGCTGACCTGCGCGGTGTGCGTCCTCGGTGTCGGGCTGAACTACCTGGTGCCGAGCAAGGCCTTCGAGATCGTGCTGAACGTCGCCTCCCTGGGCATCATCAGCACGTGGGTGATCATCATGATCTGCCACCTGGTGTTCGTCCGCCGGGCGCGTGCGGGCCTGGTCGAACGACCCGGCTTCCGGCTGCCCGGCAGCCCCGTCACGGAGATCGTCACGATCGCCTTCCTGCTGGCGGTCATCGGCCTGATGTGGAACGACGAGGGGGTCGGCCGCAAGACCGTGCTGCTGGTGCCCGTGATCGCGGTGATGCTGGTGGCCGGCTGGTTCGGCGTCCGGCGCCGGGTGGCGCACCAGGCCGGACAGGACCCGTCGACGCAGACGACGTAGCGGCCCGGGGCCACTGTCAGTGGCAGCCCCTAGGGTGGCGTCATGTCGGAGATCGGATACGTCCGGGGTGACGCCACCGCGCCGTCGGTCAAGGGCGTCAAGATGATCGCCCATGTCTGCAACGACCTCGGCGGCTGGGGCAAGGGCTTCGTCCTGGCCGTCTCCCGCCGCTGGCCCGAGCCGGAGGCGGCGTACCGCGCCTGGCACCGCGACCGCGCGTCCAACGACTTCGGCCTCGGCGCGGTCCAGTTCGTCCGGGTCGAGCCGTACGTGTGGGTGGCCAACATGATCGGCCAGCGCGGCATGCGGACCGGCAGCAAGGGCGTCCCCGTGCGCTACGAGGCCATCGGGACCGCGCTCGGCCGCGTCGCGGACAAGGCGGCCGAGCTGGGCGCGTCCGTGCACATGCCCCGCATAGGCTGCGGCCTGGCGGGCGGCAAGTGGTCCCGGGTGGAGCCGCTCATATCCGAGCACCTGGTCCGGCGCGGCATCCCCGTGACCGTCTACGACCACGGGGACACCGCCTAGGACGCGCCGGGCTCAGTGCTCGTGCACGTCGTTCGTCGCGGCGATCTTCCGCCACGAGCGGGGCTGTGCGGGCGTCTCGGAGGCCGTCGTGAGCGACTGGGCGCGGGCCGCCGGGGCGTCCGGCTTCGACGGCTGGAACAGCCAGGTGTCGAACAATGCGGCCAGCGGCTCGCCCGAGACCTCCTCGGCGTACCGCTGGAAGTCCGCGACGGACGCGTTGCCGTGGGCGTACTTCGCGGGCCACCCCTTCAGGATCGCGAAGAAGTCCTCGTCCCCGATCTCGTTCCGCAGCGCCTGGAGGGCCAGCGCGCCCCGGTCGTAGACGGCGCCGTCGAACTGGTTCTCCGGACCCGGGTCACCGGGCTTCACCGTCCAGAACGCGTCGTCGGCCGGGTGCGAGGCGTACGTGTAGTCGGCCAGTTCCTGCGCCGTGCCCTCGCCCTCGTGCTCGGACCACAGCCACTGGGCGTACCGCGCGAAGCCCTCGTTGATCCAGATGTCCTTCCAGCCGCGCACCGAGACCAGGTCGCCGTACCACTGGTGGGCCAGCTCGTGCACGACGACGGACACGTTCGACCCGTTCGCGAACTGCCGCGGGCTGTAGAACGGCCGGGTCTGCGTCTCCAGGGCGTACCCGGTAGCGGTGTTCGGCACATAGCCGCCGAGCGCGTGGAACGGATACGGCCCGAAGTAGTCGCTCAGCCAGTCGGCGACCTCCCCGGTCCGCTCCACGCTGGCCCGCGCCGCGCCGCCGTTCGCGCCCAGGTCCCTGCTGTAGGCGTTGACGACCGGGATGCCGCCCTCGGTGGTGCCGGTGGTGAGGTCGAACTTCCCGACCGCCAGTGTGGCCAGGTACGTGGCCTGCGGCTGGTCCGAGCGCCAGTTCCAGCGCGTCCAGCCGAGGCGCGAACTCGTCGACTGGAGGGTGCCGTTGGAGATCGCCTGGGTGCCGTCCGGCACCTGCACCGACACGTCGTAGGTGGCCTTGTCGAGCGGGTGGTCGTTGCTGGGGAACCACCAGGCCGCGGCCTCGGGCTCGTTCGCGGCGACACCGCCGTCCGGGGTGCGGTGCCAGCTGGTGAAGCCGTACGCCTGCTTCGAGGACGGCACACCGCTGTAGCGGACGACCACGGTGACGGGCGTGCCCTTGTCCAGCGGGCGCTTCGGCGTGATCTCCAGCTCGTGCTCGCCCGAGGTCGTGAACGACGCCTTGACGCCGTTCACCCGCACCTCGCCGACGTCCAGCAGGAAGTCCAGGTTGAACCGCGACAGGTCCGCGGTGGTGCGGGCCAGGATCGTCGCCGTCCCCTCCAGCCGGTCCGTGGCCGGCTGGTACTTCAGGCGCAGGTCGTAGTGCGAGACGTCGTATCCGCCGTTGCCGTAGGCCGGGTAGTAGGGGTCGCCGATACCCGGAGCGCCGGGGGAGTGGGCCGCCGCCGACGCCGGGATCGCCAGCATGAGGGAGGCGGCGCCCAGGGCGCCCGGCACGATGAATCTGCGGTGCACGAAAGCTCCAAGTCGTAGGGACACGAGATCCGTTCGGAATCCGTTCGGAGCCTATTCAGCCCCGATGCGCACGTCATGTCCACGGCCACTCCTGTCACACGATCGCCATCCGGCCGTCATGAGCCACGCCCGGCCCTCTTATGCGCGGGAGTCGGCCGATGTACCGTCCGCGCATGCCGATACGCATGCGCCTCACCCTCCGGAGACCGCTCGCGACGGCGGCCCCGGCCCACCCGTCCGCCCCGCGCGGCGACCAGGGCCGCGACGGCCCCTCCACCGACACGCCGACCCGCGCCCTGGCCCTCTCCCGCACGGCGGCCCGCGTACCGTTCGTCGGCACCGCCGCCGCGTTCACCAGGGCCACCGCCGGCCCGAGGACCGCCGCTGCGGCATCCGCGCCGCGCCACGGCGTGACCGCGCCGCACCCCACGCACCGCGTCCCGACGGGAGGCCGATGAACCGCCTGCGCACCCTCACCGCGACCACCGCGACCCTCGCCGTGTCCCTCCTCCTCCCGTCCCTCCTCACCGCACCCGCCCACGCCGACGGCGCCGCACACCAGCCGCCCCGCACCGGGTTCGAGCGGACGAACGGCGCCCGCTGGACCACCCAGCCGGAGGAACAGGCCCTCCTGGCCGCCGCCGACCGGGCGAACGGCCGGGTCGGTCTCCACCGCATCGGCACCACGAAGCAGAACCGCCCGCTCCGGCTCGTGACCATCGGCAGGCCCTCCGCCGCGAACAAGGTGCTCCTCGTGTGCAGCCAGCACGGCGACGAACCCTCCGGCCGCGAGGCCTGCCTGACCACCGTGCGGGACCTCGCCTACGCCACCGACCGCGCGACCCGGCGCTTCCTGGACCGCACCACCGTGCTGGTGGTGCCCACCGCCAACCCCGACGGCCGGGCCGCCGACACCCGCGGCAACGGCGACGGCGTCGACGTCAACCGCGACCACCTGGCCCTGGCCACGGCCGAGGCCCGCGCGCTGGCCGCCGTCGTCCGCGACCAGCGCCCCGACGTCATCTACGACCTGCACGAGTACGGCGCCACACCCCCGTACTACGACAAGGACCTCTTCGACCTCTGGCCCCGCAACCTCAACACCGCCGCGCCGGTCCACGCCGAGGCCCGCACCCTGTCCGGCGCGTACGTCCGCCCCGCCGCCGAGCACGCCGGGTACTCGACGGGCACGTACGGCATCTGGACCGACCCCGAGACCGGCGACCCGGTCAAGCAGACCGCCGGCGACGGCCAGGAACGCATCCTGCGCAACATGTCCGGCGTGAAGCACGCGGTCGGCCTGCTCATCGAGAGCCGCGTCGACGCCCTCACCGATGCCGAGCGCGACGACCCGGCCCTGAACCACCGGCGCCGGGTGGACTCCCAGCTCGCCGCCCTGGACGGCCTGTTCCGCTTCGCGGACGTACGGCGCGGACGCGTCGAGGCGGCCACGGGCGCCGCGCGCCGCGCGGGACTGGCCGATTCCGGACCCGTGTACCTGGGCGGCGCGGACAACGACCCGGCCGAGGACACCGAGGTGATCCAGGACCCGCCCTGCGGCTACCGGCTGACCCCCGCCCAGTACCGGGACGTCGCGGACGAACTCGCCCTGCACGGTGTAAAGGTGCGTCCGACCGGGGAGAAGGGCGCCTACGTACCGCTGCGCCAGTCACAGCGTGCCCTGGTGCCGCTGCTCCTGGACGAGCGCGCGACGTACCACGTGACGGTGGGCGAGCCGGACACCCTCTGCTGAGGAGGTGAGTTCCGCGTCTTACGTGGTAAGGGCGTAGCGGAGGAGTATTTTCGGCCTGATCGACGTGAAAGGTGCCGCCTGTGACGCAGGACCGACCAAGCGACAAGGAAGAGCACGAAAGAGGCACGCTTCCCGGTTCGGAAGCGGGCCTGCCGGGGCAGGAGCACAAGCCCCGGACCGACCGCGTCGTCTTCGGCGTCACGGCGGTTCTGACCCTGGCGTTCGTCGTCTGGGGCGCCGCCGCCACCGACTCGCTGGAGGACGTCTCCAGCAGCATGCTCGGTGGCCTGCTGCACAACGGCGGCTGGGCGTTCACGCTGGCCGCCTCCGGTTTCGTGGTCTTCGCCCTCTGGCTGGCGGCCAGCCGCTACGGCCGCATCCACCTGGGGGCCGAGGGCGAGGAGCCCGAGTTCAAGACGGTGTCCTGGGTCGCCATGATGTTCAGCGCGGGCATGGGCATCGGTCTGATGTTCTACGGCGTGAGCGAGCCGCTGGCGCACTACACCACGCCCCCGCCCGGCACCGATCCGGCCGACTCCGGCGACCGCATGGCCACGGCCATGGCCACCACCCTGTTCCACTGGACGCTGCACCCGTGGGCGATCTACGCGGTGGTCGGTCTCGGCATCGCCTACAGCACCTTCCGCAGGCGCCGCAGGCAGACCATAAGCGCGGTGTTCACCCCGCTCATCGGCGAGAAGCACGCCAACGGCGCCGGCGGCCGGGTCATCGACATCCTGGCCATCATCGCGACGATCTTCGGCTCCGCGGCCTCGCTCGGCCTCGGCGCGCTCCAGATCGGCTCCGGCATGGAGAAGCTCGACTGGATGGACAAGGTCAGCACCGGACTCCTCGTCGGCATCATCGCGGTGCTCACGGTGGCGTTCGTGGCCTCCGCGATCTCCGGCGTCGAGAAGGGCATCCAGTGGCTGTCCAACACCAACATGGTGCTGGCCCTGCTGCTCGCCGTCTTCGTGTTCATCGCGGGCCCGACCATCCTCATCCTCGACCTGCTGCCGACCTCCGTCTTCGCCTACCTCGGCGACCTGCCCCAGATGGCCGGCCGCACCGAGATCAGCGGCGGCAAGGGGGTCGCTGACTGGCTGGGCAGCTGGACCGTCTTCTACTGGGCGTGGTGGATCTCCTGGACGCCCTTCGTCGGCATGTTCATCGCCCGCATCAGCCGGGGCCGGACGATCCGTCAGTTCATCGGCGGCGTCATCCTGGTGCCCAGCACGGTCAGCCTGGTCTGGTTCGCGATCTTCGGCGGCTCGGCGATGCGGCTCCAGGAGCAGCACCGGCTGGGCGACGACTCGACCCCGGAGGGCCAGCTCTTCGGCGTGCTCCAGGAGTACCCCATCGCCACCGCCACCAGCCTGCTGGTGATGATCCTCGTAGGCATCTTCTTCGTCTCGGGCGCCGACGCGGCCTCCATCGTGATGGGCACGCTCTCGCAGAAGGGCGCGCTCGAACCCAGCCGCTGGGTGGTGGTCGTCTGGGGCGTGGTCACCGGAGCCGTCGCGGCCATCATGCTGCTGATCGGCAGCGGTGAGGCGGACGCGCTCACCGGGTTGCAGAACCTCACGATCCTCGCGGCGGCGCCCTTCGTCATCGTGATGATCTTCATGTGCATCGCGCTCATGCGCGACCTGCGCCGCGACCCGCTCATCGTGCGCGGCGAGATGGCCAACGAAGCCGTCGAACTGGCCGTCATCGAGGGCCACAAGCAGTACGAGGGCGACTTCGAGATCCGGATCGGCCCCGGCCCCGGCACGGAGGTGGAGGGCGACCCGATCGGCAAGCACCACGAGGACTGACCCCCGACGGCCCGGCCGACCGGAGCAGCGGCGTCAGGAGGCGAGCCGGGCCGCCTCCTGAGCGCACCCCCAGGCCACGGTGACGCCCGCGCCACCGTGGCCGTAGTTGTGCACCAGCCGCCGCCCGTCCGGCAGCGTGGCGCGCTCCAGCCGGACCGCGTCCCGGGCCGGCCGCAGCCCCACCAGGTGCGCGAGCACCCGCGCCCCGGCGATCTCGGGACGCAGGGCCGCGCACCGCCGCACGATGGCCTCCGCGACCGCCGGGTCCGGCTCGGTCGACCAGGCGTCCTCCTCGGCCGTCCCGCCCAGCAGCAGCCGCCCCGGCTGCGGAAGGAAGTACGTCGTCTCCCCGGAGGCCGCGTCGGCCGAGACCAGCCAGGTGCGGACGCCGGGGTTCTCCACGACGACCAGTTGCCCGCGCACCGGCCGCACCGCGGGGTCCGGCACCAGGTCCCGGGCGCCCAGCCCGGTGCAGTTGACCACGACCGGCGCGTCCGCCTCGGCCAGGTCGGTCACCGCGCGGTCCTCCACCGTGCCGCCCGCGGCCACCAGCCGCTCCCGCAGCCACGGCAGATGAGTCGACATGTCGATGAGCGGCAGCCGCGCCCACAACCCCGTACCGGCGTACTCGGCGGCGCTCGCCGCCCGCAGTCCCGGCAGCCGGGCCGCGGCCCACCCGCCCACCTCGTCCAGGCCGGTCTCGCCGAGCACCCCTTCGACCATGCGCACGCCGGTCCGCTCGGGCCGGTCCGCCAGCTCCTCGTACACGTCCAGGGACCGCAGCGCCCAGGTCTGCGCCAGCGCCACCGGCTCGATCCGGTACGGCCACCACAGCCCGCCCGCGACCACCGAGGTGGTCCGCTCCGCGGGCTCCCGGGTCCACAGCCGGACCCGCCTGCCCCGCTCGGCGAGGACGACGGCCGTCGTCAGCCCGATCACCCCGCCGCCGACCACGACGACCTCGCCATCCAGTTCGGTTTCCACACCGCGACGTTAACCGACCCCCCGGCGCGGTGCTCCAAGCGCTCCCGCCGCGGGGCTACTCGCCGAGGTGACCTCACCCTGCCGGGTACGCCTCACCGCGTACCGCCTCGACCGCACCCACGTCCACGTGGGCTTCGACGGCGTAATGGAACCGAGTGAGCGCCGCTAGGATCGACGGTCTGATGACTGCCACCCTCGTCGCCAAGAACCTCGCCGCCGGCCACGGCGACCGCTCCCTGTTCACCGGGCTCGACCTCGTCGTCGCACCCGGCGACGTCATCGGCCTCGTCGGGGCCAACGGCGCGGGCAAGTCCACCCTCCTGCGGATGCTCGCCGGGCTGGTCGCGCCGGAGGAGGGGGAACTGCGCCTGTCCCCGCCCACCGCCACCGTCGGCCACCTCCCGCAGGAGCCGGAGCGCCGCCCCGGCGAGAGCGTCCGGGCGTTCCTGGCCCGCCGCACCGGCGTCACCGAGGCCCAGCGCACCATGGACGAGGCCACCCAGGCCCTGGTCGACGGCACCCCCGGCGCGGACGACGCCTACGCGACCGCCCTGGAACGCTGGCTGGCCCTGGGCGGCGCCGACCTCGACGACCGGGCGGAGGAGACCGCCGACGCGCTGGGCCTGACCGTCGACCTGGACCAGCCGATGACCTCGCTGTCCGGCGGCCAGGCCGCACGCGCCGGCCTCGCCTCCCTCCTCCTGTCCCGCTACGACGTCTTCCTCCTCGACGAGCCGACCAACGACCTCGACCTGGACGGCCTGGAGCGCCTCGAACGCTTCGTGACCGGTCTGCGCGCCGGCACCGTCGTCGTCAGCCACGACCGCGAGTTCCTCACCCGCACCGTCACCAAGGTCCTCGAACTCGACCTCGCCCAGCGGCAGATCAACCTCTACGGCGGCGGCTACGAGGCCTACCTGGAGGAACGCGAGGTGGCCCGCCGGCACGCCCGCGACGAGTTCGAGGAGTACGCCGACAAGCGGGCCTCCCTCCAGGACCGGGCCCAGACGCAGCGCGCCTGGATGGACAAGGGCGTCAAGAACGCCCGGCGCAAGGCGGGCAACGACAACGACAAGATCGGCCGCAAGTTCCGCAGCGAGGCCAGCGAGAAACAGGCCGCCAAGGCCCGCCAGACCCAGCGCATGATCGAACGCCTGGACGTCGTCGAGGAACCGCGCAAGGAATGGGACCTGCGCATGGAGATCGCCTCGGCGCCCCGCTCGGGCGCGGTCGTCGCCACCCTGCGCGACGCCGAGGTCCGGCGCGGCGACTTCGTGCTCGGCCCGGTCTCCCTCCAGATCGACTGGGCGGACCGGGTGGCGGTGACCGGAGCCAACGGCGCGGGCAAGTCCACGCTCCTCGGCGCCCTCCTCGGCCGCGTCCCCCTCGACGCCGGGCACGCGGCGCTCGGCTCCGGCGTCCTGCTCGGTGAGGTCGACCAGGCCCGCAAGCTGTTCCACGGCCCGGAGATCCTGCTGGACGCCTTCCGCGCGGCGGTCCCGGACATGGACCCGGCGGAGATCCGCACCCTCCTGGCCAAGTTCGCCCTCAAGGCCGACCACGTCGTCCGCCCGGCGTCGACCCTCTCACCGGGCGAACGCACCAGGGCCGCCCTCGCCCTCCTCCAGGGCCGGGGCGTCAACCTCCTGGTCCTGGACGAGCCGACCAACCACCTCGACCTGCCGGCCATCGAACAACTCGAGTCGGCCCTGGACGCCTACGAGGGCACGCTCCTCCTGATCACCCACGACCGCCGCATGCTCAACGCGGTACGAGTGACCCGCCGCCTGGAGGTAACGAACGGCAAGGTGACGGAGACCGCCCCGTAACTGCATGCATCCGCCGCAGCTGCGGGCAATCGTGCCTCCCCCAGTGCCTGAACGGCCTGGGAGGTACCCCCAGGCGGCACGGGTGGGCGCAGCGGCACCCCGCACCGCCGGGCTGCGCACCCACCCCCGCCCCGCCCCAGCGCCGGGCGCTTAGGCCAACCCGGCCCGCCGCAACGCCTCCGCCATCGCCCCGTTGGACGGAGCAGGCGCCGACGCAGGCCGCCCCTTACCGCCCCCGGAGCCACCCCGCTGCTGCCGTTGCCGGGGCGGCTTCCCACCCCGCTCCCGCTTCTGCTCCCCTGGCGAACCCTGCGGAGCAGCCTCGTCGTCCAACCGCAGCGTCAACGAGATCCGCTTCCGCGGGATGTCGACGTCCATGACCTTGACCTTCACGATGTCCCCGGGCTTCACCACGTCCCGCGGGTCCTTCACGAACGTCCTCGACATCGCGGACACGTGCACGAGCCCGTCCTGATGCACACCGACGTCCACGAACGCCCCGAACGCGGCCACGTTCGTGACGACCCCCTCCAGCACCATCCCGGAGGACAGGTCGGAGATCTTCTCCACGCCCTCCTTGAAGGTGGCGGTCTTGAAGGCGGGCCGCGGGTCGCGCCCCGGCTTCTCCAGCTCCCGCAGGATGTCCGTGACCGTCGGCAGACCGAACGTCTCGTCCACGAACTGGTCCGGCCTCAGCGACCGCAGCACCGACGTGTTGCCGATCAGCCCGGTCACGTCCTGCCCGGCGGTCTTCACCATCCGCCGCACCACGGGGTACGCCTCGGGGTGCACGCTGGACGCGTCCAGCGGGTCCTCGCCGCCCCGGATCCGCAGGAAGCCCGCGCACTGCTCGTACGCCTTGGGACCGAGCCGCGGCACCTTCTTCAGCGCGGTCCGCGAGGTGAACGGCCCGTTCGCGTCACGGTGCGCCACGATGTTCTCGGCGAGCCCCGACGTGATGCCCGAGACCCGGGCGAGCAGGGGAGCGGAGGCGGTGTTGACGTCCACCCCCACGCCGTTCACACAGTCCTCGACCACCGCGTCCAGGGAACGGGACAGCTTCACCTCGGAGAGGTCGTGCTGGTACTGGCCGACGCCGATCGACTTCGGGTCGATCTTCACCAGCTCGGCCAGCGGGTCCTGCAACCGCCGGGCGATCGACACCGCGCCGCGCAGCGAGACGTCCATGTCCGGCAGTTCCTGGGAGGCGAAGGCGGAGGCCGAGTACACGGACGCGCCCGCCTCGGACACCATCACCTTGGTGAGCTTCAACTCCGGGTGTTTGGAGATGAGTTCCCCGGCGAGCTTGTCGGTCTCGCGGGAGGCCGTGCCGTTGCCGATGGCGATCAGGTCGACCGTGTGCTCCTTCGCCAGCCGCGCGAGCTTGGCGATCGCCAGGTCCCACCGGTTGGCGGGGACGTGCGGGTGGATCACGTCCGTGGCCACGACCTTGCCGGTCGCGTCGACCACGGCGACCTTCACGCCGGTACGGAAACCGGGGTCGAGGCCGAGCGTGGCGCGGGTGCCCGCCGGGGCGGCCAGCAGCAGGTCGCGCAGGTTGGCGGCGAACACGTCGACCGCCTCGTCCTCCGCGGCGGTGCGCAGGCGCAGCCTGAGGTCGATGCCGAGGTGCACCAGGATGCGGGTGCGCCAGGCCCAGCGGACGGTGTCGACCAGCCACTTGTCGGCCGGCCGGCCCCGGTCGGCGATCCCGAACCGGCTCGCGACGATCGCCTCGTACGACGACGGGCCCTCGGTGGGCTCCTCGGGCTCCAGGACGAGGTCGAGCACGTCCTCCTTCTCGCCGCGCAGCATCGCGAGGACCCGGTGCGAGGGCAGCTCGGTGAACGGTTCGGCGAAGTCGAAGTAGTCGGCGAACTTGGCGCCGGCCTCCTCCTTGCCCTCCTTGACCTTGGCGACGAGCCGCCCGCGCGTCCACATCCGCTCGCGCAGCTCGCCGATCAGGTCGGCGTCCTCCGAGAACTTCTCCGTGAGGATCGAGCGCGCCCCGTCCAGGGCGGCCTGCGGATCGGCCACGCCCTTGCCGGCGTCGACGAACGCGGCCGCCGCGGTCAGCGGGTCCACCGACGCGTCGGCGAGCAGGCCCTCGGCCAGCGGCTCCACACCCGCCTCGCGCGCGATCTGCGCCTTCGTCCGCCGCTTCGGCTTGAACGGCAGGTAGATGTCCTCCAGGCGCGCCTTGGTCTCCGCCGCGCGGATGCGCGCCTCCAACTCCTCCGTGAGCTTGCCCTGCTCGCGCACCGAGTCGAGGATCGCCGAGCGCCGCTCCTCCAGCTCCCGCAGGTAGCGCAGCCGCTCCTCGAGCGTGCGCAGTTGCGCGTCATCGAGCATCTCGGTCGCTTCCTTGCGGTAGCGGGCGATGAAGGGCACCGTCGAGCCGCCGTCGAGCAGCTCCACCGCGGCCTTCACCTGCCGCTCCCGCACGCCGAGCTCGTCGGCGATCCTGCTTTCGATGGACCCTACGTCGGGTGTCGTCACGATCCCGTACCGCCTTCTCACTGAGGTTGCGCGGCAATTGTGGCAGGTGACACCGACAATCGGGGATCAGGGCGACGTCCGGGCCGGTCGCGACCGAGGGGAGGGGCCCGGATCAGACCCTGCGGCTCCGGGTGGAGGACGAGGCCCCGCCGAAGAGCCGGGCCAGGGCCCGGAAGGGAAGCGTCACCACGGTGGCGATCGCTCCACCGATCTGGCGCAGAACGTCTGCGATGGCACGGAACACGGGTAGCCCCTTTCGTTTCCCGGCCGCCCCGGCCGGGAGACTTACGGGTACCTCGGTCGCGGCTTCGCATGCCTGTCCGTACACTTCGTCCGAAGCCGGGCGGGTCGTCAGCGCCCCGCGAGCAGGTCCGCCGGGAAGGCGCCCGCACCGAGTGCCGTACGCGCGAAGGCCGACCCGAGTTCCGTCAGGCGCGCCACCCCCTCCGCGCCCAGGTGCGCGTACGGGGCCCTGTCCAGCCGGTCCGTCTCCCGCTCGATGTCCTCGCGCAGGGCCGCGCCCTCCTCGGTCAGCCGGCCGGCCGCGTCGACCAGCCCGCGCTCACGCAGCCGGCCGACGGCCGCGTCCCACTCCTCCTGGGTCCAGCCCCGGGTGCGGAAGACCCACTTCGGCGCCAGGCCCTTGCCGGTCGCGGTGTGCGTGACCAGCGCCTCCAGGCCGTCCAGGTCCGCGGCCAGGAGCGCGGCGAGGTGGCCGTCGCCGCGGTGCTCGCGCAGCAGCGTCGCCGCGTGCCAGAGCGCCAGGTGCGGGGCGTCGGGCACGGGCAGGTCCGCGTGGGCCGAGTAGAGCGGGCGGGCGCCGCGCGTGCAGCCCTCGGCGGCGCGCAGGGCCAGTTCGGCCGCCTCCGCCATCTCGGCCGACGCCACGGCCTCCTCGCCGAGCAGACGGCGCAGCGTCGCGTCGACGGCCCGTAGGCGCGCCGCCAGCGCCTGCTCCGGGGTGACCTTCTCCCACACCGCGGGCACGTGCCGGGCGACGAGATCGTGCTGGTAGTTGTAGAACGCCGCCGTCACGGCACCGGCGCCGACCGGCCCCAGCGCGGCGGCGCGCACCGCGAAGTTGACGGCCGGGGCGTCGGTGACCCCGAGGGCGCCCAGCTCCCGGCCCAGGTCGGGCGAGAAGTAGTGCGTGGAGTGCAGCGAGTTGAGCGCGTTGTGGCAGCGGCGGCCCGCGCGTGCGTCGATGGCGGCAGTTGTCATGCCCCGCACGTTACCAACCGCTCAGTACGTCCTCGGGGCCCGCAGGACGGAGGGCAGGAAAGGAGGGGTTCTCGTCATTGCGGCCGTACGGCGGCGGGCCCAAGAATCGACGGCATGGCACAGCGAACCGGCCGAGCCGGCCGAACCGTTCTGGTCCTCCTCTTCGACGGCGTCCAGAGCCTCGACGTCACCGGCCCCGTGGAGGTCTTCGCGGGCGCCGAGACGCACACGCCGGGCACGTACCGCATCCGCACGGCGTCGCTGGACGGGGCTCCCGTGCGCACGTCCAGCGGTCTGACCGTCGTACCGGACCAGGCGCTCACCGGTGACCTGCCGGAACCGGACACCCTGGTGGTGCCCGGCGGCCAGGGCTCGCGGAACCCGGACCCGCGCCTGATCGGCTGGCTGCGCGCGCACGGACCCGGCGCCCGACGCCTGGTCTCCGTCTGCACCGGGGCGATCCTGCTGGCCCGGGCGGGGCTGCTGGACGGCCGCCGTGCCACCACCCACTGGGCCTACAGCGGCCGGCTCGCCCGCGACCATCCGGCCGTGGACGTCGATCCCGACCCCATCTACATCCGTGACGGGAACGTGGCCACGTCCGCCGGCGTCACCTCCGGCATCGACCTCGCACTCGCGCTGGTGGAGGAGGACCTGGGCCGGGACGTCGCCCTGACCGTCGCCCGGCACCTGGTGGTGTTCCTGCGCAGGCCCGGGAACCAGGCCCAGTTCAGCGCCCAGCTCGCCGCCCAGACCGCGCGCCGGGAACCGCTGCGCGAGCTCCAGCACTGGATCACCGAGCACCCCGGCGCCGACCTGAGCGTCGCGTCCCTGGCCGCCCGCGCCAGCCTCTCGCCGCGCCACTTCGCCCGCGCCTTCCAGGCCGAGACCGGCATGACGCCCGGACGGTACGTCGACCGGGTCCGCCTGGAACACGCGCGCCGGCTCCTGGAGGACACCGGCGACGGCGTCGAGGAGGTCTCCCGCGCCAGCGGCTACGGCACGCCGGAGGCCATGCGCCGCGCCTTCGTCAAGGCCCTCGGCACCCCACCGGCGGAGTACCGCCGCCGGTTCAGGCCCGCCCCGGCCCACTGAGCCCCGTACCCGCACCACCGTCCACCGACCGACCGCCGGAGGAAACCCGTGCAGATCGCCATCGTCCTCTTCGACCGCTTCACCGCCCTCGACGCCGTGGGCCCGTACGAGACCCTCGGCCGTCTCCCCGACGCGGAGACCGTCTTCGTGGCCGAGCGCACCGGTCCCGTGCGCACCGACACCGGAAACCTCGCCCTCACCGCCGACCGGACGCTGGCCGACGTACCCGCCCCCGACATCGTCGTCGTCCCCGGCGGTCCCGGCCAGACGCCGCAGATGGAGAACGAGACCCTGCTGGACTGGCTGCGCGCCGCCGACGCCACCAGCACCTGGACCACGTCCGTGTGCACGGGCTCCCTGCTGCTCGCCGCCGCCGGACTGCTGGCGGGGCGCCGCGCCACCTCGCACTGGCTGGCGCTGGACCTCCTGAAGCGGTACGGCGCCGAGCCGACCGGGGAACGGGTCGTCACCGACGGCAAGTACGTCACCGCGGCCGGTGTCTCCGCCGGCATCGACATGGGGCTGACCCTGCTCGGCCGGATCGCCGGCGACGAGCACGCCCGGGCGGTGCAGCTGCTGACCGAGTACGACCCGCAGCCGCCCTACGACGCCGGGTCCCCGGCCAAGGCGCCCGCGCACCTCGTCGCGGAACTCCGCGGCCACAGCCGCTTCACCCTGACGTAGGCCCGCTCCAGCCGAACCGCGGCTGCCTGCGCTCCAGGAAGGCGGCGACCCCCTCCGCGGTGTCGCCGCTGCGGCGCGCCTGCGCGGCCCAGTGGGCGTCCCGGTCTGTGCGCCCGTTCGCGAACTCCTTCGCCGCGGCCTGCGTCAGCAGCGAGCGGGACGCCAGCACCCGGGTGAACTCCGCCACCCGCTCGCCCAGTTCGCCCTCCGGCAGCACCTCGTCCACCAGACCGGTGCGCAGTGCCCGCGCGGCGTCGATCAACTCCCCGCTGAACAGCAGGTACTTCGCGGTGGCGGGCCCCGTCAGCGCCACCAGCCGCCGGGTGGCGGACGCCGGGTACACCACCCCCAGCTTGGCCGGGGTCACGCCGAACAGCGCCGTCTCCTCGGCGAACCGCAGGTCGCACGCCGCCGCCAGCTGCGCCCCGCCGCCCACGCAGTGCCCCCGGATCGCGGCGAGCGTCGGCTTGGGGAACGCGGCGAGGGCCTCCTCGGCCCGCACCGCCAAGCCCTGTGCCTCCTCGGCCGACTCGCGCAGGGTCGAGATGTCGGCACCGGCGCAGAAGGTCGCGCCCTCGCCGGTCAGCACCAGCGCCCGCACCCGGGGATCGGCGGCCAGGCCGTCGAGGACGCGGGGCAGCGCCCGCCACATCGCGGCCGTCATGGCGTTGCGCTTGGCCGGGTGGTGGACGACGACGGTGGCGACCGAGTCGGCGACCCGGTGCAGCAGCTGCGGCTCCATGGGCCGGATGCTATACACCGGCACGGTCCCCCCGGCGCCCGGGCAGGCGGGACAGGAACGGTCCCGTGTCATGCGCCAACGATCAGAAATCGCTCGATACACGCCGACTTGTGTTCAGTTCTCCGGGGCGGGGCGGTGCGTTACCAACACTCAGGGGTGTGGTGACAATCGAGCCCAGGGGTGGCGACCGGACCATGGACGAGACCGGGCCCACCGGGCCGCTGCCGTACGAAGGTGTCTGGCGGTTCACCGCCCCCGCCGTGGACGCCTCGGTGCCGCAGGCCCGGCATGCCGTGCGCGACCTGCTGACCCGCCAGGGGGTACCCGTCTCCGACGACGTGACCCAGGCCCTGCTGCTGATCGTCTCGGAGCTGGTCACGAACGCGGTCCGGCACGCGGCGGTGCTCTCGCCGGTGCTCGCGGTGGAGGTCGCCGTCGGGCCGGAGTGGGTGCGGGTGGCCGTGGAGGACGACCACCCCTACCGTCCGACCGCCCTGGAGACCGACCACGGCCGCACCGGCGGGCGCGGCCTGCTCCTGGTCCGTGAGATCACCCGGGAGGCGGGCGGGGCCTGCGACGTGGCCCACACGGCGAGCGGCGGCAAGGTGATCTGGGCCGCCCTGCCGCTCAAGCACGCCATGCGTTAGGTCACCAGCCCGCGGAGGGGCCGGTCAGCTCGCGGACGGCCGGCCGGGCCGCGTCGAGAACCGTCATGAACCACGCCGAGAAGGTGTCCCGCGCGTGCCGCTCGGACAGCTCCGCCGGGGACACGAAGACCGTGTCCGCCACTTCCTCCGGGTCCGGGCGCGGCTCGGCCTGCACCAGGCCGACGAAGAGGTGGTTGTACTCCTGCTCGACCAGCCCCGAGGCCGGGTCCGGGTGGTTGTAGCGCACCGTGCCCGCCTCGGCGAGCAGCGAGGGCGACACCCCCAGCTCCTCGTACGTCCGCCGGGCCGCCGCGGCGAACGGCGCCTCACCGGGGTAGGGGTGGCCGCAGCAGGTGTTCGACCAGACGCCGGGGGAGTGGTACTTGCCCAGGGCCCGCTGCTGGATCAGCAGCCGCCCCCGCTCGTCGAACAGGAACACGGAGAAGGCGCGGTGCAGCCGCCCGGGCGGCTGGTGCGCGGAGAGCTTCTCCGCGGTGCCGATCGTCACGCCGTTCTCGTCGACCAGTTCCAGCAAAATCGCGTCTGCGGTGCCGTTCGACGAGCTGGGCGTCGCGGTGGCAGGAGTGATCGGCATACCCATCCTTCACATCGGTCCTCGCGCCCCAAGTGTGCCGTACGAATCCGGCACTCTCGGCACTTCCCGGCACACCCGCATGTCCCGCGCGCCCGCGTCGGCACCGGGGGCGGCCGGCCGGACACCGAGCAGGGGCCCGATGAGTGATCGTTCCCCGGGGCCGCACGCCCGGAACCCTTCCGTAGGAGCGAGCGGGGGCGCGTGCCGAGGGGTGCGCCCCCGTCGTCCGCCGTGTCGCCCCGGCTCAGTGGCAGAGCCGGGCCTCGTGTTCCGCGTGACCGCTGGGCTCCAGCTGGAAGGTGCAGTGCTCCACGTCGAAGTGGTCGCCCAGGCAGCCCTGAAGCTCGTGGAGCATCTTCTCGTGGCCGATCGCGTTCAGCGCGTCGCCGTCCACCACCACGTGCGCCGAGAGCACGGGCAGGCCCGAGGTGATGGTCCACGCGTGCAGGTCGTGCACGTCCTCGACCCCGTCCAGAGCCAGTATGTGGGCGCGCACCTCGGCGATGTCCACGCCCTTGGGGGCCGCCTCGAGGAGCACGTCCAGGGTCTCGCGCAGCAGGCGCCAGGTGCGCGGCACGATCATCAGACCGATGAGCAGCGACGCGATCGGGTCGGCCGGCTGCCAGCCGGTGGCCAGGATCACCAGCGCCGAGACGATCACCGCCAGGGAGCCCAGCGCGTCCGCGGCCACCTCCAGGAAGGCGCCCCGTACGTTCAGGCTCTCCTTCTGGCCGCGCATCAGCAGCGACAGCGACACCAGATTCGCCACCAGGCCGATCGCGCCGAAGACGACGGTCGGTCCGCCCGCGGTGTCGGCCGGGGTGACGAACCGGTCGATCGCCTCGTACAGGACGTAACCGCCGACTCCGAGCAGCAGCAGGCAGTTGGCCAGGGCGGCGAGGATCTCGGCGCGGGCGTAGCCGAAGGTGCGGCGGTCGCTCGGCGGGCGGCTCGCGAAGTGGACGGCCAGCAGGGCCATGCCGAGCCCCAGGGCGTCCGTCGCCATGTGCGCGGCGTCGGCGATCAGCGCGAGCGAGTCGGCGAGCAGCCCGCCGACGATCTCGACGACCATGACGGTGAGGGTGATCGCCAGCGCCACCCGCAGCCTGCCCCGGTAGGCGGCCGTCGCCGTCCCGCCGGCGTGCCCGCCGTGCGCGTGCCCGTGATCGTGCCCAGCCCCCATGGGAAAGCCGCCTCCTTGTGCGTACCGGCGTCCGGTGCCCCGGTGCCCGGATGACAGTCAACTACGGGTAGGGGGTATCGGGCAACGCGGCACTGAACACCGTTGTCATCTGCTCTGACCTGCGAAAACGTTCCGCAGGTCAGGGCGCCGGGAGATGCCCGGAGGCGTGGGTTCCGCCAGGTGGCGCACAGGACCGCAGAGGGCCGCCCTGACCCTGTGCGCACGAGCGTCGACACAGCGCGATGTCCGCGATGCCCGGTCTGGGAGCGCGGTTTGTGGGGCGGGCCCCGCATCCACGATGATGATCGCGGCAAAGGCGGGAGCACGCGGCGTCGACCGATCGTGAAACGGGCGGTGAACACGGCGTTCCCGGCATCCGATAACCTCTGCCGACATGCCGCCCGGGTGCCCCAGGCACGGGCGCTCCACCATGCACAGGCCCGGCGTCCAGGCGCCGGCACCAGGGAGTGAGTTCGGTTGCCGACCGCCATCCTCACCGGTCAGCCGGTCCCCGGTTCGTCGATCGAGAGCGAGCTGCGGTCCCTGGGCTTCGACGTGCGCCTCGCCTCGGGTGCCGCCGACACCGAGACCCTTCTGGCGCGGGTTCCGGGCGAGGAACGGGTCGCCGTGGTCGACGCCCGCTTCGTGGGCCACCCGCACGCCCTGCGCCTCGGCCTGACCGACCCCCGCTTCCCGCTCGCCGCGATCCCGGGCGCCGTGACCGCCCAGCCGGCCGCCCGCCAGGCGCTGACCCGCGCGATGGCCCGCGAGAACTCCGCGGGCGGCGGCACCGCGCTTGCCGTGAGCAGCCTCGCCGACCGGATCACCGCCGCCCTCGACGCCGACGGCGCCGACGTGCACCGCCCCGAGCTGGGCAGCCTCGTCGCCGCCGTCCCCGCCGATCCGCAGGCCCGCAACGAGGCACGGCAGGCCGTCGCCGCCGTCGACGACGAGGCCGTACGCCTGAAGTCGGCGGTCAAGGCCCGCGACGGCTTCGTCACCACCTTCCTCATCAGCCCGTACTCCCGCTACATCGCCCGCTGGTGCGCGCGGCGCGGGCTGACGCCCAACCAGGTCACCACCGCTTCGCTGATCACCGCGCTCATAGCGGCGGGCTGCGCCGCCACCGGCACCCGCGCCGGCTTCGTCGCCGCCGGTGTGCTGCTCATCGCCTCCTTCGTCCTCGACTGCACCGACGGACAGCTGGCCCGCTACTCCCTCCAGTACTCCACGCTCGGCGCCTGGCTCGACGCCACCTTCGACCGGGCCAAGGAGTACGCCTACTACGCGGGCCTCGCCCTCGGAGCCGCCCGCGGCGGCGACGACGTATGGGCCCTCGCGCTGGGCGCGATGGTCCTCCAGACCTGCCGCCACGTCGTCGACTTCTCCTTCAACGAGGCCAATCACGACGCCTCGGCCAACACGAGCCCCACCGCCGCCCTCTCCGACAAGCTCGACAGCGTCGGCTGGACGGTCTGGGCGCGCCGCATGATCGTGCTGCCGATCGGCGAACGCTGGGCCATGATCGCCGTGCTGACCGCGCTCACCACGCCCCGGATCACCTTCTACGCGCTGCTGATCGGCTGCGCGTTCTCCGCGACCTACACCACCGCCGGCCGCGTCCTGCGCTCGCTGACCCGCAAGGCCGTGCGCACCGACCGGGCGGCGACGGCACTGGCCGACCTCGCCGACTCGGGACCGCTCGCCGAGGCCGCCGCCAGGGGCCTGCGCACCGCCGCCCGCCGGCTGCCCGGCTTCACCGCCCCCGCCGTCGCCCTCCTCGGCGGCGCCGCCGTCGTCGCGACGGCCGCGCTCACCGGCTTCGGCGGCCCCTGGCCGCTCGTCGCCGCGATCCTCTACGTGCTGACCTCGGCGCTCGCCGTCGCCCGCCCCCTCAAGGGCGCCCTCGACTGGCTGGTCCCGCCCTTCTTCCGGGCCGCCGAGTACCTCACCGTCCTGGTCCTGGCCGCGAAAGCGGACGTGAACGGGGCCCTTCCGGCGGCTTTCGGGCTGGTGGCCGCGGTCGCCTACCATCACTACGACACGGTCTACCGCATCCGCGGCGACGCGGGTGCGCCGCCGAAGTGGCTGGTGCGGACGATCGGGGGGCACGAGGGCCGCACGCTGGTGATCTGCGTGCTTGCCGTGCTGCTCACCGCCACACAGTTCAAGGTCGCGCTCACGGTCCTCGCCGTGGCCGTGGCACTCGTGGTGCTCGTCGAGAGCATCCGCTTCTGGGTCGCCGCCCACAAGGTCGGCGCACCCGCCGTACACGACGAAGGAGAACCCGCATGATCGGCCTCGTGCTGGCGGCCGGCGCCGGCCGGCGTCTGCGTCCCTACACCGACACCCTGCCCAAGGCACTGGTGCCGGTCGGCCCCGAGGGGGCGGAGGACAGCATCACGGTGCTCGACCTGACCCTGGCGAACTTCGCCGAGGTCGGCCTGACCGAGGTCGGGATCATCGTCGGCTACCGCAAGGAGGCCGTGTACGACCGCAAGGAGGAGCTGGAGCGGAAGTACGGCGTCAAGCTCACCCTGATCGACAACGACAAGGCCGAGGAGTGGAACAACGCCTACTCCCTGTGGTGCGGCCGTGACGCCCTCAAGGACGGCGTGATCCTCGCCAACGGCGACACCGTGCACCCGGTCTCCGTCGAGAAGACCCTGCTCGCCGCCCGCGGCGACGGCAAGAAGATCATCCTCGCCCTCGACACGGTGAAGAACCTCGCCGAGGAGGAGATGAAGGTCGTCGTCGACCCCGACAAGGGCGTCCAGCGCATCACCAAGCTGATGGATCCCGCCGAGGCGACCGGCGAGTACATCGGCGTCACCCTCATCGAGGGCGAGGCCGCCGCCGACCTGGCCGACGCGCTGAAGGCCACCTTCGAGCGCGACCCGCAGCTGTACTACGAGGACGGCTACCAGGAGCTGGTCAACCGCGGCTTCAAGGTCGACGTGGCGCCGATCGGCGACGTCAAGTGGGTCGAGATCGACAACCACGACGACCTCGCCAAGGGCAGGGAGATCGCGTGCCAGTACTGACGAGGCTCATCCCGTCGCCGGTCGTCGTGGACATCCGCGCGGGTGCCCTCGACGACCTGGGGGGTGTGCTCGCCGACGAGCGCATCTCCCACTCGGGCAAGCTCGCCGTCGCCGTCAGCGGCGGTTCCGGCGCCCGGCTGCGCGACCGCGTCGCCCCGTCCCTGCCCGGCGCCGACTGGTACGAGGTCGGCGGCGGCACCCTGGACGACGCGATCAAGCTCGCCGGCGCCATGAAGGCCGGCCACTACGACGCGGTCGTCGGCCTCGGCGGCGGCAAGATCATCGACTGCGCCAAGTTCGCGGCGGCGCGCGTCGGCCTCCCGCTGGTCGCCGTGCCGACCAACCTCGCGCACGACGGCCTGTGCTCCCCGGTCGCCACCCTCGACAACGACGCGGGCCGCGGCTCCTACGGTGTGCCCAACCCCATCGCCGTCGTCATCGACCTGGACGTCATCCGCGCGGCCCCGGCCCGCTTCGTGCGCGCCGGCATCGGCGACGCCGTCTCCAACGTCTCCGCGATCGCGGACTGGGAGCTGGCCAACCGGATCAAGGGCGAGCGGATCGACGGCCTGGCCGCCGCGATGGCCCGCCAGGCCGGCGAGGCCGTGCTGCGGCACCCCGGCGGCATCGGCGACAACGAGTTCCTCCAGGTGCTGGCCGAGGCGCTGGTGCTCAGCGGCATCGCCATGTCGGTCTCCGGCGACTCGCGGCCGTCCTCGGGCGCCTGCCACGAGATCAACCACGCCTTCGACCTGCTCTTCCCCGAGCGCGCCGCCGCCCATGGCGAGCAGTGCGGCCTGGGCGCGGCCTTCGCGATGTACCTGCGCGGGGCCCACGAGGAGTCCGCGCACATGGCCGGGGTCCTGCGGCGGCACGGGCTGCCGGTGCTGCCCGAGGAGATCGGGTTCACGCCCGAGGAGTTCTTCCGGGCCGTGGAGTTCGCCCCCCAGACGCGGCCCGGCCGTTACACGATCCTCGAGCACCTCGACCTGAAAACCGACCAGATCAAGGACCTGTACGCCGACTATGTCAAGGCCATCGGTAGCTGAACTACGCCCGGTCGTCCATCCCGCGGGGGTCAAGGACCGGCGCAGCGGTGAGCACTGGGCGGGACGCCTCTACATGCGCGAGGTCTCGCTGCGGATCGACCGCTACCTGGTGAACACCAGGATCACGCCCAACCAGCTCACGTACCTGATGACCGTCTGCGGCGTGCTCGCGGCCCCGGCGCTGCTGGTGCCGGGCATCTGGGGCGCCGTGCTCGGCGTGGTCGCGGTCCAGCTGTACCTGCTGCTGGACTGCGTCGACGGCGAGATCGCCCGCTGGCGCAAGCAGTACTCGCTCGGCGGCGTCTACCTGGACCGGGTCGGCGCCTACCTGACCGACGCCGCCGTCCTGGTCGGCCTCGGCCTGCGCGCCGCCGACCTCTTCGGCACCGGCCGCATCGACTGGCTGTGGGCCTTCCTGGGCACCCTGGCCGCCCTCGGCGCGATCCTGATCAAGGCCGAGACCGACCTGGTGGGCGTCGCCCGGCACCAGAACGGGATGCCCCCGGTCAAGGAGGCCGCCGCCGAGATCCGCTCCTCCGGCATGGCGCTGGCCCGCCGGGCCGCCGGGGCGCTCAAGTTCCACCGGCTGATCCTCGGCATCGAGGCGTCCCTGCTGATCCTGGTCCTCGCCGTCGTAGACCAGGCGCGCGGCGACCTGTTCTTCACCCGCCTCGGCACCGCCGTACTCGCCGGCATCGCGCTGGTGCAGACCCTGCTGCACCTGGTGTCCGTCCTCGCCTCCAGCAGGCTGAAGTGAGCGCGCCCATGAAGGTCGGCGCCGTCGTCATCACGATGGGCAACCGCCCCGAGGAGCTGCGGGCCCTGCTCGACTCGGTCGCGAAGCAGGACGGCGACCCGGTCGAGGTGGTCGTGGTCGGCAACGGCTCGCCCGTCCCGGAGGTGCCCGACGGCGTGCGCACCGTCGAGCTGCCCGAGAACCTGGGCATCCCCGGCGGCCGCAACGTCGGCATCGAGGCCTTCGGACCGGGGGGCAGCGACGTCGACATCCTGCTCTTCCTCGACGACGACGGCCTGCTCGCCCGCACCGACACCGCCGAGCTGTGCCGCCGGGCGTTCGCCGCCGACGACGAGCTGGGCATCATCAGCTTCCGCATCGCCGACCCGGAGACCGGCGAGACCCAGCGCCGGCACGTCCCGCGGCTGCGCGCCGCCGACCCCATGCGCTCCTCCCGGGTCACCACCTTCCTCGGCGGTGCCAACGCGGTGCGCACCCGCGTCCTCACCCAGGTCGGCGGGCTGCCGGACGCGTTCTTCTACGCCCACGAGGAGACCGACCTGGCCTGGCGGGCCCTCGACGCGGGCTGGATGATCGACTACCGGTCCGACATGGTGCTGAACCACCCCACCACCGCGCCGTCCCGGCACGCGGTCTACCACCGCATGGTCGCCCGCAACCGGGTCTGGCTCGCCCGCCGCAACCTCCCCGCGCTCCTGGTCCCGGTCTACCTCGGCGTCTGGATGCTGCTCACCCTGCTGCGGCGGCCGTCGCGACCTGCGCTGAAGGCGTGGTTCGGCGGCTTCCGCGAGGGCTGGGCCACCCCGTGCGGTCCCCGCCGGCCCATGCGGTGGCGTACGGTGTGGCGCCTGACCCGGCTGGGCCGCCCCCCGGTGATCTGACAAGCTCGTAACCGAGAGCGTTCCGGCCCCGACCGGGGCCACCAGGTCCATGCCTGGCCCGCGCGGCCGAGCATTTTCGAAGACGAGAGTTTCCACCAGTGAGTGAGACAACACACGACGGCACGGTCGCCATGACCAAGCCCGTGTCGCCCGACGAGGGCCTCACACCGGCCCGGCTCGCCGCCAAGTACGGGCTGTCCGTGAGCGGCGCCCGACCTTCCCTCCTGGAGTACGTCCGTCAGCTCTGGGGCCGGCGGCACTTCATCCTCGCCTTCTCCCAGGCGAAGCTGACCGCCCAGTACAGCCAGGCCAAGCTCGGCCAGCTGTGGCAGGTGGCCACCCCGCTGCTGAACGCGTTCGTCTACTTCGCGATCTTCGGCCTGATCCTCAACGCGGGCAAGGGCATGCCCAAGGAGGTGTACATCCCGTTCCTGGTGACGGGGGTGTTCGTCTTCACCTTCACCCAGTCCTCCGCGATGGCGGGCGTGCGCGCCATCTCCGGCAACCTCGGACTGGTGCGGGCGCTGCACTTCCCGCGCGCCTCGCTGCCCATCTCCTTCGCGCTCCAGCAGCTCCAGCAGCTGCTGGCCTCGATGATCGTGCTGTTCGCGGTGGTCATCGGCTTCGGCAGCTACCCCTCGCTGTCCTGGCTGCTGGTCGTGCCGGCGCTCGTCCTCCAGTTCCTGTTCAACATGGGCCTGGCGCTCATCGTGGCCCGCATGGGGGCCAAGACGCCGGACCTGGCCCAGCTGATGCCGTTCATCATGCGGACCTGGATGTACGCGTCGGGCGTCATGTTCTCCATCCCGATCATGCTGGAGGACAAGCCGGCCTGGCTCGCGGACGTGCTCCAGTGGAACCCGGCCGCCGTCTACATGGACCTGATCCGCTTCGCGCTGATCGACGGGTACGGCTCGGAGAACCTGCCGCCGCACGTGTGGGCGGTCGCGCTCGGCTGGGCCGTGGTCCTCGCCGTGGGCGGCTTCGTGTACTTCTGGAAGGCGGAGGAGAGGTACGGCCGTGGCTGAGCAGCAGCAGGACCAGCGGGTGCCGACGGTCATCGCGGACGAGCTGCACATCGTCTACCGCGTCAACGGCGCCAGGACCGGCAAGGGCAGCGCGACGGCCGCCCTGAGCCGCATGATCAAGCGGGGCGAGGAGCGGGGCGTGCGCAAGGTGCACGCCGTGCGCGGTGTCTCCTTCACCGCCTACCGGGGCGAGGCCATCGGCCTGATCGGCTCCAACGGCTCCGGCAAGTCGACGCTGCTGCGGGCCATCGCCGGCCTGCTGCCCGCCGAGCGCGGCAAGGTCTACACCGACGGCCAGCCCTCCCTGCTCGGGGTGAACGCCGCCCTGATGAACGACCTGACCGGCGAGCGGAACGTCATCCTCGGCGGACTGGCCATGGGCATGACCCGTGAGGAGATCAAGGAGCGCTACCAGGACATCGTCGACTTCTCCGGCATCAACGAGAAGGGCGACTTCATCACCCTGCCGATGCGCACCTACTCCTCCGGCATGGCCGCCCGGCTGCGCTTCTCCATCGCCGCCGCCAAGGACCACGACGTCCTGATGATCGACGAGGCCCTCGCCACCGGCGACCGCAAGTTCCAGACCCGTTCCGAGGAGCGCATCCGGGAACTGAAGAAGGAGGCCGGCACCGTCTTCCTGGTCAGCCACAACAACAAGTCCATCCGCGACACCTGCAACCGGGTCCTGTGGCTGGAGCGCGGCGAGCTGCGCATGGACGGCCCGACCGACGAGGTGCTCAAGGAGTACGAGAAGTTCACGGGCAAGTAGTCCGGCACGCCGGGGCCTCGCCGGAACTGTTCCGGCGAGGCCCCGCGTCTGCAAAGGAACCGTCAACTCCTGCGGTTCTCAGGAATCTTGAAGTCAATCGGTGTGTTGTTGTGATGCGCCGTGCACCCCGACGGACGCCCGTGAGTTGTACAACGTAAGCTGTACCGGTCCCGAAACGCGGCACATGGGGCGATAATGCCCGACACCCTCGAGCGGGCCTGCCGCGCGGGTGGCAGGGCGGCGTGTCCGAAATAGTGTGTATTGGGTCGGCAGTGTAGAACGGGAGATGTGACGGCAATGGCTACGGAAACTCCCCAGCTCCGCGAAGCGTGCGCCGTCCCCGCCCAGGGCAGCCCGCGATGACGGCCACCGACACGGCGCACGCCGTCGACCCGGAGCGCGGCACCCTCGCCAAGGCCGCCGACGAGAACTTCCCCGTCGCCCCCTTCTTCCTGCCCCGCGCCTGGCGCACCGACCTGATGGCGGTCTACGGCTTCGCCCGCCTCGTCGACGACATCGGCGACGGCGACCTCGCCCCGGGCGGAGCGGACGCCCGCCTCCTCGGCGTCCCCGAGGACCGCGCCGACGACCGCCTGCTGATGCTGGACGCCTTCGAGGCCGACCTGCGCAGGGTCTTCGGCGGCTCCGACGGCCCGCCCCGGCACCCGCTGCTGCGCCGACTGCTGCCCACCGTGCGCCGCCGCGGGCTGACCCCCGAGCCCTTCCTCGGCCTGATCGCCGCCAACCGGCAGGACCAGCTGGTCGCACGGTACGAGACCTACGACGACCTGCTCGCCTACTGCGAGCTGTCCGCCAACCCGGTCGGCCGTCTCGTCCTGGCCGTCACCGACACCTCGACGCCCGAACGGGTCCGCCGCTCCGACGAGATCTGCACCGCCTTGCAGATCGTCGAGCACCTCCAGGACGTGGCCGAGGACCTGGGCCGGGACCGCATCTACCTGCCGGCCGAGGACATGAAACGTTTCCACGTCCAGGAGACGGACCTCGCCGCGCCCACCGCCAACGCGTCCGTGCGCGCCCTGATCGCCTACGAGGCCGGGCGCGCCCGCGACCTGCTGAATGAAGGAGCCCCCCTGGTGGGTAGCGTCCAGGGCAGGCTGCGGCTGCTCCTGGCGGGCTTCGTGGCGGGGGGAAGGGCGGCGCTCGGCGCGATCGCCGCGGCGGATCACGACGTACTTCCCGGCCCGCCCACGTCAGGCAAGGTCCGCTTGCTGCGCGAGGCGGGCGTGGTCCTGCGAGGAGAGGGGTGATCGGGTCCGTGGAGTCGTCAGCGAACGCGTCGGCACCGGTGCTCGCCGCCTACAGCTACTGCGAGGCCGTCACCGGCCGGCAGGCACGCAACTTCGCCTACGGCATCCGGCTGCTGCCCACGCCCAAGCGGCGGGCGATGTCCGCGCTGTACGCGTTCTCGCGCCGGGTCGACGACATCGGCGACGGGGTGCTGGCGGACGACGTCAAGGTCGCCCGGCTGGACGAGACCCGGGTCGTGCTCGCCCGGATCCAGGACGGTGCGGTCGACGAGGACGACACCGACCCGGTCGCCGTCGCCCTCGCGCACGCGGCCCGGCAGTTCCCGATCCCGCTCGGCGGCCTCGACGAGCTGATCGACGGCGTCCAGATGGACCTGCGGGGCGAGACCTACGAGACCTGGGACGACCTGAAGGTCTACTGCCGCTGCGTGGCGGGCGCCATCGGACGCCTCTCGCTCGGCGTCTTCGGCACCGAACCGGGGGCGCGCGGCGCCGAGCGCGCGCCCGAGTACGCCGACACGCTCGGTCTCGCGCTCCAGCTCACCAACATCCTGCGCGACGTCCGGGAGGACGCCGAGGGCGGGCGCACCTACCTGCCCGCCGACGACCTCGCCAAGTTCGGCTGCTCGGCCGGCTTCGACGGGCCGACACCACCGGAGGGCTCCGACTTCGCGGGCCTCGTGCACTTCGAAGTGCGTCGGGCCCGCGCCCTTTTCGCCGAGGGCTACCGGCTGCTGCCCATGCTCGACCGGCGCAGCGGCGCCTGCGTGGCCGCGATGGCCGGCATCTACCGCCGCCTCCTGGACCGCATCGAGCGCGACCCCGAGGCCGTGCTGCGCGGCCGGGTCTCCCTGCCGGGACGCGAGAAGGCGTACGTCGCCGTGCGCGGTCTGTCCGGCCTCGACACCCGGCACGTCACCCGGCGGACCGTCAGGAGGCGCGCCTGATGGACACACCGGGCACACTGGACGCCCAGGACCCGCACGGAACCACCGGCGGACAACGGCGGGCAACCCTCCGGTGGCGGTCGGCGTCCCTGACTGAGACGGTCGGCCGTACGCCGTTCAAACACCACGGCGACCGGACAGGGAAGGGCGCACCATGACGCAGGGCAACGGCACGCGCGAGGGCGGAGTGCTCGCCGACGTCTCGGCCCTCGGCCCCGGCGGACACGCCGTCGTGGTCGGCGGCGGACTCGCGGGGGTCACCACCGCGCTCGCACTCGCCGACGCCGGCGCGCGCGTCACCCTGTTCGAAGGACGCCCGCGCCTCGGCGGGCTCGCCTTCTCTTTCCAGCGCGGCGACCTCACGGTCGACAACGGCCAGCACGTGTACCTGCGCTGCTGCACCGCCTACCGGTGGTTCCTCGACCGGATCGGCGGAGCGGCGCTCGCACCGGTGCAGGACCGTCTCGACGTGCCCGTGGTCGACCTGGCGCGGCCCGAGGGCAGCCGGCTCGGCAGACTGCGGCGCGACGCGCTGCCCGTACCCCTGCATCTGGGGCGCAGCCTGGCGTCCTACCCGCACCTCTCCCTCGCCGAACGCGCCTCGGTGGGGCGCGCCGCGCTCGCGCTGAAGGGGCTCGACCTCGCCGATCCGACCCTGGACACCCAGGACTTCGGCAGCTGGCTGACCGCGCACGGTCAGTCGGCGCGCGCCATCGAGGCCCTGTGGGACCTGGTCGGGGTCGCCACCCTCAACGCGGTCGCGGGCGACGCCTCGCTGGGGCTCGCCGCGATGGTGTTCAAGACCGGTCTGCTGTCCGACCCGGGAGCGGCCGACATCGGATGGGCCCGCGTCCCGCTGGGCGAACTGCACGACCGGCTGGCCCGCAAGGCTCTCGACTCCGCGGGCGTCCGTACCGAGGTCCGTACACGCGTCACCTCCGTCTCCGTAAACGAGAACGGCGGCTGGAGCGTTCAGGTTCCCGACGAGACGCTCGAAGCGGACGCCGTCGTCCTCGCCGTACCCCAGCGCGAGGCGTACGACCTGCTGCCGGACGGCGCGCTGGACGCCCCGGAGAATCTTCTGCGGATCGGCACCGCGCCGATCCTCAACATCCACGTGGTCTACGACCGCAAGGTGCTCGCCGCACCGTTCCTCACGGCCCTCGGCACCCCGGTGCAGTGGGTGTTCGACCGTACCGAGGCCTCCGGACTGAAGGAGGGGCAGTACCTGGCGCTGTCCCAGTCGACGGCGCAGCACGAGATCGACGAACCCGTGGCCGCGCTGCGCGAGCGGTACCTGCCGGAACTGGAGCGGCTGCTGCCCCGCACCCGGGGTGCCGAGGTGAAGGACTTCTTCGTGACCAGGGAGCGCACCGCGACGTTCGCCCCCGCCCCCGGCGTCGGCCGCCTGAGGCCCGGCGCCCGCACCAAGGCACCCGGCCTCTACCTGGCCGGCGCGTGGACCGCCACCGGGTGGCCCGCGACCATGGAGAGTGCGGTTCGCAGCGGTGTCGGAGCGGCGGCCGCCGCGCTCGGCGCCCCGGGCCGGTCCCGCGGCCTCCTCCCCGGTTTCTTCGAGGAGGCGGCGTGAGAGCCGATCCACGCGGGACCGACTCCCGCACTCCCGGCACCGCAACTGGAGGAAAGACTGTGCCCACTGTGCCCCCGGCCCCGAAGGCCGATCGACGGACCACGGTGGACGTGACCGCGCTGCTGGAGCGCGGCCGGACCCTGGCCACGCCGGTCCTGCGGGCGGCGGTCGACCGACTGGCCCCTCCCATGGACACCGTCGCCGCCTACCACTTCGGCTGGATCGACGCCCAGGGCAACCCCGCGCACGGTGACGGCGGCAAGGCCGTCCGCCCCGCGCTCGCCGTGCTCTCCGCCGAGGTGACCGGCGCCGCGCCCGAGGTCGGCGTGCCCGGCGCGGTGGCCGTGGAACTGGTGCACAACTTCTCCCTCCTGCACGACGACCTGATGGACGGCGACGAGCAGCGCCGCCACCGCGACACCGTCTGGAAGGTGCACGGCCCCGCCCAGGCCATCCTGGTCGGCGACGCCCTGTTCGCGCTGGCCAACGAGGTGCTGCTGGAACTGGGCACCGTCGAGGCCGGCCGCGCCACCCGCCGCCTCACCAGTGCCAGCCGGGCCCTGATCGACGGTCAGGCCCAGGACATCTCCTACGAGCACCGCGACCGCGTCAGCGTCGAGGAGTGCCTGGAGATGGAGGGCAACAAGACCGGCGCCCTGCTCGCCTCCGCCAGCTCCATCGGCGCGGTGCTCGGCGGCGCCGACGAGCGCACCGCCGACACCCTCGAGAGGTACGGCTACCACCTCGGCCTCGCCTTCCAGGCCGTCGACGACCTGCTGGGCATCTGGGGCGACCCGGACGCCACCGGCAAGCAGACCTGGAGCGACCTGCGCCAGCGCAAGAAGTCGCTGCCGGTCGTCGCCGCCCTCGCCGCCGGGGGGCCCGCCTCCGAGCGGCTCGGCGAGATCCTCGCCGCCGACGCCAAGGCCAGTGACTTCGCGAACTTCTCGGAGGAGGAGTTCGCGGCCCGTGCCGCCCTCATCGAGGAAGCGGGCGGGCGGGAGTGGACCGCCGACGAGGCGCGTCGCCAGCACACCATCGCCATCGAAGCCCTCGACGCCGTCGACATGCCCGACCGGGTGCGGGACCGGTTCACGGCACTCGCGGACTTCGTCGTCGTACGAAAGAGATGATCATTATCGGTCGAATAGCCCTCGCGTAGTCGCCGGCCGGTGCCGTGGAGACACGAGCACCGGCCGACGGCGGACCCAGCAGACGCACCACGCACACTGCACGAAGGGGAAGCCATGACAGCGACGACCGACGGAAGCACCGGGGCCTCCCTGAGGCCCCTGGCAGCCTCGGCCAGCGACACCGACATCACGATCCCCGCCGCGGCGGCCGGGGTACCGGAAGCCGCCGCACGCGCCACCCGGCGAGCCGCCGACTTCCTGCTCTCCCGGCAGGACGCCCAGGGCTGGTGGAAGGGCGACCTCGAGACGAACGTCACGATGGACGCCGAGGACCTGCTCCTGCGTCAGTTCCTCGGCATCCAGGACGAGGAGACCACCCGCGCCGCCGCCCTGTTCATCCGCGGCGAGCAGCGCGAGGACGGCACCTGGGCCACCTTCTACGGCGGCCCCGGCGAACTGTCCACCACCGTCGAGGCCTACGTCGCCCTCCGCCTGGCGGGCGACGCGCCCGACGCGCCCCACATGGCGCGGGCCGCCGAGTGGATCAGGTCCCGCGGCGGCATCGCCTCCGCCCGCGTCTTCACCCGGATCTGGCTCGCCCTGTTCGGCTGGTGGAAGTGGGACGACCTGCCCGAACTCCCGCCGGAGCTCATCTACTTCCCCACCTGGGTCCCGCTCAACATCTACGACTTCGGCTGCTGGGCCCGGCAGACCATCGTGCCGCTCACCATCGTCTCCGCGAAGCGGCCGGTGCGTCCCGCGCCCTTCCCGCTGGACGAACTGCACACCGACCCGGCCCGCCCCAACCCCACCCGCCCGCTGGCACCGGTGGCCAGCTGGGACGGCGCCTTCCAGCGCATCGACAAGGCCCTGCACGCCTACCGCAAGGTCGCCCCGCGCCGCCTGCGCCGGGCCGCGATGAACAGCGCCGCCCGGTGGATCATCGAGCGGCAGGAGAACGACGGCTGCTGGGGCGGCATCCAGCCCCCGGCGGTCTACTCGGTGATCGCGCTCTACCTGCTCGGCTACGACCTCGAACACCCCGTGATGCGCGCGGGACTCGAGTCGCTGGACCGTTTCGCCGTGTGGCGCGAGGACGGGGCCCGGATGATCGAGGCCTGCCAGTCGCCGGTCTGGGACACCTGCCTGGCCACCATCGCGCTGGCCGACGCGGGCGTGCCCGAGGACCACCCGCAGCTGGTCAAGGCTGCCGACTGGATGCTGGGCGAGCAGATCGTGCGCCCCGGCGACTGGTCGGTGAAGCGCCCCGGACTCCCGCCCGGCGGCTGGGCGTTCGAGTTCCACAACGACAACTACCCCGACATCGACGACACCGCCGAGGTGGTCCTCGCCCTGCGCCGGGTCAAGCACCACGACCCGGAGCGGGTGGAGCAGGCCATCGGGCGCGGGGTGCGCTGGAACCTCGGCATGCAGTCCAAGAACGGCGCCTGGGGCGCCTTCGACGTCGACAACACCAGCGCCTTCCCCAACCGGCTCCCCTTCTGCGACTTCGGCGAGGTCATCGACCCGCCGTCCGCGGACGTCACCGCGCACGTCGTCGAGATGCTCGCCGTCGAGGGCCTCGCCCACGACCCGCGCACCCGCCGCGGCATCCAGTGGCTCCTGGACGCGCAGGAGGCGGACGGCTCGTGGTTCGGCCGCTGGGGCGTCAACTACGTCTACGGCACCGGGTCCGTGATCCCCGCCCTGACCGCCGCCGGGCTGCCCACCTCGCACCCGGCCATCCGGCGCGCGGTGCGCTGGCTGGAGTCCGTCCAGAACGAGGACGGCGGCTGGGGCGAGGATCTGCGCTCCTACCGCTACGTCCGGGAGTGGAGCGGCCGGGGCGCCTCGACCGCCTCGCAGACCGGCTGGGCGCTGATGGCCCTGCTGGCGGCGGGGGAGCGGGAGTCCAGGGCCGTGGAGCGCGGCATCGAGTGGCTGGCGGCCACCCAGCGGGAGGACGGTTCCTGGGACGAGCCCTACTTCACGGGCACCGGCTTCCCGTGGGACTTCTCCATCAACTACCACCTCTACCGCCAGGTCTTCCCGCTCACCGCGCTGGGCCGGTACGTCCACGGGGAGCCCTTCGCCAAGAAGCCCCGCGCGGCCGAGGCACCCACCGAGCCCGCCACGGCCGAGGTGAAGGGCAGCTGATGACCCCGCAGACCGGCCCGTCCCCGCTGCTGATCGCCTGCGCGCTCGGCATCGAACACCTCGCCCTGCGCACCGGCGACCGCGCCGGCGCCGGCGGGCCGGTCACCGTCCTGCGCACCGGCATGGGCCCCAAGGCGGCCGAACGCTCGGTCACCCGGGTCCTCACCGACCCGGCGCTCGAGTCGGCCGCCGTACTGGCCACCGGCTTCTGCGCGGGACTGGCCCCCGGCATGCACCCCGGCGACCTGGTCGTCGCCGAGGAGACCCGGGACCCCCGCTCCACCGTCACCTGCGTCGCGTCCGACCGGCTCGTCAAGGAACTCGCGCGAGCCGTCCCCGGACGCACCGTCCACACCGGGCCGCTCACCGGCTCGGACCACGTCGTCCGCGGTCCCGAACGCGCCGACCTGCTCGCGACCGGCGCGATCGCCGTGGACATGGAGTCCGCGGCCACGCTGCTGAGCGCCGTCCGCACGGGCCCACGCCCGGTTGCGGCCGTCCGGGTGGTCGTGGACGCTCCAGAACACGAACTCGTCCGGATCGGCACCGTACGCGGTGGAATATCGGCTTTCCGTGTTCTCCGATCCGTTCTTCCCGCATTTTTCGAATGGCACCGTTCTTTGTTGCTCCCCCGGAGGTGAGCCCAGATGGCCATGCCCCTGCGCCAGTCCATCAAGGTCGCTACATACCTGGCCGAACAGAAGATTCGCCGACGGGACAAGTTCCCGCTCATCGTGGAGCTGGAGCCGCTCTTCGCCTGCAACCTGAAGTGTGAGGGGTGCGGGAAGATCCAGCACCCGGCCGGGGTGCTCAAGCAGCGCATGCCCGTCGCGCAGGCCGTGGGAGCGGTGCTCGAATCGGGTGCGCCGATGGTCTCCATCGCCGGCGGCGAGCCCCTGATGCATCCCCAGATCGACGAGATCGTGCGGCAGTTGGTGGCCAAGCGGAAGTACGTCTTCCTCTGCACCAACGCGCTGCTCATGCGCAAGAAGATGGAGAAGTTCACGCCCTCGCCGTACTTCGCCTTCGCCGTGCACATCGACGGGCTGCGCGAGCGGCACGACGAGTCCGTGGCCAAGGAAGGCGTGTTCGACGAGGCCGTGGAGGCCATCAAGGAGGCCAAGCGGCGCGGCTTCCGGGTGACCACCAACTCGACCTTCTTCAACACCGACACCCCGCAGACCATCGTCGAGGTGCTCAACTTCCTCAACGACGACCTCAAGGTCGACGAGATGATGATCTCGCCCGCCTACGCCTACGAGAAGGCGCCCGACCAGGAGCACTTCCTGGGCGTGGAGCAGACCCGCGAGCTGTTCCGGAAGGCGTTCTCGGGCGGCAACCGCGCCCGCTGGCGGCTCAACCACTCCCCGCTGTTCCTCGACTTCCTCGAGGGCAAGGTCGACTTCCCGTGCACCGCCTGGGCGATCCCGAACTACTCGCTCTTCGGCTGGCAGCGCCCCTGCTACCTGATGAGCGACGGCTACGTCCCGACGTACCGGGAGCTGATTGAGGACACCGACTGGGACAAGTACGGCCGGGGCAAGGACCCGCGCTGCGACAACTGCATGGCGCACTGCGGGTACGAGCCGACCGCCGTCCTGGCCACCATGGGCTCGCTCAAGGAGTCCCTGCGCGCCATGCGCGAGACCGTCTCCTCGAACCGGGAGTGACGTCATGACCGCCATCCCCTTGGGGCTCCCCGGGGTACCGGTCCGGCCGATCGCCGAGCGGCGCGTGTCGCGGCGGATCCAGGTCGGGCCGGTGGCGGTCGGGGGCGGCGCCCCGGTGTCGGTGCAGTCGATGACGACCACCCGCACGTCCGACATCGGGGCGACGCTCCAGCAGATCGCCGAACTGACGGCCGCCGGCTGCCAGATCGTGCGCGTGGCCTGCCCCACGCAGGACGACGCCGACGCCCTGCCCGTGATCGCGAGGAAGTCGCAGATCCCGGTCATCGCGGACATCCACTTCCAGCCCAAGTACGTGTTCGCCGCGATCGAGGCCGGCTGCGCGGCGGTCCGGGTGAACCCGGGCAACATCAAGAAGTTCGACGACCAGGTCAAGGAGATCGCCAAGGCGGCCCGCGACCACGGCACGCCGATCCGCATCGGCGTGAACGCGGGCTCGCTGGACCGGCGGCTGCTCCAGAAGTACGGCAGGGCGACGCCCGAGGCGCTGGCGGAGTCCGCGCTGTGGGAGGCGTCGCTCTTCGAGGAGCACGACTTCCGGGACCTCAAGATCTCGGTCAAGCACAACGACCCGGTCGTGATGGTCGAGGCGTACCGGCAACTCGCCGCCCAGTGCGACTACCCCCTCCACCTGGGGGTGACGGAGGCGGGGCCCGCGTTCCAGGGCACCATCAAGTCGGCGGTCGCCTTCGGCGCGCTGCTCTCCCAGGGCATCGGGGACACCATCCGGGTGTCGCTGAGCGCCCCGCCGGTCGAGGAGGTCAAGGTCGGCATCCAGATCCTCCAGTCGCTCGGACTGAGGGAACGCCGGCTGGAGATCGTCTCCTGCCCGTCCTGCGGCCGGGCCCAGGTCGACGTGTACAAGCTGGCCGAGGAGGTCACCGCCGGTCTGGAGGGCATGGAGGTGCCGCTGCGCGTGGCCGTCATGGGCTGTGTCGTCAACGGCCCCGGCGAGGCCCGGGAGGCCGACCTCGGCGTCGCCTCCGGCAACGGCAAGGGCCAGATCTTCGTCAAGGGCGAGGTCGTCAAGACCGTCCCCGAGTCCAAGATCGTGGAGACCCTCATCGAGGAGGCGATGAGGATCGCCGAGCAGATGGAGAAGGACGGCGCGTCGGGGGAGCCGGCCGTCACCGTGAGCTGAAACGCGGACCGAAGGGGGCCCGAGCGTGACGATTCTGGAGAACATCCGGGGACCACGCGACCTGAAGGCGCTGTCCGAGGCGGAACTCGGTCAACTGTCCGGCGAGATACGTGACTTCCTGGTGCACGCGGTCGCCCGCACCGGCGGTCACCTCGGACCCAACCTCGGCGTGGTGGAGCTCACCGTCGCCCTGCACCGGGTCTTCGAGTCGCCGGACGACCGCATCCTGTGGGACACCGGCCACCAGAGCTACGTCCACAAACTCCTGACCGGGCGTCAGGACTTCTCCAAGCTGCGGAGCAAGGGCGGCCTGTCCGGCTACCCCTCGCGCGAGGAGTCCGAGCACGACGTCATCGAGAACAGTCACGCCTCCACCGTCCTCGGCTGGGCCGACGGCCTCGCCAAGGCCCGCCAGGTGCGGGGGGAGCGCAGCCACGTCGTCGCCGTGATCGGGGACGGCGCGCTCACCGGCGGCATGGCCTGGGAGGCGCTGAACAACATCGCGGCGGCCAGGGACCGGCCGCTGATCATCGTCGTCAACGACAACGAGCGCTCGTACGCGCCGACCATCGGCGGCCTCGCCAACCACCTGGCGACCCTGCGCACCACCGACGGCTACGAGCGGGCCCTGGCCTGGGGCAAGGACGTGCTCCAGCGCACCCCCGTGGTCGGCAACACCGTCTACGAGGCCCTGCACGGCGCCAAGAAGGGCTTCAAGGACGCCTTCGCGCCGCAGGGCCTCTTCGAGGACCTCGGGCTGAAGTACCTCGGCCCGATCGACGGGCACGACATCGGCGCCGTCGAGTCGGCGCTGCGCCGCGCCAAACGCTTCCACGGCCCGGTCCTGGTGCACTGCCTCACCGAGAAGGGCCGCGGCTACGAACCCGCCCTGCGCGACGAGGAGGACCACTTCCACACCGTCGGCGTGATGGACCCGCTCACCTGCGAGCCGCTCGGCCCGGCGGGCGGTCCTTCCTGGACCTCCGTGTTCGGTGAGGAGATCGTCCGGATCGGCGAGGAGCGCGAGGACGTGGTCGCGATCACCGCGGCCATGCTGCACCCGGTCGGCCTGGCGCCGTTCGCCGCGCGCTTCCCCGACCGGGTCTGGGACGTCGGCATCGCCGAGCAGCACGCCGCCGTGTCCGCCGCCGGTCTCGCCACCGGCGGACTGCACCCGGTCGTCGCCGTCTACGCGACCTTCCTCAACCGCGCCTTCGACCAGCTCCTGATGGACGTGGCCCTGCACAAGTGCGGCGTCACCTTCGTCCTGGACCGGGCCGGCGTCACCGGTGTCGACGGCGCCTCGCACAACGGCATGTGGGACATGTCCGTCCTCCAGGTCGTCCCCGGGCTGCGCATCGCCGCACCGCGCGACGCCGACCAGCTGCGCGCCCAGCTGCGCGAGGCGGTCGCCGTGGACGACGCGCCGACGCTGGTGCGCTTCCCGAAGGAGTCCGCCGGCCCCGCCGTACCCGCCGTCGACCGCATCGGCGGCCTGGACGTCCTGCACGCCGCGGACCGGCCCGAGGTGCTGCTCGTCGCCGTGGGCGTGATGGCGCCCGTCTGCCTCGGGGCCGCCGACCTCCTGGAGGCCCGCGGCATCGGCTGCACCGTCGTCGACCCGCGCTGGGTCAAACCCGTCGACCCGGCGCTCGCGCCGCTCGCGGCCCGGCACCGGCTGGTGGCCGTCGTCGAGGACAACAGCCGCGCCGCCGGGGTCGGTTCCGCGGTGGCGCTGGCGCTCGGCGACGCCGAAGTCGACGTCCCCGTGCGCCGCTTCGGCATCCCCGAGCAGTTCCTCGCGCACGCCAAGCGCGCCGAGCTGCTCGCGGACCTCGGCCTCACCCCGGTCGACGTCGCCGGCCGGATCGCCGCGAGTCTGGCCCTCGCCGAAGGGGCGGGCGGGCCGGCGGTGGAAGAGTCCGGCGACGGACGGATCGTCATGCCAGCGCAAGGAGAGAACTGAATGACCAAGGAGTTCGACCTCGCCGCGCTCTTGGCCGAGCGCGGAGCCGAGCGGTACGAGCTGCACGCCAGGCACCTCAACCACCAGCTGCCGCGCATGCTGCACACCATCGGCTTCGACAAGGTCTACGAGCGGGCCGAGGGCGCGCACTTCTGGGACGCGGACGGCAACGACTACCTGGACATGCTCGCCGGGTTCGCGGTCATGGGCCTGGGCCGGCACCACCCCGTCGTCCGCAAGGCGCTGCACGACGTCCTCGACGCCTCGCTCGCCGACCTGACCCGCTTCGACTGCCCGCCGCTGCCCGGACTGCTGGCCGAGAAGCTGCTCTCCTACAGCCCCCACCTGGACCGCGTCTTCTTCGGCAACAGCGGCACCGAGGCCGTCGAGACCGCCCTGAAGTTCGCCCGCTACGCGACCGGCAGGCAGCGCATCCTGTACTGCACGCACGCCTTCCACGGACTGACCGCCGGCTCGCTCTCCGTCAACGGCGAGGACGGCTTCCGCAAGGGCTTCGCACCCCTGCTGCCCGACACCGCCGTCCCGCTCGGCGACCTGGACGCCCTGGCGCGCGAACTGCGGAAGGGCGACGTGGCCGCCCTGATCGTGGAGCCGATCCAGGGCAAGGGCGTGCACGAGGCCCCGCCCGGCTACCTGCTCGCCGCGCAGGAAATGCTGCACCGGCACAAGGCGCTGCTGATCGCCGACGAGGTGCAGACGGGCCTCGGCCGGACCGGCACGTTCTACGCCTACCAGCACGAGGACGGCGTCGAACCCGACCTGGTCTGCGTCGCCAAGGCGCTGTCCGGCGGATACGTGCCGGTGGGGGCCACCCTGGGCAAGGACTGGATCTTCCAGAAGGTGTACTCCTCGATGGACCGCGTGCAGGTCCACTCGGCGAGCTTCGGGTCCAACGCGCAGGCCATGGCCGCCGGGCTCGCGGTGCTGTCGGTGATGGAGAACGAGGAGATCGTCGCCAACGCCGCCGCGGTGGGGGAGCACCTGAAGTCCCGGCTGGCGGAGCTGGTGGACCGCTACGAACTGCTCGCCGACGTCCGGGGCCGCGGACTGATGATCGGCATCGAGTTCGGCCGGCCCACATCCCTGAAGCTGCGCAGCCGCTGGACGATGCTCCAGGCCGCGCGGAAGGGACTGTTCGCGCAGATGGTGGTGGTGCCGCTGTTGCAGCGGCACCGGATCCTGACCCAGGTGTCCGGCGACCACCTGGAGGTGATCAAGCTGATCCCGCCGCTGATCGTCGACACCGCCGACGCCGACCGGTTCGTCGACGCCTTCACGGAGGTGATGGAGGACGCGCACCACGGCGGTGGCCTGATGTGGGACTTCGGGAAGACCCTGGTCAAGCAGGCGGTGGCCAACCGCTGAGGGCGTCTTTTGCCTCTCGGGCAAGAAATTTGCCTTGCGGGCAAGGCTCGGGCTGAATGGAGGGATGAGTCCCTCCGAGACCGGCCCCGTCGAAGGGTCGGTCGCCGCCGTCGCACCCCGGCTGCGCGAGCTGCGGCGGCGGGCCGCCCTCACCCTGGAGGCCGCGGCCCGTGCCGCCGCCCTCTCGCCCGCCCACCTGTCCCGCCTGGAGACCGGGCAGCGCCAGCCCTCGCTGCCGATGCTGCTCTCCCTCGCCCGCGTCTACGGTACGACCGTCGCCGAGCTGCTGGGGGAGACGGCCGCCGACCGGGACGCCGTCGTGCGCGCCGCCGACATGGAACCCACCAGCGCGGGCGGCTGGACGTACTACCGGGCCGGAGCGCCGGGCCGCGGCATGCACGCCCTGCGCGTCCAGGTGCCGTACGGCTCCCAGGGCGACGTCGTGCGCGTGCACCCGGGCGAGGAGTGGCTCCACGTCCTCAGGGGCCGGTTGCGGCTGCGCCTCGCGGACACCGAGCACCGGCTCACCGTGGGGGACAGCGCCCACTTCGACTCGATGACCCCGCACCGGATCGCCGCGCAGGACCCCGACGGGGTCGAGCTGCTCTTCGTCCACACCCTGTTGCAGAGCCCGGCCGCCGCGCTGTGCCTCGGCCCGAACCCTGGAGAGACGCCATGAGCACCATGCAGGAGAAGTTCCCGCGCGCCCTGTGGGTGCGCCTGCTCGTCTACATCGCCCTGGGGCACGTCTTCGGCGGCTTCCTCTACCTGCTGTTCGAGGTGGGCGCCAAGTAGCGCCGTCCGCGAGCGGGCGCCCCGGCTCAGTCCAGCATCCGCCCGCGCAGCCGCTCCCGGGTCCCGGGCGTGAGCCGCAGCCCCTTCTCCAGGTACGCGTCGACGCCGCCCCACGTCTCCTCGATGGTCTCGAAGGCCGCCGCCAGGTACTCGGCGCGCGCGTCGAACAGGGGGCTGAGCAGCTCCATGACCTCGGGGGAGTAGGCCGAGGCCGAGGAGCCGCTGCGGCGCACCTTGTAGCGGCGGTGCGCGGCGTTCGACTTCAGGTAGTCCTCGACGACGGCCTCGCGCTCGACGCCCAGGGCGAGCAGGGTGATCGCGACGGACAGACCCGCACGGTCCTTTCCGGCCGCGCAGTGCATCAGCGCGGGGACGCTGTCCTCGGCGAGCGCGTGCAGGACCCGGGAGTGCTCCGCCGTGCGCTCCGTGACGATCGAGCGGTAGGAGCCGATCATCCGGTCGGCGGCCTTGCCGTCGGCGAGGATCTCGCGCAGCTGGTCGAGGTCTCCGTCACGGATCATGGTCCAGAACTCGGCGCCGTCGGCCGGATCGCTCAGCGGCAGGTTCACATTGCGCACGCCGGGCAGGTCGACGTCCGGGCCCTCGAGCTTCTGGTCGGCCGCGTTGCGGAAGTCGAAGATCGTGTGCAGGCCCAGCGAGGCCAGGAACGCGGCGTCCTCACCGGTGGCGTGGGCCAGGTGACCGCTGCGGAACAGCACCCCCTGACGCACCCGCCGCCCGTCCACGGTCGGCAGCCCGCCCACGTCCCGGAAGTTGCGCACACCGGTCAGCTCGGGTTCGGTCGACGGGACCTGCTGTGTCACGGGGGCTCCTCCCACTCCACCCCGCCGCCGCTGCTCGCCGGCGGGCACGACCCGACGATACGGCATTCCCTGTGCGCGAAATCGTGCCCCGAGGGATATTGCGGGGGGATAAGAGCCTTCTGTCCGAATTAGCCCCTTGATAACAACTGGGCCTGAAATGGCGGAGGGTGAATCGGGGGCGCGTGAGCAGCGTCATATCCGTGACCGTGCGTGGCCCGTCATGTCCACGTAATTCGACTGCGTTTCAAGGGTATTCAAGGAAAGCGATGCCACGGAAATCGACGCAGGGTCACCGGTAATTCCCGTAAAGGATCAATCGGAACGCGGTTCGCGGGAAACCCTCGCTTGTCCCTGTGCGTCTTGGTCCCTTACGTTCACCACCGATCCGGACGGACGCCTAATCCTGCCGCCGACCGGAGCCCGCACTCATCGACCACCCGTACACGGCAGGAGCGGGGGACCCACAGGTAGAACTGCCTGTTCCGGTTCCCGGAACGGCTTGGGGTAAAGCCGCGTTCCGACGCGGCCGGGCATCTCCAGCCCGCACCCGACAGCTCACCTCGCAGGCGCCGGAGAGGAATTCGACATGCCCGCGAAGGGTAAGCACCGCCGTACCAGGGCCATGCGCCTGACCCGCACCATCGCCGTCGCCGGAACCGGTGGCGCCGCGCTCGCGCTCCCGCTGATGGGTGCCGCCGCCGCCAACGCCGCCCCCGCGCACTCGGTTTCCGAGCAGGCCGTGCAGTCCGTTCCGACGTCCGCGAAGAAGGCCGCCGCGAGCGGCGCCGAGAAGAACGCGGATTCCCGGACGTACACCGTGAAGAGCGGTGACTACCTTTCGAAGATCGCCGACGAGCAGCACGTCGACGGCGGCTGGAAGAAGCTCTACGCGGACAACCGCGAGGCCGTCGGTTCCGACCCGTCGCTGATCCACCCCGGTCTGAAGCTCTCGATCGGCGGCAAGGCGGCCCAGTCCGCGGCGCCGTCCTCCGCGCCGTCGCAGAAGCCGGCGCAGAAGTCCGCCGAGAAGCCCGCCGCCGAGAAGCCGGCCCAGAAGTCGACGGACGCCGAGAAGGCCTCCGCCTCGGACTCCTCGACCACCGGCACCCGGTCCGCGGCCACCACCAGCGGTTACACCTCCCCCGTCGAGGGCGGCACCGTCGGTACCCCGTACCACCAGTCCGGCAGCATGTGGTCCAGCGGCTACCACACCGGCACCGACTTCGTCGTCCCGACCGGCACCTCGCTGAAGGCCGTCGGCGCCGGCACCGTCGTCTCCGCCGGCTGGGGCGGCGCGTACGGCAACCAGGTCGTCATCCAGCTCGCCGACGGCCACTACGCCCAGTACGCCCACCTCTCCTCGCTCTCCGTCTCCGCCGGTCAGTCGGTGACGGCGGGTCAGCAGGTCGGCCTCTCGGGTGCCACCGGCAACGTGACCGGCCCGCACCTGCACTTCGAGATCCGCACCACCCCGGACTACGGCTCGGACATCGACCCGATCGCGTTCCTGCGCTCGCACGGCGTCTCCGTCTGACGACCGGTTCCGCGCAACCCCCGCGCCCCGAAGGCCGGACCCCGATCCCCGGGTCCGGCCTTCGGCGTATTCCGGAATTGACGAACACTTTAGGCGTGGCCTTTCTCACCGACCGTCAACCCCTTCCTACGGTCGCGTAGGTCACATTCCAAGGTGAATCATGGGCCGATGTGGCAGACGATTCGAAGAGTGACAGCAGAGCAGTGATCGGGTCGTACGTGGCGGTGGGGGACAGCTTCACCGAGGGCGTCGGCGACACCGGCCCCGACGGGGCGTTCGTCGGCTGGGCCGACCGGCTCGCCGTCCTGCTCGCGGACCGGCGCCCCGAGGGCGACTTCACGTACACGAACCTCGCCGTGCGCGGCAGGCTCCTCGACCAGATCGTGGCGGAACAGGTCCCGCGGGTCGTGCGGCTCGCCCCGGACCTGGTCTCGTTCGCGGCCGGCGGCAACGACATCATCCGGCCCGGCACCGACCCCGACGAGGTCGCCGAGCGGTTCGAACTGGCGGTGGCCGCGCTGACCGCCGCGGCCGGCACCGTCCTGGTGACCACCGGGTTCGACACCCGGGGGGTGCCCGTCCTCAAGCACCTGCGGGGCAAGATCGCCACGTACAACGGGCACGTCCGCGCCATCGCCGACCGCTACGGCTGCCCGGTGCTCGACCTGTGGTCGCTCAGGAGCGTCCAGGACCGCAGGGCGTGGGACGCCGACCGGCTGCACCTGTCGCCGGAGGGCCACACCCGCGTGGCGCTGCGCGCGGGGCAGGCCCTCGGCCTGCCCGTCCCGGCCGACCCGGACCAGCCCTGGCCGCCCCTGCCGCCGCGCGGCACGCTGGACGTGCGGCGCGACGACGTGCACTGGGCGCGCGAGTACCTGGTGCCGTGGATCGGGCGCCGGCTGCGCGGCGAGTCGTCGGGCGACCACGTCACGGCCAAGGGCACCCTGTCGCCGCACGACATCAAGACGCGGATCGCCTCAGTGGCCTGAGGCGGGGGCGGGCGGCGGCCGGCACCCGTGCGACACCCTGGCGTCTAACGCCGCGCGGGTGCCAGGGCCGAGCGCTCCAGGCCCAGTTCGCGGGCCAGCGCCTCGTCCACCCACTCCTGCGCCCGGGCCCGCGACACCGTGCCCGTGTACGACGTGAGCTGCACCGCCAGCCCGTCCAGCAACGCCGTCAGCCGCAGGGCCGCGGCGTCCGGCTCGGGGCAGGAGAACTCACCGGCGACCACGCCCTCGGCGATGACCTCGGCGATCGCCGCCTTCCACTGGCGGTCCAGCTCGCGGGTGACCTCCCGCAGCGCGGGCTCGCGCGGCGCCGCCGCCCAGCCCTCGATCCACAGCCGCCAGCCCTTGGCCGGACCGGTCGGCGCGTACCACCGCACGGCCGCCCGCAGGCGGCGCAGCGCCGACGCACGACGCGCGAGCAGCCCCCGCAGATGGGCGAGATCGTCCTCGGCGGCATGGGCGAACGCGGCGGCGACCAGGCGCTCCTTCGTGGAGAAGTGATAGAGCACCAGGGCGTTGCTGACGCCGAGCGCCGCGGCCACGTCGGCGATCCGCAACGCCGCCACGCCCCGCGCCGATATCTGCTCGATGGCGGCGCCCAGCAGCTCCTCGCGCCGCTCCGCCACGCTCAACCGGACTCTCCCCACGCACGTCACCCTATACAGGCGTCCGGACGTGCGGGGACGTCCTTCCCGGTCGCGGCGGACCGGGGGAACACGGATGTGACATCCCTCGTTCGAGGTGACGTAGGACGAGACGACCATAATGAGAGCCTGAACCACTCCACCTGGAGGTACCGTGGCCGCTTTCCGTTCCCCGAGTCCCGGGCTCAGCGTGCCGCGGCCCGCGGCCTTCGGCGTGGACCCGAGCGGTGAGCGCATGGCGCGCATCCGCAGATCGCCGCACTTCCGCGACGGGGTCTTCCAGAATCCCGGGGGCACCGCCCGGACCCGGCCCTCCGGCTCGGCCGCCGAATTCGCCAAGATCTACTTCGACAAGGAGGCGCGGCTGCGCCGGTCCCCGCGGGGGCCGGTTCCGGTGCACGCCACCACCCTGGCCGACCTCGCCCGGCCCCCGGCCACCGGACTCCGGCTGACCTGGATGGGCCACTCCAGCGTGCTCGCCGAGATCGACGGGCAGCGCGTGCTCTTCGACCCGGTGTGGGGCGAGCGCTGCTCCCCGTTCCCCTTCGCCGGCCCCAAGCGCCTGCACCCGGTGCCGCTGCCGCTCGCCGCCCTCGGCCCGGTCGACGTCGTCGTCATCTCCCACGACCACTACGACCACCTGGACATGCCGACGATCAAGGCGCTGGCCGGCACGGACACCCTGTTCGCCGTGCCGCTCGGCGTCGGCGGCCACCTCGAACACTGGGGTGTCTCCCCCGACCGGCTGCGCGAGCTGGACTGGCACGAGTCGACGCGCGTCGGCGGCCTCACCCTCACCGCCACCCCGGCCCGGCACTTCTGCGGACGCGGGCTGCGCAACACCCAGCACGCCCTGTGGGCGTCCTGGGTCGTCGCCGGTGACGAGCACCGCGTCTACCACAGCGGGGACACCGGTTACTTCGACGGCTTCCGCGACATCGGCGCCGCGCACGGCCCGTTCGACGCCACGATGATCCAGCTCGGGGCGTACGCGGAGTTCTGGCCGGACATCCACATGACCCCCGAGGAAGGCGTCCGCGCCCACCTCGACCTCCAGGGCGGCACGCCCCACGGCACCCTGCTGCCGATCCACTGGGGGACCTTCAACCTGGCGCCGCACGCGTGGGCGGAGCCGGGGGAGTGGACGAGGGACGCGGCCGAGGAGGCCGGCCAGGCGGTGGCGTTCCCGCGGCCGGGGGAGCCGTTCGAGCCGGCCGGGAAGCTGCCGGTCGAGCCGTGGTGGCGGGCGGTGTCGGCGCCGATCGCGCATCCCTGGCGGCGTCCGCGGATCGCCGAGGGCGTGGGCGGGACGAGCAAGGGGGATCTCGACCTCGCGGGGGAGCGGTGAGGGGTGAGCGGTGAGGGCGGTCGGACCCGGCTACAGGGCCGGTATCCAGGCCGCCTGCCAACGAATGATCGCTCGGGGGCCTGCGACCGCCTCTCTCCGCGCCGTGCGCGGACCGGGGGAGCCGGTCAGGCGTGTGTCCTTTCCGGTCGCCGCTTTGCCGGTCCAACGGGAGGAGCCTGGGGGCTTTCACGGGCCATGCCGGCCGGCTGCGGGAGTGGGGTCGTGGCGGTGCGCCGATACGCGCTGGGGCTGATGCCGCGGGTCCGTTTGAACGCCGCGCTGAACGCGAACGCGTCGGAGTAGCCCACCGTGCGGGCGATCTCCGCGACAGTCATCGTCTCGCGCTCGGTCAGCAGGTCCGCCGCGAGCGTCATGCGCCAGTGGGTGAGGTAGGTCAGCGGCGGTTCGCCGACCAGTTCGGTGAACCGCTTCGCCAGCGTGGCCCGCGACACCCCGGTCCGGCCGGCCAGCGAGGCCACCGTCCACGGCGCCGCCGGTTCCCCGTGCAGCAGGCGCAGCGCGCCGCCCACCACCGGGTCACGCCCGGCGGAGTACCAGCCCGGCGCAGTACCGCCGGGCCGGTCGAAGTACTCGCGCAGCGCGCACACCAGCATCCAGTCCAGCAGCCGGTCGAGGACGACCTGCTGGCCCGGCGTATCGGCGGCGACCTCGGCGGCGAGGTGGTCCCACACGGGGTCGGGTCCGTCGCCGGAGCCCACCCGCAGGACGACGGGCAGCGCGTCCAGCAGCCTGCGACTGATCTCGCCGCGCACCGGATAGGCGCCGACGACCAGGGTCGTCGTGTCCTCCGCGCCGGTACCGGCGTCGTGCCAGCCGAGCCGGTGCCGGGTACCGCCCTGCTCGGGAGTCGAGCAGAACGCGCCGCACGCGACGGGTTCGGCCCGGGTGCCCACCTCGTCGACGAAGAGAAACGGTGCGGGACCCCGCACGATCACCGTCTCACCGACGCCCAGACGCTCGGGAGGGCGGTGCTCCGGCATGATCCAGCCGCCTCCGCGGAGGACGGTGCACAAGGTCAGCGGAGCGCCGTCCACGAAGTGCAGCGACCAAGGCGGGGTCAGGGCCGAACTGCCGAACAACGAGCCCTGAGCCCGCACTCCGCGCAGTAGGTCACCGAAAGCATCCACGCGTCAAGACTAAACGATCCAGACGATCACCCAGGTGATCTGGCTCATCACCCATGGAATCGTCCGGACGCATGCCGTTGACTCACTGACATGAACGACGACACCACTCGTGTCCTCGTTTCAGCCCGACCCCGTTCGACTGGTTCCGCCCCGCCGGCTGGGGCCAGGTTCACATCACTGGAGCCATCGATGCATACCCTGCTCGTCGCCGCCAACCCCGACCCCCGGTCCCTGACGCACTACGTGCTGGGAAGGCTTGAGGCAGCGCTTCAGCCCGGTTCGGTCGAGATCGCCGACCTGGCCGCGGAGGGATTCGACCCCCGGTTCACTCCAGCCGATCGTCGGGCATACCACGGCGGCGGCGACTACCCGGCCGACGTGGTGGCCGAGCACCGTCGTCTTGAGCGCGCCACCGATCTCGTGCTGGTCTTCCCCGTGTACTGGTGGTCGATGCCCGCCCTGCTGAAGGGGTGGATCGACCGTGTCTTCGTCAACGGCTGGGCCTTCGAACACTCCCCCGCTTCGGGCCTGCAACCGAAATTGCAGGGCCTCACCACCCATCTTCTCTTCCTCGCCGGCGCCGACTCCGGTGCGTACGAACGCCACGGGTACGAGAGCGCACTGCGTACGCAGATCGAGCACGGCATCGTCGACTACTGCGGCAGCCGACGCGGCTCCACGGCGTTCCTCTACGAGTCCGAACAGCTCACCCCGGAAACCACGGTGCGAGACGTTGACCGTGCGGTGCGGACCATCACCGAGGCCATCCGCGCCCGCGTGACGGCAGGAACTGACTGACCTCGCTGGTGAGCGGTGAGGCCCTCTGCAGCGGGTGGGTCGGGCTGTTCCCGGGGCTCAGTACAGCTTCTTGCCCTCGGCCAGCATGGCGACGAACTTCTCGATGCGGGCCGCCCGGGTCTCCGCCTTCTTGGCGTCCTCGACCCGGTGCAGGATCGAGTACCGGTTGCGGCTGTCCAGGGTGGCGAAGAAGTCACGGGCCTTGGGCGCCGCGTCCAGGGCGGCCTGGAGGTCGTCGGGCACCGTCGCCTTGCTCTGCGCCGCGTACGCCGCCTCCCAGCGGCCGTCCTTCTTGGCCCGGTCCACCTCGCGCTGCCCGGCGGGCCGCATCCGGCCGGCCTTGATCAGTTCGGTGGCCTTCTCCCGGTTCACCTTCGACCACTTGCTGCCTGACCGCCGGGGCGTGAAGCGCTGGAGCCAGTACCGCTCGTCCTGCTTCTTCTTCTGCCCGTCGATCCAGCCGTAGCACAGGGCGGACTCCAGCGCTCGGGCGTAGTCGACACCGTCGGCCCCGGAGCCGTTCTTCGGGATCCGGAACCAGATCCCCGTGGTGTCCTCGTGGTTCTCCTCCAGCCACTTCTCCCACTCCTCCTGCGTGGCGAAGGACAGGACCGGATCGGACGACTTCCGCGCTCCCTCAGACATGGACGCCATGAAATCCCACCCCCGGGGGCGGGTCAACAACCCCACCGGGTCACCCGGCCACGGCCGAGCCGCCGCCCGCCGGGCCGTGCACAAAGTTGAGCAGCCGACCGGGGATGCCCCGGCGTACCGTCCCCGCTGGTCGAGCGACACACCGAAAGGCGGACGCATGACGACGATGTACGAGCACGTCGGTGGGGAAGCGGCGCTGCGGCGGCTGGCGGAGCACTTCCACCACCTGGTGCTGGAGGACCCGCTGCTGGGCGACCTGTTCCGTGCCGGATCGCCGTACCACGCCGACCATCTCACCGCGTTCCTCGCCGAGATGCTCGGCGGCCCCGCCCGCTACACCGACGAACTCGGCGGCTTCATCGCGCTGTTGCGGGCCCACGCCGGCATGCGGATCACCCCCGAGCAGAGCGACCGCTTCGTCGCCCTGCTGCTCCGGGCCGCCGACGACGTCGGGCTGCCCGACGACGACCGCTTCCGCAAGGCGTTCACCGCCAACCTCGAGAAAGCCGCCGGCTTCACCACCAAGGCCTCGCAGGAGGACGACCACCCCATGCTCCAGCCGCCTTACCCGGTGCTGGGCCGCTGGCAGTGGTGAAGCGGCACCGCTGAGACCGACCGACGAGACGAGGGGGAACGTTGACGTCCGCGGAGCCCGTCCCCGTGTCATCCGCCGAGGTGACCGCCGGCACCACCTGTGAGCGACTGCTCCGCGTCCTGGAGCCCCTGGTCACCCGGACCGGGCCCATCGGCCCGGACACCGACCTGGCCGACGCCGGACTCTCCTCGCTGGCCGCCGTCCGGCTGATGCTGGAGATCGAGACCGAGTTCGGCACCGAAGTGCCGCTCTCGCTGCTCCTGGAGTGCCGCACCCCGCGCCTCCTCGCCCAGCGGATCGACGACGCAGACCACGCGGACCACGCGGACCACGCCGACCGCGGGGAGCGCGGAGGAGGCGACGGCGCCGCCGGTCGTGTGGACGTGGTGGCCGAGCCCGCCGCCCGTCACGACCCCGTCCCGGCGACCCCCATGCAGGAGGCGTACGTCGTCGGCAAGTATCCGGAGCTCGACCCGGACGCCCTCGGCTGCCACCACTACCACGAGTTCGCCCTCGACGGGCTGGACACCGACCGGCTGGCCCGCGCCTGGCGGCGGCTCGTGGAACACTTCGACGCCCTCCGGCTCACCGGCGTCGGCCGCAACCAGCACGTCCGGGAGAGCGCGCGGGTGCCCGAACCCGTCGTCCACGAGACGGCGGACGCCGACGCGCTGGAGGCCGAGGCGAGCGCCGTACGCCGCCGGCTGTCCCACCACCGCTATCCGCCGGGCCACTGGCCGCCGTTCCAGGTCGAGATCTGCCGGGAGCCGGCCGGCCGCGCCGTGGTCCATCTCAGCCTCGACGGTACGGTCACCGACGCGCACGGCACCGACCTGCTGCTGCACCACTGGTGGCACGCCTACACCTCCGAGGAACACCCGCTGCCCGAGGCGCCGTTCAGCCTCCGCGACACCCTGGACGCGCTCGCCCGCCACCGCGGCTCCGCCGCCCACCGCGCCGCCCTGTCCCGCGCCGCCGAACGGCACAAGGACCTCCCCGGCGGCCCGCCCGTACTGCTCGCCGAACCCCCCGAGCCGCCGCCCGGCCTCGACGGCCACCCGCGCACCCCGCGCCGCGGCCGGCTCAGCCCGGCCCAGTGGGCGGGCCTGCGCGCGCGGGCCGCCGAACTGCGCGTCTCACCCACCTCGCTGGTGCTCACCGCCTTCGCCGAGGCCCTGACACCGGCCGGTTCGGACGAACCGTTCACCCTCGTCCTGACCACCACCGACCGGCCCCGGCTGCCGTCCGCCGCCGAGCGACTCGTCGGCCCCTACACCTCCGGTTGCCTGCTCGTCGTCGACGCGCTGCCCTCCGCCCCGGACGAGGCCGCCCGCGCCCTGCACCAACGGGTGTGGGAGGCGCTGTCCCACGCGAACGTCGGCAGCGTCGAGGTGCTGCGCGAACTGCGCGCCCAGGGCACCCGGGCACCGGCACTGCCCGTGGTCTTCACCAGCCTGCTCGACCTGAGCGTCGACGGTGCCGGGCGGGGCAGCATGGCCGACCACGAGCGGTACGCCGTCGGCCAGACCTCCGGCATCGCCCTCGACCACCAGATGCGGGAGCGCGACGACGGCCTGGACTTCCGCTGGGACACCGCCGACGGCCTCTTCCCGCCGGGCACGCCCGACGCCCTGTTCGGCCGCTTCTGCCGGCTGGTGCAGGGGCTGTGCGAACCGGCGCCCGACACCCCCCTGCCCGCCCGGGAACTCCAGCAGGCGTACCTGGTGGCGCGGCTCGACGGCCACACCGGCCGCGGCTGCCAGTACCACCAGAGCTTCCACGTGGACGACCTGGACCTCGCACGGCTGCGCGGCGCCTGGCGGGAACTCGTCGCCGCACTCGAGGCCCTCCGTCTGCGCACCGGCGCCGACGGCACCCTCGGCGTGCTCTCCACGGCTCCGGTCGACGCGTGGATCCCGGTCCTGGACGTCCCCGAAGGCGCGGACCCCGACGCCGTCGACCGTGCCGTACGCGCCGAGATGACCCACCGGCCGTTCGGGCTCGGCCGGGGAGCGCACACCGACCTCAGGGTCGTCCGCGCCCCCGGACGACCCGCCACCGTGCACCTGTCCGCCGACCTGCTCGTCGGGGACGCCCGCAGCATCGTGCTGCTCGCCCGCGACCTGCTGCGCCGGTACGCCGACCCCCACGGCGCCCCGCCGGTCCCGACCAGGCTGCCCCGCGCGCCCCGGCCGGTGACCGAGGAGGCCCGCGCCCACTGGCGGGACCGGCTCGCCGGTCTGCCGGCCGGACCGGAGCTGCGGAACGCGCGGCAGCCCGCCCGCCCCCGGCGCCGCGAGCGCCTCCTCACCCACCGCACGGCCCTCGCGGCATGGGCGGAGCGGCACTCGGTGAGCCTCGACGCCACCCTGCTGGCCGCCTACTGCACCGCTCTCGGAGCCCTCAGCGACAAGCCGTTCGCGCTGCCCGTGGTCTGCTTCACCGGCCCCGACGCGCAGCGCCCCGCGGAGTTCACCGAACTGACCTGGGTCCGCTCCCCGGAGCCCGGCACCGACCCGGCGGCCCTCGCCCGCGCCTACGGCCGGCAGCTGGCCGAGGACCTGGAACGGGGCGGCGGCGCGGGTCTCGCCGAGATGCGCACCCTCGCCGTACGGCGCCGCCGGGACGCGGACTTCGCGCATCCCGTGGTCTTCACCACCGTCCTCGACGTCTCGGACCGCCCCCTGCCGGCCGGCGTGCGCCCCGGTCCCGCGGGGACGGCCACCACCGACGTCGCCCTCGACTGCGTGACGGTCGACGACGGAACGGCGCTGCACCTGGCCTGGGACGCGCTGGACGAGCGGTTCGAGGACGGCGTGCTGGACGAGGCGTTCGAGCGGTACGCCGACCTGCTCACCGCGCTGGCGACGGAGCCCGGCACGGCCCCGGAAGACGACGTGGACCCGGACGACGGGCCGACGACGGACGGCGGGCCGACGACGGGCGGCGCCCCGGTCGACGCCGAGCGCCACCGCCTCCTGTACGGCTTCAACGACACCGCCCGCCCCTACCCGGCCGAGGGCCCCGTCCACCTGCTCTTCGAACGGCAGGCCCGCACCCGCCCCGACGCGGTCGCGCTGCGCTGGCGCGAGGGCACCATGACGTACGGCGAACTGAACCGCCGGGCCAACCTGCTCGCGCACCGGCTGCGGCGAGCGGGCGTCGCGGACGGCACCTCCGTGGGCATCTGCGTGCGGCGCGGCCCGGCCATGGCCGTGTCCGTGTTCGCCGTGCTGAAGGCGGGCGGCGCCTACGTCCCCGTGGACCCGTCACTGCCCCGCGACCGGGCGCACGGCATGCTCCACGACACCGGTACCCGGCACCTGCTGGTCACGGCGGGCGGCCCCGGCTGGCAGCTGCCGGACGGCGTGGACGTCCTCGACCTGGACGCGCCCGGGGTCACCGGGGCGGACCTGCCCGACCCCGGCGACCCCGAGCCCGTCACGGGCCCGGACTCGGTCGCCTACCGGCTGTTCACCTCCGGCAGCACCGGGCGCCCGAAGTGCGTGGTGGTGGCACACCGCTCCCTGCACAACCTCCTCGACTGGTGCCGGCGCACCTTCGACTTCGGTCCGGGCGACACCGGGCTGTGCGTCACCTCCCTCGGCTTCGACCTGTCCGTCTTCGACATCCTCGGACTCCTCGCGTACGGCGGCGGCCTCTACATCGCCGACGAGGCCGAGCAGCGCGACCCCGAACTGCTCGTCGACGCCCTGCTGCGCGAGCCGGTCACCTTCTGGAACTCCGCGCCCACCACCCTGGCCCGGCTCGCACCGCACCTGGCCGAACACCGCGGCCGGCCCGGCACCGCCGACCTGCGCCTGGTCTTCCTCAGCGGCGACTGGATCCCGCTGTCCCTCCCCGACGACGTGCGCGAGGTGTTCGGCGGGGCCCGGGTGATCAGTCTCGGCGGCGCCACCGAGGCCACCGTCTGGTCCAACTGGTACCCCGTCGGCACCGTCGACCCCGAGTGGCGCAGCATCCCGTACGGCAGGCCCATCGACAACGCCCGCTACTACGTACTCGACGGGCACATGGAGCCCTGCCCCGTGGGCGAGGAGGGCGACCTCTACATCGCGGGCGACTGCCTCAGCCTCGGCTACCACGGACAGCCCGAACTGACCCGGGAGCGGTTCGTCCCCGAGCCCTTCGGCCACGGCCCGGACTCCCGCATGTACGCCACCGGGGACCGGGCGGCCTACCGCGACGACGGCGTCCTGGTGTTCCTGGGACGACGCGACCACCAGGTGAAGATCCGGGGCTTCCGGGTCGAACTCGGCGAGATCGAGCACCGGTTGTGCGCCCACCCCGCCGTGCACGACGCGGTGGTGGTGGCCCGGCCCGACGGCAGCGGGGACCGGCGCGTGGTCGCCTACCTGATCGCCGAACCGGGCACGGACCGGCCCTCCGTGTCCGAGCTGCGCGCGCACGCGGCCCTGACCCTGCCCGACTACATGGTCCCGAACTTCGTGGCGTTCCTGCCGTCCTTCCCCGCGACCGACAACGGCAAGCTGGACCGGGACGCCCTGCCGTGGCCGCTGCCCGTCGGGCCGTCCGAGCCCGTCGGGCCGTCCGAGTCCGACGGGCCGTCCGTGTCCGGTGAGCCGGAGCCCCCGGCTCCCGCCCGGCGCCCCGCCACCGCAACCGGCACCCCGTTCCCGTCCGCCGGTGAACTGACCGAGGAGATCGGCGCGTTGCTGGCCGACCTGATCGGCGTGCCCGAACTGGACGCCACGCTCGACCTGTGGGACCAGGGCGCCACCTCCTTCACCCTGGCCCAGCTGTCCTCGGCCCTGCGGTCCCGGTACGGCCGCCGCGTCCCCGTCTCGGCCCTGCTGGCGGAGCCGACCATCGCCGGGATGGCCCGCCACCTCGCGGGCGGCGATCCGGCGACGGCGCCCGCGCAGCCCGCGGAGCCCGCGCCGGAGGAGCCGTCCCCGCAGGGCCGTCCCCAGGCCCCGGAGACCGTGGAGTTCTTCTCCGCCGAGGACCGCGACCGCTTCAAGTCGGGCGCCTGGCACCTGCGGCCGCGCAGTGACGACGAACCCCTCCTCGCGCTCGACGGCCCGCTCCCGCCCGCCGAGCGGTACCGGGAACGCGCCACCCGCCGGGACTTCGCCGACGGCCCGCTGACCCGCGACGCCTTCCTGCGCTTCCTGGCCGCGCTGCGCTCCCGGCCGGCCGGTGACGGTCCACGCCGCCTGTACGCCTCCGCCGGCGACACCTACGCCGTACAGACCTATCTGCACGTCAAGCCGGGCGCCGTCGAGGGCGTCCCGGGCGGCGTCTACTACCACCGCCCCGACGACCACGTCCTGCAACGCGTCAACACCGGCCCCGGGATCGACCGCACCGTCCACTTCGCCTACAACCGGCCCGTCTTCGACCGTGCGGCGTTCGAGGTGTACCTGGTCTCCGAGCCGCGCGGCATCGAGCCGCTGTACGGCGAGGAGTCGCAGCTCTACCTGGCCGTCGAGGCCGGGTACATCGGGCAGTTGCTGATGAGCGGGCAGCGGGAGAGCGGCGTCGGCCTGTGCGCCGTCGGAAGCCTCGCCTTCGACCGCGTCCGCGACACCCTGCGGCTGCATCCCGGCCAGCGGCTGCTGCACGCCTTCCTCGCCGGACCGCTGCCCCGCCAGTCCACGCAGGGTGTCCGGCCGGTCCGCGAGCGGCGGGCGGCCGAGGCGCGACCGCCCGCGCGGCCGGTACCGGCGGACATGGCCGTGATCGGCACCGCCGGGCGCTACCCCGGAGCGGACGGCCTGGAGGAGTTCTGGGACAACCTGCGCTCCGGACGCCGCTCCCTCGGCCCGCTGCCCGCCGAACGGATGGCCGCCTTCGCCGCCGCCACCGGCACCCCGCCGGACCCGGCCGGGACCTGGCCGCACGGCGGCTACCTGCGCGGCGACGACGGATTCGACGGCCGGCTGTTCCGCATCTCACCCCAGGAGGCCGAGGGACTGGACCCCCAACTGCGGCTTCTGCTGCCCGTGGTGTGGCAGTGCCTGGAGGACGCCGGCCACACCCCCGGCAGTCTCCGCCGCGACGGCGAGCGGGTCGGGGTGTTCACGGCGACGATGTGGCACGACCACCGGCAGACGGGCGAGGCCCGGTGGCGGGAGGGCGGGCCGGCCCGCCAGGCGGCCGCCGCCTCGGACCTCCCGGCGCGGATCGCGCACTGCCTCGGGTTCGAGGGCCCCGCCGTCGCGGTGGACACCGCCTGCTCCTCCTCGCTGACCGCCCTGCACCTGGCCGTGACCAGCCTGCGCCAGGGGGAGTGCGACGCGGCGCTGGTGACGGGCGTCAACGTCGTCGCCCACCCCTACCACCTGGCGCTCCTGCGCGACCTCGGTCTGGCGGCGGCCCGGCCGTCCGCCGGTGCCTTCGGCGGCGAGGACACCGGCTGGTCGCCCGGCGAGGGCGCGGGCGCCCTGCTGCTGCGTCCGCTGCGCGACGCCGTGGAGCGCCGGGACGTCCTGCACGCGGTGGTCGAGGCGACCGGCACCGGTGCGGCCGGCCGGCCGGGTCCCTTCGGGATGCCCGCCGCCGAACCGCTCGCCCGCTCCCTCGCCCGCATGCTGCGCCGGCACGGCCTGGACGGCGCCGACATCGGGTACGCCGAGTGCGCCGCCTCCGGCGCCCTGCTGGCCGACGCGGCCGAACTGGACGCCCTGCTCACCGCGTTGCGTCCGCCCGGCACGGACGGGAACCTGATCGTCGGCACCGTGAAGCCGTCCATCGGGCACCTGGAGGCGGCCTCCGGGCTGTCCCAGCTGACCAAGGTCCTCCTGCAACTGCGCGAGCGCACCCTCGCCCCGACCGTCCCGGCGCCCGGGCGCACCGAACTGCCCGACTGGGACCGGCTCACCGTCCCCGACACCGCCCGGCCCTGGACGCCGGCCGCACCGGGCGCGCCGCTGCGCGCGCTCGTCAACGCCGTCTCGGCGACCGGCGCGTACGGCCACGCCGTGCTCAGGTCCGCCGACGGCACCCACCGACGACCGGGCGCGCCCGCCCCGGACCCGGCCGAACGAGAGGACAGCGGTGACCGGTACCTGGCTGAAGAACGGTAGCGCCGGCACGGACGCACCGCTGCGCCTGTTCTGCTTCGCCCACGCCGGCGGGGGCGGCGGCTTCTTCCAGCCCTGGCGGGACAAGCTGCTGCCGGAGATCGAGGTGTGCCCGGTGATCCTGCCCGGCCGCGAGACCCGCGTCGCCGAGCCCGCCTTCCGCAGCATGGAGGACCTCCTCGGGCCGCTGTGCACCGGCCTCGCCCCCCATCTGGACCGGCCGTACGCGCTGTTCGGCCACAGCACCGGCGCGGCCATCGCCTACGAGGTCGCCCGCCGCTTCCAGGACGACCCGGCGCGTGCCCCGCGCCGACTGCTGGTCTCGGGGCGGCGCGCCCCGCACCTGGCGGCTCGCCGGCCGCCGTACGCGGGGCTCGCCGACGACGACTTCCTGCGGGTCGTCGCCGAGCTGGGCGGCACTCCGCGGGAGGTGATGCGCCAGCGCGACCTGATGCGGATGTTCCTGCCCGCGCTGCGCGCCGACTTCCAGCTCAACGAGAGTTACCGGCCCCTGCCCGGTCCCCGGCTGACCTGCCCGGTGTCCGGGTTCACTGGCGACCACGACCCGGAGGTCACGCCGCTGGAACTGCGCCTCTGGGAGACCACCAGCGACGGTCCGTTCCGTATGCGCGTGTACGAGGGCGACCACTTCTACCTGGCCGGGCTGCCCGAGCCGCTCCACTCCGACCTGCGCCGGGACCTGAGCGAGACCGTCCGGCAGTCGGTGTCCTGACCCGGGTCACGGCGGGCCGTGGTGCCGCACCACCGTCACGTCCGGCCCGTGGCCCCGCCGTACGGCCACCGCGAGCAGATGCCGGTCGCCCCGGGGCCACTGGGCGAACTGCCACCGCGAGCCGTCGTCGTCGGCCGCGGTCAGCCGGGGCCCGCCGGGGGCGTCCGGCGCGACGGCGTAGGAGTCCGGGGGCAGCAGGAAGCCCAGGCCGCGCGCCTTGCCGTACGCCTCCTTCAGCGTCCAGTGCCGCAGGAACACGCCGCAGCGTTCGCCGGGCGGTGCCGCGAGGACCCGGGCGGCCTCCCGGGGGTGGAACATGGTGCGCGCCACCCGCACCGGGTCCACCGGGCGGCCGGTGACCTCCACGTCGACGCCGCAGTCCAGCTCGGGACAGACCAGGCAGACCGCGAGGCCCGGGGCGTGCGCGATGCTGAAGCGCAGCCGGGGCACGGTGGGTGGCCCGGCCGGCTCGGGACGGCCGTGCGGCCCGGTCGTGAACCGCCATTCCGCGGGCGCCACTTCGGGGACGCATCGGCTGAGCGCGGTCCGCAGCAGGGTACGGGCCGTGACGTACAGCCGGCGGTCCGCGTCCCGGCGAAAGGCCGCGCAACGCCGCCGCTCCTCGGCCGACAGCGGGCCCCGGTCGCCGGGGGCGTCCGGGGCGGCGGCCCAGACATGCGCGAGGGGAGCGCCGGTGACCGGGTGGTGCAGGGCGACCCGGGACGGCGGCGGTGACCCCTCGACCACGGCGCCTCCCCGCTTCCGGTGCGCGGCCGTCGGGCCTTCCGCGGCCAGTGTCGAGCCTGCGGCGCGGCCAAACGGCCCCGCCGTGCAAAAGTGAGCAGATCCGCGAGGCCCGTGCCGGTTACAACCGGGAGAACCGGGGCCCGGTGGCGGCCCCCGACCGCGGGAGCGACCATGGCCGTCGGCATCGAGGCGATCAACGCCTACGTGGCACGCGCCTGTTTCGACGTGGCGGAACTCTTCCGCGGCCGGGGCCTGGACATGAGCCGGTTCGACAACCTCATGATGCGGCAGAAATCGGTCAACCTGCCCTGCGAGGACGCGGTCACCAACGCCGTCAACGCGGCGAAGCCCCTCCTGGACCGGCTCACCACCGAGGAACGCGACGCGATCGAACTCCTCGTCGTCGGCACCGAATCGGGGCTCGACCTGGGCAAACCCCTCTCCACGTACATCCACCACCACCTCGGCCTCAGCCCCCGCTGCCGCTCCTTCGAGGTCAAACACGCCTGCTACGGCGGCACGGCGGCCCTCCAGACGGCCGCCGGCATCATCGGCGCCTCACCCGTCGAGACCGCCAAGGCACTGGTGATCGCCGCCGACGCGCCGAGCGCGGCGGCCCGCGGCACCTACTGGGAACCCTCGGAAGGCGCCGGCGCGGTCGCCCTCCTCGTCGGCCGCGACCCGCGGGTCCTGGAACTGGACCCGGGCGCCAGCGGCCTGCACACCTTTGAGGTGATGGACACCCTGCGGCCCCGCCCGGACCTGGACTACGTCGACTCCGACCTGTCCCTGCTGTCGTACCTGACCTGTCTGGAGCGCAGCTTCGCCGCCTACCGCGAGCGGGTGGCCGGCGCCGACGTCGTCGACAGCTTCCAGCACCTGGTCCTGCACACCCCGTTCGCCGGCATGGTCAAGGGCGCGCACCGGAAACTGCTGCGCGCCCACAAGGGCCTGGGGCCCCGCGAGGCGGCCGAGGACTTCACGCTCCGGGTCGCCCCCACCCTCCACTACGGCTCCCGGGTCGGAAACCTCTTCTCCGCCTCGCTGTACCTCGCCCTGTGCTCCCTCCTGGACCACGGCGACCCGGAAACCCCCTGCCGCATCGGGCTGTTCTCCTACGGCTCCGGGTGCGGCTCGGAGTTCTTCAGCGGCGTCCTCGGCGAGGAGGCCGCGGCCGTCGCCGGCCGGATGCGGATCGGCGCCGCGCTCGACGCCCGGCGGGCGCTGACCATGGAGGAGTACGACGCCGTCACCGAACTCGGCGGCGACCGCGCGTTCGGCGTGCGGGACCTGGACGTCGACACCAAGCCGTACGCGGAGCTGTACGGCGAACTCGCCGACGGAGCCGGGCTGCTGGTGCTCGACCGCATCGAGAACTTCCACCGCCTCTACTCCTGGAGCTGACCGACCGATGAGCCACGGCACCGTCCGCGTCCGGCATCAGGAACCCGCCGTCCTGCGCGTCACCCTGAACCGGCCCGAGCGCGGCAACACCGTCGACGCGGCCCTGATCGCCGACCTGCACGAAGCCCTGGACGGCGCCGAGAAGGCCGACGACTGCCGGCTGGTCGTACTCGACGCGCCGGGCGGGACGTTCTGCAACGGGATGGACATGGGCGAGGCGGCGGGGGACATCCGGACGGCAGCCGACGGCGGCCGGGACGCGGAACGGGGAGCGGACAGCGGTTCGGCGTTCTTCGGACTGCTGAGGCGGCTCACCGAGGTGCCGCGGATGACCCTCGCCTGCGTGGACGGACGGGTGGCGGGCGGCGGAGTGGGACTCGCCGCGGCCTGCGACCTCGTCCACACCACCGAACGCGGCGTGTTCAGCCTCCCCGAGGCCCTGTGGGGACTGCTGCCGTGCAGCGTGCTGCCGTTCCTGGCCCGCCGCACCGGCGCGCACACCGCGGGCACGATGACCCTCACCACCCTGCCGCTCACCGCCCAGGAAGCCGTGCACCGGGGACTCGCCGACGAACTCTCACCGGACGCGGGCCCGTTGGTGCGCCGCCTGCTGTCCCGGTTGACCAAGATCGACGCCCGGATGATCGGAGAGGCCAAGGGATACCTGGCCGCGCTGCACCCCGTCACGACCGAGACCGAGCGGCGGGCGGTCACCGAGTTCGCCCGGCTCGCCGCAATGCCCGGCGTCCGCGAGGGCATGGCACGGTACGCCGCCGAAGGGCGCTACCCGTGGGAGCGGTGAGCGCCGGGTCCGGGCGGTGCCGGACGGAGCGCGGGGAAGGCGGCCGATGAGAGTCGTGTGGGCCTTCCCGGGCCAGGGCTCCCAGCGCAAGGACATGGGCGCCGGGCTCTTCGACCGCCACCCCGGCACACTCGCCCGCGCGGACGCCGTACTCGGCCGCTCGGTGCGCGAACTGGCCGCCGACCAGGCCGCGTTGCGCGACACTCGGGTCCTGCAACCCGTCCTGTACACCATCGGCGCGCTGACCTACCTCGACCGTGCCGCCCGGGAGCCCCAGCCCGACTGCATGATCGGACACAGCCTCGGCGAGTACACCGCCCTCTACGCGTCCGGCGCCCTCGACTTCGAGACCGGGCTGCGGCTCGTCGTGGCCCGCGCCGAGATCATGGGGCGGGCGAGCGGGGGCGGCATGCTCGCCGTGGTGGGACTCGACGTCGAGCGGCTGCGGGAGGTCATGCGCCGTGAGGGCGCCGACGACATCGACGTCGCCAACCACAACTCGCCCGTGCAGACGGTCCTCTCCGGCCCCGAGGACTCCGTCCGCGCCCTCGCGCCCGTGCTCCGCCGCGAGGGCGCGGGCAAGTGCGTCCTGCTGCACATCAGCGTCGCCGCCCACTCCCGCTACATGGCCGAGGCGGCCGACGAACTCGGCGCCGTCCTGGACACCGTCACCTTCCACGAGCCCCGCGTCCCCGTGGTCTCCAACGTGACGGCCCGCCCCCACCGGGCCGACCGGATCGCCCTCCGGCTGCGCGAGCACATGTGCCGGGGGGTGCGCTGGTGGGACAGCCTGGCCCACCTCGTCGAACAGGGGGTCACCGAGCTGGTCGAGCTGGGCCCCGGAAGCGTGCTGACCAAGCTGTGGGAGACCGCCAGGACCGAACTGGCGCCACCCCGGGGCGGGCAGGACCGCGCGGGCCGGACGGCGCCGGAGCCGGAGGCGGCGCCGGGACCGGGTCCGGGTCCGGGCGCAGGAGGTGACGACGCGGCGGCAGCGGGACCGCGCACGCGGACGGCCGCGCCGGGACGCCGCCGTGCCCCGGTGCTCCCGGAACGGCTCGGCTCGGCCCGGTTCCGGGAGCGGTACGGGACCGAGCTGGCCTGGATCGTGTCCGGGACCGGCGACGGGGCCGTGGGCGACGAGGTCTGCCGGGCCGCCCGGACCGCGGGGCTCGCGGCCTGCACCGATCCGGTCCCCGGCGCTCCGCGGCAGGAGTCGCTGGTCCGTGCGGGCCGAGATGGCTGGGGGATCGGGCTGCGCCCCGGGGCGGACGCGGACGCACAGGTCACCGCGCTGCTGGCCCACGAGGTGCGGTACGTCGAGGTCGGCCACCCGTACGGCCCCGACGCGGCACTCGTCCGCTTCCGCTTCACCGGCGCCCACCGCCGCCCGGGCGGCGCCCCCGTCGCCGTACGGCACGTCGTCGCCCGCGTCACCGGACCCGACCAGGCCGCCGCCTTCCTGCGCCCGCCCGCCCCCGCCCTGCTCGCCGAACTCGTCGGCACCGGAGCCCTGTCGGCGCGCGAGGCAGATGTCGCCCGTGAGCTGCCCGTCGCCTCCGACCTGGCCGTCCAGCACCCGGGGGGCTGGCACGACGGCGGCGCCGACGCCTGCCAACTGCTGCCCGCCGTGGCCGCGCTCGCCACCCGGAGCCCCGGGCCCGAACCCGTGCACGTCGGCCTGTGCGGCGTCGTCGGCACACCGGAACAGGCCGCCACCGCCTTCGCCCTCGGCGCCGCGTTCCTCGTCTCCACCTCGCTCACCGCCTGCGCTCCCGAGGCCCGGCTGGCCGACCCGCTCAAGGACACCCTCGCGAGCGCCGGCGACGACGACGTCACCTGGGCGCCCACCGAACGGCACGCCACCCTGGGTGTCCTCGCGCGGGTCGTCCGCCGGGGCACCCTGTTCCCCGCCCGGGCCGGTCTGCTGTACCGGCTGCTGCGCGAACACCGCTATTTCGCCGACGTCCCCGAACCTCGGCGCAGGCACGTCGAGGAGCACCTCCTGGGCGGCCCGGCCACCGAGGCACCGGCGGACGCCCGAGCCGACGGGCGCCCGCGCACGGCCGACGTCTTCCGCAGGTACGCGCGGGAGACCGCCCTCCGCACACCGGCCGGCGACCCCCTGCGGCCCCTGGACCACCAACTGCCGTGCGACCCGGACCTCACCCACTTCAACCGTGCGGCGGCCGGCACCCCGCTGGCCGCCTGGACCGCACGCACTCCGGCCGCGGTGGCCGGACACCTCCTGACAAACGCCGCGGAACTGCTCACCGACAGAGCCCCGGAACGGGCCGAAACGCGCCCATGAACCAGCGGACACACCAAGCAATCGCTACGGTCTGCGACGGACAGTGGGGCCCCGCCCACGGGACCCCACGGGCATGCGGCATGCCCGGACCAGCCCGGACCGAGCCCAGGCCGACACCCGTGGAGTGAGACGGCATGAACCCTCTGGAGCGCACCGACACCGACACCCCGCCCGACGGCCCCGGGACGGGCCCGGTCGACCCGTGCGTCGTGCTCGTCTCGGCCGGCGACCCCGACCGGCTCGCGCGCGCCGCCCGCGACCTGCGCGACCGGCTCGTCTCGCTGCTGCGCCAGGACCGGGCACCCGCCGTCGCCGACGTGGCCTGGACCACCCAGACCGGCAGGGTGCCCATGCGGCACCGGCTCGCCGTCGTACGCCCCGACCTCGACGGGGTCGTCGCCGCGCTCGGAGCCTTCCTCACCGGCCGCCCCGACCCCGCCGTCCACACCGGACGGGCCGGGCACGCACCGGCCGGCGCCCCCGAGACCGCCACGGACGCGGCCCGGCTGTGGGCCCAGGGCGCCGACCTGCCCTGGGAGACCTACTGGCGCACCCCCGGGGCCCGCGTCGCCCTGCCGGTGTACCCGTTCACCGCCACCGACGCGCCCGAGCGGCCGCCCACGTCGGCGCCGGCCGCCGGCACCGCCCGGGACCCGGGGGCGGACACCCGGACGGCCGACCTGGAGACGGCCCTCCTGGACCGGTACGCCGAGGTGTCCGGGATACCCCGGGACGAACTCGACGCCCACACGCCCTTCGTGGAGTACGGGCTCACCTCCCTCCAGGTGGGCGAACTCAACCGGCTGCTCGCGGACGACTGGGGCGTCGGCACCCGGACCCTGTTCTTCGAACACGGCGACATGGCCCACGTGGCCGAGGACGCCGTGCGCCGCTGCGGGGCCACCCCGTGCCGCGCGCCGGACGCGGCACGACCGCGGACCACGGCCCGGCCGGCCACCGCGCCGAGAGCCGCCGCGGAGCCCGGCCCCGCCGAGGAGGCCGACGGCGCGATCGCCGTCATCGGTGTCGCGGGCCGCTTCCCGCAGGCAGGGGACCTGGAGGCGTTCTGGGCCAACCTGGAGTCCGGACGCGACTGCGTCACCGGTCTGCCCGCCGACCGGCACCGGCCCGGCTGGCCCGTCGACGAGATGATCGGCGGCTTCCTCGACGGCGTCGACCGCTTCGACCCGCTGCTGTTCGGCATCACCCCCCGCGACGCCGCCCTCATGGACCCGCACGAGCGCCTCTTCCTGGAGACGGCCTGGGCCGCCCTGGAGAACGCCGCCCACCCCCGGCAGCGGCTGCGCGAGCGGCACGGGTCGCGCGTCGGCGTCTACGCGGGCGCCATGTACGCCGACTACGCCTTCTTCGGCGTGGAGGAGACCCTGCGCGGACGCCCCGCCTACAGCGGCGGCGCGCTCGGCAACATCGCCAACCGGGTCTCGTACGTCCTCGACCTGCACGGCCCCAGCCTCGCCGTGGACACCATGTGCTCCTCGTCGCTGGCCGCCCTCCACCTGGCCGTCCGCGCGCTGCGCGCCGGGGAGTGCGAGATCGCCCTCGCCGGGGCCGTCAACCTCTCCCTGCACCCGAACAAGTTCGTGCAGCAGCGGCTCATGTCCCTGACCTCCAGCTCCCGGCGCTGCCGCAGCTTCGGTGCGGACGGAGACGGGTTCGCGCCGGCCGAGGCGGTGGGCGTACTGGTGCTGAAACCACTGGCCCGGGCCCTGGCCGACGGCGACCGGGTGCGCGCGGTGGTCCGGGGCACCGCCGTGGTGCACGCCGGACGCACCAACGGCTACATCGTGCCGTCCCCCGTCGCGCAGGGCCAGGTCGTCCGGGACGCCCTCGCCGACGCCGGGCTGCGGCCCGCCGACATCGACTACGTGGAGGCGCACGGCGCCGGCACCGCGCTCGGGGACCCCGTCGAGATCGACGGACTCACCCGGGTGTTCGGCGGCGACGACCGCCCCCCGGGGTCGCTGCCCATCGGCTCGGTGAAGTCCACCATCGGGCACGCCGAGGCCGCCGCCGGCATGGCCGCGCTCACCAAGTGCCTCCTCCAGATGGAACACGGCACCCTGGCCCCGACCCTGCACGTGGACCGCCTCAACCCGAACATCGACTGGGGCGCCGTGCCCTTCCGCGCCCAGGACCGGGCCGCCCCCTGGCCGCGACCGACCGGACCGGACGGCGCACCGCGCCCCCGCCGCGCCGGCATCAGCTCCTTCGGCGCCGGCGGGACCATCGCCCACGTGGTGCTGGAGGAGTTCCCCGCCGCCGCCCGCCAGGAACCGCCCCCCGTCCCGGCACCCCGGCTGCTCGTGCTCTCCGCCCACGACGAGACGCGCCTCAGGGACGCCGCGTCCCGCCTCGCCACCCGGCTGCGCCGCCCGGACGCGGCTCCGCTCGCCGACGTCGCCTGGACCCTCCAGACGGGCCGCGAACCCCTGCGCGAACGTCTCGCCCTGGTCGCCGACGACGAGGCGGACGCCGCCGCCCGCCTGGCGGAGTTCGCGGCCGGCCGGGACCCGGACGCCCGGAGCGCCGCACGCGGCCGGGCGCCCCACGGCGGCCGGCCCCAGGGACGCCTGCTGCCGGACGGCCCGGACCCCGACCTCGCCGCGCTCGCCCGGCACTGGGTGGCCGGCGGGCCCGTCGACTGGACCCGGCTGTACACCGGCGCCGCACCGCGCATCACCTCCCTGCCGACCTACCCCTTCGCCGGGATGCGCTGCTGGATTCCCGAGGAGGACACCGCCGGCGGACCCGCCGCCGCCCCGGACCCGCGTCCCGACCGTGCCACCCCGGCCGCTCCGCGGGACGCCCAGGACGTCGAGTTGCTGCGCCGCGAATGGCTGCCCACCGGCGAGACGGCCGACGGGAGCGGCCCCGCCGAGGGCGCCGTGGTGTGCCTGTACGGCACCGCGACCCGGGCCGTGGCCGACGCGCTCGCCCGCACGGCACCGCCCGGCGCCGTCGTCCCGGTCCTCGTGCACGACGGCCGCTCTCCGTCCAGCTCGGGGGAGTTCGGCGACGACGCCCAGGCCGACGCCGTCACCGGCGACCTCCTCGCCCGCCACCCGGTGATCGCCGGCTGGATCGACCTCACCGACCTCGACCGGCCCGACCCCGCCGCCCCCGGCCCCTGGACCGCCCGCCTGCTGCTGATCCGCCGGCTCGTCGGCGCCCGGCCCGGCGCCCGCCTGCGCGGCCTCCAGACGGTACGGGGACTCCAGGACCTCGACGGGCCCGCCCCCTGCCCGTCCGGTGCCCGCATGGCCGGGTTCCTGCGCTGCCTGGGCGCCGAGTACCAGCGACTGGACACCACCGTCCTCGACACCGACCTGCCCACCGCCGACCCGGAACGGCTGGCCGCCGCGCTCTGGGGCGAGTGGCACCGGCCGGGCGGGCGCGCGGAGGTCTGCCACCGGAACGGACTGCGCTACGAACCCGTCCTGCGCCCCACCCTGGCCCGGCACACCCCGCTCGTCCCGGACCCGGACCGGGCCTACGTCGTCACCGGCGGCACCCGGGGCATCGGCGCCCGGGTCGCCGCCCACCTCGTCCAGCGCGGAGCCCGGGCCGTCGCGGTGCTCGGCGGCCGGCCACTGCCGCCCCGCGAGCGGTGGGACACCCCGGGCGCCCTCGGTGCCGCCGAAGCCGAGGCCGTCGCCGGCGTACGGCGACTGGAACGGCTCGGCGCGCGCGTCCTGGCCCACGGCGGCCCGCTGACCGACCGCGCCGCCGTCGGTGCCTTCCTGGACCGGGTGCGGTCCGAACTGGGGCCCCTGGGCGGCGTGGTGCACTGCGCCGGCGGTCTGGGCGGCGGCCGGCCCGCCTTCGTCGGCAAGGACACCGCCACCGTCCGCGCGACCTTCGCGCCCAAGGCCGACGGCCTGGAGACGCTCGCCGACCTGTGCGCGGGCGACCGGCTCGACTTCTTCGTGGCGTTCTCCTCGGCCTGCGCCCTCGTCCCGCGTCTCGCCGTCGGCGTCACCGACTACGCGGCGGCCAACGCGGCGGCGGACCTGCTGCTCGGCCACCGGGTCCGTACCGGGGCCGCCCATCTGCGCTCGGTGGCCTGGCCGATGTGGACCGAGAGCGGTGCGGCACGGGGCAAGGACAACGTCTGCGCCCCCGTGGGCCTGGACACCGTCGACGACGCCACGGGGCTGCGCGTCCTGGAGCAGGTGATCGCCATGCCCTGGGGCGGCACCGTCCTGCCGGCCCTGCCGCTGGACGCCTCCTTCGACGCGGAGACCCTGCTGGACACCCGGACGGGCGGGAGCCCGGCCGCGCCGCCGGAGCCGGCACCGGAGCCCGCGCGCGCCGACAGCGGCCCCGCCTGGCTGGTCCCGCTGGTGTGCGCCGTGCTCGGCACCCCGGAGACCGACCTCGACACCACGGCCGACTTCACCGACCTCGGGGTGGAATCCGTGATGCTGGGGGAACTGCTGGAGCGCGTCGAGGACGCCGTCGGCAAGCGCCTGCCCCCCTCGCTGCTCCTGGAGCACCCCTCGGTGCAGCAGCTCCACGACCACCTGACGTCCCTCGGCCTGGCTCCGCGGCCCGTACCGGCGGCCGAGGCACCCGTACCGGCCGCTGCCCCTGCCGCCGCCGCGCCGCCGCCCCCTGTCCCGGCGCCGGTTACCGGGGCCACCGCCGCCCCCGCCGACCGCCGTACCGACGGCCGTGTGGCCGTCATCGGCATGGCGGGGCGGTTCCCGGGCGCCCCGGACGTCGCCACCTTCTGGCGCAACCTGGTCGAGGGCCGCTGCGCCGTCACCGAGGTACCGGCCGACCGCTGGGACACCGCAGCCCACTACCGTCCGGAGTACGAACCGGGACGCAGCACCGGGAAGTGGGGCGGCTTCCTGGACGGCCTCGACCTGTTCGACCCCGGGCCGTTCCAGCTCGGCGACGACGAGGCCACCGTGCTGGACCCGGGGATCAGACTGTTCCTGGAGGCCACCCGCGACTGCCTGGCCGACGCCGGCTACCGGGGCGAGGAACTGCGCGGCCGGGACGTGGGCGTCTTCGTCGGCGGGCGGATCTCCTCCTACCCGCTGCGCGCGCCGCTGCGCCCCGACGTGCTCCAGTCCGACCAGAACTTCCTGGCCGCCCAGGTGGCCCACCGTTTCGACTTCCGGGGCCCCGGCCTGGTGGTGGACAGCGCCTGTTCGTCCTCCCTGGTGAGTGTGCAGCTGGCATGCCGCAGCGTGCTGTCCGGGGAGACGGAACTGGCCCTGGCCGGCGGGGTGGAGGTGCTGCTGGACGAGCGGCCCTACCTGGAGTTCAGCGCGGCCCGCGTGCTGTCGCCCACCGGCCGCTGCCGCCCCTTCGACGAGGGGGCCGACGGCATCGTGCCGGGGGAGGGCTGCGGTGCGGTCCTGCTGAAACCGCTGGCCGCCGCCCTGCGCGACGGCGACCGCGTGCACGCGGTGATCGAGGCGGTCGCCGTGAACAACGACGGCCACACCATGGGCACGACCACACCGAACCCGGCCGCGCAGACCGACGTCGTCCGCAGGGCCCTGGCCGCGGCCGGGCGCCGGGCCGAGGAGATAGGACTGGTGGAGGCGCACGGGACGGCCACCAGGATCGGCGACCCGATGGAACTCAAGGCGCTCACCGACGCGTTCGGGGGCGCCGAGGAGCCGTACGGCCGCTGCGGCATCGGCAGTCTGAAGGCCAACGTCGGCCATCTGCTGAACGCGGCCGGGGTGGCGGGCCTGATCAAGGTCGCGCTGAGCCTGGAGCACGGGGTGGTGCCGCCCACGCTGTTCTGCGAGACACCCAACCCGCGCTTCGACTTCGCCCACTCGCCGTTCCGGCCCGTGACCGCGAAGGAACCGTGGACGGTACCGCCCGCGCGGCGGGTGGCCGGGATCAGTTCCTTCGGCCTGGGCGGCACCAACGCCCACCTTGTCGCCTCCGCCCTCGACCCGGCCGAGCGGCCGGCGGGCGTACCGGTGCGCGAGCCGCTGCCCGCGCCCGCCTACACCCGACGGCGGCTGTGGCTGGACCGGAAGACCGACGACGGCCCCGCCCCGATTCCCGTGCCGCCGGACGAACGCCCGACCTCTCCCGTGCCGCCGGCACAACCCCGGCCGGCGGCCGCCCGTGCCGCCATCCTCGACCTGCGCTTCGTCACCCGCCAGGTGACGGACGGCGTACCCGTATCAGGCCCGGCGGCGCGGGTGCCGTAGCACCCGGCCGCCCTTCACCACCACGGAAGGAAGCACCCCCCATGGAGAACTCCGCAGAGGCGGCCCCCGGGCCCGCGGACGCGGCACCGGCCCTGCCCACGCCTCGTCAGGCCGCCCTGGCCATCGCCGGTGTGATGGCGGGGATGCTGCTGTCGGCCCTGGACCAGACCGTCGTCAGTGTCGCCCTGCCCAGCATCGTCGGCGAACTGGGTGGTCTCGAACGCCTGCCCTGGGTGGTCACGGTCTACCTGGTGACCTCCATGGCGGTCACCCCGCTGTGGGGCAAGGTGTCCGACCTCTACGGCCGCCGGATCGTGGTGCAGTGCGCCATCGGCGTCTTCGTCGTCGGGTCCGTGCTGTGCGGCGTCGCCCAGAGCATCGGGCAGCTCATCGTCTTCCGCGGCATCCAGGGCCTCGGCGCGGGCGGTCTGTTCGTGCTGGCGCTCGCCGTGATCGCCGACGTGGTGCCACCGGAGCGCCGGGGCCGCTACCAGGGCCTGTTCGGGGCCGTGTTCGGCCTGTCGAGCGTGATCGGGCCGCTGGTCGGCGGCTGGTTCACGGACGGACCGGGCTGGCGCTGGATCTTCCTGGTCAACGTGCCGGTCGGCGTGCTGGCCCTGGTGGCGACCGCCGTCGGCCTGCGCGTCCGCGGTCCCCAGCGCCGGCACACCATCGACTTCACCGGCGCCGCCCTGGTGGCCGGTGCCGTCGTCTGCGCCCTGCTGTACCTCAACTGGGCCGGTGAGGCGCACGGCTGGGCCGCCCCCGGCTCACTGGCGCTGGCCGCCGGTGCCGTCGTGCTGGCCGCCCTGTTCGTGTGGGTGGAGAACCGGGCGGCCGAACCCGTCATTCCCATGCGCCTGTTCCGCAACCCGGTCTTCGGCGTCGGAGCCCTGTTCGGCCTGCTGGCCGGGGCCGCCATGTTCGCCGGCATCGTGTACTTGCCGCTGTACTTCCAGGCTGTCATGGGCATGTCGTCCACGCGTTCCGGACTCGCCATGCTGCCCGCGATGTTCGGGCTGACCTTCACGTCCATCGCGTCCGGGCAGCTGATCAGCAAGACCGGACGGTACAAGGTGTTCCCCGTCTCCGGTTCCGCACTCCTGGTCGTCACCATGCTGCTGCTGTCCCGGATCGACGCGGACACCCCCTACTGGCAGATCGGCGTGTACGCCTTCCTGTTCGGCGCCGGCGTCGGCCTGGTGATGCAGCCCGTCATCACCGCCGTGCAGAACTCCGTGCCGCCGCAGGACATCGGCGCGGCCACCAGCTCCGCCAACTTCTTCCAGCGCATGGGCTCCGCGGTCGGGGTCGCCGTCCTCGGCACCGTCCTGTCCAGCCGGGTGGCCGACCGGCTGGCGGACGTCGGCCAGGACGCGGCACGCGCCGCCGACCAGGGCGTCACGGCCCTGCACCGGCTGCCCGAACCGGCACGCGGGGACGCCCTGGACGGCTACGCGCACGCCATGGGCGACATGTTCCTGGTGTGCGTCCTGCTGGTCGGGATCGCCCTCCTGGTGTCCCTGTTCCTCAAGGAGATGCCCCGCCGCAGCGACCCGGCCGCCGAGGAGCCGGCCCAGGAGACGTCCGCGGCCGGCTGACCCCGGGCGGGCGGGACCGTCCCCCGCCTGCTCAAAGTTGTGCAGCCCCCGGACGGCGGTCCGCCTAGCGTGGCTCGCGCCGGCCCCAGGCCCGGCACGAGCCACGCATCCTGCGCACTGGAAGGACGGCCATTCATGGACCAGCGGACCCCCCGGAGCGCGGCCGGTCCCAGCCCCGCGTCGGCCCAGAGCCCCGTGCCCGCCGACAAGCTGCTGCACTCGGGCAACTCGGGCTTCACCATCGCCCGCAGCGCCCAGCTGAAGTACGAGCACCGCGACGAGGGCCGCAAGCTCTTCGCCGACGTGATCGCCTACATGAACCAGTCCGACCTCAACGGCGCCTCCTTCTACTTCTACGAGGAGGCGTTCGGCAAGCAGGACCGGGTGCACTGGCTGATCCACTGGAAGACCCCGAACGACTACGCCATCAGCCTGCACATGGTCGACCACGACGAGAAGATGATCGACCTGCTGGAGAGCGACCGGGTGCCCGAGGACGCGGGCGCCGGCGTGTGGGGGCGGGCCGTCGTCGAGGGCTCCGTGCGCGAACGCATCCTCGTCCCGCAGCACGGGCTCGTGCACGAGGAGGACGATCACGACAGCGGCGACCTCTGGGTGGACCCGGCCAAACTGCAGACCGACCAGTCCGACACCGAGCTGCTGCACTCCGCGAACTCCCTGCTCACCCTGCACCGCACCGGCCAGGCCTCGCACGAGTTCCGCAAGGAGGCCCGGCTCTACGCGTTCGCCTGGCAGAACGAGGTCAACCGCAAGCTGCCCGGCCGCGCCACCTCGTACCTGTACGAGGAGACCTTCGGTGTGATGGACCGGCTGCACTGGCTCATCCACCTCAAGGACTTCGACGCCTACCAGGAACTGCTCGAACTCGAGCGCACGGACGCCGACTTCCGGGCGCTGGGCGAGCGGCAGTTCATCGCCGAATTCAAGGGCGGCGGCACCTGGGGCCGCTCCTTCGTGCCCGGCACCATCGAGGACACCGTGCTGCTGCCGTACCAGCTCCGCCCGGGCGCGTGAGGGCCTGGCTCTTCGCCGGCCAGGGCGCGCAGCGCGTCGGAATGGGGCAGGAGCTCTTCGACCGCTTCCCCGAGTACGTGGCGGCCGCCGACCGCGTCCTCGGCGAGTCCGTGCGCGCCCTGTGCCTGGACGACCCCGACGGCCGGCTGAACCGCACCCGGTGGACCCAGCCCGCGCTGTACGTGGTCAACGCGCTCGCCTGTGCGCGGGCGCTGGCGGAGGGGCCCGCACCCGACGTCCTGGCGGGACACAGCCTCGGCGAGTACAACGCGCTGCTCGCCGCGGACTGTTTCGACTTCGAGACCGGCCTGCGGATCGTGTGCCGGCGCGGGGAGCTGATGGGCGAGGCGGACGGCGGCGCCATGCTGGCCGTCGTCGGCCTGTCGCCGGACGCCGTCCGGGCCCTGCTCGACCGCAGCGGCGCCACCGACGTCGACCTGGCCAACCTCAACACCGCCACCCAGGTGGTGGTGTCGGGGCCGGCCGAGAGCGTCAAGGCGCTCCGCGCCGCCGTGCGGGCGACCCCGGGCGCCCGCTGCGTCCCGCTGGCCACCAGCGGCGCCTTCCACTCCCGGCACATGCGCCCCGCTCAGGAGCGTTTCGCCGCGTTCCTCGACACCGTCGACTTCCGGCCACCGCGCATCCCCGTGATCGCCAACGTCACCGGCCGGGCCTATCCCGCCGACGGCGTGGCGGACCTGCTGGCCCGGCAGATCGCGGCCCCGGTGCGCTGGCACGAGACGCTGCGGGAACTGATCCGGCGGGGCGTGACCGAGGCCGACGAGTTCGGCCCGCGCCCGATGCTGCGGCAGATGTGGGAGTCGGTACGGGCCGAGCCGGACACCGTGCCGCAGCCGCAGCACGGGGAGCCGCAGCAGGGGGAGCAGCCCGTCCCCGGCCCCGGCCCCGTCCCCGTGCCGGTGGCGGTGCGGCGGGAGGACCCGGCCGTCGACCCGGGGCCGGACAGCGTACGGGACCCCGCCGCGGCCCGGCTCGGCAGCGCGGAGTTCCGGCAGGACCACGGCGTGCGCTACGCCTACCTCGCCGGCAGCATGTTCCGCGGGGTGTCCTCGGTGGAACTGGTCGCCCGGCTCGGAAGAGCGGGCCTGCGCGGCTACTTCGGCGCCGGCGGACTGGACCTGGACACCGTCGACAAGGCCCTCGCCGAACTCGCCCGCACCCCGGGCCTCGACGGCCGCTACGGCGTCAACGTGCTGCACGACCTGACGCGTCCCGGCGCCGAGGACGCCCTGACCGACCTGCTGCTGCGGCACGACGTCCGGCACGTGGAGGCCGCCGCCTTCACCGCCGTCACCCCGGCGCTCGTCCGGTTCCGGTTCACCGGCGCCCACCGCACCCCGGACGGCACGCCCGTCGCCGTACGCACCCTGGTCGCCAAGTGCTCGCGTCCCGAGGTGGCCGCCCACTTCATGGCGCCGCCCGCCGAGGAGCTGCTGCGGCGCCTGGTCGCCCGGGGCGCGCTGACCGCGGCCGAGGCCGACGCGGCACGCGGGCTGCCGGTGGCGCAGGACATCTGCGTGGAGGGCGACTCGGCCGGCCACACCGACGGCGGGGTCAGCCTGGCCCTGGTGCCGACGACGGCCGCGCTCGCCGCGCGGGTGACCGCACAGCACCGCTACGTCCGCCGACTGCGGGTGGGCGCCTGCGGAGGGCTGGGCACCCCCGAGGCGGTCGCCGCGGCCTTCGTGCTCGGCGCCGACTTCGTGGTCACCGGCTCGGTCAACCAGTGCTCGCCCCAGGCCGGCACCTCGGACGCCGTGAAGGACCTGCTGGCCGCCCTGGACGTCCAGGACACCGCGTACGCGCCCGCGGGCGACCTGTTCGAACTCGGCTCCCGCGTTCAGGTGGTCCGCAAGGGCACCCTCTTCGCGGCCCGGGCCAACAAGCTGTACCAGCTCTACCGCGGCCACAGCGGCCTGGACGACCTGGACGAGGCCACCCGCACCTGGCTGGAACGTGACTGTCTGCGCGCCCCGCTGGACCAGGTGTGGAAGCAGACGTGCGCCCATTACCGGGACACCGGACGCGACCGGGAGATCGAACGGGCCGAGCGCGACCCCCGGCACCGGATGGCGCTCCTGTTCAAGTCGTACTTCGCCCGCACCAACCGGGCCGCCCAGGACGGCGACCCCGCCGAGCGGGCCAACTACCAGGTGCACTGCGGGCCCGCGGCCGGCGCGTTCAACCGCTGTGTCGCCGGCACCGCCCTGGAGCCCTGGCGCGAGCGGCACGTCGAACGCATCGCCGAGCTGCTGATGACCGGGGCGGCACGGGTCCTCGACGAGCGCCTGGCCGCCTACACCCAAGCCGGCCCCCACCCCCCGACCCACCCCTGACCCACCCGAGGAGAGCGACATGACCCTGGACAGCGGCACGCCCGGTGTTCCGCCCGCCCGGCACCAGACCACGCAGCCCACCGACCGCATCCTGCACTCGGCGAACGCCGGGGTCGTCGTGGAGCGGGTCGCGCAGATCGCCGCCGGCCAGGGCGACAGCGCGCGCCGGCTGGCCCGTGAGGCCGCGGAGTTCGTCAACACCAAGCATCCCGGCCTCGCGACCGTGTTCGTCTACGAGGAGACCTTCGGTGTCAAGGACCGGCTGCACTGGCTGATCCACTTCCGGTCCCTGGAGGACTACGAGCGGCTGCTGCACATGGGCGGCCCCCGCGACTTCCGGGACGGGGTGCTCGGCGGCCATGTCTCCCAGCACCAGGCCGACGCGTGGCAGGCCGCGTTCGTGCCCGGCAGCGTGCGGGAGACGATGATGCTCCCGCACCGGTGGGGGATGTTCGGCACCGCCACCCAGACCATGGCCCAGGACCCGTCGATGAGTCCGCTGGCCGCCGACCGGGACGAGCCCTGGTTCGAGGTGCAGCCGGCGCAGCACCAGACCGCCGTCCCCGCCGACCGGCTCCTCAACACCGCCACCGCCGGGGTGATCATGCACCGGGTGGTCGACTTCAGCTACAAGTACCGGGCCGAGGCCCGCCTGTTCGCCCGCACGGTCGCCGAGAACACCAACCTGAACGCCGACGGGGACGCCACCGCGCTGGTCTTCGAGGAACTGTTCGGGACCATGGAGCGGATGCACTTCCTCATCCACATGAAGTCGCTGGGCACGATGTACAAGCTGATGGGCATCGACGCCCGCACCGACCCCGCGGCGCCGCGTGCCACGTACATGCAGGACTGGGTGTCCAAGGAGCAGGGCGGCGGCCGCTGGGACAGCCTGATGCTGGAGGGCAGCGGGAACGACGGCTGCCTGACCCCGCAGTACTGGGCGGACTGAGACCGCACGAGGAGGCCGCGGCACTCGGGTGAGTGCCGCGGCCTCCTCGCGTCGTCGTCGCCCGGCGGGCGCGGCCTCAGGCCATGGTGGTGACGCAGAACGGGTGACCGGCCGGGTCGATCAGGACGACCCACTTCTCGCCGCCCGGCTGGTGGTCCGGCTTGGTGGCCCCCAGCGAGGTCAGCCGCTCCACCGACTCGTCCAGGTCGCTGACGCTGAAGTCGAGGTGCATCTGCTTGTCGTCACCGGGCCAGGTCGGCTGCTTCAGGCTCTGGACCCGCTGGAAACCGATGCGGCTCGAGCCGTCCTCGGAACCGATGTAGGCGAAGTCCTCGCTCGCGAAGAGCGTCTGATAGCCCGTGACGGCGCTGTAGAACTCGGCCAGAGCCTTCGGGTCCGGCGCGTCGAGGGTGACCGCTGCCAGCTGCCCAATGGGGGACATGAAAGGTTTCCTTCCTCAGGACGATGATCGTCTCGGCGTGCAACCTCCGCGTGCACCTCCGGCGTTCGCGAGCCTAGGCCCTCGCCGGTGCGGGCGCACGCGGATCGCCGGGACTACTCGAAGGAGTGGTCCAACGCGATCGCCGCGTGGCCGTCCGGACCCGGGTTGTCGCAGAAGTAGGTGCCGGTCCCGCGCAAACCGGCCAACCCGCCCGTTCCGGAACCCTCCAGCACCTCCAGGGTGGCCTTGGCCGCGCCCCCGCCGGTGGTCCCGGTGACCTGGAGGACGAAGCTGCCGCTGCGGTCGCCGATCCGGCCCGTCACCCGTTCCAGCGCCGTGAACACACTCGCCCCGTCGGGGGACAGGGCGATGAGGACCTGCTGGACGCCCTCGCCCTCGATCTGCCCCCGGTAGTGGTTGGCCACCTGGCCGTGCAGCAGCAGCGGAGCACCCTCCGTCTGCTCGTAGGGCGCGGGCTGCCAGGGATCCCAGGTCATGGTGCTGGTCGACTGCATGTGCTGTCCTCTCGCTCGCGGTACCTCGGCGAACCGGTGGCCGGACTGCCGACGGGGATCAGCCGGATTCTCGCGCTTCGCCACCGCTGGATCTGCTCACTTTTGAGCGATACGGAGAAAGGCAATTCCGGGGTACCGGGACCGGAAAGCGCGCTGTTATCTTCGGGGCATGACGGATGAATTCCAGGAAATGCCCGAGGACTGGACCCGCGCCCTTGCCGTGGTGGCGCACCCCGACGACATGGAATTCGGTGCGGCGGGCGCCGTGGCCCGCTGGACCGCGGCCGGGAAGTCGGTCGCCTACCTGGTGGCCAGCCGGGGCGAGGCCGGCATCGACTCGATGGCGCCCGAGAAGGCCGCCGAGGTCCGCGAGGCGGAGCAGCGGGCCAGCGCGGCCGTGGTGGGAGCGGCCGGAGTGGAGTTCCTCGACCACCCCGACGGCCGGATCGAGTACTCCGCCGAGCTGCGCCGCGAGTTCGCCGCCGCGATCCGCCGCCACCGTCCCGAGCTGGTCCTCGGCTTCTGCCACCACGACCACACGTCGACGGGACGCTGGAACTCGCCGGACCACCGCAACACCGGCCGCGCCCTGCTCGACGCGGTGGGCGACGCGGCCAACCGCTGGATCTTCCCCGAGGACGGCCCCGGCCCCTGGCAGGGCGTGCGCTACGTGGCGGTCTCCAACTCGCCCAGGCCGACCCACGCCGTGGACGTCACCGACCACATCGACCGGGCGGTGGCCTCGCTGGAGGCCCACGCCAGCTACCTGGCGGCCATGCAGCCGCCCGTCACCGACGTCCGCGGCCCGCTGCTGGGACTGGCCCGGGCGATGGGGGCGCGCTTCGGCGGCCGTCCGGCGATCGCCTTCGAACTCATACCGCGCTGACCCGCCGCGCCGAGCACCCCGGTCCGGACACCACCGGCCGGGGACGGCGGGCGGCCCGCCCCGTCGTCCCCGGCCGCCGGAGCGGGAACGCGGCGGCTCAGCTCCTGACGTACACGCTGCGGTGCACGCGCCACTGCTGCACCCGGGGGCGGTCCTGGTCGGGCAGGGCGCGCAGGGCGGCCAGCGCGGGCTCGACGACCCGCGCCCAGGTGTCGTCGTCGACGTCCCACAGGTACGGCGGCAGCCGGCGCTCCAGGCTCTCCAGGAGCTGCCGGGGGGTCGTGGCCCGCTCGTAGTCGGGGGCGAACTCGTGCCGCAGCCGCTCCAGCCCCACCTCCCGCGCCGCCGTGTCGAGACCCTCGGGCGTGTCGGGGCGCCGCGGTTGCAGCACCGCCAGCCGGTCCAGTACGTCGACCAGCTCGTCCGGATCGGCGGCGGGATCTCCGTGCACCGCGAGCAGCCGCCCGCCGGGACGCAGCACCCGCGCCGTCTCGCGCAACGCCCGGGGCATGTCCCCGACGAGGTGCAGGACGTGGGTGAACACCACGTTGGCGAAACTGCCGTCGGCGAACGGCAGCGCCCTCGCGTCCCCCACGCAGACCCGCCCCGGCAGCCGTTCGGCCGCCCGTGCCAGCATCGGCGGCGACACGTCGACGCCGCGCACGTCGTGGCCCAGTTCGGCCAGCCCCGCCGCCACGATGCCCGTGCCGACGCCCACCTCGAGCACCGGGCCCGGAGCCAGGTCCCCGGCCAGCTGTGCCGCGGCCTGCCTGCCGCGTTCCATTCCGCCCCGCATCCGGTCGTAGTCGTCCGCGACCCGGTCGAAGGCCTTGGCCTCGGTCACCGCGCAGTTCCTTCCGTGTCGATGTGCCAGGTGATCTCCGCGTACCGCACGAGATCGGCGACCTCCCGCGGCGCGCGGACGAACTCCGTGATCAGCTCCGCCACCAGGACGGGGCGGTCGTGCGGCGCGTAGTGGCCGGCGACGGCCAGTTCCGCGTACCGGGCGTGCGGGAAGCAGCGCGCGGCCTCGCGGGCCCGGGCGGGGGAGGAGATGCCGTCGAACTCCGAGCAGACGAACAGCGTCGGCACGGCCACCCGGGGCGCCTGCGCCGCCGAGTCGAGCCGCCAGAGGTCCACGAGCTGACGGGCGTACCGCACGAACACCTCGGCGTCCCGGAAGGGCCGCCGCACCTCGTCGGCCAGTGCCCGGCTCAGCACCCCGAGCACTCCCGCGTCCCGGGCGCCGGGGCTGCCTCCGCCGCCCGCGGCGCCCGGGGCCAGCAGGTCCAGCATCCAGGCGGCCTTCTCCGGCCTGCGGTCCAGCGCACGGCACACCGCCGCCAGATCGGACTCGTACTTGGTGTCCATGCCGTCCCAGCGGTCGTTCTGCCGGAACGTGGCGTTCAGGAACACCAGGGAGGCGACGGCCTCCGGACGGTGCTGCTGGAAGGCGGTGGCGATCTTGGCACCGGTGCACCAGCCGAGGAGATGGGCGCGCTCGGCGCCGACGGCCCGCAGCACCGCGTCGATGTCGTCGAGCTGGTGCCGGGTCCCCCAGGGCGGGTCCTCCCGTTCGGTGCCGCGTACCTGCCAGGTGACGACGCGGTGGTGCGGGGCCAGGTGGGCGCACAGCCGGGTCAGGAAACCCGGTCCCTGCCCGAGCGCGTTCAGCACCAGGAGCGGCGGACCCTCGCCGCTGCCGCCCTCGAACAGCACCAGCGGCCGCCCCGCCACGTCCACGACGCGCTGCCGCAGCTCACCCGTGCCCCGCGCCGCGTCCGGCGCCGCCCGACCGGACCGGACCGCGCCGAACAACTCCCACTGCCCGGCGGGGGAGAGGGGCGGGGCGTCCTCCGAGGGGGCGGTCCCGTCGGCGGAAGGCGCCGGCGGAGCCTCCCCGGGCGCGGTCGCGGCCGTGTCCGAGCCGTCCGGCTCGGACCGTGACGTGCCGCGCGGCGGGGCACCGGACCGGGCCGCCTCCGCCGCACCGGACGGTCTGGCCGGTGCCGCCTCGCGCAGGCGTACCGCGTGACGGCGTACGCCGGTCAGGCGGAGGTCCAGGAGCCGGTCGACGGCGTTGAACGCCGACCGGTCCGACACCGGGCGGACGTCGATGCCGTGCACCGCGCCGGCCCGGGCGAGCACGTCGGTCAGCGGGACCGGGACGGGTTGGGGCACCGAGGCGAAGCCGTCGGGCAGGTCCCCGGGCGCGCCGGCCCGCCAGAGTTCCCCGGCAGCCCGTTCCGCGGTCAGCAGAGGCAGGCCGAGACCCGCCGCACCGGCCACCCGCAGCGGCTGCCGCTCGAACCAGTCGGGCACCCGGTCCGCCACCTCCGCGCGCACCGAGTCCAGCGCCCACAGCAACCGGTGGGCGCCCGGCGGGCACTCGCCCAGCGCCGGGGCCCGCGCGTCCACCACCGGTGCCGTGCGCAGCATCCGCCAGGACACCCCGGAGTCCAGGCACGCCTCCACGGCCGGCCGTTCCAGGTCCCGGCAGGACCGCCGCGCCCGGTCGTCGTCCGGCGCCGGGTCCTGGCCCACCTGCACATAGCGGCGGGCCCCGAGGCCGGGCAGCGCGGCGAGCAGCGAGCCGGCCAGCGCGGCGTCCGCGCGTGCACCACGGAGCCGTGACGGGTCCCAGCCCGGCACCACGCACCACACCTGCTGCGCCGTCCAGCTCTTCAGCTCGGCGTCCACGCCGTCCGGCTCGACGCACACCACGGTCAGCCGCCCCGCGTCGAGCGCGCCCGGCCCTTCGGCCCCGCTGCCGGGTTCCGTCACGAACCGGGCCAGCTCCTCCCGTCCCGGGGCGGGCGCCCCGGGACGGGACCGGACGACGGAGAGCAGGACCACCTCGGTCTCGGCGGCACGATCCGCGGCCGCCAGGAAACGGGCGGCGAGCCGGCCCGCGAGGAGCGGCGACGTACCGGCGATCAGCACCCGCTGCGGCATGCGTGGCGTCCTCCTGTGGCGACGGGCGCCGCCGAGCTCCTGATTCCCGGGGGCCGGAAACAAAAAGAAGAACCCAGATGGTCCGCCCTTTTCGGGCCGGAATTCTGCTCAATAGTGCGCACGCCGAAAAAGTACCCGGACGCCCTTGCGGCGGCGGAAATTCCGTCGTTAGCATCCCCGCGCCGGAATTTATCTCGAACGGGCCCGCACGCCCATTCCGCGACGTTCCCGGAACCGGCCGCGCGCCGCACGGCGATACGGATCACCCGGCACACACCGGCACCACCCCGGCGACGACGAGAAGGACGAGGCGCACCGTGGCGACGAACTGGGACGAGACCTTCGAGAAGCTGGTCAGGGCCGCACTCACCGACTACCCCCCGACCGCCGCGCTGCGCGCCGACGTCCCGCTGCCCGCGCACGGCCTGGACTCCCTCGGCATGGTCGGCCTGTCCGCCCGGCTGGAGGACGCCTACGGCATCGAGTTCCCCGACGGAGCCCTGGCCCCGGCCAGCTTCGCCACCCCGGCCGACCTGTGGCGCGTGGTCAGCGGCTGTCTGGCGGACCGGTGACGCCCGGCGCGCCGGACACCCGGCCGGGCGCCGCCAGAATGCTCCAGGACTGGTTCGCCGACGGCCTCGCCCGCAATCCCGACGGCCCCGCCCTGCGCATCCTCGACCGCCACTGGACCTACGCCGAGGTCGACGCGCTCGCCCGCACCTGGGCCGCCGCCGTCGTCGCGGCCGCCGAGCCGGGCGCACCCGTGGCGGTGCTCGCCGCCAAGACCCCCGAGGCGTACATCGGCCTGCTCGCCGCTCTCCACGCCGGCGCTCCCGCCGTGCCGCTGAACCCGGAGAACCCGGTGGCCCGCAACGCCGCTGTACTGCGGGCCGCGGGCTGCGGTGCCGTGATCGCCGCCCCGGACGCGGCGGGGCAGGTGGCCCGCCTCCTGGAGTCCGCACCCGTCCACGTCGCCCTGGCCCCGGGCACGGACCGCACCGCCCTGCCCGCGAAGCTGCCCAGTGCCGTCGGCGGTGCCCGCGTCCTGACGGTGGAGGAACTGTCCGAACCCGGCGCCGGGCTCGGCCGCCGGTCGGCCGCGGGGACGCCCGACGACCTCGCCTACATCCTCTTCACCTCCGGCTCCACCGGCACACCCAAGGGCGTGCCGGTCAGCCACGGGAACGTCTCGGCGTTCCTCGCCGCCTCGCTCTCCCGCTACGGCGTGCGGCCCGAGGACCGGTTCAGCCAGGTCCACGAGACCACCTTCGACCTGGCGATGTGCGACATCTTCCCGGCCTGGGCCGGTGGGGCGTGCGTGTGCGTCCTGTCCCGGCTCCAGGCCCTGGACCCGGCACGCTGGGTGCGCCGGTACGGACTGACCGTCTGGCACAGCACCCCCAGCCTCGCGCGCGGCCTCCAGCGTGCCGACCGGCTCGCCCCCGGGAGCCTCGCCGGCCTGCGCCAGTCCGTGTTCGCCGGGGAGCCCCTGCACGTGGACACCGCGCGCTACTGGCAGCGCGCCGCGCCCGACGGCGTCCTCGACAACATCTACGGCCCCACCGAACTGACCATCGCCTGCACCGCGTTCCGCTGGCATCCCGGCCAGGACCTGTCCGCCCCGGAATACGGCGCCACCGTGCCGATCGGCGTGCCGAACACCGGGATGGCGGCGATGCTCCTCGGCCCGGACGGCACGCCCGTCGACGGCACCGGCGAACTCGCCCTGACCGGGCCCCAGATGTTCCGCGGCTACCTCGAACCGGCCCAGGACGCGGGCCGGTTCCTGGAGCACAACGGCCGGCGCTGGTACCGCACCGGGGACCAGGTGCGCGCCACCCCGCACGGCTTCGTCCACCTCGGCCGCAAGGACGCCCAGGTGAAGGTCAACGGCTACCGGGTGGAGGTCGGCGAGGTGGAGGCGGCCCTGCGCGACACCTCCGGCACCGACGCCGTCGTGTTCGCGCTCCCGGCGCCCGGCGGCACCCGGCTCGTCGGCTACCTGCTCGGCGACGCCGAACCCGACACCACGCACCTGGCCGAACGGCTCGCCGAGCGGCTGCCGCCCTACATGCTGCCCCGGCACCTGTGGTGGCTGCCCGACGCACCACTGAACACCCATGGGAAGACGGACCGGACCCGGCTGCGCGAGGACGCCGTCCGCCGGCTCGGACACGAGGGGGAAGCCACGCCGTGAACGACCCGATCGAGTGTCACCTCTCACTGCCGCACGACGACTTCATCATGCAGAACCACCGCATCCACCAGGTGTCGGTGATGCCGGGCGCGACCTTCCTCGACATCGTGTACCGCATCCTGCGCGCCCAGGACCTGGACACCGAGCGGGCGACGCTGCGGGACGTGCTCTTCGCCGAGCCCATGGCCACCGCCGTGGGACGCGACCTGGCCGTACGCGTCACGATCGGCGCCCCGGACGCCACCGGCGCCCGCCCGGTGGAGGCGGCCGGCGCGGCCGTGGCGCCGGGCACGGACCCGGCGACGGCGGACTCCGACGGCCTGCCCTGGCGCCCGCACTTCTCGGCCCGGCTCGAGTTCACCGACGAACCCCCGCCCCCGCCGATCGACCCGCGCGCCCTGCTCACCCGCGCCGTGCGCAGCCGGGACATGGCCGAGCTGTACCGGCAGGCACGGGCCGAGGACATCGAGCACGGGCCGCCCATGAAGGGCTTCGGCGAACTCCACCTCCTCGACACGGGCGGTCTGCTGGCCCGCCTCGAACTGGACCCCGCCTCCCGGGACCAGGAGAGCGCCTTCCATCTGCACCCGGCGAAGCTCGACGCCGCCACCCTGGTCACCTTCGGCCACCGCCCGCCACCCGGACCCGACCCGTTCATCCCGGTCCACATCGCGAGGTTCCGCGCCCCGCGCGCGGTGACCGGACCCTGCTGGGTCCACGTGCCGACGGCCGAGACCGTCGCCCCGTCCGGCGACGTGATGCACAACGACTGCCTGGTCTACGACGAACAGGGCCGCTTCGTCGCCGAGTTCACCAAGCTGAGCTGCAAGCGGGTGCGGCACGCGGGCCTCATCACCCGCCTGCTGGACCTCCCGTCCGCACCGCCGCAGCAGCGGCCCGGGCCCGCCGCCGCGACGGGCGGCGATCCCGAGCAGCGGCTCGTCGCGCACCTGCGCACCCTGATCGGCGGCCTGCTGGGCCGGGACCCGGACGCCGTGGACCCCCGACGGGGCTTCTACGAACTCGGTCTGGACTCGGTGACGCTGCTCGAGCTGAGCACCGAACTGGAGAAGGCCGTCGACGGGCGCCTCTACCCGACGCTGCTCTTCGAGTACCCGGACGTCGCCTCCGTCGCGCGCCACCTGGCCCAGCGGCACACCGTCACGCTGCCGGCCGAGGACCGGGCCGCCGCGGCACCGAGCGCGGCGGCGGCCACCGCCCCCGCGCAGCCGCCTGGACGGCCCCCGGCACCCCCGGCGTCCGCTCCCCATCTGAGTCTCCACCGACCCCGCTGGGTCCCGCGGGCCGCCACCCCGGCCCCGCTGCCCCCGGGCGACCTGCTCGTCGTGACCGCCGATCCCGCGCTGCCCGCCGCCTTGCGCCACCGTGCCGCCTCCGGCCGGCGCACGGTGCACGTGCTGCCCGCCGACGTCTACGAGCGCACCGGGACCGACACCTGGCACCTGCCCACCGGCAGCCGCGCCGACTTCGGCCGTCTGCTGGACGAACTCGCCGCCGAGGGTGCCCTCCCGACCGTCCTGGCCGTCTGCCCCGCACCCGCGCCCGGCCCCGCCACCGACACCACCGACGCCTACGACGTCGTCTGGGCGCTCGCCGGCGCGCTGGCCGCCCGCCCCGCCGACACCACCCGCGAACTCCGCTTCCTGTACCGCGCCGACCACGAGGACGCGGCCCCGCAGCACGGCGCGATCGGCGCCCTGGCCCGGGGCATCACCGCGGAGAACCCGGCCCTGCGCTGCCGCAGCACCTGCGTCGTCGGCGCGCCGGACGCGGGGGAACTCGCGGACGTCCTGCTGGCGGAGGCGGCCGACGGCGGCGAGGACAGCGAGAGCATGCACCGGCACGGCGAGCGCCACGTGCGCCGCCTCACCCCGCACACCCTCGACGGACCGGACACGCCCGCCCTGCCCCGGGGAGCCGTCTGCCTGGTCACCGGTGGAGCGGGCGGCATCGGCTCGCTCCTGGCCGAACACCTGGCCGGCACACACGGGGCCCGTCTGGTGCTGTGCGGAACCCGGCCGGCCGACGCCACGACCACCGCCCTGCTCGACCGCTGCGCCGCACGGGGCGGCGAGGCGCACTACCTGCGCGCGGACGTCTCCCGCCCCGAGGACGCCGCGGCCGTCGCCGCCCGGTGCCGCGAGCTGTACGGCCGTATCGACGCGGTCCTGCACTGCGCCGGCCGCACCGACGACGCCCTGCACTTCCGCCGGGACCCGGCCGAGACCCAGGCCGTACTCGCCCCGAAACTGGCCGGCGCCCTCCACCTCGACCGGGCCACCGCCGACAGCGACCCGGCCCTGTTCGTCCTGTTCTCCTCGTTGTCCGCGGTCGTGCCCAACCCCGGCCAGTGCGCCTACGGCTACGCCAACGCCTTCCTCGACGCCTTCGCCGGCCACCGGGCGGCCGACCCCGCGCGTACCGGACGCACCCTGTCCCTCGCCTGGCCCTACTGGGCCGAGGGCGGCATGCGCGCCGACACCGCCGCACTCGCGCGCTCCGCCGCATCCGGGATGCGGCCGCTGCCCACCAAAACCGCGCTCGGCCTGCTGGACCGCTGCCTGGCCCGGCCGGACACCCCGGCCCGGCTGGTCGCCGTACACACCGAGGGGGACGCGGCCGGACCGCTCACGACCGGCCTGTTCGCCCCCGCGCCGGACCAGGCCGCCCCGACGCCGTCGGCCCCCGTGGCCACGCCCACGCCCACGCCCGCGTCCGCGCCCGCGCACGCCTCGGCCCGCGGGCGGAGCGCCCGCCCGGTACCCGAACCCGTGGCGATCGTCGGTGTCGCCGGGCGCTACCCCCAGGCTGCCGACCTGGACGCCTTCTGGGCCAACCTGGCGGCCGGCCGGGACTGCGTCACCGAAGTACCGCCCGACCGCTGGGACCACGACGCCCTCTTCGACCCCGAGCCCGGCCGGCCCGGACGCACCTACGGCCGTTGGGGCGGCTTCCTGGCCGGTATGGACCGCTTCGACCCGCTGTTCTTCGGTATCTCCCGGCGGGAGGCCGAGCGCATGGACCCGCAGGAACGGCTGTTCCTGACCATCGCCTGGCAGACACTGGAGGACGCCGGCCACCCGCCGGAGTCCCTCACCGCCGAGCAGGTCGGCGTCTTCGCCGGCGTCATGTGGAACCACTTCCAGTTCGTGCCGGACCCCGACGACGAGGCCGCCCCGGTGGCCCTGCACTCCTCCGTCGCCAACCGCGTCTCCTACACCTTCGACTTCCGGGGCCCCAGCATCGCCGTCGACACCGCCTGCTCCTCGTCGCTGACGGCGCTGCACCTCGCGGTGGAGAGTCTGCGCCGCGGCGAGAGCACCTACGCGCTCGCCGGCGGGGTCAACCTCATGCCGCATCCGCAGAAATACCTGCAACTCGCCCGCGGACGCTGGCTGTCCCGGGACGGCAGGTGCCGCGCCTTCGGCGAGGGCGGTACCGGCTACGTCCCCGGGGAAGGGGTCGGAGCGGTCCTGCTCAAGCCGCTGGACCGGGCCCTGGCCGACGGCGATCACGTCCACGGCGTCATCCGCTCGGCCCGCGTCAACCACAGCGGCCGCACCAGCGGCTTCACCGTGCCCAGCCCGACCGCGCAGGCCGCGCTCGTCGCCGACGCGGTCCGTGAGTCCGGCGCCGACGTGCGCGACCTCGGCTACGTCGAGGCCCACGGCACCGGCACCTCGCTCGGCGACCCCATCGAACTGGACGGCCTGCGCGCCGCGTTGGCCACCTTCTCGCCCGGGCCCGAGCACGTGGCCATCGGGTCGGTGAAGACCAACATCGGCCATCTGGAGAGCGCGGCCGGCATCGCCGGACTCACCAAGGTGCTGCTCCAGTTCCGGCACGGCGTCCTGGCACCCTCGCTGCACGCCGACACGCTCAACCCGCACCTCGACTTCGGGGACGGCCCGCTGGAGGTGCAGCGCGGCGCCGCGCCCTGGCCGCGCCCGTCCGGCGGCCGGAGACTCGCCGGGATCAGCGCCTTCGGCGCCGGCGGCTCCAACGCCCACGTCGTCCTCGAGGAGCCCCCGGCGGTCCCGGCCCGGCCCGCACCGCGAGGCCCTCGGCTGTTCGTGCTGTCCGCCAAGGACGAGGAGGCCCTGAGGGAGCGGGCGGCCGCCCTGCTCGCCCTCCTCACCCCGGACACGGAAGCGCCCGGTGGTGCCCTCCCGAGGGAGCCCGCGCCGATCCGGTCCCTGGTCGCCCGGCGCCTCGCAGTGCCCGAGGCGGCCCTGAGCGGTGGCGAAACCTTCGAGGACCTCGGCCTCGACCCCGCGGGCCGGCTGGCCCTCGCCCACGACCTGGCCGCGCACACACCGACCGAACAGGCCGTCCCGGCGGCGGAGTTCGCGGCGGCGGTGCACTCCGGCACCACCCTGGACGAGGCCGCCGAGACCTGGGCCGACCTGACCGCGGCGGCCGGCACGGGCGAGCACGGACTGCCGAGGCTCGACGACCTCGCCCACACGCTCCGGGTGGGCCGCACCGCGATGCCGGTCCGGTTCGCGGTCGTCGCCGACGGTCTGCCGGAGCTGCGCACGGCCCTGGAACGCCTGGTCAAGGGCGCCGAACCGGGACCCCGCGCCTACCGGGGGACCGCGTCGGCCGAGGTCCGCGCATCCGCGCGCGGGGCGGCGACCACCGCCGGCACCCTGGAGGACCGGGCCCGCCGCTGGGTCACGGGCGAGACCGACGACGCCGAAGGGCCCGAGGCGGGTCCGCCTGCCCGCCGGGTGCCCCTGCCCGGCTACCCGTTCCGCGAGGAGAGCTGCTGGCCCGGCGGATGGACGGGACGGCCCGTCACGGACCGGGAGACGGCACCCGCGAAGGGCCCCGTCGCGGCCCCCGCCCCGACCCCGGCGGAGCACGCCCCGGACACTTCGCCGGTCGCCGTCCCGGACCCCGCCCCGGCCCTCACGGCTTCCTCCCGCGACGACGGCGCCGAACTCGTCGTCCTGGACGGAGGGATCGGCCTGATCAGGATGAACTCGTCCATGTTCACCGAGCGGCTGCTGGGCGATCTGCGCACGGCCTTCGACGCGGTCGCCGCGCGCACGGACGTCAAAGCGGTCGTCATCACGGGCTCCGACGGCGTGTTCAGCATGGGCGGCACCGCCGAGGCCCTGGAGACCCTGGCCGACGGCGAGGGACGCTTCACCGACCAGGCCTTCGTGTACGAGGGCTTGCTGCGCTGCGACCGCCCGGTGGTCGCAGCGATCGACGGGCACGCCTCCGGAGGCGGCCTGGCCTTCGGGCTGTACGCCGACGTGGTGCTGCTTGCCGAGGAGAGCGTCTACAGCGCCAACTTCGTCGCGTACGGCTTCACCCCCGGCATGGGGGCCACCTACGTCCTGGAACGCCGGTTCGGCTCGGCCCTCGCGGACGAGATGATGCTCACGGGCAGGTCCCTGTCCGGCGCCGAACTGCACCGCCACGGTGCCATGGTGACGGTGCTGCCGCGCGCCGAGGTGCTGCCGGCGGCGCTGGACCGGGCCCGCGCGCTCGCCGCCCGGCCGGAGGGAGCCGTACGCCGGCTCAAGCAGGAACTGGCCGGCCGGGTGCTGGCCCGGCTGGACGACGTGGTCGGGCGCGAGGTCCGGATGCACGAGGAGGTGCTCGGCACCGGCGCCCGCGACCGGGTCAGGGGCCACTTCGCCCGCGTGGAGGCGTTCGGGAAGCCGGGGAACACCACGGTGCCGACCCCCGGCCCCGCGCCCCTGCCCGAGCCCTCGATGGCGCCGACGGCGCAGGCCGCACCGCAGGACGCACCGGAGGCCCTCGCCGGGCCCTCCGAGGCCGAGGTGCGCGAGGACGTCGTCGCCTCCCTGGTGCAAGTCCTCTACCTGCGGCCGGAGGAGATCGACGACGAGCGGACCTTCGCCGAGATGGGACTCGACTCGATCGGCGCCGTCGAGGTCGTCCGCCATCTCAACGAACGGCACGGCGCCGGTCTGGAGGCCGTCGCGGTCTACGACCACCCGACCGTGCCGGCGATGACCACGGCCCTGCTGAGCGCCCGCCGCCGGACGGCGGCCCTGCACCGCGCGGCCCTCGAACCGGCGGCGCAGGCCGAGAACGACAGCCGCGACACCGACACCAGCACCGACGCCGACGCCGACGCCGGAGGCATCGCCCCCGGTCCCACCCCCGCGCCGGAACCCGCCCCGCCGGTCACCCCGGCGCCCCGGCCGGTGCCCCCGGCGCCCAGCACCGCCGTACCGTCCGCGTCCACCACCCCCGCCGGCACGGTGACCCTGCGCCCGGTGCCCCGCCGTTCCCCGGCCGGGACCACGGCCGTGCCCGGCGAGGAGGAGCGGAGCCCCGACCCGGAACCCGAACCGGCCGGTCCACCGGACGGACCGGACGTCGCCTGCGCCGACATCGCGGTGATCGGCATGTCCGGCCGTTTCCCCGGCGCCGACGACCTCGACACCTTCTGGCGGAACCTGGAGGCCGGGCGCAGCGAGATCGCCGAAGTGCCCCCGGAACGCTGGCGCGTGGACCGCTGGTACGACCCGGACCGGTCCGTCACCGACCGCACCGACAGCAAGTGGGCGGCGCTGGTGCGCGGAGCGGACGAGTTCGACCCCGCGTTCTTCCGGCTCTCGCCGCTGGAGGCGGAGGCCATGGACCCGCAGCAGCGCCTCTTCCTCCAGGAGGCGTGGAGGGCGCTGGAGGACGCCGGTCACGGCGCCGGCGGGACCGACCGGCCGACCGAACGCGGCACCCGGGACTGCGGCGTGTTCGTCGGCTGCGGCGCCGGGGACTACGCGGACCTCCTCGCGGCGGCCGGACAGGCCGACACCGGGCACGCCTTCCTCGGCTCCTCGCCGTCCGTGCTCGCCTCCCGCATCTCCTACTTCCTCGACCTGACCGGCCCCACCCTCGCCGTCGACACCGCGTGCTCCTCCTCCCTCACCGCCGTCCACCTGGCCTGCGAGAGCCTGCGCCGGGGCGAGTGCCGTACCGCCCTCGCGGGCGGCGTCGCCCTGATGTTCACCCCGCGACTGCACATCCGGTGCAGCAACGCCGGAATGCTGTCCCCGTCCGGCACCAGCGCCCCCTTCGACGCGCGGGCCGACGGCATCGTGCTCGGCGAGGGCGTCGGCGTGGTCGTACTGAAGCCGCTGGCACGGGCGCTGGCCGACGGCGACCACATCCACGGGGTCATCAAGGCCACCGGGGTGAACGGCGACGGCCGGACCAACGGCATGACCGCGCCCAGCGCCGCCGCCCAGACCGAACTCCTGCGCCGCGTCCACCGCGCGGCCGGCGTCACCGCCGCGGACATCGGATACGTCGAGGCCCACGGCACGGGCACGCCGCTCGGCGACCCGATCGAGGTGAAGGCACTTCAGGACGCGTTCCGCCCCGAGGGACCAGACGGACCCGACGCACCCGACGGACCTGACGGCACCGACCGCGCCGCTCCCGTCGCGCCGACCGTGCTCGGCTCGGTGAAGGCCAACATCGGGCACACCACCATGGCCGCCGGCATCGCGGGCCTGCTGAAGGTCCTGCTGGCGCTGCGGCACCGCAGGCTCCCCCCGACCCCGCACTTCAGCGAGGCCAACCCGGAGATCGACCTGTCCCGGGGCCCCTTCCGCGTGCTCACCGCCGCCGCCGACTGGCACCCCGGACCCCGCGGCACCCGGACCGCCACGCTCAGCAGCTTCGGATTCAGCGGCACCAACGCGCACGCCGTCATCGCCGAGGCACCGCCCCGGCCGCCCGCCCCCGCCGAGGCCCCCGAGACCGGCCGGGCCCGTCTGATCCCGGTCTCGGCACGCGACCGGAACGCCCTGGGCCGCGCCCTCACCGGGCTCGCCGACGCCCTCGACACCGAGGACGCGCCCGCCCTCGCCGATGTCGCACTCACCCTCGGCACCGGCCGCACCCACTTCCCGCTGCGTGCCGCGTTCGTCGTCCGGGACCGGGCCGAACTCGTCCGCGCGCTCCGCGACGCCGCCGCGTGCCGCGAGGCACCGTACGTGTACGCACCGGAGAGCGCCGAGCCCTCACTCCGGGCCCTCGCCGAGACATACGCGCACGGCGGGCCCGTCGACTGGGCGGCCCTGCACCCCCGCGGCGCCGCGCGCCGGGTGCCGCTGCCCACCTACCCCTTCGCCCGCGACCGGCACTGGCTGCCCGGCGCCGGGCCGGACACCGGCGCACCCCGCCGCTCCGAGGACGCCCCCGGCACGCTGACCCAGGCCCTCGACCCGCGCGACCGCGTCGTGGCCGACCACCGGCTCGCCGGGCGGCCCGTGCTTCCCGGCGTCGCCGGCCTCTCGCTCGCCGTACGCGCCGCCGCCCGGCACGGAATCACCGGAGCCGTCCGCGTCTCCCGGGTGCAGTGGCTGCGCCCGGTGCAGGCAGACGCCGTACCCGACGTACGGGTCACGACGAAGGAGGACCCGGCGGGCGGAGTGACCTTCGAGCTGACGGCCGCCGACGGCGCACGGGTCCCGTGCGTCCGGGGCCGCGTGGAGCCGCTCACCGGCGAAGACGCCCCGCAGGGCCCGCTCCCCGTCGAGGCGGTGCGCGCACGCTGCCCCTCCTGGCACCCGGGGAAGGACCTCTACGCCGCCTTCGCCGCCGGAGACCTCGCGTACGGGCCCGCCTACCAGGCGCTGGAGGGCGTCTGGGCGGGAACCGACGAGGCGCTCGGCGTGCTGCGGGCCCCGGACACGCCCGTGGGAGAGAAGGCGTCCTGGCCGCTCGACCCGGCCGTCCTGGACGCGGCCCTCCAGACGCTGACCGTGCTGGTCCGCGACGCCGGGGGCGGACCGCTCGTCCCCTTCGCGCTGCGGGCCCTGGAGGTGCGGGCCCCGCTGCCGGCCCACGGCCACGCGCACGCGGTACGGGACGGCGCCACGTTCACGGTACGGGTGTCCGATTCCGAGGGCCGGGTGTGCGCGTCCTTCCTGGGAGTGGCGCTGCGACCGCTGCCGACGGCGGACGGCGAGTGTGCGCCGGCGGCGGACGGCGAGCGTGCCCCGGCGGCCGGACGACCCGAGACCGTGGTCCTCGTCCCGCAACTGAGGGAGGCCGGCCCGCCGGAGCGGGCGGGGTCCCTGGACGAGGGGACGACCTGGGTGTTCCACACGCCCGCTGCCCGGCCGCTCGCCGGGACCCTCGCGGACGCGGGGCGGCCGGTGACCACCGTCGCCCTCCCCGCCGACGGCACCGCGTCCTTCGCGGTGCCCGACGGGGTGCCGGACACGGTCTACTGGCTCGCTCTGCACGACCCCGCCGAGCCGGTGCCCGTACCGGGTCCGGACCCGGCGACCCTCGGCCTGTTCCGGCTGCTGAAGACACTGCTCGGGCGCGGGGCCGGCAGCCGGCGGCTCGCCGTGAAGGTGGCACTGTCCGGTGCCGTCGCCGACGAGGAGCGGGGACCCGTCCAGCCGCACAGCGCCGGTCTGATCGGGCTGACGCGGTCGGCCGCCGCCGAGTACCCCAAGTGGCGCGCGGGCTGCGTCGACCTGCCCCCGGGGCGGTCCGCGCCGGGCGAGTCGGTGGGCCTTCTGCTGGCCGAACCCTGCACGGAACCCCTCGTCGTCCTGCGCGGCACCCGCCGGCTGGTGCGGGGCCTGGCCCCGCTGCCGGTTCCGCACCCGGCCGGGCCGGGGAAGGCGCTCCGCGACGACGGCGCGTACGTCGTGATCGGCGGTACGGGCGGCATCGGCACCGCGCTCGCCCGCCACCTGGCCCGGCACCACCGTGCGCGGCTGGTGCTGGTCGGCCGCCGTCCGCAGGACGACTCCGTGCGGGCACTGCTCGCCGAACTCGACGCGCTGGGCGGGCAAGCCGCGTATGTGCGCGGCGACGTGGCCGATCCGGCCGACGCCCGGCGGATCGTCGCCGAGGCACGGGAGCGGACGGGCCGGGTCGACGGCGTCTTCCACAGTGCGCTGGTGCTGCGCGACCGCACGCTGGCCGCCATGGACGAGGACACTTTCCTGGACGTGCTGGCGGCGAAGACGACCGGCCTGACGGCGCTGGCCGCCGCGCTCGACGACGAGCCGCCCGGTTTCCTGGTCTGCTTCTCCTCGGCGATCTCCTTCACCGACGCGCCCGGACAGGCCAACTACGCCGCGGCCAGCACCTTCGAGGACGCCTTCGCCGGGTACCTGCGCGAGCGCTCCTTCCCCGCCTCGGTGATCAACTGGGGCTTCTGGGGAAGCGTCGGCGTGGTCGCGCAGCAGCGCCGCGTCGAGCGGTTCGCCGAGCTGGGCATCGGCTCACTCGACCCCGCCGAGGGCATCGCCGCGCTCACCCGCGCCCTCGGGGCGGACCTCGCCCAGGCGGTCGTCGTGAAGGCCACCCGGCGGGGACTCGCCCTCCTCGGCGCCGCACCCGACGACACCACGGACGCCCTGACCCGGGCCCGTGCCGGGTTCGCCGCACTGGAGCGGCTCGCGGCGAGCCTGCTGCGCGCCCGGCTGCCCGGAGCCGACGGCGATCCCGACACCGCCCTGGCCCGGTGGAGCGGCCGGCACCCCGAGGACGGAGCCGGTGAGCGGCTGCTCCGGGCCGTGGCCGACCTGCTGCGGCGCTCCGCACCCGGGGGGCCCTCCGCGCAGGAGGTGATCACCCGCCATCCCGCCATGCGCCCGCACGTCACCCTGCTGCGGCGCTGCGTCGAAGCCCTGCCCGAGGTGCTCGACGGCTCCCGGCCGCCCACGGACGTGCTCTTCCCGGACGGATCCGTGGACCTGGTCGAATCCGTCTACCGGGGCCAGCCGTTGTCCGACCACCACCACCGGCTCATGGCGGCCCAGACCCTGGCCGCCCTCGAACGCCACCGGCGGGCCGACGGCGGGCGTCCGCTGCGGATCCTGGAGATCGGCGCGGGCACGGGCGCCGGGACGGCGTTCGTCCTGGACGCCCTCGACGACGCCCTCGAAGAGGCCCCGCGTGGTCCGGGCGGCACGGGGGGCGCCCCACCGGTGACGTACACCTACACGGACGTCTCGTCCGCCTTCCTCGCGCACGGCGAGCGGGAGTTCGGACCCGGCAGGCCCCACCTCTCCTTCCGGCTCCTCGACATCGAACGCCCGCCCGCGACGCAGGACTTCACCCCGCACGGCTACGACCTGGTCCTCGCCACCAACGTGCTGCACGCCACGGCCGACATCGCACGGACCCTGGCCCATGTGCGCGAACTGCTGGCCCCCGGCGGCACCCTGCTGGTCAACGAGGTCACGCGGGCCTCCGACTTCCTCACCCTCACCTTCGGACTGACGCCCGGCTGGTGGGCGTTCCGGGACGCGGAGCGCAGGCTTCCGCACACGCCCCTGCTGGGGCCGGACCAGTGGCACCGGGCGCTGACCGCCGGCGGATTCGGGCCGGTCCGGACCCTGGGCGTGCCGGACACCCCCGTCGAGCGCCTGGACCAGTGCGTGTTCGTGGCCCGGACGGCTCCCGAGCCCGTCGCCCCCGAGGCCGCACCCGACGGCGCCCGGGTCCGCGCGTACGTGCGTGACGTGTTCGCCGAGGTGCTGAAGTTCGACCCCGGCGCGCTGGCCGACGAGGTCACCTTCGACAACTACGGGGTCGACTCACTGGTCAGCCTGCGCATCGTCAGCCGCTTCGAGGAGGACTTCGGCGAACTGCCCGCGACGCTGCTCTTCGAGCGGCTGACGATCGCGCGGCTGGCCGACTACTTCGCCGAGGAACACCCCACGGCCGTCGCCGAGCTGCTCGCCCGGCCGGGCGAGCGCCCGCAGACGCCCGCGGTCGCCGAGCCACCGGCCCCGGACCCCCGGCCGCTGCCGGGCCCGGCAACGGCCGGGGACATCGCCGTGATCGGGGTCAGCGGCCGCTACCCGGGCGCACCCGACCTGGACACGTTCTGGCACAACATCGCCTCCGGCACCGCCTCGTTCAGCGAGGTGCCGGCCGAACGCTGGGACTGGCGGCCGACGTTCGACGCCCGGCGCGGCACGCCGCAGCACACCTACAGCCGATGGGGCGCCTTCCTGGACGGCGTCGACCGGTTCGACCCGGCGTTCTTCGGCATCCTGGGCCGCGACGCGGCACACATCGATCCGCAGGAACGGCTGTTCCTGGAGACCGCCTGGAACCTGCTGGAGGAGAACGGTCACCTCGGTCCTGACACCCACGACCCGGACACCGGTGTCTTCGTCGGCGTCATGTACGGCACCTACGGACAGCTCGCCGCCACCGGCTGGCCCCGGGGCCGCCTGTCCGGCGCGCACTCGGCCCACTGGTCGGTCGCCAACCGGGTGTCGTACTTCTTCGACTTCCAGGGCCCGAGCCTCTCCGTCGACAGCGCCTGCTCGTCCTCGCTCACCGCCGTCCACCTGGCCTGCGAGAGCCTGCGGCGCGGCGAGTGCCGTACCGCCGTGGCGGGTGGAGTGAGCCTCATCCTGCACCCCGCCCACCACGTGTCGCTGAGCGCCCTCAACATGCTGTCCGCCGACGGCAGGTGCAAGGTGTTCGACGCCGACGCCGACGGGTTCGTGCCCGGCGAGGGCGTCGGCGCCGTCCTGCTCAAACCGCTCGACCGCGCCGTCGCCGACGGCGACCGGATCTGGGCGGTGATCAAGGGCGGCGCCATGAACGCCGGCGGCAGGACCGGCGGCTACACCGTCCCCAACCCCAACGCGCAGGCCGCCCTGGTCCGCCGTGTTCTGGAGCGCACCGGCGTGCCGCCCGAAACCGTGTCGTACGTCGAGTGCCACGGCACCGGCACCTCCCTGGGCGACCCGATCGAGATCGCGGCACTCGGCAAGGCGTTCGGCGCGGCCCCCCGCCCGGCTCCCTGCGCGGTCGGCTCGGTCAAGTCCAACATCGGGCACCTCGAGGGCGCGGCGGGCATCGCCGGACTGACCAAGCTGCTGCTCCAACTGCGCCACCGCCGCCTCGCACCCTGCGTCAACCTCGACACCCCCAACCCCAGGATCGACTTCGCCGGCGCGGCCCTGGAACCGGTCACCACGCTCACCGACTGGCCCGCGTCGCCCGACGGGACTCCCCGCCGGGCCGGCGTCAGTTCCTTCGGCGCGGGCGGCGCCAACACCCACCTGATCCTGGAGGAGTACGTCCAGCCGGACACGACCGCTCCCGAGGCCACCGGACCCCAGCTCTTCCTGCTGTCGGCGCGGTCCACCGAACGCCTCCGCGTATACGCCCGCCGCGTCGCCGACCACCTCGCGGGCCCGGACGGCACCGGGACCGCCCTCGCCGCGCTCGCCCGGACCAGCCAGACCGGCCGCCGTCACTTCCCGGAACGGCTGGCGGTCGTCTGCGCCGACACCGACCGGCTCGCCGTCCTGCTGCGCTCCTTCGCCGACACCGGCCGTGCCGAGATCCCCGGCCTCGTCGTCGGCAGGGCCGCCCCCGGCCGGGGCGACCGGCGCCACGGGCCCGGCTCCGCGCTGCTGCGCGACGCCCGGGGCAGCGATCCGGCGCGGGCCCTCGCGCGGCTCGGCGGACGCTGGGTCAGCGGTGACGACGTCGACTGGGCCGTGTTGTGGGAGGGGAGCGCGGTACGGCGGGTGCCGTACCCCACGTACCCCTTCGACCGGACCCGGCACTGGCTCGACACGGGCGTGACGGACCCGACCATGGGAGGCACCACCGTGCGGGAGCCGGTTCAGGAAGCGGCCGGGACGCCCCGACCCCCGTCCCGGAACGACGGGCCCGGCGCCCTGCACCGCCTCGTTCCCACCCTGGAGCCGTGCCCTCGGGACGCGTCCGTGCCGGTCGACTCGCCCCGCCGGGTCCTGCTGCTCGGGCCGGACTCCTCCGTGCGCCGCGCCCTGGCCGAGGAGTTCGACCGCCGGGGCGCCCACTGCCTCGCGGTGAGCGCGGGCGCGGCGGAGGCGGACGATGCCGTACCGGCCACCCCCGACGCCCTGCGCCGGTTCGTGGACGACCTGGCCGAACGCGACCTGCTGCCCGACACGCTCGTCCTGGCCTGCCCGCCGGAGGCCGGACCACCCGGGCCCGGCAGCGTCGCCGACGACCTCGACCGCGGAGCCCATCCGCTTCTGTGGACGGCGGCGGCCCTGCTCGCCCGCGACCGCCGGGTGCGGCTGCGTACGGCCGTCGCCCACGGGCCGGCCGCGCGGCAGCCGCAGTTCTCCGCGACGGGCGCCCTGCTCAAGTCGCTCGCGCTGGAGCACAGCGGCTGCGCCGCGGTGACCCTCGGCTTCGAGACGTACGAGGACGCGGCGTCCGACACCGCCGCGGCGGCCCGGTTCGCCGAAGCCGTCGCCGACGAACTGGAGCACTGCGGCGACGGCGTCACCGAAGTCGTCCACGACCGCGACGGGCGGCGGCACCTGCGCCGCCTCACCGAGCGGCCGGTGCCGCCCGGGACCGCCGACGCGCCGCTGCCGGTGGTGGCGGGCGGCACCTACCTCGTCACCGGCGGCGCGGGCGCCCTCGGCCGGATCCTCGGCGGGCTCCTCGCCGACACCGCCCCCGTCAACCTGGTGCTCGCCGGACGCTCACCGCTCGACGACGACATCGAGCGGCGCACGGCCGAGCTGTGGCGCGGCGGCAGCACCGTCTGGTACCGGCGGACCGACCTCTCCTCCGCGACGGACGTCGACGGACTGATCGCCGACATCCGCAGCCGTTACGGCACGCTGAACGGCATCGTGCACGCGGCCGGAGTGCACCGCGACGCCCGCGCCGTGGCCAAGACCGCCGCCGAAGCGGCCGAGGTGCTCGGTCCCAAGGTGGCCGGCACGGTGCTGCTCGACCACGCCACCCGCGCCGAGGACCTCGACTTCTACGTCTTGTGCGCCTCCCTGGTGGGGGAGACCGGCAACCTCGGACAGACCGACTACGCCTACGCCAACGCCTTCCAGCTGGACTTCGCCGAGGCCAGGGAGCGGCTGCGCGCACACGGCGAGCGCCCGGGGCGGACCGTGGCGATCGGGTGGCCGCTGTGGGAGGACGGCGGCATGGACGTCGACGACGCCACCCGCAGGCTCTTCGCCCAGCTCTGGTCGATGGCACCCCTGCGCACCGGCACCGGACTCGCCGCCTTCCGCGCCGCCCTGACCGGCACCGATACACGGTGGCTGCCGGTGGAGCGACTGCCCGAGGAGCGGACGCGGGCGGAGCGGACACCCGTGCCGCGGCCCCCGTCCCCGGCCACGCACCCGACCACTCCGGCCGAGCCGTCCGCCGGGTACGAGAGGGAGGTACGTACGGACACCACGAGCGGCGCCCGGCACCCGGGCACCGATACCCCGAACGAGGCGGTGCGACGCCGACTGCGCGCCTTCACGGCGGAGTTCCTGCTGGTCGACCCGGACGAGGTCGACACCGCCGCCGAACTGATGGACCTCGGCTTCGACTCGATCTCGCTGAGTGAGCTGATCGTCCGCGTCAACGACCACTACGGGCTGGAACTGCTGCCGACCGTCCTGTTCGAACACCCCACGCTGGACGACGTGGCCGCCCACCTCAGCCGCGAGCACCCGGCGGAGGTGAGCGCCGTGGACCCGGCCCCTGCCCCAGCCCCTGCTCCGGCCGTGAACCCGGCCGTGGACCCGGCCCCGGAACCGGAGTCTCCCCGGCCCGCGGCGGTGGTCCGGGACCCGGCCCCCGTCGCCCCGGCGCGGCCCCCGGCGTCGGCTCCCGCGCACCGGCGCCGGGACGTGGCCGTGATCGGGATGGCGGGGCGGCTTCCGGGGTCGCCGGACCTGGACGCCTTCTGGCGGCATCTGAGCGCCGGGGACGACCTGGTCGGGCCGGTGCCCGCGGACCGCGCCGACCTGCTGGCGGACGCCACCACGGCGGGCCTGCGCGGCGGGTTCCTCGCCGACGTGGCCGACTTCGACGCCGCGTTCTTCCGGATCTCCCCGGCCGAGGCCCGGCTGATGGACCCCCAGCACCGGCTGTTCCTGGAGACGGTCTGGCGCACCTTCGAGGACGCCGGACACCGGCCGGAGGACCGCGCGGGCACCTCGACCGGCGTCTTCGTGGGCATGGCCACCTCGGACTACGGCGAGCTGATCGCCCGGTCCGGCGCGGACCCCGAGGCCCACATGGCCACCGGAGTCGCCCGCTCCCTGGTCGCCAACCGCGTCTCCCACCTGCTCGACCTGCGCGGACCCAGCGAGACCGTCGACACGGCGTGCTCCAGTTCCCTGGTCGCCCTGCACCGCGCGGTCGGTGCCGTGGCCGGCGGCGAGTGCGACGAGGCGATCGCGGGCGGCGTCAGCCTGGCGCTGAGCCCGGGGCTGTTCCGGGTGTTCGACCAGTCCGGCATGCTGAGTCCCGCCGGACGCTGCCGCACCTTCGACAAGGACGCCGACGGATACGTCCGCGGGGAAGGGGTCGGCGCGGTGCTGCTGAAGCCGCTGGAGCGGGCCGAGGCCGACGGCGACCGCATCCTCGCCGTCGTCCGCGGCACCGCCGTCAACCACTGCGGGCGCTCGCCCTCGCTGACCGCCCCCAACCCACGTGCCCAGGCCGACGTCGTGGTCCGCGCCCACCGTGCCGCCGGAATCTCCCCGGCCACCGTCACCTACATCGAGACCCACGGCACCGGCACCCGGCTCGGCGACCCGATCGAGACCGAGGGACTCAAGGACGCCTTCACCCGCCTGTACGGCGACTCGGGCGAACCCGTGCCCGCCGATCCGCACATCACGCTCGGCTCGGTGAAGACCAACATCGGCCACCTGGAGGCGGCGGCCGGGATCGCCGGGCTGCTCAAGGTGCTGCTCGCCCTGCGGCACCGCACCCTCCCCGCCCACCTGCACCTGCGGGAGACGAACCCCTACCTCCGGCTGGACGGCACACCCTTCCGTATCGGCACCAGCACCACCCCGTGGGAGGGCGCCAAGGACGAGCACGGCCGCCCCTCCTGGCGGGCGGGGGTCAGCTCGTTCGGCTTCGGCGGCACCAACGCCCACGTCGTCCTGGAGGCCTGGACGCCACCCGACGACGCACCCCGGCCGGCCGGACGCGCCCACGCGGTGCCGAGGGCCGAGTTCCAGCCGCGCCGCCACTGGTTCAGCGCCCCGACCGCATCCCGGCCGGCGAGGACGGAGTCCCCCATGCCGCACCCCGAACAGACAGCCACGACCACACACCCGCGCCAGGACCCGAATCCCGCACCCGCCGCACGCCCCCGAGTACGGCTCCAGCCCCTCGACGCGACCGCACCGGCCGCCCCCGAGGAGGTCGCCCCCGCTGAGGTCGCCTCGAAGGAAGCCGCTCCCGTCCGGCCGACCCCACGGACCCGCGTCGAGCACCCCGCGGAAGCGGACACCGCGCGCCCGGCGGCACCCGCGACCGGCGACACCGGGCCCTCCGTGACGGAGATCCGCGCCACCGTACGCGACCTGGTCGCCGACGTCCTCGGCCTGTCCGCCGCCGACCTCGCCCCCGACACGCCCTTCGCCGACCTCGGCCTGGACTCCATCTTCCGCATGGACGTGGCCCGTGCCCTCAACGACCTGCACGGGCTCGACCTCCAGGGCGCCGAGCTGTACGAGCACGACACCATCGCCGCCCTCGCGGACCACGTGCTGACGGCCCTCGGCACGGGCGCGACCCGGCCGGCACCGCGCGAGATCCCGCCGCCCGCACCGGATGCCCACGACGACGCCCGTGACGAGGCCCGTGACGCCCTGCGCCAGGTGCTGGAACAGGCCCTCGGCCGACCCTTCGATCCGACGGCCACCTTCGAGGACAACGGCTTCACCTCCTTCGACATGCTCCGCGGTGTCAGTGCCCTGGAGACCGGCCTCGGCGCCCTGCCCAAGGCCCTGCTCTTCGAGCGGCCCACCCTCGACCGGCTCACCGACTCCCTGTGCGAGACCCATGGCGAGCAGGCCGTCGCCCGGGTCCGGCCACCGGCCCCGCAGGAGTCCCCGGCACCCGCTTCCGGCCCGGCCACCGGGGCCAGGACACTCACCCGTGCCGAGGCCGCCGCCGACCCCGAACTCGGTCCGGTCGTAGCGGAGTTGGAGCGGCGCTACGGCAAGGAGAGCGGGCTCGGCGGCCGTGACATCGCCCCGCACCTCTTCGTCGGCGCCGAACGCCGCGGCCTCTTCGCCCTGTCCAAGCGGGACCGGACCCTGCTCGTGTGGAACTACACCGGCCCCGAGGACCACTTCGCCGAGCTGGCCGCCGAGTACTTCGACCACGCCCGGCGCACCGGCCAGCGCCCCAATCTGCTGTCCCTGGTCCGCCTGGCGGAGGTGGGCGGGGAGCCCGTCACCGCGACCCCCTTCGGGGCGCTCCAACGCATCGAGGACCTCGCCTCCTTCAAGCTGTCCGGCGGCCGGATGAGCCGCCTGCGGTACATGGTCAAGCGGTTCGAGAAGGCCGGTGCCTGCCGGACGGTCGAGTACCGCAGCGGCGACGACCCGGCCGTGGACGCGGAGCTGGCCGCACTCGTGGACGGCTGGGCGGCGACCAAGCAGATGGTCAACCCCTATGTGCGGCGGGTGCGCGAGGAACTGGCCGGCGGCAGGCTCGACGAGCGTCACCGGCTGTTCCTGACGTATCTGGACGACGCCCTGGTGAACGCCGTCGTCGTCACCCGGATCCCGTCCGAGAACGGCTACCTCCTCGACGTCGAGTTCTACCCCGGCCACATGCCGCTCGGCGGGCTGGAGTTCGCCCTCGTGCGGATCCTGGAGCGACTGCGCGAGGAGGGCTGCGAGATCTTCAGCTTCGGCGCCAGCTTCGGCGGCGAGCCCGGCACCTCGCCCAACGCGTCCGAGGCCGCCGTACGCGCCCTGGCGGAGCTCCGCGACGCCGGCATCTTCGGCGGCGGCAACTACCAGTTCAAGAACAAGTTCCGTCCCGAGAACCGGACCCTGTACCTGGTACAGCCCGAGGGCGACGGGGCCAGCGAGGTCAGCGACGTCATCCTGATGATCGCGGACCCGGCGGCACCCGCGGCCGCCGCCACCCCCGCACCCGACCCCGAGCAGGCGCCGCGCGCGGCCCAGCTGTCCGCGCACGGCCACAATCCGGTCCGGCTGCCGCACCTGGCCGTGGAACTGGACCTGATCACGGACTCCTGGGCGGACCGTGCCGATCCCTGGCAGCGTGACAGGATGCGGGCGCTGGGCGAACGGGCCGACGCCGCCGGGGTCACCGGGGAGGAGCCGCCGGCCGTGCCCTGGCTGCCGTTCGCCCACCGGTACTTCGCGGCGTCCGGCCGTGCGGCCGAGGAGCGGGTCTGCCGGGCCTGGCCGGGGCCGCGCGGCCGGGTCCTGCACGCCTCGGCCTTCCCGACCTGGCTCGGCGCGCTGACGGAACACGGCTTCGACCCGTCGATCGCGCTGCCCGTCGTGGGCGAGGGCCCCTTCGCGGCGGACCTCCGGCTCACGGCACTGGAGGACGCGCTGGACCGGTACGCCGGGCAGGTGTCCTTCGTCCTCGTCGAGACCGCCACCAACGCCCACGGAGGCGCCCCGCTCTCCCTGGAGAACCTGCGCGGCGTCGCGGAGCGCACGCGGGCCCGCGGCGTGCCGCTGCTGCTGGACGCCACCCGGCTGCTGGACAACGCGCTGCTCGTCTCCGGCGCCGACCAGGGGCGGCCCGCCCGGGACCCCTGGGAAGTGGTCCGCGAGATGCTGGGCCTCGCCCAGACGGTGACGTTCAGTCTCTCGAAGGACTTCGGGGTCGACGGCGGCGGACTGATCGCCACCGGCGACGAACGCCTGGCCGAGCGGCTCACCGAGCGGATGCTGGAACGAGGCCGGGAACCCGGCCTGTCCGCCCGCCGACTGCTGTCCGCCGCCCTGCTGGACCAGGAGTCCACGACACGGCTGGTGACCGAGCGGGTGGCGAACGTGGCCGCGTTCCGGCAACGCCTGGAGCTGGGCGGGGTGCCCCTGGTACCCGGCCCCTCCGCACACTGCGTGCTGCTCGACGTCGACAAGGCCGCCGCCGGCAGCACGCTCCGCCACCCCGTCGCCTCCTACCTGGCCGGGATCTACGCGGCCACCGGCGTACGCGGCGGCCCCCACCTCACCCCCGGCGCCCGCCTCGCCGACGGCTCCGCACCCCCGCAACGGCACCTGATCCGGCTCGCCGTACCGCAGGGCATGGACCGTGAGACCCTGGAACGGGGCGCCGACCGGATCGCCGCGCTCCTCGCCGCCCCGGCACCGCTGCCGGACCTCACGGAGGTCACCGCCCCCGGGCCCGCCGCACTGCGCTCCTACCACCCCACCGACGCCCTGCCCACCGACATCCGCGAGGCCCTGGAGGAGGGCCCCGCACCCGCCACCACCGCGTCCGCCAACCACGAGGTGCTCAGGGAGCGGGTCCCCGGGGTGCGGCGGCACCTGCTGCCGGTGGCCGACGGCACGGTGGAGGTGTTCGACTGCGGCAGCGGCCCGGCCGTACTCATGCTGCCGCCGTTCAACATCGGCGGCGGCGTCTTCGCCGACCAGATGGCCGGCCTGTCGGACCGCCACCGGACACTCGTCGTCCACCACCCCGGCGTGGGCGCCACCACCACGGCGCACGACATCTCGCTGCCCGGCATCGCCGACCTGTACGCCGACGTCCTGGACCGGCTCGACGTGCGGGACCCGGTGCACGTGGTGGGCACCTCCTTCGGCGGTCTCCTCGCGCAGAGCTTCGTCCTCGCCCACCCCGGCCGGGCCGCGTCGCTGGCGCTGGTGTGCAGCTCGTACCGGTACGCCAACCGCGTGGGCGAGGTGAACCGCCTGGCGGACCTGGTCGCCGAGGACCTGGACCGGATCGTCGCCGCGGGCGCCGAGGCCGTGGCGCGGCACCGCGCCGAGTACACCGAGCGGCTGCTGCGCTGCGAGAGCATGGCCCCGCACATCGGACTGCGCTACCTGGACGTCTTCGCCCAGCAGCCCGACCTGCTGGGGCGGCTCGGCGACATCGCCGTACCCACCCTCGTCGTGGCCGGCGGGGTCGACGCCGTCGTACCGCGCAAGACCTCGCACCTGATGCACGGCGCCATCCCCGACGCCCGCTACCACGAACTGCCGCGGGCCGGACACTTCCCGACCGTCACCGACCCCGACGGGGTGACCGCCGCTCTGGCCGCCTTCCTCGCCGAAGTCGGGGAGGAGCGATGACCGGGTACGGCATCGAGGCCCTGGACGTGTACGCGGGCAGCGCGGCCGTCAGCGCCCGCGCGGTGTTCGACGGACGGGGCCTGGACCCGCGCCGCTTCGACAACCTCGCCTCCGACCGGCGGTCCGTGGCGCTGCCCTTCGAGGACCCCGTCACCCACGCCGTCAACGCCGCACGCCCCCTCCTGGACCGGATGCCGCCGGCCGACCGCGACCGGATCGAACTCCTCGTCACCACCAGCGAGTCCGGCATCGACTACAGCAAGTCCATCGCCTCCTACGTCCACCGGCACCTCGGCCTGCCGCCCACCTGCCGCATGCTGGAGATGAAGCAGGCCTGCTACGCGGCCACCGGCGCCCTGCAACTCGCCGTCGGCTACCTGGCCGCCGGACTCTCACCCGGCGCGAAGGTGCTCGTCGTCGCCACCGACATGTCCCTCGCCGACGAGCGCGCCCAGTACGCCGAGCCGGTCACCGGCACCGGAGCCGTGGCGCTGCTCGTCGGCGACCGGCCCCGCGTTCTCACCGCCGACCTGGGCGCGTTCGGCGTGCACGCCTTCGAGACCCTGGACTCCGCCCGGCCGGGCCCCGACCTCGACATCGCGGACGCCGACCGGTCGCTCATGGCCTACCTGGAGTGCTTCTCGCGCAGCTTCGCCGACTACCGCACCCGCGTGGAGGGCGCCGACTTCGCGACCACCTTCGACCTGCTCGCCCTGCACACCCCGTTCTCCGGCATGGTCCGGGCCGCGCACCGCAGGCTGCTGCGCGAGGAGTACCGCAGCCCCGCCGACGCCGTGACCGAGGACTTCGAACGCCGGGTCGCACCCTCCCTGATCCACCCCGGCCAGACCGGCAACCTCTTCTCCGGCTCGCTCTACCTGGCCCTCGCCAGCGCGCTCGACCACACCGCGCTCGACGGCCCCGCCCGCGTCGGGCTGTTCTCCTACGGTTCCGGCTGCTCCTCCGAGTTCTTCAGCGGCGTCGTCGGCCCCGAGTCGGCCGCCGCCGTCGCCGAGGCACGCATCGGACCCCGGCTGCGGGCCCGAGCCGACCTCGACTTCGCCGAGTACACCGCGCTGCTCGCGGAGAACACCGCCTGCCTGCGGCCCGTCCCGCACCGCGACATCGACCCCGGCCGCTACGACGCCCTGCTGCGCCGGGCCGTGGACCGTCCCCAGCTCCTCGCCCTGACCGGCGTACGCGACCACCACCGCCAGTACGCGTGGATCTGACGAACCGGAGGTAGCCCCATGAACGGATCGGACGCCGGCGTCGCCGGCCCGGACAACGCCGAAGAACGAGTCCTGGCGGTGCTGCGCCGTACCACCCTGGACATCGTGCCGGAGGTCGAACCGGCCTCGTTCACGCCCGACCGGACCCTGTCCGACCTGGGCTGCAACAGCATCGACCGGGCCGAGATCGTCACCCTGACCATGGAGGAGCTGGACATCGCGGTGCCCGTGCACGAGTTCCACCAGGGGATGGACATCGGCACCCTGGCCGCACTCATGCGCAAGCAGCTGTGAGCGGACCTGCCGCGGACGGGCACGCGGTGGTGGTGACCGGGCTCGGTGTGCTCGGCGCCGTCGCGGCCGGCCCCGAGGACCTGACCGTCGCGCTGCGCTCGGGACGGTGCGCCCTCAGCGCACCGCCGTCACCCGCCGACGCGGACCGGCCGGGCGTGTCCTGGCCCGCGTTCACCGCCGACCTGGCGGCGGACGACGTACCCGACCGGGCCCTGGAGACGCTGCCCGGACTGCCCGACGCCCTGCGCGGCGCGGCGCGGCGTACCGTGCTGCGGGCGCCGGTCCCGGTACGGGCGGGTGTCGTCGCCGCGCTCCAGGCATGGCTGGAGGCCGGGCTCGACCGTACGGCGCCGCCGCCCGAGCGCATCGGCGTCACGGTGGCGGGCAACAACCTGACGGAGCGGGTCACCGAGGACGGCCGGGCCCGTGCCGAGCGCAACCCCGCCCACCTGCCCGCCCGTTACGCCCTTCAGCACCAGGACACCGATCACGTCGCCACGCTCAGCCGCGTCCTGGGCCTGCGGGGCGAGGGCTGCACGGTCGGCGGCGCCTCGGCGAGCGGCAACCTCGCCCTCGTGCAGGGCGCCCGGATGCTCGCCGCCGGGGCCGCCGACGTGTGCCTCGTCGTGGGCGCGATGACCCGGCTGTCGCGGCTTCAGACCCGCGGCTTCCTCACGCTCGGCGCGATGGCCCCGGCGGACGGCGCCCCCGCGCGCCCCCCGGCGCCGTTCGACACCGGCCACCGGGGCTTCCACCCCGGGCAGGCGGCGGCCTGCATGGTCCTGGAGACCGCCGCCTCCGCCCGGCGCCGCGGCGCGCCCGCCCTGGCCGGACTCGCGGGCGGCGCCGTCGTCCTGGACGGCAACCATCTGGCCGACCCGTCGGTGGACGGGGAGGCACGGGCCATGTCCGGGGCACTCGCGCGAGCGGGCGTGGGCGCGGCGGACATCGGCTGGGTCAGCGCCCACGGCACCGGGTCGCCGCTGGGCGACCGTACCGAGGCGGACGCCCTGCGCAAGGTCTTCGGAGCGGGCGGCGAGAGCCCCTGGATCAACGCGACCAAGACCCTCTCCGGGCACTGCCTCAGCGCCGCCGGCGTGGTCGAGGCGGTGGCCGCCGTACTGCAACTGCGGGCCGGGTTCGTGCACCCCGACCCCGGTCTTACCGAACCCGTCGACGCCGGCCTGCGCTTCGTGCGCGACGAGCCGCGGCGCGCGACCGGCGGGTTCGTGCTCTCGAACGGATTCGGCTTCGGCGGCATCAACACCGCCGTCGTGCTGGCCCATCCGGACGCCTGAGCCGAGCCGTCGAGGGCGCCGATGCTCAGAAGTGAACAGAACCGGGGCACCGCCGGAACGTAGGGTCGCCACCCGTGCCGGGAGCGGGCCGATGGTGGCAGCGAGGGAAGGGTTTCCTATGACGGACACGACCGACAACGCCGGACCGCTGCGGGACGCCGATGCCGAACCGCCCGCCTTCCCGCAGGAGAAGGCACCGGGCTGCCCCTTCGACCCGCCGCCCGGATACCGTCGGTTCCAGGCCGAGGACCCGTTCGCCCGGGTCACCCTGCCCAGCGGACAGACGGCGCGCGTGGTCACCCGGCACCGGGACGTACGGGCCGTGCTGGACGACCCCCGCTTCAGCGCCGACAGCGGCCACCCGGACTTCCCGCGGATGTTCCCCCGGCCCGTGCCCCAGGTCCTCAAGGGCACCTTCCCGCGGCTGGACGGCGCCGAGCACCTGCGCTACCGCCGGATGCTCGCCAGGGACTTCACCGGCCGCAGGGCGGAGGAACTGCGGTCCCGGATCGAGCAGATCGTGGACCACCGCCTGGACCTGATGGAGCAGCGCGGCGGCCCGCTCGACCTGATGGAGGAACTCGCCTACCCCGTGCCGTCCACCGTCGTGTGCGAACTGCTCGGGGTGCCGGCCGAGGACAGCCCGCTGTTCGAGTCCCGCACCCGGGTCCTCATCAACGGCCGCAGCACCCCCGAGGAGACGCTGCGGGCCAAGGACGACATCCTGCACCATCTCGAAGGGGTGGTGGCGGCCAAGGAGAAGCAGCCCGGCGACGACCTGATCAGCCGGCTGCTGGTCGAACAGGTCGCCCCCGGGCTGCTGGACCGCGCCGAGGTCGCCGTCATCGCCTGGCTGCTGCTCGCCGCCGGCCACCACACCACCGCGACCATGATCGGCACCGGCACCATGCTGCTGCTGCAGAACCCGGAGCAACTGGCCGCCCTGCGCGCCGACCCGGCACTGCTGCCGGGCGCGGTGGACGAACTGCTGCGGCACCAGACGGCCATGCAGATCGGCATGAACCGGATCGCCACCGAGGACGTCACCCTCGGGGAGCAGACCGTGCGCGCGGGGGAGGGCGTCGTGTGCCAGCTGGCGACGGCCAACCGGGACCCCGACGTCTTCCCCGACCCCGACCGCTTCGATGTGACCCGCACCGCCCGCGGCCAGCTCGCCTTCGGCCACGGCCCCCACCAGTGCCCCGGGCAGTCCCTGGCCCGCGTCGAGCTCCAGGTCACCGTGGGCCGGCTGTTCGACCGGCTGCCCGGACTACGGCTCGCCGTCCCCGCGGCCGACGTGCCGTTCTGGCACCACCTGTTCGGCATCCACGGCGTCAAGGAACTGCCGGTCACCTGGTGAGACCCGGCGCCGCCCCGGCACCCGGGGCGGCCCCGCCGCGGCCCCGCCCAAGCGACGGAGGAGGAGTCGTTGTCGGAGGTACAGCAGGAGCTGGTCCACCTGTTCGACGGGTTGCGCGCGGTCTCGCTGTCCACCCGGCGCAGCGAGAAGTGGCGGCGCTACCCGCCCGACATACTCCCGGCGTTCATCGCCGAGATGGACTTCCCCGTCGCCGAGCCGGTGCTCGAAGCCATCCGGGCGCACCTCACGGTGGGCGGCGACCTCGGCTACGCCTACGCCTACACCACCGAGGCGCCCGTGCAGCGGGCGTTCGCGGCCTGGGCGCGGGCGAGTTACGACTGGCGGGTGGAGCCGCGGAGGGTGGTGCTGTTCCCGGACACCATGCGGGTGATGGAGGTGGCGCTGGAGCGGTTCACCGAGCCGGGCGACGGCGTCGTCGTCGACGTGCCCGCGTATCCGCCCTACTTCGAGGCCATCGCCGCGGCCGGCCGCCAGGTCGTGCCCCGGCCGATGCGGCTGCGCGGGGGCCGCTGGCGGCTCGATCTGGAGGGGCTGGCCGGGGCCTTCCGGGCAGGGGCCGCCGCGTACTTCCTGTGCAACCCGCACAACCCCACCGGGCGGGTGCTGACCGGCGACGAACTGCGCGAAGTCCTCGCGCTGGCCGCGGAGTTCGGGGTCGCGGTGATCTCCGACGAGGTGCACGCGCCGCTCACGCACCCGGGACACCGGCACGTGCCGCTCGGTTCGCTGCCCGAGGCGGCGCGAGTGGCGACGGTGACGGCGGCCTCGGCGAGCAAGGGCTGGAACCTGTCGGGTCTGAAGTGCGCGATGGCGGTGGCCGGCCGGCCCAGGGACCACGACCGGCTCATGGAGATGCGGCCGAGGGAACGGGACGGCGTGGGCATACTCGGGGTGAGCGCGAGCGAAGCCGCCTTCACCCGGGGCGATCCCTGGCTGCGTGCCGTCCGCCATTACCTGCACGGCAGCCGGAGGATGCTCGTCGAACTGTTCGAGTCCTTCGGTCCGGACCTGGAGCTGGTCCCGCCCGAGGCGAGCTATCTGGCGTGGCTCGACGGCCGGCGGCTGGCCGACCGGCTGGGCAGTGACGATCTGGCGGAGTTCTTCCTCGGCCGCGGCAAGGTCGCCGTCAGTGACGGCCGGGAGTACGGGAGCGAGGGCTTCATCCGGCTCAATTTCGGCACGTCCCAGCGCCTGCTGGAAGAAATGGTCCGCCGGATGGAGAAGGCGGTGCGGGAGGAGTCCTCGGAATCCGGCGGCGCCACCGGGGCGCCGCCGAATGTTCCGGGATATCCCGCTCCGGTGTGCAGGTCCTACAGACCGGCGGACAAGGAGGACTTCTCAAGGTAGTCCGTCAGCTCGGCTATGTGAATACACAGGTGTGCTTCCTCGGTGCGGTGCACCACGCCGGCCACCGAGAATCGCTTGAGGAAGTAGCCGACGCGGGAACGGGTTGTCCCGACCATTTCCGCCAGCTCTTCCTGAGTTATGCGATCGCGTATCTGAGCGGTCTGGTCCTTGCGTCTTCCCACCTTTTCCCCGAGCTTCACCAGTAGAGCCGCCAGCCTGTGCTCACTGTCCATCGTCACCAGATTGGCGATCACCTGCTGCTGCTCCAGCAGACGGTTCGCCATGTGGCCGATCAGCGCCTCACGCAGCGGCGGATCACAGTCGTTCATGATCTGTGCGACGTGGACCTGCACCAACGTCGTGACCTGCATGGCCTGTGCGGTCTCGGTGTGCTTGGCGGCCAGCACGCTCGACTCCCCGAACACGTCGCCGGGACCGTGTATGGACAGCAGGCACTGCTTTCCGTCGCGGGTGTGCGTCAGTGTTTTCACCTGGCCGCTCTCGACCAGATAGATGTGCGCGTCTGGCTGACCGAGATTGTACACGTGTTCTTTCCGGCCGACACGAAATCTTGTCCCCCTGATGGTCCCTCTTCTAGCTGCTTCCTGAAGTGCGGTGGCCAGGCTTCGCTCTGTGTTACAGAAGGGTTCCATTCCGCTCCCGGTGACCGTATTTGATCGCCAAAGCCGCTGGTGAAGAATGCTGCGCAGATCGAATTCCTGCGCCGAATCTAAAGCATCGATCCAAGGTAACGGTAGTGCTACGGTCCAGGTTGGCTGCAAATGGCCGCAACATGGTGGGATGGATTGTTCTACGACACTACGGCGGCGCACCGCCGAAAAATAACTCCGGGTTCTCGCCGGGCCGCCGGAGCCGTAGGGTGTTGTTGTGGCCGAGGGGATCGAGGCGGTTCTGGCGGAGAAGTACGCCTGCTTGTTGCCGCATCTGGACGAGCGGCAGCGGCGGCTGGCACTGGGGGCGGACGCGAGGGCTCTGGGGCGCGGCGGCATCCGGCTGGTGGCCGGGGCTGCCGGAGTCTCGCGGGAGACGGTCGCGCGCGGGGTGGCGGAACTCGCCGGCGACCCGGGGCCGCCCGGCCGGGTGCGGCGTGCGGGCGGCGGGCGCAAGCGGCTGCGGGAGAAGCACCCCGGCCTGGTGCCGGCCCTGCTGGCACTGGTGGAACCGGGACCCCACGGGGATCCGGAGCCGCCGCTGCTGTGGACGACGAAGTCGACCCGGAAGCTGGCCCAGACGCTGACCGCGCAGGGGCTCAGGGTCGGTTCGGACACGGTGGCGGCGTTACTGAAGGAGGAAGGGTTCTCCCTGCGGGGTGCCGGCCGCACGACAGCGGGGGCCCGCCACCCGGACCGGGACGCCCAGTTCCGCTACATCAGCAGCCGGGTCCGGGAGTTCGCCGACGCCGGGCAGCCGGTGATCAGTGTGGACGCCAGGAGGGCGCCGATGCCGGCCCACTGCGCGGGCGCCGGGACCGACCCGCACGGGCTCCACGAACCGCCCGCCGACGCCGGCCGGGCGCCGGCCGGCTGCGAGGGGGACACGGCCGCGTTCGCGGTGGCCACGCTGCGGCGCTGGTGGGACGGCGAGGGCCACCGCCGCTACCCGCACGCCGCGCGCCTGCTGATCACCGCGGACGCCGGAGGCCCGGACGGTTGCCGGGCGCGGGCGTGGCAGAGGGGACTCGCGGACTTCGCCCGCTCCACCGGCCTGACCGTGACGGCCTGCCACCTCCCGCCGGGAACCTCGAAATGGAACCGGAGCGAGCACTGGCTCCTGTCACGCGTCAGCACGCACTGGCGGGGGTGGCCGCTGACCAGTCACGAAGTCGTCGTCCAGGGGATCGGCGAGGCCGTCACCGGCACGGGCCCGGTCGCCCCCGCCGAGTCCGGCCCCGCCCGGGGACCCGTCCCGGGCCCCGTCCGCGTCCACGCCCCGGACGACGCCGCCCCCCTGCCACTGACACCCCACGACTGGCACGGCACCTGGAACTACACCCTCGACCCGGGACGGACGGCCAGGACCTTCCCGAAGTCCTGAAGTTATTTTCCGGCAGCCCGCCGAGGTCACGACGGTCCGACGCGACCCGCCCGACGGCGGGATGCCGTCGAACCCCTGTGCGCTCAGGGAGTCAAGAGTGAATTCCAGCCGGGAATCCGCTGTCCCCTCGCTTCCGGACCACCCGGTGTCTCCGGCGTATCGGTCTGTCGTACGAGGCCTCATACCAGAGCGGGACGTTGCCCGGGGGACTTTGGCAACTGCCCACCGCACATGAGGAGCGGACGACTACTGTCAGTGTCCGTCGGGCGACGCAGGGCCGACGGACCAGTACACGGACCAGTACGAGGACACCGATGTCTCACCTCCGCGCCCCGGCCGCGCGAGCAGACCGCCGCGAGGGCGGGCGGCACGGCCGGCCGGCCCCACGTACCACCGCCGCGCTCCCCGAGACCCACATACGGTCCCAACTCCTGAGGCTCGCCGTCCTGCCGCCGGTCGCGGTCGCCCTCAGCGCCTGCGCGGTCGTCCTGTTCACCGTCCGGTCCACCGGCGCCCGGCCCGCCCCCGTCCTGTGGGTCGTGCTGGCCGGGGCGGTCTCGGTGACCCTCGCGGCCGTCGTCATCGCCGCCGTCGCCGCCGACCGCGCCGCGCGGTCCGTGCACGACCGCGTCGGCGCCCTGCGGCGCAGCACCGCGCGCCACGAGGGCGACCTGCGCGCCGTCGTCGAGGCGTTGCGCCGCGGCGAGGCCCCGCCCCCGCGCACCCCGCGCGGCGGACCGCCGGACGACGCCGACGACCTCGAACTGCTCGCCGCCGACCTCTCCCGCGCCCACGACGGCGCCGTCATCGCCGTCGTCCGGGCCGCCCAGCTCTCCAGCCAGGCGGGCAGCGAACAGAAGCTGGAGGTCTTCGTCAACCTCGCCCGGCGCCTCCAGTCCCTGGTGCACCGGGAGATCTCCATCCTGGACGAGCTGGAGAACGAGATCGAGGACCCCGACCTCCTCAAGGGCCTCTTCCACGTCGACCACCTCGCCACCCGCATCCGCCGCCACGCCGAGAACCTCGCCGTGCTCGGCGGTGCCGTCTCCCGCCGCCAGTGGAGCAACCCGGTCGACATGACCGAGGTACTGCGCTCGGCCATCGCCGAGGTCGAGCAGTACTCCCGGGTCCGGCTGGTCCCGCCGATCGACGGCACCCTGCGCGGCCACGCGGTCGCCGACGTCATCCACCTGCTGGCCGAACTCGTCGAGAACGCCACCCTGTTCTCCGCCCCGCAGACCCAGGTGCTGATGCGCGCCAACCTCGTCACCTCGGGCCTGGCCGTCGAGGTCGAGGACCGCGGACTGGGCATGCCCGTCGGCGAGCAGAGCCGGATGAACGCCCTGCTCGCCGACCCCGACCAGGTCAACGTCGCCCGCCTGCTGGCGGACGGGCGCATCGGGCTGTTCGTCGTCTCCCAGCTCGCCAAGCGGCACGGGATCACCGTGCGGTTGCAGACCAACATCTACGGCGGTGTCCAGGCCGTACTGGTCGTGCCGCAGGCCCTGTTGGGCACGGAGCCGGGGGCGCTCCCCGGGGGCGCGGCCCGCCCGGCGGAGGTCGCCGGGGGCGAGCCGGTGCCCGTGCCGCCGTCCCGGCAGCAGCCGCGGGCCGTGGCCCCCGCGATGCCGCCGACGGTGCCGGACGCACCCGCCCCGCCATCGCCCGCACCGGCCCCGCCCGTTCCCGTTCCCGCCCCGCCTGTTCCCGTTCCCGCCCCCGCGGCGCCCGGTCCGGCCCAGGCGCGCGGGGCCGACGGCGAACCCGTGCCGCTGCCCGTGCGCGGCACGCACCGGAACCGCCCCACCCCGGCCGCCGCCGTGCCCGGTGTGCGCTCCGAGGACCGGGGCGTCCTCGCCGAGCACGAGGCCACCCCGCCCGTCCCGCGGCACAGCGTGGTGCGCGGCACCATGGGCAAACCCGGACTGCCGCGCCGCCGCGCCCAGGAGCACATCGCGCCCCAGTTGCGCGGTGGCCCCGCGCCCCGCCAGGAACCCGAGCAGTACACCGGGCACGACCCGGGTCTGATGGCCGCCTTCCAGCGCGGCGTCGGCCTCGCGGAGGCCCAGCAGCACACCGAACCGGCGCCTTGGGCACCGACCCACCGCGACCCGGGCGTGACCGCCGAATGACCACCCGCACGACCACCCCCACCTCCACCCCCACCCTCATGACCAGCGCTCCCGCAGACCTTCGTACCCCAAGGAGTCGATCCACCATGGCGAGCGATGCGCCGACCGGCCAAGTGTCCGACCTCGACTGGCTGATGAGCGGCCTCGTCCAGCGCGTGCCGCACACCAGCAGCGCGGTGCTCCTGTCCGCCGACGGACTGGTGAAGTCCGTCCACGGACTCGACGCCGACAGCGCCGACCACATGGCGGCCCTGGCCTCCGGCCTGTACTCCCTCGGCCGCAGCGCCGGCGTCCGCTTCGGCGACGGCGGGGACGTGCGGCAGGTCGTCGTCGAACTCGACTCGACCCTGCTCTTCGTCACCACCGCCGGTTCCGGCACCTGTCTCGCCGTGCTGGCCGGCCGCGAGGCCGACGCGGCCGTCCTCGGCTACGAGATGGCGATGCTGGTCAAGAGCGTCCGCCCCTACCTGGTCACCGCGCCCCGGCAGCACGCCGTCGAACCCCCGGCGATGAGGCCTTGACGGTGGCCGCGGCCGGCGACGGGCCCTGGCTCGACGACGCGGCCGGACGGCTGGTGCGCCCCTTCACCGTCAGCAACGGCCGTACCCGGCCCACCGTCGCGCTCGACCTGATGTCCCAGGTCATGGCCACCGGGGCGACCCCCCTCGGCTACCTGGGACCCGAGCACGCGCAGGTACTCGACCTGTGCCGGGCGCCGCTCCCGGTCGCCGAACTCGCCGCACATCTGCGGCTCCCGGTGGCGGTCACCAAGGTGCTGCTCTCGGACCTCGTCGACTGCGGCGCGCTGACCACCAAACCCCCCGCCGCGTTCCACCACCACCCCACGGACCGGGCCCTTCTGGAGGCAGTGCTCGATGGACTACGACGACAGCTCTGACTACGCACCCGGCGAAGGCGCCGACCCGTTCCCCACCGCCCTGAAGATCCTCGTGGCGGGCGGATTCGGCGTCGGCAAGACGACCTTCGTCGGCGCGGTCAGCGAGATCGCACCGCTGAGCACGGAGGAACTGCTCACCACGGTCAGCGCCGCGACCGACAACCTCGACGGAATCGAGAACAAGCTCGAAACGACCGTGGCCATGGACTTCGGCCGCCTCACCCTCGATCCCCAACACGTCCTGTACCTGTTCGGAACGCCCGGCCAGGAACGCTTCTGGTTCATGTGGGACGAGCTGTGCGAAGGCGCGCTCGGCGCGGTGATCCTCGCCGACACCCGCCGCCTGGAGGAGTCCTTCGCCGCCGTCGACTTCTTCGAGGAGCGCGGACTCGGCTTCGTCGTCGCGATCAACGAGTTCGACGGCTCCTACCGCTACGACCCCGAGGAGGTGCGCGCGGCCATGGACCTGCACCCCGAGATCCCGATCGTGCGCTGCGACGCCCGGATCTCCAGCTCCGGCGTCCAGACACTGCTCACCCTCGTACGCCACCTCATCGCCCACACCCCGGCCCCGGCGTCGGGGTCCGGCGCCGGAGTCCGCCCATGAGCTACGACCCGCCGCGCCCGGCCGGACGTCTGCTCCTCACCCCCGAGGACCGGGAGGCCCCCGAGCGGGTACGGCGGCTGCGCCTGCTCGGGCTCGCGGAACGCGCCGACCCGGCCCTGGACGCCTTCGCCGCCCACCTCGCGGCTCTCGCCGAGGCGCCGTACGCGATGGTCAACTTCCTGGTGGAGGGCGGGCAGTTCTTCGCCGGGCTGCGGGTGCCGGAGGTCCCGCCGGTGACCCGGGGCGACGGGACCAGCCCCGAGTTCGGCCGGCTCCAGCCCCGGGACCACGGCTTCTGCCCCCACGTGGTGGTCCGGCGCAAGGCGCTGGTCCTGGAGGACGTGCGCGACTACCCCCGTTTCGCGGGCAACCCCGTCGTCGACGCGTTCGGCATCCGCTCCTACCTCGGCGCCCCGCTCATCGACAGCACGGGGACGGTCCTCGGCACCGTGTCCGCCTCGGACGTGCGGCCCCGGACCTGGGGGACCGCGGGCCTGGCCACGATCAAGTCGACGGCGGCAGACCTCGTACGGCGCATCGAGCGCAGCGCGGAGGACGGGCTTCCGCTGTGAAACGCAGGTCGATCGGCCGCCCGGGGCGTGCGGCGTGAAGGAAAGCTGCGGCCGGGCTTAAGAAAGGCTCGATGGACCCGGGACGGTGTCGTACGGCAGATTGCTGTGCGATTCCCCTCCCCTTCCCGGACGCGGGCCGCTCCGGCGTGTCCACCGCCGGGATCTCACCCCCGTCAGGAGCCGTTCCGTTGAAGGCGCTGGTCAAGGAGAAGGCGGAGCCCGGGCTGTGGCTCGCGGACGTGCCCGAGCCCGCCGTGGGACCCGGTGACGTCCTCATCAAGGTGCTGCGCACCGGCATCTGCGGCACCGACCTGCACATCCGGGCCTGGGACGGCTGGGCGCGGCAGGCCATCCGCACCCCGCTCGTCGTGGGCCACGAGTTCGTCGGCGAGGTCGTCGGCACCGGGCGCGACGTCACCGACATCAAGACCGGCGACCGCGTCAGCGGCGAGGGCCACCTGGTCTGCGGCAAGTGCCGCAACTGCCTGGCCGGACGGCGCCACCTGTGCCGCGCCACCGTCGGCCTCGGCGTCGGCCGGGACGGGGCGTTCGCCGAGTACGTCGCCCTGCCCGCCTCCAACGTCTGGGTGCACCGCGTCCCCGTCGACCTCGACGTCGCCGCGATCTTCGACCCGTTCGGCAACGCCGTGCACACCGCGCTGTCCTTCCCGCTGGTCGGCGAGGACGTCCTCATCACCGGCGCCGGACCGATCGGCCTGATGGCCGCCGCCGTGGCCCGGCACGCGGGCGCCCGCAACGTCGTGATCACCGACGTGAGCGAGGAGCGGCTGGACCTGGCCCGCAAGGTCGGCGCCAGCCTCGCCCTGAACGTCTCGGACGCCACCATCGCCGACGGACAGCGCGAGCTGGGCCTGCGCGAGGGCTTCGACATCGGCCTGGAGATGTCCGGCCGCCCCGAGGCCCTGCGCGACATGATCGCCAACATGACGCACGGCGGCCGGATCGCCATGCTCGGCCTGCCCGCCGAGGAGTTCCCGGTCGACTGGGCCCGCATCGTCACCTCCATGATCACCGTCAAGGGCATCTACGGCCGCGAGATGTTCGAGACCTGGTACGCCATGTCCGTGCTGCTCGAAGGCGGCCTCGACCTCGCCCCGGTGATCACCGGCCGGTACTCCCACCGCGACTTCGAAGCGGCGTTCGCGGACGCGGCGAGCGGCCGGGGCGGCAAGGTCATCCTCGACTGGACCGCGTAAGTCACCTTTATCTCCAGGAGCTTCTGAGATGTTCGACTCCGTGCGCGACGACCTGCGCGCCACCCTCGACGAGATCCGCGCCGCCGGCCTGCACAAGCCCGAACGCGTCATCGGCACCCCGCAGTCCGCGACGGTCAACGTCACCGCGGGCGGCCGCCCCGGCGAGGTCCTCAACTTCTGCGCCAACAACTACCTCGGCCTCGCCGACCACCCCGAGGTCGTCGCCGCCGCCCACGAGGCACTGGACCGCTGGGGCTACGGCATGGCCTCCGTGCGCTTCATCTGCGGCACCCAGGAGGTGCACAAGGAACTGGAGGCCCGGCTCTCCGCGTTCCTCGGCCAGGAGGACACGATCCTCTACTCCTCCTGCTTCGACGCCAACGGCGGTGTCTTCGAGACCCTCCTCGGCCCCGAGGACGCGGTGATCTCCGACGCCCTCAACCACGCCTCGATCATCGACGGCATCCGGCTGTCCAAGGCCCGCCGCCTCCGCTACGCCAACCGCGACCTCGCCGACCTGGAGCGGCAGCTCAAGGACGCCTCCGACGCCCGGCGCCGCCTGATCGTCACCGACGGCGTCTTCTCCATGGACGGCTACGTCGCCCCGCTCGCCGAGATCTGCGACCTGGCCGACCGCTACGACGCCATGGTCATGGTCGACGACTCGCACGCCGTCGGCTTCGTCGGCCCCGGCGGGCGCGGCACCCCCGAGCTGCACGGCGTCATGGACCGCGTCGACATCATCACCGGCACCCTCGGCAAGGCGCTGGGCGGTGCCTCCGGCGGCTACGTCGCCGCCCGCGCGGAGATCGTCGCCCTGCTGCGCCAGCGCTCCCGCCCGTACCTGTTCTCCAACACCCTCGCCCCGGTGATCGCCGCCGCCTCCCTCAAGGTGCTCGACCTGCTGGAGTCGGCCGACGACCTGCGCGTACGGCTCGCCGAGAACACCGCCCTGTTCCGCCGCCGGATGACCGAGGAGGGCTTCGACATCCTCCCCGGCGACCACCCCATCGCACCCGTCATGATCGGCGACGCGACGCGGGCGGGCCGGATGGCGGAGCTGCTCCTGGAGCGCGGGGTGTACGTGATCGGCTTCTCCTACCCGGTCGTCCCGCAGGACCAGGCCCGCATCCGCGTCCAGCTCTCCGCCGCCCACTCCACGGACGACGTGCACCGCGCGGTGGACGCCTTCGTCTCCGCGCGGGAGCAGCTCGACGCCTGAAGCCCCCGGTGACCTGAGAGAATCGATCCCATGATCGAGGCGCGGCGGCTGCACATCCTGCGAGCGGTGGCGGACCACCGCACCGTGACGGCGGCCGCCGCCGCGCTGTACCTCACCCCGTCCGCGGTCTCCCAGCAGCTCACCGCCCTGGAGCAGGAGACCGGGCACCGCCTGGTCGAGCGCGGCGCCAGGGGCGTACGGCTGACCCCGGCCGGGGAGATCCTGCTCAGCCACACCAACGCCGTCCTCGCCCAGCTGGAGCGGGCGGAGGCCGAGCTGGCCGCGTACGGCTCGGGCGAGGCCGGGACGGTCACGGTCGCCTCCTTCGCGACCGGCATCGCGCTCGTCGTCGCGCCCGCCCTGGCCCGCCTGGCCGCCTCGGCGCCCGGCATCCGCATCCGCGTCCAGGACGCCGAGGGCGACGCCAGTCTGCCGATGGTCCTCGACCGGCAGGTCGACGTGGCCGTCGCCGTCGAGTACCGCGGCGCGCCCGCCGCCGACGACCCGCGCCTGACCCACGTCCCGCTGTACGCCGAGCCCTTCGACGCGGTCGTCCCGGTCGCCCACCGCCTCGCCGACGCCGAGGAGGTGCCGCTCGCCGAGCTGGCCAAGGACACCTGGATCGGCCCCTACCCGGGCAACCCGTGCCACGACGTGGTCGTGCTGGCCTGCGAGAGCGCCGGGTTCCAGCCCCGCCTCGAACACTCCTCGGACGACTTCCGCGCCGTGGTGTCCCTGGCCGCGGCCGACGCCGGGGTGGCGCTCGTCCCGCGCTCGGCGCTGCACGGCACCGATCTCACCGGCGTGGTCGTCCGCCCGGTCGACGGGGTCGCGCCGACCCGCCGCGTCTTCGCCGCCGTACGCCGGGGAGCGGAGGACCACCCGCTGATCCGCCCGGTCCTCGACGCCCTCGGCGAGGCGTCCCGGGCGTGAGGCGTCCGCAACCCGGGCGTTCCACATACCGGTTGGCCGGGTGGACCCCGGCCGGCGCCATCCCCGACTGCGCGGCCGACCCGCGCGGGGAACCGCGGCCGACGGCGCTCTACGTCAAGCAGGTCGGGGTGGCGCCGGGCGCGCCCGCGGTCGCCGGATGATTGTCGGTGGCGGCGGTTACCGTGCCTGTCATGCCGGACGCAGAAGACGTACGCCGTATCGCCCTGTCCCTGCCGGACACGACGGAGAAGATCGCCTGGAGCATGCCCACCTTCCGGGTCGCGGGAAAGATGTTCGCGACGCTGCCCGAGGAGGAGACCTCCCTCGCGGTGCGCTGCCCGAAGGAGGAACGCGACGAACTGGTGCTGGCCGAACCGGAGAAGTTCTGGATCGCCGCCCACGAGGCGCAGTTCGCCTGGGTGCGGGCCCGGCTCGCCGCCCTGGAGGGCGAGGACGAGCTGCGCGACATCCTCGCCGACTCCTGGCGCCAGGCGGCCCCGCCCCGGCTGCTGGAGGCCCACCCCCGGCTGGGGCTGCCCACCGGGGGCTGAAAACCCCTCGGGCGTTGTCAGTGCCCCGTGGCATGATCCGAAGACGTGCGTGGCAGCCGGGACCGGAGGGGGGTTCCGGCTGTCGGCCGCACGGCGCGACGGGAGGGCAGGGGGAGGGGGAGAGCACGGGATGGCAGGTACGTCGTCGCGGCCGGTGGCGGCGCGGGCCGTCTGGTCGCGGGACTTCGCGCTGTTCTTCGCCGCCCGAGCCGTGGCCCGGCTCGGCGACACCATGCTGCCGGTCGCGCTCGCCGCCGGACTGCTCCAGCACGGGTACGGGGCGGGCGCGGTCGGTCTCGCCATGGCCGCGACGGCCGCCGCCTTCGCCGGTCTGGTCGTCTTCGGCGGCGTCCTCGCCGACCGCTTCAGCACCCGCAAGCTGATGATCGGCGCCGACCTGGTCCGGCTCGGCACCCAGGCCGCGGCCGCCGCGCTCTTCTTCTCCGGACACGTCGTGCTCTGGCAGATCTGCGCCATCGGCTTCGCCAACGGGGTCGCGGGCGCCGTCTTCCAGCCCGGCGTCGCCAGCACCGTGCCCCGGCTCGCCTCCGACGTCCAGGGCGCCAACGGCGCGATACGCGTCGCCGAGTCCGCCGCCCAGCTCGCCGGGCCCGCCGTGGCGGGACTCCTGGTCGGCTTCGCCTCGCCCGGCGGGGTCTTCGCCGCCCACGCCACCACCTACGCGATCAGCGCCCTGTGCCTGCTGCTGCTCCGGCTCCCCCCGCCCGCGCCGGGGAGCCGAGCGGTCTCCGGCCGGGGGAGCAGGGCCTTCCGTGCCGACCTGGTCCAGGGGTGGCGGGAGTTCCGAGCGCGCCGGTGGCTGTGGAGCGTCATAGCCGTCTGGTGCGTCTACATGATCGCGGTCTGGGGCCCGACCGTTCCGCTGGTCGCCACCGAGGTGGTGCAGCAGCACGGCCCGCGCGCCTACGGGCTGGTCAACTCCGCCCTGGGCGCGGGGACCGTCCTGGGCGGGCTGCTCGCCCTGCGGCTGCGGCCGCTGCGCATGCTCCGGGCCGGTGCGATCGCCCTCGTCGGCTTCGCCGCCTTCCCCGCGAGCGTCGGTGCCGGGCTCGGCGTACCCGCCATGGCGGCCGGAGCCGCCGTCGCCGGGGCCGGCCTGTCCTTCTGGAGCGTGATGTGGGCGACCACCGTGCAGACCCAGGTGCCGCCGGACGTCCTCAACCGCATCCACGGCTACGACGTGGCGGGCTCGCTCGCGATGATGCCCGTCGGCCAGGCCCTGGCCGGACCGGCCGCCTCCGTCCTCGGCGCCGGCCGGGTGCTGCTCGTCGCCGGTGCGACGAGCTTCGCCGTGTGCGCGGCCCTGCTGCTGATCCCGGCGGTGCGCGGGCTGGTGCGCGTGGAAGCGGCCTCGGCGGCACCGAGCGGCACCCCCACCCGGACCCCGACCGGGGACGAGCCGTCGAGCACGCCGAAGCGCTGACGCCGCCGGGGCCTGCCGCGCCGCTGTCACGCGCCGGAAAGCGATGCGCGACCACCGGCCCGAGTGCGGTATGGTTTCCCTGCGCGTTCGACCGGGGGAAACCCCAGGTCAGACGGGCAACGGGACGTGGCGCAGCTTGGTAGCGCACTTGACTGGGGGTCAAGGGGTCGCAGGTTCAAATCCTGTCGTCCCGACCGGAGACGGTCGTTGATCGAGGGGCGGTTTCGGAGAGATCCGAAACCGCCCCTCGATTGTTCTCCCTGCGGCGTGCCTGGACGCTCGGGCGAGATGCCCGATATATCACTGTCGGGTGTCCGTGCTCATCCTCTGCCACTTCGCGCTCGCGCTGTTCGCCGCGCCGTTGGTGAGATGGTGCGGAACCCGGGCCTTCCTCGTGCTGGCCCTGCCGCCCGCCGCGGCGAGCGCCTGGGCGGCCACCCGATGGAGCACGACGGCCGCGGGCGGCGCCGACACCGTCGAGTGGCGCTGGCTGCCGTCCTACCACGTGGACTGGGCGCTCAGACTGGACGCCCTCGCCGAACTCATGGTGCTGCTCGCCGCGGGCGTGGGCACCCTCGTCCTGGTCTACTGCGCCTCCTACTTCGACGACCGCTCGCGGCAGCTGGGCAGGTTCGCCGGGAACCTGCTCGCCTTCGCCGGGGCGATGCTCGGCCTGGTCCTCGCCGACGACCTCGTCCTCCTCTACATCTTCTGGGAACTGACGACCGTCTTCTCCTACCTGCTGATCGGCCAGACCAGCGACCACAAGCGGAACCGGCGCAGCGCCCTGCAAGCCCTGACGGTCACCGCCCTCGGCGGACTGACCATGCTCATCGGTTTCCTGCTCCTCGGGCACGAGGCCGGCACCTACCGCGTCTCGGCGATCCTGGCCGACCCGCCGTCCCCGTCGGCGGCGCTGTCCACAGCGATCGTGCTGATCCTCGTCGGCGCCCTGTCCAAGTCCGCGATCTGGCCCTTCAGCCTCTGGCTGCCCAATGCCATGGCCGCCCCCACCCCCGTCAGCGCCTACCTGCACGCCGCCGCGATGGTCAAGGCGGGCGTCTACCTCGTCGCCCGGCTCGCCCCCGCCTTCGCCGACATCACGCCCTGGCGCCCGCTGCTGCTCGTCCTCGGCTCGGCGACGATGCTGCTGGGCGGCTGGCGGGCGCTCCGGCTGCACGACCTGAAACTCGTCCTGGCCTACGGCACCGTCAGCCAACTCGGCTTCCTCACCGTCCTCACCGGCGCGGGCCGCCACGACACCGGCCTCGCCGCCACCGCCATGATCCTCGGGCACGCCCTGTTCAAGGCGCCCCTCTTCCTGGTCACCGGCATCGTCGACCACGCCACCGGCACCCGCGACCTGCGCAAACTCTCCGGCCTCGGACGCCGGCTGCCCGCCGTGTGCGCCGTCGCCGTGCTCGCCGGAGCGTCCATGGCCGCGGTGCCGCCCCTGCTCGGCTTCAGTGCCAAGGAGGCCGCCTTCCAGGCACTCCTGGACGGGAGCACCGGTGACCGCTGGGCGCTCGCCGCGGCCGTCGTCGGCTCCGCCCTGACCACCGCCTACACCCTGCGCTACCTGTGGGGCGCCTTCGCCCGCAAGCCCGGCCTCCCCGACACCGAGGCACACCGGGTCCCGGCGGCCTTCCTGGCGCCGCCCGCCGTGCTCGCCCTGGCCTGCCTCGTCCTCGGCCCCGGAGTGACCTGGCTCCAGGGCCTCCTCGGCACCTGCGCCGGGCAGTTCCCGGCGCCCGCCCACCCGTCCCACCTGGCGTTGTGGCACGGCGCGGGCCCCGCACTCGCCCTGTCCGGCGCGGCCTGGGCGGGCGGCGTCCTGCTCTTCCTCGCCGCGGGCCCCGTCGCGCGGGTCGGCCGGACACTCGCCCTGCGCTCCGCGGACCTCGTCTTCGGACGGATGCTGCTCGCCCTGGAGCGCACCGCCCTGCAATGCACCGGACTCGTGCAGCGCGGCTCGCTGTCGGTGTACCTGGTGACGACCATGAGCGTGGTCCTCGCCGGGCAGATCGCCGTGCTGGTCGCGGACGAACCCTGGACCGCGGTGCCCGCACCGCGCCTGTGGGACCACCCCGCCCAGGCCGCCGTCGCCCTGCTGACCTGCGCGGCGGCCCTGCTGTGCCTGGGCGTGCGGCGCCGGATGAAGGCGGTCGTCCTGGCCGGCCTCACCGGATACGGCACCGCGCTGCTCTTCGTCGCGCAGGGCGCGCCCGACCTCGCGCTCACCCAGTTCTGCGTGGAGACCGTCTCGATGATCGTCTTCGTGCTGGTGCTGCGCCGGATGCCCGTGCGCTTCGAGGAGAACTTCAGCCGGTGGCGACGCCTGCTGCGGATGCCGGTGGCCCTCGCGGGCGGTGCCGCCGTCGCCCTCGTCGTCTGGATCATGGCGGGGCACCGCCGGGCCGACAGCGCGGGAGCGGCGATGGTCGAGGAGACCGCGCACCACGGGCTGAAGGACGTCGTCGCCACGATCCTGGTCGACCTGCGCGCCTGGGACACCATGGGCGAGTCCGCGGTGCTCGCCGCCGCCGCGATCGGCGTCACCAGCCTCATCTACCTGCACCGCCGCGCCGACGGCGCCGAGCAGCCCGTACTGCCGCTGCCCGGGGACCACCCGCACGCCGGACTGCGCACCGCCTGGCGGGCGAGCCGGTACGAATCGGCGGGCCTGCCCAGCGGCGACGAGGGGGCGCCCGAGCGGACCTGGCTCGCCGCCAGCGCCACCCTCGCCCCCGAGCGCCGCTCCCTCGTCCTGGAGGTGGTCGCCCGCCTCATCTTCCACCCCGTCCTCGTCCTCTCCGTCTACCTGCTGCTGTGCGCGGAGAACCTGCCCGGCGGCGGCTTCGTCGCCGGACTGACCGCGGGCGTCGCCTTCATCGCCCGCTACCTCGCCGGCGGTCGCCACGAACTCGCCGACGCCGTGCCCTTCAAACCGGGCGTGTTCACCGGCCTCGGCCTGTTCCTGTCCACCGGCGTCGCGCTCGGCGGCTTCGGCGAGGGCACCGTGCTGCACGGCTGGACCTGGCACGGCCACCTGCCCGTGTGGGGCGACGCCCACGTGTCCACCGCCGTCCTCTTCGACTGCGGGGTCTACCTGCTCGTGCTCGGCGTGGTCCTGGACATCGTGCGGGCCCTCGGCGCCCGGATCGACCGCCAGATCGAGCGGGCCGCCCCGCGCCCGGAGGCGGGCCGCGCATGACCGTGAGCCTGTCCCTGCTGGTGGCCGCCGCCGTCCTCAACGCCGTCGGCGCCAGCCTGCTGCTGACCAGGTCGCTGACCCGGATCCTGCTCGGCGCCGTCGTCCTCGGCAACGGCGTCAACCTGCTGGTGCTCGCCGCCACCGGCAGCGCGGGCGACGCACCGCTGCTCTACCCGCACATCATCCGCAACCGCGTCACCGACCCGCTGCCCCAGGCCATCGCCCTGACCGCGATCGTCATCACCCTCGCCACCACCGCCTTCCTGCTCGCCATGGCCTACCGCAGCCACCAGGTCACCGGCTCCGACGAGATCAGCGACGACACCGAGGACCGGATGGTCGCCCTGCGCGCCGAGTTCCTCCACCGGCGCGGCCAACTGCGCGACCGCTACCACGAGGCCCGCGCCGAGGACGGCGGTGCCGACGCCGAGCACCGTGCCCGCTACCGCGCCGCCCGCAAACGGCTGCGCCGCAGGGTCCGTGCGGAGCGCGCCTACCAGGCCCGCGCCAACGACGTCTCCGGGAACCTCTGGAACGACATCCTCGGCGCCGACCCCGAGGACTACCGGGAAGGCCGCGAGCTGGGCTCCACCGACGCCGCCGGCCGCCCCGCACCCGCCCCGGCCCGGGTCGCCGGGCCCTCCAACGACCCCGAGGAGACCGGCCGCGAACCCGACTCGCTCCCCGGCGAGGACTCCTGCCACCCGCCGCCCGACCAGCCCGACGACCCCGAGGGCGCCGGCACGGAAGGAACCAGGTGAACGCGCTCGTCCCGCTCCCCGTCCTGCTGCCCCTGTGCGTCACGGGCCTGAAGCTGGCCATCGGACCCCGGCTGCACCGCTTCCAGCGCTTCATCAGCCTCGCCGTGCTCGGCGCGGTCCTGGTGCTCTCCGTGGTGCTCATGGTGGCCGCCGACCGCCACGGCCCGCTCAGCGTGCACCTCGGCGACTTCGCGCCGCCGGTCGGCATCACCCTGGTCGCCGACCGGCTGGCGGGTCTGATGCTCACCGTCTCCAGCGCCGTCACCCTGCTCGTCCTCGTGTACTCGCTGGGCCAGGGCATGGCCGACCGCGACGACCGGGCGCCGGTCGGCGTCTTCCACCCCGCCTACCTCATCCTCGTGGCGGGCGTCTCCTGCACCTTCCTCGCCGGAGACCTCGTCAACCTCTACGTCGGCTTCGAGATCATGCTCGTCGCGAGCTTCGTGCTGCTCACCATCGGCGGCACCGCGACCCGTATCCGGGCCGGATCGACGTACGTGATCATCTCGTTGTTCTCCTCGGTGCTCTTCCTGATCGCCATCGCCATGGCCTACGCGGTCGCGGGCACCGTGAACTTCGCCCAGCTCGCCGAGCGGCTGCAAGACGTGCCGCTCGGGGTGCGCACCCTGCTGGAGGCGATGCTGCTGACGGTCTTCGCGATCAAGGCGGCGGTGTTCCCGCTCGCGGCCTGGCTGCCCGACTCCTACCCCACCGCCCCCGCACCGGTGACCGCGGTCTTCGCCGGACTGCTCACCAAGGTCGGCGTCTACTCGATGCTGCGCACCCAGACCCTGCTCTTCCCCGGCCACCGCCTGGGCGACCTGCTGATGCTCGCCGCGCTCGCCTCCATGGCCGTCGGCATCCTCGGCGCGGTCGCCCAGACCGACCTGAAACGGGTGCTGTCCTTCACCCTCATCAGCCACATCGGCTACATGATCTTCGGTATCGCGCTCGCCGGGCGCGGCTCCATCGCCGGGGCGATCGTCTACGTCGCCCACCACATCACCGTGCAGACCACCCTGTTCCTCGTCGCCGGGCTCATCGAGCGGCGCGACGGCACCACGGAACTCACCCGCCTCGGCGGCCTGGCCAAGGCGGCGCCGCTGCTCGCCGTGCTGTTCTTCGTGCCCGCCATGAACCTCGCGGGCATCCCGCCGCTGTCCGGCTTCATCGGCAAGCTCGGCCTGATGCGGGCGGGCGTCGCCGACGGCGGCGGCTGGGCCTGGGCGCTGGTCGCCGGGTCCGCCGCCACCAGCCTGCTCACCCTCTACGTCATGGCGAAGGTCTGGAATCTCGCGTTCTGGCGCGACGCGCCACCCGGCGCCGAGGAGGAGGGCGTGGTGCTGGAGTCCGCCGAGGACGACGAACCCGATGAAGCCGACGAATCCGAGGAACGGGACGACGAGGAACGGCCGACCGGCTCGGGGAGCGGACTGCCGGTGCCCGCGGGCGCCGTGGTCCCCGCGGGCTTCCTGGGGCAGTCCATCACCACCAGCAAACGGCTGCCCTGGCCGATGCCGGTGGCCACCGGCATCGCCGTCGCCCTCGGCCTGTCGTACACCGTGCTCGGCGGCCCCCTCACCACCTTCACCCAGGCCGCCGCCACCGAACTCCTCGCCCGCACCCCCTACATCGAGGCGGTGCTCGGCCGGTGAGCGACCTCTTCCGCGACCGTTCCCCCTACAGCTGGTCCTTCCGCGTCGGCCGCGGCCGACGCGTGCTCGACCTGCCGCTCGTCGGCTGGCTCACCGTCATCTGGGTCCTGCTGTGGGGCACCCCGTCCTGGGCCAACCTCGTCAACGGCGTCCTCGTCGCGGTCTGCCTGTGCCTGGCCTTCCCGCTGCCCGCCGTGGACCTCGGCCTCAGACTGCGCCCCCTGGGCATCCTGCGCCTGGCGGCCTACCTGCTGTACGACATGTTCTCCTCCAGCGTCGAGGTCACCCGGCAGATCCTCGCCAGGGGCCCCTACCGGGCGGCGGTCGTGGCCGTCCCGCTGCGGGTGCGCAGCGACCTCATGCTCACGGCCACCGCCGTCGCCGTCTCCAACGTCCCCGGCGGCTCCGTGATCGAGGTGCGCCGGTCGACGGCCACCCTGTTCCTGCACGTCCTCGACGCGGGCAACCCCGGCGAGATCGAGAGCGCCCAGCGGCAGGTGTGGCGCATGGAGGAACTCGTCGCCCGCGCCTTCGGCACCGCCGAGGACATCGCCGACGCCGCCCGCCCCGTACCGGAAGGTGACCCGTCGCCGTGACCACCCTGCACGCCGTCGAAGACGCCCTGCTCGTCGCCTCGCTCGCGATGATCCTGGTCGCCGGCGCACTGCTGCTGTACCGGATCTGGTACGGCCCCTCGATGCTGGACCGTGCCGTCGCCCTGGACGTGGCCGCGGCGCTCATCATCGCCGGCATCGGCGTCAAGGCCGCCCACGACCGCGACTCCTTCTACTTCCCCGTGATGCTGGTGCTCGCCTTCCTCGGCTTCACCGGCTCGGTGGGCATCGCCCGCTTCATCGCCGTACGCGACCGGCCCTCCGTGCGGCCGGACGGCCGGCAGGACCACCGGTGAACGCCTGGGCCGAGGCCGCCGACCTGGCCGGAACCGTGTTGCTGTTCCTCGGCTGCCTCCAGTGCCTGCTCGGGGTGATCGGGATGCTCCGCTTCCCCGACGTGCTCTCCCGCAGCCACGCCGCCACCAAGCCGCAGACCCTCGGGATGCTCCTCGTCCTGGCCGGGGTGGCGCTGCGACTGCGCCACGGCACCGACGTGGGCACCCTCGCGCTCATCGTCTTCTTCCAGTTCCTCACCGGCCCGGTCGCCTCCCACCTGGTGGCCCGCTCCGCCTACCGCACCGGCCAGACGGGGTCCCGGGGCCTGCTCAGGGACGACCTGGACCCGCAGCTCAGCGACGGGGGAGGGCCGCAGGAGTGACCCCGGGGACCGGGAGCGCTCAGTCCACGCAGCCCACGTGCGCCAGCGCCTGCTTCAACAGCACCCCGTGCCCGCCCGGCATCTCGCTGCGCACCGCCTCGGACAGCGCCTCGCGCGGATCGAACCAGACCAGGTCGAGGGCGTCCTGGCGCGGCCGGCAGTCACCGGTCACCGGCACCACGTAGGCGAGCGAGACCGCGTGCTGCCGGGGATCGTGGTACGGCGTGACACCGTGCGTCGGGAAGTACTCGGCCACCGTGAACGGCTGGAGCGAGGACGGCACCCGGGGCAGCGCCACCGGGCCGAGGTCCTTCTCCAGGTGGCGCAGCAGGGCGTCCCGCACCCGCTCGTGGTGCAGCACCCGGCCGGAGACCAGCGTCCGGCTGACCGTCCCGTCCGGCCCGATGCGCAGGAGCAGGCCGACGCTGGTGACTTCGCCGCTGTCGTCCACCCGCACGGGCACGGCCTCGACGTACAGGATCGGCATACGGGCGCGCGCCATTTCGAGTTCGTCGCTCGTCAGCCAGCCCGGCGTGGTTTCGGTCATGTCAGACATCGCTTGATCATACTTTCAGCCGTTCGTGCTTCCTGGGTGACGCTCCGGGACTGTGACCCGTCCCACGCCGCTCAGCCGTCGTCCGCCGGACCGCCGGGCAGCCGGTAGACCCGCCGAGCATTGTCCCGTCCCGCCCAGCGGGCCAGGCGCAGCGCGTCCGGCAGCGACAGCTCGTCGGCGTCCAGCCGCTCCCGCAGCAGCCCGGCCAGTCCGCGCCGGAAGGCCAGCGCCCCCAGGTAGTGGAACTCGGCCGGCCCATAGGCGTCGGAGCTGTACAGCAGCTTGCGGAACGGGGTGATCTCCAGCGCCTCGGCGAGGATCGAGCCCGCCCGCGCCGGACCGACGTGGTGCAGGGTGAGCCCCACGTCGAGATACACCCGCTCGAAGACCGCGGACAGATAGGCCGCCTGGCGCTGGTAGGGCCAGCAGTGCAGCAGCAGCACCGGGATGGTGCCGGCGGTCAGATGCAGCCAGTCGGTCAGCAGGGTGGGGTCCACCCGGTGCAGGCGGATGTCGCTGTCGCCGAACCCCGTGTGCAGTTGCAGCGGCCGCCCGAGGTCCACGGCGGTCCACAGCAGGTGCCGCGTCAGCACCGGATCGTCGAGCCGGCCTCCGCCGCGCGCGAGCCAGCCCCGGGCGGCCTCGGTGACCTCGCCGGGCGAGGGACGGGCCGGGTCCAGGTCGAAGCCGGTGCGGTAGGCCGCCACCGACTTGACGCCCACCACCCCGGGCTGCCGCACCGCCTCCCAGGCGGCGGCGCGGAACGCCCGCGCGTACGCGTCCGGTTCGACCCCGGCCGCCGCCACCGCCTCCGCGACCCCCTCCAGCCGGACCACCTCGTACGCCTTCGCGCCCGCCGCCCGGGCCAGCTCGGCCGGAGCGGTCACGCGGTGCGGGGCGTACCCGGTGTCCACACAGAACACGCCGGTCCGCGCGGCCCGCAGGAACCGCCGGTTGACCTCGGCGGCGCCCAGTTCCGCCCGCCGGGCCAGGTACACGTCGGCGGGGGAGTGGCGCGGCAGCCCCAGCAGGGGCGCGCAGTGGCGGCGCACGGCGAGGCCGACGGGGCTGTCGAAGGGGGAGACGCCGGGCCACGCCTCTCCCTCGGTGAGCAGGGACTCGAAGCCCGCGCGGTCCAGGTCGTCGGTGACGGCGCCGTGGCAGTGGTGGTCCACCAGCTCCAGCGCGGCGAGCCGCTCGTGCACGGGTCCGGCGGTCATCTCAGTACGCCCAGCGGTAGGCCGCCGCCACGCCGTCGTCGTCCAGCCCCTCGACCGACCGGGCCTCGCCCAGGCGTACGGCGATCACCGCGTCCGCCAGCACCGGGCCCAGCGCCTCGCGCAGTACGCCGTCGGCGCGGAAGGCCGCCACCGACTCGGTGAGCGTGACCGGCAGCCGCCGCACGCCCCGGGCCGCCGCCTCGGCGGCGTCCAGCCGGGCCGGGTCGCCGGTGGTCTCCGCGGGCAGCGGCGCCGACGCGGAGAGCCCGTCGAGGCCGGCGGCGATCACCGAGGCGAGGGCGAGATAGGGGTTGGCGGCGAGGTCGACCGGCTTGACCTCCAGGTTCGCCGCGCGGTCGCGGACCCCGGCGGTGCCGGTGACGATCCGCAGCGCGGCCTCGCGGGTCTCCCGGCCCCAGGCGGTGAACACCCCCGCCCACCGCGCGGGGCGCAGCCGCAGATGACTGGCCGGGCTCGGCGCGGTCACCGCGGTGAGCGCCGGGAGCCGGCCGAGGACCCCGGCCACGAAGGACTCGGCCTCGGCGGTCATGCCGTACCGGCCCGTGCCGCCCGCGTGCAGGTTCGTCCCGCCGCGCCAGGCGGAGAGGTGGAGATGCCCGCCGTTGCCGACGCCCTGTCCGAGGACCGCCGGGGCGAAGGAGACCCGCAGCCCGTGCCGCCGGGACACCGCCCGGATCGTCTGCCGCACCAGCACGCTGCGGTCGGCCGCCGCCACCGGGTCGAGCGCGCCCACCGAGACCTCGAACTGCCCCGCCGCGTACTCGGGGTGGAACTGCTCCACGGCCACGCCCTGCGCCGCGAGCGCCGCCAGCAGGTCGGCGGCGCAGTCGCTCAGCTCGACCTGCCGGGTGGCGCCGTACGCCGGTCCGGACACCGCCGGGACGAACGCGTCGCCGTCCGTGTCGCCCCGCCCCACCACCCACTCGATCTCGACGGCGGCCCGGAAGGTGATGCCGTGCCGCTCGGCGGCCTCCGCCACGGTGCGGCGCAGGACGGTGCGCCCGCACGCCGGATGCGGTGCGCCCTCCTGCGTGATCCGGTCGACCGGCGCCCACGCCCAGCCGGGCTGCGCCGCCAGTACGGTCAGCCGGTCGAGGTCGGGGTAGAGGCGCAGGTCGCCGTCGGGGGAGCCGAGGACGTCCGTGGTGACGATCGAGTCGTCGGCGAGGAAGGTGTCGAACACCGGCGACATGCCCACGCCCCAGGCGACCGCCGCGGGGAGCCCGGCGGTGGGCACGGTCTTCACCCGGGCGATCCCGGCGGTGTCGACGTACGCCAGCACCACGCCGTGCACGCCCCGCCCGGCCAGTTCGCCGGTCAGCGCGGTGGCCCGCTCGACCTCACCGGGGCGCCCGCCGGGCACGGGGTCGCTGTCGCTCACGTCTCGGCTCCTTCGCGGGTGCGCCGTCCGTCGCGCACCATTGTGCCGCCCGGTGATCACCCTGTCCGGGTTTCACCGGATGTGCGCACGATGCGGGGGAGCCCGGCCGGGGTCAGTCCAGGTCGGCGGGGAGCGGCGAGGGGGTGCCGCCGTCCAGGACGGTCTTCAGGCGCTCGGTGCCCTGGCGCACCGCCTGTGCGACGGAGTCGGTCTGCCCGCCCTCCAGGCCGCCGCCCATGACGGTGACGGCGGAGGTGTCGACGCGGACGACGGCGATGTCCAGGGTGAGCGTGGCCGGACTGCCACCGGCGTCGCCCTGCACGGTCACCCGCAGCCCCGTGCGGGCGTCGCCCACGTCGGGCACCGATGCCTCGGTCACCTGGACCGTGCGTTCGGCGCCCCCGGAGCCGGTGGCGGTGAACTCGTCGCAGGTGTCGGGCAGGGTGCGCAGCCACTTCAGGCGGGCGTCCAGACCGGCGCGGTCGTACCCCGCGACCTGTTCGAGCAGCCGGGAGTCGCCCTGCTCGAAGCCGGTGAGGGCCGACGGCCCGGAGGGGTCGCCGAGCAGGTCGTCGTCGTAGAGGGCGTCCAGCAGGGCCTGGCAGTCCGTCGCTTTCGACTTGGCGGTGAGGAAGTCGGCCACGTCGACCTTGCCGACGAGCAGCCGGTCGCGCCACTTGTCCGCGTCCTGGACCTGGTTCCAGCCGCCCTCCAGGTCGGCCTCGGTGAGCAGCGCGGCCTTGGCGCCGGACTCGGTGAGGGCGGCGGGGGAGGCGCTGGCGGAGCCCGTCGGGGAGTTGGTGGGCGAGCCGCTCGGGGTCTGCCCCGCCGCCTTCTGCCGGGCCACCCCGGCCTGTTCGGCGGCGGTGTCCGAGGCGCTCTCCGACTCGCCGCCGTCCGAGCAGGCCGCGGTGGTCAGCAGCGCGCCCGCCGCCAGGGCGGAGGCCAGGAGACGGACGGGGTGGGACGGACGACGGCTCATCGCGGGATGCCTCCTGGGACGGGAAACGGTGTCCTCAGCGCATCACCGGGGCCGGGGGCGCACCAGCGCACGGGCCTGTTCGGGTGACCGGCGCGGCCGGGCGGCGGGGGCGACCCGGACCGCCGGGCCCGGCGCGCTCAGCCGACGCGGTCGAGGGTGTCCTCGGCCACGTCCTTGTCCACCGCCGCCCGCACCAGCGCGGCCGCCAGGACGGCGGGTTCCGTCTTCCCGGCCAGGGAGAGGAGCCGGTCCGGGTCGCCGGGCAGGCCGAGCCGCTCGGCGCCCTGGAGGGCCTTGCGGTCCAGCAGCGGGCCGGCCTCGGGCCAGACGAGCTGCGCCTCCCGCAGGAAGATGTCCGCGCCGGTCGGCCCGACCCCGGGGAACTCCTGGAGCAGCCGCCGCAGCTCGGAGACGTCGCCGTCCGCCTCTGCGCGGAGCCGGCGCAGGTCACCGCCCCACCGCTCGGTCAGCAGCTCGGCGGCCTCGCCGAGCTGGGTGGCGGTGCGCTCGTCGTAGCGCCGGTAGCCGCCCCGGCCGAGCGCGTCCACCCGCTCCTGCCAGCCGGCGTCGGCCATGCGGCGCGGGTCGCGCAGTCCCGCCTCGCTCAGGGCGCGGGCGGTGGCGACCGCGATGGAGGCGCTGATGCGGGCGCTGAGCAGGTGCGCGAGGACCAGGAGCCGGTACAGCGGCTGCGGGGTGTCCTTCAGCCGGATGCCCGCCTCCTCGACGTACGTCCGCCCGTGCGCGTCGACGAGTTCGCGCACGGTCCGCCGCTGGTCGGGGCCCGCCGTCACGGCTTCAGCGGGTCGTGACCGACCGTCATGAGCCGGTGCCTGAGGCGGGTGTCCTCGGCCTGGGGCTCGTTCTCCAGGTCGGCCTGCGAAGTCACGGTGTCCACGACCTTGCGCATCGCCCGCAGGTCGTCCTCGGTGAGGTCGGTGCGCCGCTTCTGGAGGATCGCCAGGACGTGCTGCCCCAGCGGCGGCCCGGCGTCGTCCGGCAGCGGCTCGGTCAGCTGACCGGAGTCGCGCACCCGGAGCCAGTCCGCGAGTTCCGCGGAGGTCATGTTCACCACGCGGTGGAAGTCCTCCCACAGCGCGTCGAGTTCGAGGGCGTCGGCCATGAGGTGTCCCTCATTTCGTCGTGCGTACGTGCGTGTCGCGTGCTCAGCCGGAGCAGTGCGACGCGCTCCGCCTCGTCGGTACCGCCCCACACGCCCGACGTCTGCCCCGACTCCAGCGCGAACGTCAGGCACTCGGGGGTCACCGGGCATCCGGCGCAGACCCGCTTGGCGGCCGCCGTGTCCCGCAGGGCGGGTCCGGCGGTGCCCACCGGGAAGAACAGATCGGGGTCCTCGTCCACGCAGGCGGCGCGCCGCAACCACTCCATGCGGGCGCGGGTGCCCCTGGGGCGCCGGGGGCAAACGCCCCGCGGACCGGGCGGACGGCCTCGGCGGCGCCGGGTGGGCACCGCGGCCGGTCAGCGGGCGAGGACGCCGTCCAGGAAGCGCGTGAGGTCCGCGAACACCTCCGCCCGGTTCGTCTCGTTGAAGACCTCGTGCCGGGCGCCCGGGTAGATCCGCTCGGTCAGGTCGCCGCCGCTCAGCGGCTCCACGCCGACGCGGCTGCCGGGCAGCGGCACCAGCCGGTCGTCGTCCCCGTGCACCCACAGCAGCGGCAGCGGGCCGACGTCGCCGCCCTCGGCAACGGCCTCCAGTGTCCGCACGAACGCCTGAAGCGTCGGCCGCTTCATCGGCCCGTGCCACACCAGCGGGTCCGCGGCGTACGCCGCTCCCACCGCTGGGTCGCGGGAGAGCGAGGCCGGGCTGATCGGGGTGTCGGGGATCTCCTCCAGGGCGAGCAGCCGGCGCGGCAGCTCCCAGTCGCCGATGACGGGCCCCGAGAGCACCAGTGCCGTCAGCTCGCCGGGGTGGCGCTGGGCGTAGCGGGCGGCGATGAGACCCCCCATGGAGTGTCCGATCATGACGACCGGCAGGCCGGGGTGGGCGGCGCGGGCGAGGTCCGCCACGGCGTGCACGTCGGTGACCACGTCCTCGAAGTCCTCGATCAGCACCCGCTCGCCGTCCGAGCGCCCGTGCCCCATGTGGTCCGGCGCGTAGACGGCAGCGCCGTGGCCGGTGAGGACGCCGGCCACCTCCTCGTAGCGCCCGGTGTGCTCGCCGTAGCCGTGGACCAGCAGCGCGACGTAGCGGGGGCGCCCGGCGGGCCACTCCCGGACGGCGATCCGTCCCCGCGTCCCGGAAAGCGTGTGCTCGCGGGCCTCGGCCATGTCTCCTCCGGCGGTGTCGGTGACGTCTTCCGGAGGATCTTCCCAGGACCCCGTCCGGCGGTCTATAGTCCAAAACTAGCAGTGCTAATTAAGGGTAGTGCTCATCAAGGTTCGCGGTGGTCGCGGCGGCGGTGCGCCGTCCGGTCACCGCGCGACGACGGTCAGGAGTCCCACGTGCGTCCCGTCCACTTCGCGGCCGCCCGCCGCACCCCGATCGGCAAGCTGCGCGGCGCGCTGTCCGCCGTACGGCCCGACGACCTCGCCGCCGCGGTGATCCGGGGCCTGGTCGCCGACGTGCCCGCGCTGGACCCGGCCCGGATCGACGACGTGTACTGGGGCGCCGCCAACCAGGCGGGCGAGGACAACCGCAACGTCGCCCGGATGGCCGCCCTGCTCGCGGGCCTGCCCGAGACCGTGCCCGGCGCCACCGTCAACCGGTTGTGCGCCTCCGGCCTCGAAGCCGTCACCACCGCCGCCCGCACCATCGCCGCGGGCGAGGCCGACATCGTCCTCGCGGGCGGCTCCGAGTCCATGAGCCGCGCCCCCTTCGTGCTGCCCCGCCCCGACGAGGCGCTGCCGCACCGCATCGAGACCGCCGACACCCGGCTGGGCTGGCGCCTGGTCAACCCGGCGATGAAGGACCTGCACGGGCTGCTGGCCATGGGGGAGACGGCCGAGGAGGTCGCCGAGCGGTACGGCGTCCCGCGCGAGCGACAGGACGCGTTCGCCCTGCGCAGCCACCGCCTGGCCGCCGAGGCCCGGAAGAACGGTCACTTCGACGACGAGATCCTCCCCGTCGAGCGCCCCGACGGCGTGGTCGTCGACACCGACGAGTGCGTCCGCGAGGACACCTCCCTGGAGAAGCTGGGCCGCCTCAAGCCGGTCTTCCGCCCCGGCGGCACGGTCACCGCGGGCAACGCCTCGCCGATGAACGACGGCGCCGCGGGCCTCCTCCTGGTCAGCGAGGAGGCGCTGAACGACCTCGGCCTGGGGTCGCTGGGCCGCTACGTCGCGGGCGGCTCGGCCGGTGTCCACCCCGACGTCATGGGCATCGGCCCGGTCCCGGCCACCCGCAAGGTGCTCGCCCGGGCCGGCTGGAGCATCGGCGACCTCGCGGAGGCCGAGTTCAACGAGGCGTTCGCCGCCCAGGCCCTCGCCTGCGTCGACCAGCTCGGCATCGACCCCGATCTGGTCAATCCCACCGGCGGCGCCATCGCGCTGGGCCACCCGCTCGGCTGCTCCGGCGCCCGCATCCTCACCACCCTGCTCCACCGCATGCGCCGCACGGGGGCCGCCCGCGGGCTGGCCACGATGTGCGTGGGCGTGGGGCAGGGCAGCGCGGTCCTCGTCGAACGCCACTAGGACGAGCCCCCGCCGTAGAGCCACCCCCCTCTGCAGAGCCGCAGCAAGGAAACGGAGCAACACCCCATGGCAACCCTCTCCGTCGCCGCCATCCTGGCCGAGAACGCCCGGCGCCGTCCCGACAAGGAAGCGCTCGTCGAGGGCGACCTGCGGCTGACCTTCGCCGAGGTGTGGCGGCGGGCCCGCGCCCAGGCCGGTGCCCTGGCCGGCCTGGACGTCCGGCCCGGGGACCGGGTGGCGCTGATGGCACCGAACACCGCCGACTTCCCGATCGCGTACTACGCCGCCGCCGCGGCCGGAGCCGTCGTGGTGCCGGTGCACCTGCTGCTGTCGGCGGCCGAGGTCGAGCACGTCCTGCGCGACAGCGGGGCCACCCTGCTGCTGTGCCATCCGGCGCAGGCGCAGACCGCGGCGGCCGCCGCGCGGGAGACCGGCGTACGGATGATCACGCTCGGCGAGGAGCTGGACAAGCTCGCCGCGGACGCCGAGCCGCTGCCCTCCTACGTCACCCGCGACGCCGACGACCCGGCCGTCGTGTTCTACACCAGCGGCACGACCGGCATCCCCAAGGGCGCCGTGCTCAGCCACTTCAACCTGGTGATGAACGCGACGGTCAACGCCTTCGACGCCAACGACATCCGGCCCGACGACGTGGCGCTCGGCGCGCTGCCCCTCTTCCACGCCTTCGGCCAGACCGTCTCCCTCAACTCCACCTGGCGGGCGGGCGCGACCCTCGTCCTGCTGCCGCGCTTCGACGCGGCGCGCGCGATCGAGCTGATGGTGAAGGAGGGCGTCAACACCTTCCACGGGGTGCCGACCATGTTCGTCGCCCTCGCCGCGGCGGCGGCCGGGGCCGAGGCCCTGCCGGAGCTGCGGGTGTGCATCTCCGGCGGCGCCTCGCTGCCGGTGGCCGTGCTCGAACGGTTCGAGGGGGCCTTCGGGGCGAAGATCTACGAGGGGTACGGGCTGTCCGAGACCTCCCCGGCGGCGGCCGTGAACCAGCCCGTGTTCGGCGCCAGGCCCGGCACCATCGGCCACCCGCTGTGGGGCGTCGACGTGGAGATCGCCCGCGCCGAGGTCGAGGGCGCGGTGGAACTGCTGCCGCCCGGCGAACTGGGCGAGGTCGTGGTCCGCGGCCACAACGTCTTCTCCGGCTACCTCGGCCGCCCCGAGGCCACGGCCGAGGCGCTCGTCGACGGCTGGTTCCGCACCGGGGACCTGGGCACCAAGGACGAGGACGGCTTCCTCAGGATCGTCGACCGGAAGAAGGACGTCATCATCCGGGGCGGCTACAACGTCTATCCGCGGGAGGTCGAGGAAGTGCTGCTGCGCCACCCCGGCATCGCGCAGGTCGCCGTCATCGGCCTCCCGGACGACCTGCACGGCGAGGAGGTCTGCGCCGTGATCGTGCGCGCCCCCGGCACGACGGCCGACGCGGCTGCGGACGCCGGGGAGATCACCGAGTGGTCCAAGCAGCACCTCGGGCGGCACAAGTACCCGCGCCGGGTCGAGTTCGCGGACGAGCTGCCGCTCGGGCCGAGCATGAAGGTGCTGAAGCGGGAGCTGCGCGCGCGGTACACCGGCCGCTAAGGACCGATGGGCGAGACGGTGCTTACCCGCGCCGGTGGGGTGCGCATAGCATCGGTCCCCGCAATGGACACCATGACGCTCTGGCACCTCACCGGCTGGGAATGCGCCGCCCTCGCCTTCGCGGCCCTGCTCGTCGGCTTCTCCAAGACCGCGGTCAGCGGGGCCAACACGGTCAGCCTCGCGATCTTCGCGGCCGTCCTGCCCGCCCGCGCCTCCACCGGCGTCCTGCTGCCGGTCCTGATCGCCGGTGACCTCCTGGCCGTCCTCACCTACCGGCGCCACGCGCACTGGCCCACCCTGTGGCGGCTGTTCCCGGCGGTCGGGGTGGGCGTGGTCGTCGGCACCGTGTTCCTGGTGTGGGCCGACGACGCGGTCGTGCGCACGTCGATCGGCGCGATCCTGCTCTTCATGGCCGGGGTGACGGTGTGGCGCCGGCGGCAGGCCGACGCCGCCGGGCAGCCGGACGAGGTCACCTCGCGCACCGGCCGTGTGAAGGCCCGCTCGTACGGCGTCCTGGGCGGGTTCACCACGATGGTCGCCAACGCGGGTGGCCCGGTGATGTCGATGTACCTGCTCTCCGCGGGGTTCAGGAAACTCGGCTTCCTGGGCACGTCGGCGTTCTTCTTCCTGATCGTCAACGTCTCCAAGCTGCCCTTCAGCGCGGGTCTCGGCCTGATCGACGGCCGCTCGCTGCTGCTCGACGCGGCGCTGGTCGTCTTCGTGGTGCCCGGCGCGTTCCTCGGCAAGTGGGCCGTGAACCGGATCAACCAACGCCTGTTCGAGCGTCTGGTGATCGCGGCGACGGTCGTGGGCGGTCTTCAGCTCCTGCTGGCGTGACCCGCCGCGGGAGACCGCTGCTGAGGTCCTCCACCAGCAGGCGCTTGGCGATGGCGTCCACCGCGGCGCGCAGCTCCGTGTCCGAGGGGCGCCCGATGTCCCGCTCCACCCGGTCCTCCAGCCAGGTCGCCCACGCCCGGCCGATGACGAGGGCCTCGCGGGCCCCCGCGTCGGTGTGCGAGAGCAGGGAGCCGTGCCGGGTCAGGAACCCCTCCTCCACCATCCGGTCGAAGACCGGCAGCAGCACCTCAGGCGGCAGCCGGCGGCGGGCGGCGATCAGGCCGAGGCTGGCGTGCCCGACCAGCCGCGTGAACAGGTCCACCTGCATCACCGCCCAGGCCCCGGCGATGTCCAGCCGGGTGTCGCTGTCGGCGATGATCCGACGCGCGGTGTCCAGCTCCGTACCGCCGATGATCTTCCCGACGGAAGCCTCCAGCGTCCGCCTGCTGCTGGCGTCGTGCGGTGAGGCGAAACCCTCGCCCATGTCCGTGGAGCCCGCGCGGGCGCTGTCGCGCAGCTGGACCTGCTTGAGGAACAGCGCGACCACGAAGCCCAGGACCGCGACCGGCACCGTCCACAGGAAGACGGTCTGGATGGTGTCCGCGTACGCGCCGACGATCGGCGCCGACGCCGGGGGCGGCAACCGGTGCACGCCCTCCGGACTGCTCGACGCCCTGGCGATCACCGAGGGGTCGGCGGCCCCGGTGCGGGCCGCCGCCGTGACGCCGTCCCGCAGGTTGGGGCCGAGCGCGTTGGCGTAGATCGTGCCGAAGACGGCGGTGCCGAAGGAACTGCCCAGCGTGCGGAAGAAGGTGACGCCGGAGGTCGCGGTGCCGAGGTCGGAGTACTCGACCGTGTTCTGCACGGCGATGGTCAGCACCTGCATGGACAGCCCGATGCCCGTGCCCAGCACGAACATGTACAGCGACTCCAGCCCCGCGCCCGTCGCCGGACCCATCAGCGACATCAGGTACAGGCCCACGCCCATCACCAGCGTGCCCGCGATCGGGAACAGCCGGTACCGCCCCGTCTTGCTGACCACGTTGCCGCTGAACACCGAGGCGATCAGCAGCCCCGCCACCATCGGCAGCGTCCGCACCCCGGAGACGGTGGCCGAATCCCCGTCCACGTACTGCAAATACGTCGGCAGATACGTCAGCGCGCCCAGCATGGCGAAACCGACGATGAAGCTGAGGATCGAGCAGACCGTGAACACCGGGTTGGAGAACAGCCGCATCGGCAGCATCGGCTGGGCCGCCCGGGTCTCCACCCAGCAGAACAGGCCGAGCGCGATCAGCCCGCCCGCGAACAGGCCGATGATCACGGTCGAGCCCCACGCATACTGGTTGCCGCCCCAGCTGGTCGCCAGGATCAGCGCGGCGGCGCCGACCGCGACCAGCGCGATGCCCAGGTAGTCGATGACGGGACGGGCCGCCGACTTCACCACCGGGATGGTGCGGGCGGCGGCGAACACGACGACGACCGCGATGGGCACGTTGACGTAGAAGGCCCAGCGCCAGGACAGGTGGTCGGTGAACAGCCCGCCCAGCAGCGGCCCGATGACGGTCGCGACCCCGAACACCGCGCCGATCGCGCCCTGGTACTTGCCCCGCTCCCGCAGCGGGATGACGTCGGCGATCAGCGCCATCGACGTCACCATCAGACCGCCCGCGCCGACGCCCTGCACCGCCCGCCACAGGATCAGCAGCGGCATGTTCGTCGCGAGCCCGCACAGGAACGAGCCGGTGATGAACACCACCGCGGACACCTGGAAGACCACCTTGCGGCCGAACAGGTCGCCGAACTTGCCGACCAGCACCGTCGCCACGGTCTCCGCGAGCAGGTACGAGGTCACCACCCACGACATGTGCTCGGCACCGCCCAGGTCCGACACGATCGTGGGCAGCGCGGTGCCCACGATCGTCTGGTCCAGGGCCGCGAGCAGCATGCCGAGCATGATCGTGACGAAGACGACGTTGCGGCGCCGCCGGTCCAGCACGGGCGGCTGGGCGGCGGCGGTCCGTGGCGATTCCTCGGCGACTGTCACCCGGTCACGATCACACCGGTGCACGGGCCACGCATGCGGGAGCGGTCCGCCCGGGTGTGCCCGAGGACCCGGGTCGGGCCCGCCCCGGTCAGCGGTCGCCGGGGTTGCGCCGCAGCAGGTAGGTGTCCATGATCCAGCCCTTGCGCTCCCGCGCCTCGGCGCGCAGCCGCTCGATGCGGGGCGCGGCCTCGGCGATCGGGCCGGAGGCGAGGATCTCGTCCGGGGTGCCCAGGTAGGCACCCCAGTAGATGTCGATGTCCTGGTCCGCGTACCGCCGGAAGGTCTGGTGGGCGTCGAGCATCACGACGACGTCGTCCGCGTCCTCGGGGAAGCCCTCGGCGAGCCGCCGCCCCGTGGTGATCTGCACGGGCCGCGCCACCCGGTTCAGCCCGGTCCGGTGCCGGGCGACCAGCGAGGAGACGCTGCTGATGCCGGGCACCACGTCGTACTCGAACGCCACCGAGCCGCGCTCCAGGATCTCCTCCAGGATGCCCAGCGTGCTGTCGTACAGCGCGGGGTCGCCCCACACCAGGAACGCGCCGCTCTCGTCCTCGCCCAGCTCCTCGGCGATCAGCCGCTCGTAGATGCCCGCGCGGGCACTGCGCCAGTCCCCGACGGCGGGGGAGTACGCCGCGCCGCCCGCCCTCCGGTCCCGCTCGGGGTCGCGCGCCTCGACGACCCGGTACGTCCCCTCCGGCAGGTGCGTCTCCAGCATCTCCCGGCGCAGCCGCACCAGGTCGGCCTTGGCCTCGCCCTTGTCCAGGACGAAGAACACGTCCGTGCTCCGCAACGCCCTGACCGCCTGGAGCGTCAGCTGGTCGGGGTCGCCCGCGCCGATTCCGATCACATGAATGGTCCGCACGCCACGAGTCTGCCGTACGCCGCCGACACCGCCCCCGCCGGGCTGCCCCGGCGGGACTCAGCCCCGCAGCCGGGGCGCCCGGGCCGCCGCGTCCACGGACGCGCCGCCCTCCACCTCACCGGCCAGCTCCCGGGCCCACCCGGCGACCGCCCCCAGATCCATCCCGTACGGCCGCTCCCGCCCGGCCGACGCCGCCCACTCGGTCACGGCGCCCGCCCCGCGCCGCAGCAGCCGGGCCCCGCCGGTGACATTGCCGCGCGCGGAGTGCGTGAGGCCGACGGCCAGCTGGGCCAGGCCCCGCCACAGCTCCCGCTCCTCCTCGGGCCCCGACTTCCAGGCGTCCTCGAAGACCTCGTGCGCGTGGAACGGCTTCCCGTCGTCCAGCAGCCGCTGCGCCTCGGCGACGGTCTCCTGCGGGGCCCGTACGACACCCTCGGGCTGGCGGGCCACGCCGTCCGCGCCGTACGGCAGCGGGCGCCCGAGCCCGTCCCGCGGCCGGGCGTTGCGCGCCCGCCCCTCGTCGTCACGGTCCCGCCCCTCCACCGGGCGGTCGGAGGCGTTGCGGTCCACGGGGTTGTCGGCAGGGCTGTCCATGGCACCGATTGTCCCTCGCCGACGCCCGCTTAGGCGTCGCCCGGTGTGTGGGGTAAAGTGCTGTCCGCGTGATCGCGCGGTGCACCGCGCGTGAGCACACCGGGACGTGGCGCAGCTTGGTAGCGCACTTGACTGGGGGTCAAGGGGTCGCAGGTTCAAATCCTGTCGTCCCGACGGTGAAGAAGCAGATGAGAGGGGTCCTTCGGGGCCCCTCTCACGTGTGTCGGGGCAGGCTGACCAACTGAAGCGATGTCTCAGGCGGAAGCGGCGGCGACGAAGAACGGAACGGCGATGAGGAGACGGCCGGCCGCGGCACGTCGGCGCTGCTCGGCGAGCCACTCGTCGGCCCGGTCGCGGCCGACTGCGCCACCGGCGCAGGCCGGCTCGGCGAGCCTCGCGAGCAGCGACAGCATCGCGGGGTCGGTGAACACGCTGGTGTGCACCTCCACCGTGACATCGTCGAAGCCACCGGCCAGCAGCAGGCCGCGGTACTGGCGGCCGGCGCGAGGCGTGCCCAGGAGGTCGGCGCGGGCCTGCACGATCGTGCGGGTGAGCGCCGCGTCGTCCGAGTCGATCATGATGGCGTCCCAGTCCTGACCGACCAGGACGATCCTGCCGCCCGGACAGAGGACCCGGCGTGCCTCCGCCACCGCGCGCTCCGGCTCCTGAAGTACGTGGAAGACCTTGTCGGCGCGGTAACCGCGCACGCTCCCGTCGGCGAACGGCAGATCCTCCGCACCCGCCTCCCGGAAATCGCCCTCCGGCCACCGCTCCCGGGCGGCCGTCAGCATCCACGGGCTGGGATCCACGCCCACCGCGTGGACGCCGCGTTCGTCCAGCTCGGCGACGGCTCGCCCGGCGCCGCAGCCGACGTCCACGACGGTCGAGCCCGGTACGAGGGAGAGCAGTTCGTAGGAGCGGGTCCGCAGCCGAGTGGCGCTCGGCATCCGGTCCGCGGAGTCGAGAACGGTCAGCAGGGCTTCGGTGTCGCGGTGTTCTCCCACCGCCTCCTGGTTCTTGGACATGGACGCATGCTGCGACTTAATGTCGGCATGAAGTCAAGCGAAGACGGCGGCGTCGGCACCTTGAGCATCGGCGCCCTCGCGGCACGGTTCGGACTGGCCACGCATGTGCTGCGCCATTGGGAGACGATGGGTTTGCTGCACCCCGCACGGGATGCCGGCGGGCGCCGCCGCTACGGCGCAGACGACCTCACCCGCGTGGCGACGATCCTCGTCCTGAAGGAGGCCGGCCTCGGCCTGACCACGATCAGAAGCCTGTCCGCGACCACCGACCGCACCACCCGGCACGGGATCCTGCGACCCGCGGCCGAAGAGCTCCGGTCGCGAATCGCGGCGGCCCAGGCATCGTTGGAGCTCATCGAAGGCGGCCTGAACTGCGCGTACGAGGACGTCTCCCGGTGCCCCGACTACCGTCGGCTCATCGCCGAGCGGGTCGGCCTCCGAAGCCCGGCCGGAGAACCGGCGAAGCCGGCACACTGACCAGGACGTCTCCTCGCGGTGGTCAGTCCCGCTTCCGTGCCCCCGCGGTGACGAGCAGGTCCGCCGTGTCCGGGTGCGGGCCCTTCGACGCCCAGTCCAGTGGGGTCCAGCCGGTGCCGTGGTCCTCCCGCAGGTTGGGGTCGGCTCCGTGGTCGAGGAGTGCGCGGACGGTCTCCGTGTGTCCCCAGCAGGCCGCGCCGCACAGGGGTGTGCCCTCCGAGCCGGTCCCGCTCTCCGTGTCGGGCCGGGCGCCCGCCGCGAGCAGTATGCGGACGATGTCGGCGGCCCCGTGCACGGACGCCATGTACAGCGGGGTGCTCCCCGCCGGGTCCGCCGTCTCGGCGGGCGCGCCGGACCGCAGCGCGGACCGCACCCGCGAGAGGTCGCCGACGAGCGCGGCGTCGACCAGACGCCGGGAGAGCTTCTTGTGCTTTCGCCTGTTCACGCGAGCCGAGACTACTGAGCGCTTGACTTGAAGCGCACTTCAAATTGAAGACTCCTCGGCGTACCCGGACGACCGGGAACGAATGGGGAGGATCACCATGAAGTACCGCACCATAGGCACCGATCCGGCGCACCGCCGTGAGGTGAGTGTGCTCGCGCTCGGTGCGATGCTGTTCGGCTCGCAGACCGACGAGAAGACCTCGTTCGCCGTCCTCGACCGCTATGTGGAGGCGGGCGGGAACTTCATCGACACCGCCGACAATTACGCCTTCTGGACCGACGGCGGCCAGGGCGGCCAGAGCGAGGAACTCCTCGGGCGCTGGCGGCGCAGCCGCGGGGTCGGCGACGAGGTCGTGATCGCCACCAAACTCGGCGCGCGCCCGCTGGCACCCGGCACCCACTACACCGACAACCCGGAGGGCCTGTCGGCGAAGGTGATCCGCGAGGCCGCCGAGCGCAGCCGGGAGCGGCTCGGGGTGGACAAGCTGGACCTGCTGTACGCGCACCTCGACGACTTCGCCGTGGAGCAGCGGGAGACCGTCGAGGGGTTCGGCGCGCTGGTCGCAGAGGGCACCGTCGGACTGCTCGGCGTCAGCAACCAGGCCATGTGGCGCGTCGAGCGGGCCCGAGCCCTGGCCGCCGCGGCCGGACTGGCCGGCTACGAGGTGCTCCAGTACCAGCACAGCCACCTGCGGCCCCGCTTCGACGTGCCCAGCGAGTTCTCCCCGTACGGCAGCCTCGGCCACGCCGGCGCCGAACTCCTCGGCTACCTGCGGGCCGAGCCGGAGCTGACCCTGGTCGCCTACTCGCCGCTGCTGGCCGGTGCCTACGTCCGCGAGGACAAGCCGCTGCCCCCGGACTACGACCACCCGGGCACCCCGGCCCGGCTCGGCGTGCTCCGTGAGGTCGCGCGGGAGACCGGGGCCACGGTCAACCAGGTCGTCCTCGCCTGGCAGATCGGGGCGGAACTGCCGATCGTGCCGCTGGCCGGGGCCTCGTCGGTGGCCCAGCTGGAGGAGAACCTGGCGGCCGTGGAGCTGGAACTGACGGCGGACCAGCGGGCCCGCCTGGACGCCGTCCACTGAGGCCGGTCAGTTCCTGACCAGCAGCTGGAAGTCGAACGCGTACCGGGACGCGCGGTAGACGTGCGTCCCGTACTCGACCGGCCGCCCGGTGTCGTCGTACGCGATCCGCCGCATGGTGAGCAGTGCGGCGCCCTCCGGCTCGCCGAGGAGCCCGGCCTCCTCGCGGGAGGCGACGCGGGCGCCGACGGTCTGGCGGGCGCTGTGCAGGGTGATGCCGCAGGAGCGCATCATCCGGTACAGGCCGGTCGACTCCAGCCGGGCGTCGTCGAGTTCCAGCAGGCCCGCCGGGAGATGGTTGCACAGCATCGCCACCGGCTGCCCGTGGGTGAGGCGCAGCCGCTCCAGGACGGCGACCTCGGTGCCCTCCGCGACGCCGAGGGCCGCCGCGACCTCGGCGGTGGCCGGGACGTGCTCGTTGCGCACCACCCGGGTGCCGGGGCCCTGCCCGGCCGCCTCCAGGTCGTCGTAGAGACTGCTCAGTTCCAGCGGGCGCTTGACCTGGCTGTGCACCACCTGGGTGCCGACCCCGCGCCGCCGCACCAGGAGCCCCTTGTCCACCAGCGACTGGATGGCCTGCCGGACGGTCGGCCGGGACAGGCCGAGGCGGACGGAGAGGTCGACCTCGTTGCCCAGCAGGTTCCCCGGCGCGAGCACGCCGTGCGCGATCGCCGCCTCCAGCTGCTGGGCCAGCTGGTAGTAGAGCGGCACCGGGCTGCCGCGGTCCAGGGCGAATTCCAGGGTGCCGATCGCGGGGGCGGTCGCGGCACGTGCGCTGTCGCCGGTCTTCGCCATGGACGTACCTCCCTTGCGTAGGGGACGGGCTGTCGGGGGGAGCCGGGAGCGTCAGAGGTGGCGGCGGCGGTCGGCGACCGCGCGTTCGTAGACCGCCCGCGCGTCCGTGGCGGCCTCGCGGGCCGAGACCTCCGCCACCGGCACGTCCCACCACGCCTCGGCCGGGAGGGCGTCCGGCGCGGGCGCCGTCTCGACGTACACGCACGTCGGGCGGGTCGCCGCGCGGGCCGTCGTCAGCGCCTCGCGCAGCTCCCGCACCGTCTTGGCGCGCAGCACGTCCATGCCGAGGCTGGCCGCGTTGGCGGCGAGGTCGACGGGGAGCGGGGCGCCGGTGAAGGAGCCGTCGGCGACGCGGTGGCGGTAGTCGGTGCCGAAGCGCTCGGCACCCACCGACTCGGACAGGCCGCCGATGGACGCGTAGCCGTGGTTCTGCACCAGGACCAGCTTCACCGGCAGGTTCTCCTGGACCGCCGTGACGATCTCGGTGGGGTTCATCAGGTACGTGCCGTCGCCGACCAGGGCCCACACGGGGACGTCGGGCGCGGCCTGCTGGACGCCGAGCGCGGCCGGGATCTCGTAGCCCATGCAGGAGTAGCCGTACTCCAGGTGGTACTGGCGCGGGGAGCGGGCCCGCCACAGCTTGTGCAGGTCACCGGGGAGCGAACCGGCCGCGTTGATCACCACGTCCTCGTCGCCGACGACCGCGTCCAGCGCGCCCAGCACCTGCGTCTGGGTCGGCACCGCGCCGTCGTCCTCGGCGCGGAAGGCCGCCTCGACCCGCTCGTCCCAACGGGCCTTCCCCGTGCGGTACTCGCTCTCGTACGCCGCGTCCACCCGGTGCCCGGCCAGCGCCTCGGTCAGCGCGGCCAGCCCCGAGCGGGCGTCGCACACCAGGGTGGCGGCGGCGAGCTTGTGGGCGTCGAAGGCGGTGATGTTGAGGTTCAGGAAGCGCACGCCGGGGTGCTGGAAGAGGGTGCCGGAGGCCGTGGTGAAGTCCGTGTAGCGGGTGCCGACGCCGATCACCAGGTCCGCGGTGCGGGCCAGCGCGTCGCTCACCGCGGTGCCGGTGTGGCCGATGCCGCCGAGGTCCGCGGGGTGGTCGTGGCGCAGCGCGCCCTTGCCGGCCTGGGTGGAGGCGACCGGGATGCCGGTGGCGTCCACCAGTGTCCGCAGGGCCTGTTCGGCCTCGCTGTGGTGGACGCCGCCGCCCGCGACGATCAGCGGGCGTGCGGCGGCGCGGACCGCCCGGACGGCCTCGGCCAGCTCCGCCGGGTCGGGCGCCGGGCGGCGTACCCGCCAGACGCGGTCGGCGAAGAACTCCTCCGGCCAGTCGTACGCCTGCGCCTGTACGTCCTGGGGCAGCGCGAGGGTGACCGCGCCGGTCTCCGCCGGGTCGCTGAGCACCCGCATCGCCTGGAGCGCGGAGGTGAGGAGCGCCTCGGGGCGGGTGATCCGGTCGAAGTACCGGGACACGGGCCGCAGGGCGTCGTTGACGGACACGTCGGCCTCGACCGGGTGCTCCAGCTGCTGGAGCAGCGGGTCGGCGGCGTGCGAGGCGAAGTAGTCGCCGGGCAGGAGCAGCACCGGCAGGCGGTTGATGGTGGCGAGGGCCGCGCCGGTGACCAGGTTGGTGGCGCCGGGGCCGATGGACGTCGTCACCGCCTGCGCGGACAGCCGATGGAGCTGCCGGGCGTGGCCGACGGCCGCGTGCACCATGGCCTGTTCGTTGCGGCCCTGGTGGTACGGCATCGCCTCGCGGTACTCGACGAGCGCCTGGCCGAGTCCGGCCACGTTGCCGTGGCCGAAGATGCCCCAAGTGCCGGCGATCAGGCGGCGCCGCACGCCGTCGCGTTCGGTGTACTGCGCGGCCAGGAAGCGCACCAGGGCCTGGGCGGTGGTCAGTCGGCGGGTGGCGGCGGCGCTCATGCGGACCTCTCCGGTGCGGTGTAGAGGGGGAGCCGGGGGTCGACCGGCTGCTCGGGCCAGGTGTCGCGGACCCAGGCGTGGTCGGGGTGGTCGCGGATCAGCCAGGCGCGTTCGGCCTCCGGCCCGGCCATGACGTTGAGGTAGTACATGTGGTGGCCGGGGACCGCCATCGACGGCCCGTGCCAGCCGTCGGGGATCAGCACGACGTCCCCGTCGCGGACTTCGGCCAGCACGTCCGTGCCCCGTCCGTGAACGGAGGGGGAGACGCGCTGGTAGCCGAGGCCCGGGGTGCCGTCGTGGTCCGCGAACTCGAAGTAGTAGATCTCCTCCAGCACCGACTCCTCGCCGGGCCGGTGCTCGTCGTGCTTGTGGGGCGGGAAGGAGGACCAGTTGCCGCCCGGGGTGAGCACCTCCACCGCGATCAGCTTGTCGCACTCGAACACCCCCGCCGCGCCGAAGTTGTTGACCTGCCGCGAACAGTTCCCGGTGCCCCGCAGCTCCACCGGCACCGAGGACGCCGGGACGTACCGGGCGGGCAGCCGGCGGGTGCAGCGGGCGCCGGTCAGGGCGAACCGGCCGCCGCCGGTGGACGTGAGGGTCGTGCGGGCGTCGCGCGGCACGTACGCGAAGTCGGTGACACCGCTGAACACGTCGGCGCGGCCGTCGAGTTCGAAGGTGTCATGGCCGAAGTCGTCGGCGGTGGCGACCGTGCAGCCGCCGCTCAGCGGCAGCACGATCCACTCGCTCTCGCCGCTGTCGAAGGTGTGGCCTGCGCCGGGGGCCAGGGTCAGGACCCGCAGGCCGGAGTAGCCCCAGCCCGCGCTCTCGGGCGTCACGGCCACGGCGTACGGGCCGTCCGCCGCCTTGCCCGCCTGAAGGTGATACGTCATCGTCCGCTCCTCCGCCTCTCCTCGCTCACAGCAGTCCTGGTCACAGCAGGCCCACGGCCGTGTCCACGGCCTCTTCCACGCTGCCCCCGGCCGGGTAGAGCAGCGAGCGGCCGACGACCATGCCCTGCACGGTGGGCAGCCGCAGGGCCTTGCGCCAGCGTTCGTAGGCCGCGCTCTGGTCCGCGGGGGAGCCGCCTATGTCGCCGCCGAGCAGGACCGCGGGCAGCGTGGAGGTCTCCAGGACCTCCGCCATGTCGTCCGGGTCGTGGGTGACGGGCAGTTTCAGCCAGGTGTAGGCGGAGGTGCCGCCGAGCCCGGAGGCGATGGCGACGGAGCGGGTGACGGCCTCGGCCGACAGGTCGTTGCGGACCCGGCCGTCGACCCGCCGGGAGATGAACGGCTCGACGAACAGCGGCAGTTCGCGTGCCGCCATGGCGTCGACCGCCCGGGCGCTCGCCTCCAGCGTGGCCAGCGAGCCGGGGTCGTCGTAGTCGATGCGCAGCAGCAGCTTGCCCGCGTCGAAACGCAGCCGGGCGATGTCCTCGGCGCGGTGGCCGGTGAAGCGGTCGTCCATCTCGAAGGCGGCGCCCGCGAGGCCGCCGCGGTTCATCGAACCCATGACGACCTTGTTCTCCAGCACCCCGAGCAGCAGCAGGTCCTCCAGCACGTCCGCGGTGGCGAGCACCCCGTCGACGCCGGGCCGGGACAGCGCGGTGCACAGGCGTTCCAGCAGGTCGGCCCGGTTGGCCATGGCGAGCCTGCGGTCGCCCACGCCGAGCGCGCCGCGCGCCGGATGGTCGGCGGCCACGATCATCAGGCGGCCGGAGTCGCCGATCAGCGGGCGGCGCACCCGGCGGGCCGCGGCCTCGGCGATCGCCTCCGGGTGCCGGGCTCGGACCGCGGTGAGGTCCGGGATGCTGGAGATGCTGGGGGACAAGGCGTTGCTCCGTTCAGGGAGTGGCTCGCGCGAGGAGGTCGTCGACCTCCGCCTCGGTGGGCATCGCGGAGGAACAGGCGAGACGGGAGGCGACCAGGGCGCCGGCCGCGTTGGCGTACCGCATGATCCGCTCCAGCTCCCAGCCGGAGAGGAGACCGTGGCACAGGGCACCGCCGAACGCGTCGCCCGCGCCGAGTCCGTTGACCACCTCGACCGGGACCGGCGGCACCTCGGCCCACCGGCCGTCGCGGTGCACGGCGAGGACGCCCTCGGGGCCCTGCTTGACGACGGCCAGTTCCACCCCGGCCGCCAGCAACGCCTCGGCGCAGGCGCGGGGTTCGCGCACCCCCGTGGCGATCTCGCACTCGTCCAGGTTGCCGACCGCGACGGTCGCGTGCCGGAGCGCCTCGGCGTAGTACGGGCGGGCCTGGTCCGGGTCGGTCCAGAACATGGGGCGCCAGTCCAGGTCGAAGACCGTGGTGCCGGACTTCGCGCGGTGGGCGAGGGCGGCCAGCGTCGCCGTACGGCTCGGCTCCTCGCTCAGCCCGGTGCCGGTCATCCAGAAGATCGAGGCCGCGCGGACCGCGTCCAGGTCCAGCTCCTCCGGGTGGATCTCCAGGTCGGGGGCCTTGGGGCGGCGGTAGAAGTACAGTGGGAAGTCGTCCGGCGGGAAGATCTCGCAGAACGTCACCGGGGTCGGGTACGCGGCGACCGGGGTGACCCACCGGTCGTCGACGCCGAACTCCTTCAGGGCGCCGTGCAGATAGGCGCCGAAGGGGTCGTCGCCGGTGCGGGTGATGACGGCCGCGGCGCGGCCGAGCCGGGCGGCGGCGACCGCCACGTTGGAGGCCGAACCGCCGAGAAACTTGCCGAAGGTCTCAACCTCCGCCAGGGGTACGCCCGTCTGCAAAGGATAGAGATCGACCCCGATGCGGCCCATCGTGATCAGATCGAAACGCGGGACTGACTCGGCCATGTGCGACGCTCCTCAGGCTGGGCGGGGGCCTGCCGCCTCCCAGGTGTATGACTCCTGGACGACGCTGTCAAGACTTTGTACTTACATTCGGACCTGTGAGTGAAAGGATGTCTTGACAAAGTATTGACAGTGGGCGTCTCAAGGACTTGTATCCGGTCCCAGCGCAGCAACAGCCATTCTTCTCGGGTCTGGCACACGGCTTCCCGACGCACAGTCGCACAGTGAGGTGCAGGAAAAGATGGACCGCTCTTCGCACGCCCGCTCCCGCAGATTCGCCCCCGCCGTGGCGCTCGCCGCCGCCGCGGCCCTGACCCTCGCCGGCTGTTCCAGCAGCTCGGGCGGGAAGAAGGCCGACGAGGAGGGCGACTCGGGGGCCTCCGCGGGCAAGGCGAACACCCCCCGCATGACCGTCGCCCTGGTCACCCACCAGGCGCCCGGCGACACCTTCTGGGACATCGTCCGCAAGGGCGCCCAGGCCGCCGCCGACAAGGACAACGTCAAGCTCGTCTACTCCGCCGACCCCAACGCCGGCAACCAGGCCAACCTGGTGCAGAACGCGATCGACCAGAAGGTCGACGGCATCGCCGTCACCCTCGCCAAGCCGGACGCCATGCGGAGCGTCCTCGCCAAGGCGGAGAAGGCCGGCATACCCGTGGTCGGGCTCAACTCCGGTCTGGCGGACTGGAAGAAGCTCGGCCTGATGGAGTTCTTCGGCCAGGACGAGACCGTGGCCGGCGAGGCGCTCGGCAAGCGGCTCAACGAGGACGGGGCCAAGAAGGCCGTCTGCGTCATCCACGAGCAGGGCAACGTCGGTCTGACCCAGCGCTGCGACGGCGTCAAGAAGACCTTCGAGGGGTCGATCGAGAACCTCTACGTCAACGGCACCGACATGCCCTCGGTGAAGTCGACCATCACCGCCAAGCTCAAGCAGGACGGCGACATCGACCACCTCGTCACGCTCGGCGCCCCCTTCGCCATGACCGCCGTGCAGTCGGTGGACGAGTCCGGCGGCAAGGCCAAGGTCGCCACCTTCGACCTCAACAAGGAACTGACCGGCGCCATCGACAAGGGCGACATCGAGTTCGCCGTCGACCAGCAGCCCTACCTTCAGGGCTACCTCGCGGTCGACGGACTGTGGCTCTACAAGAACAACGGCAACTACAGCGGCGGCGGTGAGCAGCCGGTGCTGACCGGCCCGGCCTTCGTCGACAAGTCCAACGTGAAGGCCGTCGCCGAGTTCGCCTCGAAGGGCACCCGGTGATGAGCGTGGCCCGGCAGGCCGAGCCGGCGGTGGCCGCACCGCCGGCCCCCGGCCCCCAGCAGAGCGACGGGCGGACCCGGGAGCGCCCCCTGGCGCTGCGGCTGCTCGCCCGGCCCGAGGTCGGGGTCTTCCTCGGCGCCGTCGCCGTGTTCGTCTTCTTCCTGATCGCCGCGCCCACGCTCCGCGACGGCGGCTCCATGGCGACGGTGCTGTACCAGTCGTCCACCATCGGCATCATGGCGCTGCCGGTCGCCCTGCTGATGATCGGCGGCGAGTTCGACCTGTCGGCCGGTGTCGCCGTGGTCACCTCGGCGCTCACCGCCGGCATGCTCAGCTACCAGCTGACCATGAACGTCTGGATGGGCGTGATCGTCGCCCTGGTGGCCTCGCTCGCCGTCGGCGCCTTCAACGGCTGGGTGCTGATGAAGACCGGCCTGCCGAGCTTCCTGGTGACGCTGGCCACCTTCCTGGTCCTCCAGGGCGTCAACCTCGCCGTCACCAAGCTCGTCACCGGCAACGTCGCCACCGACGACATCAGCGACATGGACGGCTTCGACCAGGCCAAGGCGCTGTTCGCCTCGTCCTTCGACGTCGGCGGCGTCGAGGTGAAGATCACGGTCGTGTGGTGGCTGGTCTTCGCGGCCCTGGCCACCTGGGTCCTGCTGCGCACCAAGTACGGCAACTGGATCTTCGCCGTCGGCGGCAGCCAGGAGTCCGCCCGCGCGGTCGGCGTGCCGGTCACCTTCACCAAGATCACGCTGTTCATGCTGGTCGGCTTCGGCGCCTGGTTCGTCGGCATGCACCAGCTGTTCTCCTTCAACACCGTGCAGTCGGGCGAAGGCGTCGGCCAGGAGCTGATCTACATCGCCGCGGCCGTCATCGGCGGCTGCCTGCTCACCGGCGGCTACGGCTCCGCCATCGGCCCCGTCTTCGGCGCCTTCATGTTCGGCATGGTGAACCAGGGCATCGTCTTCGCGGGCTGGAACCCCGACTGGTTCAAGGCCTTCCTCGGCGTGATGCTCCTCGGCGCCGTCCTCATCAACCTGTACGTCCGCCGCGCCGCGACCCGGAGGTGATCGGAAATGACCAGCGAGACCCCCGCAGCCCCCGGCACCCACGGCGCCGTCCTCCCCGACCCCGCACCCGAGCAGGACCGCCCGCTCGTCGAACTGCGCCGCGCCGGCAAGTCCTACGGCAACATCCGCGCCCTGCACGGAGTCGACCTCACCGTCCACCCCGGCAGGGTGACCTGCGTGCTCGGCGACAACGGCGCCGGCAAGTCCACCCTCATCAAGATCATCTCCGGGCTGCACCAGCACACCGAGGGCGAGTTCCTCGTCGACGGCGACGCCGTGCGCTTCACCACCCCGCGCGACGCCCTCGCCCGCGGCATCGCCACGGTCTACCAGGACCTCGCGACCGTCCCGCTGATGCCGGTGTGGCGCAACTTCTTCCTCGGCTCCGAGATGACCAAGGGCCCCTGGCCCGTGCGCCGCCTCGACATCGCCCGCATGAAGCGGACCGCCGACGAGGAACTGCGGAACATGGGCATCGTCCTGGACGACCTCGAACAGCCCATCGGCACCCTCTCCGGCGGCCAGCGCCAGTGCGTCGCCATCGCCCGCGCCGTCTACTTCGGCGCCCGCGTCCTCATCCTCGACGAGCCCACCGCCGCCCTCGGCGTCAAGCAGTCCGGCGTGGTCCTCAAGTACATCGCCGCCGCCCGCGAACGCGGACTCGGCGTCATCTTCATCACCCACAACCCCCACCACGCCTACATGGTCGGCGACCACTTCAGCGTGCTGCGCCTGGGCACCCTCGAACTGAGCGCCGCCCGCGCCGACATCACCCTCGAAGCACTCACCAACCACATGGCCGGCGGCGCCGAACTCGCCGCCCTCAAGCACGAACTCGCGCAGGTCGGCGGGGTCGACGTGGCGGCGCTGCCCGACGACACGGGCGATGCGGCGAAGGCCGCCGCGCCCGATACTGCCGACAGGAACGACAGGAACGACAGGAACGACAAGAACGACAGGAACGACAAGAACGACAAGAACGACAGCACCGCATCCGGTACCGCCGAAGGGAAGGCCTGAGCATGCCCTCTGCCCTCGACCGCATCCGCGTCGGCTCGGCCCCCGACTCCTGGGGCGTCTGGTTCCCCGACGACCCCCGGCAGGTGCCGTGGGAACGGTTCCTGGACGAGGTCACCGAGGCCGGCTACGACTGGATCGAGCTGGGCCCCTACGGCTACCTCCCCACCGACCCCGCCCGGCTCACCGACGAGGTGACCCGGCGCGGGCTCAGGGTGTCGGCGGGCACCATCTTCTGCGGGCTGCACCGCGGGCCCTCCGAGTGGGACGCCACCTGGGAACAGGTCAGCCGCGTCGCCGCCCTCACCCGGGCCATGGACGCCAAGCACCTCGTCGTCATCCCGTCCTTCTGGCGCGACGACAAGACCGCCGAGATCCTGGAGCCGCCGGAGCTGACCGGCGAGCAGTGGGGCCACCTCACCCGCGGCATGGAGCGCCTCGGCCGCGAGGTGCGGGAGACCTACGGCCTGGACATCGTCGTCCACCCGCACGCCGACACCCACATCGACACCGAGGAGCACGTCGCGCGCTTCCTCGACGCCACCGACTCCGACCTGGTGAACCTCTGCCTGGACACCGGCCACTACGCCTACTGCGGCGGCGACAGCGTCAAGCTGATCGAGACCTACGGCGAGCGCATCGGCTACCTGCACCTCAAGCAGGTCGACCCGGAGATCCTCGCCGGGGTGCGCGAGGGCGGGGTGCCGTTCGGCCCGGCCGTGCAGCGCGGCGTGATGTGCGAGCCGCCGGGCGGCGTGCCCGAGCTGGGCCCGGTGCTCACGGCGGCCCAGGAACTCGGCGTCGACCTGTTCGCCATCGTCGAGCAGGACATGTACCCCTGCGAGCCGGACAAGCCGCTGCCCATCGCGGTGCGCACCCGGAAGTTCCTGCGCTCCTGCGGCGCCTGAGACCGGCGGCGCCGGCGGGGGAGCGTCCCGCCGGTGCGCCGTTCGGCGGGCCGATGCCGGTGCCGCGCGCTAGCGTGCGCAGCACTGACCCTCGTCCCGTTCCGGGAGGCACCCGTGTCCTCGCGTCTCAACCCGTACCTCAGCTTCGACGGCGACGCCCGACAGGCGATGGAGTTCTACGAGGAGGTGTTCGGCGGCACGCTGGCGCTGAACACCTTCGGCGAGTCCGGCATGCCGGACCCCGCGTACGCCGACAAGATCATGCACGCCATGCTGGAAACCCCGAGCGGCTTCACCCTGATGGCCTCCGACACCCCGCCCGGAATGGAGTACCGGCCGGGCAGCAACTTCTCGGTGAGCCTCAGCGGTGACGACGCGACCGAGCTGCGCGGCTACTGGGAGAAGCTGTCCGCCGGCGGTTCCGTCGCCGTGCCCCTGGAGAAGCAGATGTGGGGCGACGTCTTCGGCATGTGCACGGACCGCTTCGGCGTCCCCTGGATGGTGGACATCAGCGAGCCGGCGAGCTGACCGGGCAGCCCGCCGGACCGTGGGCCCGATAGGCCCCGCTCAGCCCCGCCGCACCTCCGCGATCGTCACCGGCCGGTGCTCGTGCAGCGACAGGGTGCACGCCTCGGCGATCCAGCCCGCCTCCAGCGCGTCCTCGATCGTGCAGGGCGAGGTGCGGGTACCGGCGACGACCTCGGTGAACGCGGTCAGCTCGGCGCGGTAGGCGGCGGCGAAGCGGTCCATGAAGAAGTCGTGGGGCGTACCGGCCGGGAAGGTCGCGCCCGGCTCGACCGACCGCAGCGGCAGCCGGTCCTCCAGTCCGACGGCGATCGAGTCGTCGAAGCCGTGGATCTCCATCCGGACGTCGTGACCGCGGCCGTTGTGGCGGCTGTTGGAGACCACGGCGAGGGTGCCGTCGTCCAGGGTGAGGACCGCGCCGGTGGTGTCCGCGTCGCCCGCCTCCCTGATGTAGCCGGCGCCGCGGTTGCCGCCGACGGCGTACACCTCGCTCACCTCCCGCCCGGTCACCCAGCGGATGATGTCGAAGTCGTGCACCGAGCAGTCCCGGAAGATGCCCCCGGAGGCGGCGACGTACGCGGCGGGCGGCGGCGCCGGGTCCAGCGTGGTCGACCGTACGGTGTGCAGCGTGCCCAGCTCCCCGCTGCGCACGGCGGCCCGGGCGGCGGCGAATCCGGCGTCGAAGCGGCGGTTGTAGCCGATCTGGACCGGCACGTCGCGGCCCGCGATCGCCTTGAGCACCTCGACGCCCTCGGCCATGGTGCGGGCGACGGGCTTCTCGCAGAAGACGGGCACCCCGGCGTCGACGGCGGCCAGGATCAGGTCCGGGTGGGCGTCGGTCGCCGCCGCGATCACCACACCGTCCACACCGGCGGCCAGCACCGCCTCGGGCGAGGCCGCGACCTCGGCGCCGAAGCGCGCGGCGGCGGCCTTCGCGGCGTCCGCGAACGGGTCGGCGACGACGAGCGAGCCGACGGCGTCGAGTCCGGCGAGGGTCTCGGCGTGGAAGGCGCCGATGCGGCCGAGGCCGAGGATTCCGATACGCATGTGCTGTGCTGCTCCTTGCTCGGGGTGCGGGGGGGTGCGGGGGGTGCGGGGTGTCCGTGCCGGGGCCGGCGCCCCGTGCGCCCCCGTTCACCGGCTCTCTCGTCGTGCCCGGGCCGCCCGCAGCTCCGCGCGCAGCGCCTGCGGTGTCCACTCCGCGCGCAGTGCCCGCCGCACGAGGTCCGCCTGGGAGGGCGGGGCCAGGCCGTCGACCGGCGGGTCGCGGTCGAGGTCGGTGGGGAAGGGGTACCCCTCCGCGCTCGCGGCGACCACCTGCTCCAGCCACCGTTCGTCCACGCCCTCGGCCTTGCGCCGCAGCAGCACCGGGTAGACGGCGTCCACCACCGCCTCCCGGTCCACGCTCTCCATGGCCCGGCCGAACGCGGAGGAGATCTGGAGCAGGTTGGCCATGCGGCGGATGTCCGCGGAGCGGTTGGCGCCGGCCGCGTGGAACAGCGCGGGGTTGAAGAACACCGCGTCGCCCTTGGCCAGCGGCAGCTGCACGTGGTGCGCCTCGAAGTAGGCCCGGAACTCCGGCAGCCGCCAGGCCAGGTAGCCCGGCTCGTACTTCTGGGAGTGCGGCAGGTACATCGTGGGGCCCGACTCCACCGGCATGTCGCAGTGCGCGACCGCGCCCTGGAGCGTCAGCACCGGGGAGAGGCGGTGCACGTGCGCCGGGTACGCGGCGGCGGCCTCGCCCGAGAGGAAGCCCAGGTGGTAGTCGCGGTGCACGGTCTGGGCGGCGCCGCCCGGGTTGACCACGTTGATCTGCGAGGTGACCTGGTAGCCGGGGCCGAGCCAGGCGCGGGCGACCAGGGCCAGCGCGTCGTCGGCGTAGTACTCGGCGAACACCTCCGGGTCGCGCAGGGCCGCCTTCTCCAGGGCGTTCCACACCCGGTCGTTGGCCCCGGGCGCGGCGAAGTGGTCGCCGGGAGCGGTCCCCGCGGCGCGCTGCTCCGAGATCAGCGCGTCGAACACGGCGGTGGCCCGGTCGACCACCGCCGGGTCCGGGAAGGCGCGCTCGATGACGACGATGCCGGGGCCCTCGGCGAGGGCGTGGACGAGTTCGGCCGCCGTCTCCGGGTCGTCGCGCAGTTCACCGGCGTCGTACACGGGGACGTTCCGCTCCACGGCGGCGGCCCGCGGGTACGCGGCGGGGTCGGTCGACTGCTCGACGAGCGCGCGGAAGGCGCCGAGATCGCAGTCCTGTGCGGACAGCCGGGCGCGGTGGGCGGGGACGGGGGCTGCGGGCATCGTCGTCCTTTCGCTGACAGGGGCGACGCGGTGCTGTCATTCTTGTCCTGACAAACGTGTCGAACAACCAGCAGGCGGCCATCAAAAACCCCTCAGGGACCGCCGTGCGGACGGAGCCGAGGAGCCGGTCAACATGGGGCACCCCTTCCCGATCCGGGAGATCGCACGGCAGGCGGGCCTGAGCGAGGCCACCGTCGACCGGGTGCTCAACGGCCGCGGCGGCGTGCGTGAGAGCACCGCGTACGAGGTGCGCCGGGCCATCGCCGACCTGGACCGCCAGCGCACCCAGGTCCGGCTGGTCGGCCGCACGTTCATGTGCGACATCGTGATGCAGGCGCCGGAGCGCTTCTCCACCGCCGTGCGGGCCGCGCTGGAGGCCGAACTGCCCGCCCTGCACCCCGCCGTGGTGCGCTGCCGCTTCCACTTCCGCGAGACCGGCCCGGCCGGGGAACTGACCGGCACCCTGGACCGGATCGCCCGGCGCGGCTCCCAGGGCGTGATCCTCAAGGCCCCGGACGTCCCCGAGGTCACCGCCGCGGTGAGCCGGCTGACCGCCGCGGGCGTCCCCGTCGTCACCCTGGCGACGGACCTGCCGGCCAGCCCCCGGGTGGCCTACGTCGGCATCGACGACCGGGCGGCCGGCGCGACCGCCGCCTACCTCATGGGCCAGTGGCTCGGCGACCGCCCCGGCAACGTCCTCACCAGCCTCAGCAGCGGCTTCTTCCGCAACGAGGAGGAGCGCGAGATGGGCTTCCGCGGCGTCATGCGGGCCCGGCACCCCGAGCGTGCCCTCGTCGAGATCGCCGAGGGGCAGGGGCTGGACGCCACCCAGTACGACCTGGTGCGGGCCGCGCTGGAACGCGACCCGGAGATCCGGGCGGTCTACTCGATGGGCGGCGGCAACATCGCCACCCTTCGCGCCTTCGCGGACCTCGGCCGCCCCTGCGAGGTGTTCGTCGCCCACGACCTCGACCAGGACAACACCCGGCTGCTGCGCGAGGGACGCCTGTCCGTCGTCCTCCACCACGACCTGCGCCAGGACCTGCGCGAGGCCTGCCGCCACGTGATGCGGGCCCACGGCGCCCTGCCGTCCGCCGGTCCGGCGCGGCCGTCGGCGATCCAGGTCGTCACACCGCACAACATGCCGCCCGACACGCCCTTCGACCCGGCGACCGGGTGACGCGCGGCGCCGTCACCCGGACGTCTCGGGGCTGACCCAGGTGCCGCGCTCCGCCGACCGCGCCATGGCCTCCAGCACGGCCGCGCTGTGCACGGCGTCCGCCAGGGTGGCGCCGTACGGCGTGCCCTCCGCGATCGAGCGCAGGAAGCGGTGGGCCTCGACCACCTTCAGGTCGTCGTACCCCATGGCGTTCGCGGCCCCCGGCTGGAAGGCGGCGAACTCGCCGTGCCCGGGGCCGACGTACACGGTGCCGACCGGCTGGTCCTGGTACGCGGTGCCGCGGCTGACGCCCAGTTCGTTCATGCGGCGGAAGTCCCAGAACACCGCGCCCCTGGTGCCGTGCACCTCGAAGCCGTAGTTGTTCTGCTCGCCGACGGAGACCCGGCAGGCCTCCAGGACACCGCGGGCGCCGGAGGCGAAGCGCAGCAGGCAGTTGACGTAGTCCTCGTTCTCGACCGGCCCCAACTCGCCGCCCGCGGCCCGCGCGTGACCGGCGGTGGCGGCGGCGGGACGGGCCCGCTCCGGCAGGAAGACCGCCGTGTCGGCGGTCAGCGACGCGATGTCGCCGAGCAGGAACCGGGCCAGGTCCGCGCCGTGCGAGGCCAGGTCGCCGAGCACTCCGCTGCCGCCGCGCTCCCGCTCGTAGCGCCAGGTCAGCGCGCCTTCCGGGTGCGCCGCGTAGTCGCTGAAGAGGCGGATGCGGGCATGGGTGACGCTGCCGATCTCGCCGGCCGCGATCAGGTCGCGGGCGGTCTCCACGGCGGGGGCGTTGCGGTAGTTGAAGCCGACCGCGCCCTGCACACCGGCCTCGGCCACCGCGTCCGCCACCGCCCGCGCGTCGTCGGCGGACAGGCCGACCGGCTTCTCCACCCAGATGTGCTTGCCGGCCGCGGCCATCGCGACGGCGATCTCGCGGTGCAGGAAGTTGGGGGCCGTGATGCTGACCGCGCGCACCCGCGGGTCCGCCGCCACCTCGCGCCAGTCGCGGGTCGTCGAGGCGAACCCGAACTGCGCGGCGGCCTCCTCGGCCCGCCCCGGCACCTCCTCGGCGACCGTCACCAACTCCGGGCGCAGCGCGAGGTGCGGATAGTGGTGGCGGACCCGGGCGTACGCCTGGGTGTGCACCCGGCCCATCCAGCCGAAACCGACGACGGCGACACCGAGTGCCTCGACCATGAGCGCCCCTCTTCGGACCTGTCCGTGAACTGTCTTCGTGTTCTGTCTGCGTGATCTGTCCGAGGCCACCCTGGGCGGGCGTCGGCATCATGTCAACCTTTTGACAGGACAAAGCCGGAAGACCCGGGACGACCGGCCTCAGGGCCGGCCGAGGTCGATCGCGTACGCCTTGCGCAGCGTCTCGTGCACCGTCCACGTCGTACGGTCGCCCTCGCGCAGTACGGCCAGGTCGCCCGGCCCGACCGTGAGCGTCGGACCGCCCGCCACCTCGATGGTGGCCGAGCCGCTGAGCACGATGAACATCTCGTCCGCCTCGGTGTCGGTGACCACGCCCGGGGTGATCTGCCAGATGCCGCGCACCCGGCGCCCGTCCGGCGACTCCCAGACCACCTTGCCGGTCACCTCGGGGGTGCCGGACACGATCTGGGCGGGGTCGAGCGGCTCGGGTTCGAGCTCGGCGTCGGGGACGTGGACAACGAAGCTGTGGGTCATGCCGCGACGTTAACCAGGGCCCGCGGGGCGCCGGGGGAGACAGGGTGTGGGGCGTCCGGCCCGCCGGGCGGACACTTCGTCGCGGCCACGCGGGGGCCCACGGCGCGCGGCGGGCCGGATGCTCGGCACAGCGGCCCTGCGCACGACAGCCGGCCCGACCGGCCGCGCGGGGGGCGCGACCAGCCACAACGCACCCGCAGCCGGCCACCGCCCTGGGCGAAACGGCGCTCCCCGCTCAGCCGACCGCAGGTCGTATCACCGCCCCCGGCGCGACATCCACGCGGCGACCACCGCACCGGACACGTTGTGCCAGACGGAGAACACCGCCGCCGGCAACGCGGCCAGCGGGCTGAAGTGGGCGGTGGCCAGCGACGCGGCGAGGCCGGAGTTCTGCATGCCGACCTCGAAGGCCATGGCGCGGCTGCCGGGCTCGCCCAGCCGCCCGAGGCGTCCCGCGCCGTAGCCGAGGGCCAGACCCAGCCCGTTGTGCAGTACGACGGCGACGAACACCAGCCCCGCGGCCGACTTGATGGCGTCCGCGCTGCCCGCCACGACGACCGCCACGATCACGGAGATCGTCAGCGCGGACAGCCAGGGCAGCGCCGGCAGCGCCCGCCGCACGTACCGCCCCGCGAGCAGCCGTACGACGACGCCCGCGAGGACCGGCAGCAGCACCGTCTTGAGGATGTCGGTGACCATGGACCCGGCGTCCACCGGGAGGTACTCGCCGGCCAGCAGCAGCGTCAGCGGCGGGGTGACCAGCGGGGCGACCAGCGTGGACACGGTCGCCACCGAGACGGACAGGGCGACGTCGCCGCGGGCCAGGTAGGTCACCACGTTGGAGGCCGTACCGCTGGGCGCGCAGCCCACCAGGATGACACCGGCGGCGAGCTGCGGCGGCAGGTCGAGCAGGTGGGCGATGGCCCAGCCGAGCCCCGGCATGATGACGTAGTGCGCGACGAGCCCGAGCGCCACCGCCCAGGGGCGCTTCACGACTCCGCGGAAGTCCTCCGGGGTCATGGTGATGCCCATGCAGAACATCACGACACCCAGCAGGTACGGCACCGCCTCGCCCCACCCGGTGAAACTCCCGGGGAGCAGCAGGCCGAGGGCGCCGGCCAGGAGGACGAGGAGCGGGAAGACGGTCACGGCGCGCCGCGCGGAGCGGTCGCCGGTGGCGTCGTCATCCAGGTGTTCGTCGCGTTCGGTCTTTGCGGTTCTTTCGGTACGCACCGTGCGAGACAACGCCTGGTGGGTGACGTGACGCAACGGCGTCTCGCAATGTGATCATCCCTCCGGCCCTCCGTCCCACCGCGCGGATGGGGTAGGCTTGACCAGCGCGATCACGGAAAACGCGGATGGCGCACCGGGACGTGGCGCAGCTTGGTAGCGCACTTGACTGGGGGTCAAGGGGTCGCAGGTTCAAATCCTGTCGTCCCGACGGTGGTGAAGGGTCTTCGCGGGCGAAAGCTCGCGGGGGCCCTTTTGTCGTGGTGCCCCGTCCCGGCGGTTTCTTGGTGGGCGGACACCCTCTTGACGCGTCCTCGGCACCGGTCGACACTTCCCCAGTAATCCTAGTGATTAGGTAGGGAAACTCCGGGGAGAATCATGACCGTCACACCGCTCGTCCCTGCCCCCGCCTTCCGCGGCCGGATCGGCCGCGACCCGAACAGCGGCCACTACGCCGTGCCGCGCCGCTACCGCCTCCACCTCGCGCCCGGTCACGACGCCTGTCTCGGCATCGCCGTCGTGCACCGCCTCCTCGGCCTGGACGAGATCTGTCCGGTGACCCTCCTGCCCCCGCGCCCCGACTGTCCCGACGGCGGATACGCCGCCCTGCGGCCGCTGTACGAGGCGAGCGCCCACCACTACCGGGGCCCGGCCGTCGCGCCGGTGCTCAGCGACGGCTGGTCGGGCCGGATCGTGAGCACGCACGCGCGCGACATCATGCGCGACCTCGCCCGGTCCTTCACCCCCGCCGCCGGTCCGGTGCTGTATCCCCGCGGCGCGGAGGCGGAGATCGCCGCCGTGGAGGAGCTGTGTGCCCGGGCCGCCGACCCCGCGGCGCTGCCCGGCGTGCTGGACCTGCTGGAACGGCGTCTGACCGCGCACTCCCACGTGGTGGGCGACCGGCTCACCGCCGCCGACGTCGAGGTGTGGGCGGCCCTCGTCCGGCGCGACACCCCGCGGCGCGCGCACGATTACCCCGCCCTGTGGTCCCACCTCCGGCGCCTGACCGCCCACCCGGCCTTCGGCCACCCCCTCGCGGGCGGTGCCGGCTGACGCGACGGAACGTCGGGAAGTCGCCGTGTCCGCCGCCCCCCAGCGGCGGACACGGCGTGTGCCGCGGCGCGCGTCGCCCTCCCCCGAAGGCGGCGCGCGCCGCGGCCGGCCCCCGGCGCCGGTCCGTGGCCACGGCGCCCGGGTGCTCGTGAGCCGCGCGGTCACCAGTACATGACCGCCGTCTCGCCCGCACCCCACGAGGAGTACAGACGCACCCGGACGACATAGCGGCGGCCCTTGACGAAACGGGCCCTGATCGTGGCGTTGCGGGGCGTTCCCCCGTCGTCCTGTCCGGCGAAGTAGCGGGGCACGCCGTCCCGCTCCTCGAACACGACGACGACGGCGTCGCTGTCACCGAAGGTGCCCACGGTGTACTCGCGGGTCTCCGGCGGGTCCACGCGGAAGTCGGCCTGCTCGCCGGGCCCGAGACCCAACGGCACCGAACGGAACGGCACCAGCGGACCGGGCCGGCCGGTGGGCGGGTACCAGCGCAGGGCGAACTCCTTGTCGGCGGCGGAGAGGGTACCGGGCGGGTGCAGGCCGGAGCGGTAGTGCTCGGGCTCCAGGATCAGCCCCGAGGGGAACGGGTACTCCATGATCGACTGCGGGTCCCAGACCGGGCCGTTGGCCTCGTCGTCGTCCAGCGTGCGCAGGATGTTGTGGAAGGTCCGCTCCCGGCTCCAGTGGTTGGGCGGGCCCGCCAGCTCGGCGTAGACGGCCTCGTCGTCCCAGAGGATGCCCGCGAAGGGGCTCTGGTGCTCGTGCAGCATGCCGAGCGCGTGCCCGATCTGGTGCAGGGCGGTCGCCCGCTCACCCGGTGCGGTCAGGTCCCAGCCGAAGTTCATCGTACGGTCGTTGAGACCGACCCCCAGCGCGTCCTTGCCCACCGCGGACCAGGACCCGTCGCCGGGCTGGAAGCCGATGCGCAGCTCCGCCTCCGACCGGTCGCGGACCTCTTCGAGGACGAGCCCGATACCGAGGTCCCGCCACTCCCGGAAGCAGTCGCGCACCACGTCCCGCTGCTCCTCGGTCCCCACCCACGACCCCCGGCGGGGCCGCCCGGTGCCCGGCATCGGGACCACCGAGGTGTCGGTGTCGCCCCCGAGGAAGCAGTAGTGCAGCACGGTTCCGTTGACCCACATCCGCTGCCCGCCGACGAGCGCGGCGACACGCTCGACCGCCAGCCCCGGTGGGAGCACGGGGGCGGGCTGCTGCGCGAGCGAGCAGTAGCGTGCGGTCATGGTGATCAGGGTGCCGTCCGGACCGGCCCCGGCGCCTGAGTCGGGGGGTACTCAACTCCCCCTGTATCAGGGGTGAGTATGTCGACTCATGTTGCCGTGACGACTTCTCTGCGGGACGCGAAGAGGCTGGAGACGCCCTGGCCGTTCACCGGCCGGGCGGACGAACTGGAGCTGGTGCGCAGGTCCGTGGCAGCCGGCCGGGGCGGCCTCGTGGTGACCGGCCCGGCGGGCGCGGGCAAGACCAGGCTCGTGACGGAGGCCGTGCGCGGCACCGACTGCGTCCGGGCCGCCGGGACGCCCGAGACGCGGGACATCCCCTTCGCCGCCTTCGCCCACCTGCTGCCCGAACGGGTCACCCTGCACCGCGCGGTCCGCCTCCTGTCCGGCGTACGGCTGCTGCTGGTCGACGACGCCCACCTGCTCGACGGCGCCTCCGCCGCCCTCGTGCACCAGCTCGCCGTGCACGGCCGCACCCGCCTCCTGGTCGTCGCCACCGACGGCGCCGCCGTGCCGGACGCGGTGTCCCGGCTGTGGTCCGGCGAGCTGCTGCCGCGCCTCGCCCTGGAGCCGCTGCCCCGCGAGGAGACCGCCGAACTGCTCACGGCCGGCACGGACACCGCCCTGGAGCCGCTCACCGTCGACCGGCTGCACCGCCTGGGCCGCGGGGACCTGCGGCTGCTGCGCGACCTGCTGACCGCCGTGCGCGAGGCCGGCCGGCTGGTGCGGGTGCCGGACACGGACCAGCGGGCGTGGCGAGGACCGGTGCCGGTCACCCCGGCGGTCCGCGAGCACACCGCCCACGTCCTCGACCGCCCCCGCACCGGGGAACGGGAGACGCTCGAACGCCTCGCCTTCGCCGAGCCCCTGCCCCTGGACCTGGACCGGGACGCCCTCGACGTACGGGCCCTGGAGAACCTGGAGGCCGAGGGCCTGGTCACCGTCGACGACCACGGCGCCACCCGGCTCGCGCACCCCCTGCACGGCCCGGTGCTGCGCGCCGCCGCGGGCCGGCTGCGGGCCCGGCGGCTGGCTCGCACCCCGGACCGGACCGGTCCCGCCCTGGAGGCGGAGCGGGCCGCGCTCGCCCTGCGCATCGAGCAGGCCGACGTACGGGCGGTCGCGGCGCCCGTGGGGGAGTGGCTGGTCGCCGAGGGAGCGCCGCTGCCGGCCCGGTACGCGGCGCTGCGGGCCCGGTACGCGCGGCTGCGCGGACGGCTGCGCGAGGCCGCGGCCTGGGCCCGCGAGGGCCTGCGGACCCACCACGGCGATCCGGACTGCCGCACCGAACTCGCCCTGGCCACCGCGCAGTCGGGCGACGGCGTGCCGGGCGCCGAGGGGGCGGCCGCCGTCACCTGGGCCGCCGCCGCGCGCGGCGACCTCGGCGAGGCGGTCCGCACGGCCGGCCGGGGCGACCCGTACGACGCCGTGCGGCTCGGCGTACCGGAGCGGGTGGCGGGCCGGCTGACCGGCGTCTTCGCCGCGCACGCCGACGCCCTCGCGCGGGCGGACGGACCAGCACTCGACCGGGTCGCCGAGGAGTTGGAGCGGCGCGGCTTCCTGCTGTTCGCGGCCGAGGCGAGCGCCCAGGCGGTGGGCGCCCACCGCGACCCGCGGGCCGCGCGCACCGCCCGGACCCGGGCCGCGGCCCTCGCCCGGCGCTGCCAGGGCGCCCGCACCCCCGCGCTGTCCGGCCTGGTGCTCGGCGAACTCACCGCCCGGCAGCGGCAGGTCGTCACGCTCGCCGCCGCGGGCCTGAGCAACCGGCAGATCGCGGAGCAGCTGACCCTCTCCGTCCGCACCGTCGGCAACCACCTGTACGGCGCCTACACCCGCCTCGGCGCGGGCGACCGCGGCGCCCTGCCCTGGCTCGTGGAACTGCCCGAGGCCCAACCCGCCTGATCCGGATACCGGATACCGGATACCGGGTACCGGGCACCGGCATTCAGGCCGCGCCGAAGGCCGAGAAGGCCCAACCCGTCGCCTGGTGCACCGCGTCGCCCGGCAGCGCGGCCCGCGCGTCGCGCAGCGCCTCCGCCAGGGACAGCCCCGCGTCCAGCCCCTTGTGCAGCGCGAGCATCAGCGGCACCACCGCGGCGTCGTTGACCGGCGCGGTGCACGCCACCACCCCGGCCGTGCCCAGCGGCAGCAGCGCGGTGACCAGGCCCAGCAGTTCGTCGGCGCCGACCGACGCGAAGCGCGCGGTGTCGCAGCAGGGCAGGATGATCCGGTACGGGCTGCGGTCGAGCCGCTCGAAGTCGTGCACGATCAGCGGCCCGTCCGCCATCCGCAGCGACGAGAACAGGGGGCTGTCAGCACGGAAGGTCCCGTGCGCCGCGATGTGCGCCAGGGCGGCCCCGTCCAACTCCCGCAGCACCCGCGGCACCCGCGCGTCGTCCCCCTCCAGCACGACGGTCACACCGCGTGCGACGGCGTCGCCCTCCGGCAGGTCGGTCGTGCCGTGTGCGGGGGCGTCGCCCTCCGGCGTGACGGTCGCGCCGTGTGCGGTGGTGCCGCCCTCCGGCAGGGCGGTCGCGCCGCGTACGGTGGCGTCGCTCTCCGGCAGGGCGGTCGCGCCGCGTACGGTGGCGTCGCTCTCCGGCGGGATGGTCGCGCCGTGTGCGGGGGCGTCGCTCTCCGGCAGGGCGGTCGCGCCGCGTACGGTGGCGTCGCTCTCCGGCGGGATGGTCGCGCCGTGTGCGGGGGCGCCGCCCTCCGGCAGGGTGGTCGCACCACGTGCGGCGTCGCTCTCCGGCACAACGGTCGCGCCGTGTGCGGTGGTGCCGCCCTCCGGCACGTCCGAGAGCCCGGGCCGCCCGCCGCCGGGCCGTTCCGTACCGTCACGTTCCCGTCGAGCGGTCTCCCCGCCGCTGCCTTCGTCGCCGGCGCGCGGGTGAACGCGTGTCGTGCCGCCGCCCGCCCCGGCCGGACCCTCGTGCGGCGGTGTGCCGCGGGTGCCGGTCGGCTCGCCGTGCTCCTGCCGACCGCGCGGCGCCGCCGCCCATGCCACAGCCGTGTCGTTACGCTCGCCCCGGTCCCGCCCGTCGCGCGGTGGTGCCTCATGCGTCCCGGACGGCTCCCCGTGGTCCCTCCGGTCCCGCCCGCCCGTCGGGGGCCCGGGCGATGGGGTGCCCGTCCCGGCGCCTCCCGGTGTTCGCAGGCCGGCGTAGCGCTCGGAGAGTTCGGGGACCTCGGCGCCGCCGCTGGCGAGGCCGGGGCCGCGGACCAGGAGCTGGCGGCCGCCGGGCGGGGGAGCGGTGTCCCTCGCGCGCAGCCAGCTGCTCGCCGACGGCGACACGCTCAGGACCCTTTCCCGCAGGGCGGGCAGCAGCGCCCACGGCACCCGGTGCAGCCGGCCCGGCGGGACCACGACGACCGGACCCGAACCGAGGTGCGCCGCGGCGGGCCCCAGCAGGAGGTGCTGGAGCCGGGCGCCGGCCGCCTCCACCAGCGGCAGCCGCGCCTCGGCCCCCGGATGGGCCAGCCGCCGCAGCCCGGCCTGGACGTGCTCGGCCTCGACCTCCGCCTCGGCCAGCAGCCCGGCCTCGAACCGCCGCACCCGCCCCTGCCCGCACAGCAGCACGTGCACCCGCCCGTCGAGCACCGCCAGCTCCACCAGCCGCACCTCGTCGCCCAGCCGCCGCAGCAGCCGCGCCACGTCGAACCGGTCGCCGTCGCCGGGCGCCTCGCCCCGCATGTGCAGGGTGCGGGAGCGGATCTCCCGCTCCAGGCGCCGCTGTTCGCGCTCCAGGGCGGGAGCGGGCCGCCCGCCGTCGGTGCGGGCCTCCTCCGCGCGGGCGGCGAGTTCCCGGAACGCCGTCATGGCGGTCAGCAGCACCGGATCGGCCGGCGGCCGGGTCGGCGGCGCCGCCAGCACCGTCGCCCGCCAGCGCTCGCTCCAGCCCAGCAGCCGCCGCGGCCCGCCCGAGACCAGGGACGCCCGCTGCGCCAGCGCCGCCAGCTCCGCGCCCTGCGCCGTGGCCCGGGCCCGCAGCTCCGAGGCGCCCAGCGTCATCCGGTGGTCGTCGAGGACGTCGAGCCCGCGTCGGCAGGCCTCCAGAACCCCCCGCGCCGACCCCGCCGCCCGCGCCCGCAGCGCCTGCGCCGCCCAGCCCGTCATCCGCGCCAGTGGCGGTCCGCTGTGCCGGCTGCGCGCGGCCACCGCCAGATGCCGTTCCGCGTCCGCCGTCCAGCCGAGGTCCAGCGCGATGCGCCCCGCGAGCAGCGAGGCCTCCGGCGCGGCGGGCGCACCGAAGGCCGCCAGCCGCTCCGCCACCGCCGCCGCGTCCGCGACCAGCCGCCCCGACCCGCGCCCCGTGGCGACCCGCGCCTCGATCAGCACCAGCCGGGCGTGCGTCTCGTACCAGGTACGCCGCTGCCCGGCGAACAGCCGCACCGCGACGGCCGCGCGCGCGAGCGCGGTCCGCGGCTCGTCCGCCAGCCGGGCCGCCCGCGCGGCCACCAGCAGCAACTCCGCCTTGCGGGTGGACTGCCCGCCCATCCCGTCCAGCGCCGCGATCGCCCCGTCCGCCTCCGCCAGCGCCTCGGTGGCCAGCCCCGCCGCCATCAGCACCTCGCAGCGCCGGATGGTGAGCATGAACGTCGGCGTGCCCAGCTTCGCGTACCGCTCCTCCGCCTCGTCCAGCAACCGCAGCGCCGCGGGCACGTCACCGGCGCGGAACGCCGCCAGCCCCCGGCTCTCCACCGCGTCGGCCTTGTCGTGCTCCTGGCCCGTGGTGTCCCACAGCGCCTCCGCCGCCGTGAAGTCGGCGTTGGCCCGCTCCACCGAGCCCTGGGCCAGGTGCACGGTCGCCCGCAGCGTCAGCGCCCGCGCCGTCCAGATCACGTCGTCGACCTGCCGCAGCACCGGGATCGCCCGCCGTACGTCCACCAGCGCCTCGCCGTGCCGGCCGAGCACCCACCACACGTACGCCCGCCGGTACAGCACCCGCGCGCGCGTGTGACCGGTCCCGCGCGCCACGCCCCGCTCGAACGCGGCCAGCCCGGCCCGGGTACGCCCGGCGTGCACCAGCGCGACCCCGAGCGTGGCCAGGACGTCCGCCTCCCGCTCGGCCGACTCCGCGCGGGCGGCGAGGTCGCGGGCGCGCCGCAGATGGGCCAGCGCCCGCCGGGTGTCGCCGAAGTCCCGCTGCCAGATGCCGATCACCTGATGGGCGACCGAGGCGTGCAGCGGCGAGGGATCGGCGTGCAGCACCTCCTGAGCCCGCGTCAGCGCTTCGCCCGGGGCGGCGAACACCATCGGCAGCAGTTCGTGAACCGGGTCGTCTCGCGCTGTCACCCCACGGATGGTAATGCTCCGGAACCACGCCACACAGGTTCGAGTCTGTATCAATCGGCCGCTCCGGGACTCTGATTGACGACCACTGCCACCACCGTGGTCGTGTCCGCGGTCACGACCGCGGCCCCGAACGTCGTCACCGCCACCGCCCCAGTGGAGGACAAGCATGGCACCACAGCGATTCCGCGAGCAGTTCGACCAGATCCAGCGCTCGATGCCGGACGTTCCGCTGGCGATGGGACCGGACGACTCCGCCGAGTTCCTCTACGAGAAGGGCGTCGTCCTCGCCCGCGACGGCGAGGAGGCACGCCTCGTCGAGGATACCGTGCGCGACCACTTCACCGCCATGGCCGGGCTGACGCCGGACCACGTGCGCCGGACGAGCCCGGAGACCAACCGCACCGGCATCACCCGCATCCAGGTCGCCGACCCCGGCGAGGGCGACGGCGGCGGCGACCCCACCGTCGCCCACGCCCTGCGCTCCCTCAGGACCATGGAGGGCCGCGCGGGCCGCCGGCTGATCAGCCGCAACCACGTCGTCTCCATCGCCGTCAACGCCTGCCCCGGCGACGAACCCGTGCCCGTCCCGCTGACCGAGCCGCCGAACCCGGCCCCCGACGGGACCCCGTACGACGCCGCGACCGCCGTCGGCGTCCTCGTCATCGACACCGGTCTCATGCACGACTACCGGTCCTACCCGCTGCTGGCCCACACCGAGGGCGACGCCCAGATCAGGGAGTGCGGCGACGACGGCGTCCTGTGCCAGTACGTCGGGCACGGCACGTTCATCGCCGGGCTGGTCGCCGCCGTCGCGCCCAACACCGAGGTGACCGTCCGCAACACCCTGAACGACGCGGGCGCGATCCTGGAGTCCGAGCTGGGCGAGAAGCTCTTCGAGGCCGTCGACCGCGGCGGCTGGCCCGAGGTCCTCAGCCTCTCCGCCGGCACCTCCAACGGCCGCACCGACGGCCTGCTCGGCGTGCACGCCTTCATGGAGGAACTGCGCGACCAGCGCACTCTGCTGGTCGCCGCCGCGGGCAACAACGCCAGCGCCACACCCTTCTGGCCCGCCGCCTACGCCACCCTGCCCGGCTGGGAGGACTCGGTGCTGTCGATCGGGGCGCTGCGCTCCGACGGCGAGTACGGCGCCTGCTTCAGCAACCACGGCGGCTGGGTGCGGGCCTACGCCCCCGGCGAGCGCCTCACCAGCGCCCTCACCGGCTTCGGGACACCCGTGCCGTACGTCTACCAGCACTCCACCTACGACGCCTGCCGGTTCGGTTTCAGCTACCCCTGCACCTGCCAGTACCCCCCGCACAACGGGGTGCTGAGCGAGCCGGGCGAGGCGCCCGCCAAGCCGGACCAGGTGATGTTCGAGGGGCACGCGCAGTGGAGCGGCACCTCCTTCGCCACCCCCGTGGTCGCGGGCCTTGTCGCCTCCCACATGACGGCGCACAAGGAGACCGACCCGCGCGCGGCGAGCCGGCAACTGCTCGCGGCCAACACCGAGTACGCGGAGGTGCGCGGGGCGCACGTGCCCGCGCTGCTGCCGCCCACCTGGCGCCCGGTCTCCGTCGACCCGTCGGCGGGCGGGTCGTGAACGGTCTGCTCCCGGTCGGAACCGTCCACTCCACGGCGTACGATGGCAGGTCGTACACGAGGGGTGGGACCGTGGACCGTGCAGAGGTCGGGGCGCTCGTCCAGTCGGCGGCCGACGGGGACGCGGCGGCCTGGAAATCGCTGGTGGACGGGCTCGGTCCGCTGGTGTGGTCGGTGGCCAGGTCGCACGGGCTGTCCGACGCCGACGCGCACGAGGTGTACCAGACCGCCTGGTTCCGCTTCGCCCAGCATCTGGGCCGGATCCGGGAACCGGAGAAGTCCGGTTCCTGGCTGGCGAGCACGGCACGGCACGAGTGCCTGAAGCTGCTCAAGGCGGCCAGGCGGTGGACGCCGACCGACGATCCGCAGCTGCTCGACCGGCCGAGCGAGGACCACACGCCGGAGGAGTCGGTGCTCGACTCCGAGGAGGCCGCCGCGCAGACCGAGCGCGTACGGCTGCTGTGGCAGGAGTTCGAGGAACTGGGCGAGCGGTGCCGCCAGTTGCTGCGGGTGCTGATCTCCTCGCCACCGCCCAGTTATCAGGAGGTGTCCGCCGCGCTGGGTATCGCGGTGGGCAGCATCGGGCCGATGCGGCAGCGCTGTCTGCGCCGGCTGCGGGCCCGGCTGGAGGCACGGGGGACCAAATGAGCGATCTCAACGACGGGCGCGACGAGTACGACGACCGCGACGGGGAGCTGTACGACGGTCTCCTGGAGGAGGAACTGCGGCAGGCCGCCGCGATCCTGGACCCGGTCCCGGCCGAGCTGCGGCGGGTCGCCGTCGACGCCTTCGCCCTGCGCGACCTGGACGTCCGCGTGGCCGAGCTGACCTTCGACTCGCTGGTGGACGGCATCCCCGTCAGGGGGGAGGCGGACCCGCCGCGGATGCTGACCTTCCAGTCGGACGGGGTGACCGTCGACGTCGAGGTGACCGCTCAGGGCCTGATCGGCCAGCTGCTGCCGCCGGGCCCGGCCGGGATCGAGGTGCTGAGCGGCCCGCGGGCGCATGCCCGGCTGACCGCCGACGACATGGGCCGGTTCACCGGCGAGGCCCCGCCCGCCGGTCCGTTCGCGCTGCGGCTGCGGACCGGCCGGGAGGTGGTCGTGACGGAGTGGCTGCGGGCCTGACGCGTGCTGCCGTCCGCCGGGTGCGGGGTGGCGGGGCTACCAGGTGCAGGGCAGCGTGCGCGGTCCCCTGATCATGGTCTTGCGGCGCCAGGCCACCTGGTCGGCCGGGACCGCGAGCCGCAGCCCCGGCAGCCGGTCGAGGAGCGTGTCGACCAGCAGCTCGGTCTGCATCCGGGCGAGCACGGCGCCCGTGCAGAAGTGGTGCCCGTTGCCGTACGCCAGGTGCGGGTTGGGGTCGCGGTCCAGGTCGATGCGGTCCGGGTCCGGGAAGACGTCCGGATCGCGGTTGGCGGCCAGGTAGGAGACGTACACGGGGTCACCGGCGGCGATGCGCGTCCCGCGCACCTCGACGTCCTCCAGGGCGATGCGGGCCAGGCCCACCGAGGTGCGGTGCGAGATCCAGCGCAGCAGCTCGTCCAGCGCCGTGCCGCGCGCCTCGGGCCGCTCCCGCATCTGCGCCATCAGCTCGGGGCGGGTGAGCAGCAGGTACAGCATCTGGCCGACGTTGTGCGTGACGGCCTCGCCGCCGATCTGCAACGGCCCGGCGAGCCCGACGGCCTCCGTCTCGCCGACCTCGCCGCGGCCCACGGCGGCACCGAGCATCGCGTACACGTCGGTGCCCTCGCTGCCGGACCGGGCGCGGACGGTCTCGGTGATCCACCCGTACAGGCCCTGTTTCGCCCGCTCGGCGGCCTCGGCGCCGCCGGAGGTGGAGATGATCTGCCGGGTCCAGGAGTGCACGCGCTCCCGGTCGGCGGCCGGTACGCCCATCACCTCGCTGACGACGGTGATCGGGAACGGCTCCAGGACCCGCTCGACCAGGTCGGCCGGCGGCCCCTCGGAGAGGACCCCGTCCACGAGCCCGTCGAGGATCTCCTGCGCCCGGGGCCGCAGCCGTTTCGCCGCGCCCACGGTGAACGCGCCCGCGACCGCGCGCCGCAGCCGGTTGTGGTCGGGCTGGTCGGCGAAGGCGAGCGAGCCGGGGCGCGGCTTGAAGTGCGGGGCGAGCCGCGTGATCTGACGCTGCGTCACCTCGGCCCGGCCGAAACGCGGATCGTTGGTGATCGCCTTCACGTCGTCGTACCGGGTCGCCAGCCAGGCCCAGCCCTCGCCGTGCGGGAGCCGGACGCGGGTCAGCGGCCCCTCGCGCATCAGCTCGGCGAGGACCGGGTCGAACTCCGGGCCGTCCAGGTCGAGGGCGGGCCAGTCCCGCACCGGGGGCGGCGACTGGCCGGTGAGCGTGGTGGTCTCCTGCGTCATCCCCCCACCCTCGCCGCGCCCCCGCCCGGCTGTCGCGCGGGAGTGCTCCAGCCGGTGGTCAGGCGGTGACGGAGTCCACGAGCGCCGCGAGCGACGCGGCGAGCCGGTCCAGCCCGGGACCGGCCGGGCCGCCCGGCTCCGTCATGTAGGTGTCCCGGCGGATCTCCACCATCAGCGCGCCGACCTCGGCCCGCGTCCGGTAGAAGTCCAGCGGTACGTACGTCCCGCCGAACGGGCTGTCCAGTCCGGTCTCCCCGCACGGGGAGAACGCCTCCCGGGCCGCGGCGAGCAGTCCGGGCGGCGTGTGGAAGGCGTCGGTGCCCAGGCAGACGGGTGGGCGCGGGCCCGCACCGTGCAGTTCGTAGGGGAGCGGCTCGGCCGGGTAGGAGTGCACGTCGACGATCACGGCCCGGCCGGTGACCGCGAGCCGGTCGGCGACCGCCTCGGTCATCGCCCGCGCGTAGGGCCGGAAGTACCGCTCGATCAGCGGCGCGGGGTCCGCGCCCTCGGGACGCAGCACCTCGCGGTGCGAGGTCCGCGTGTACACGGCGCCCATCCCGACGGCGGTCATCTCCTCCCGCTCGTCCGGGAACCGCTCCGGGTCCACGACCAGCCGCGACACCCGGTTCACGAACCGCCAGGGCGTGACACCGGCCAGCTCGGCGGCCCGCCCGGCGATCTCCGCGGTGTGCGCATCGGTCATGTGGTCCAGCTCCCGCTCCAGCTCCGCATCGGACAGGACGATGCCCGGGCGGACGTCGGCCGGAATCTCCCGGGAGGAGTGCGGCACGTGCAGGATCACGGGGGAGTCGGCGGCCCCCGGGACGAGGGCGAAGGAAGCGGGGGCGTGGGTCATGAGGAGTCTCCGAAGGCCTGGGGGGTGACAGACGGGCACCCCGTCTCCGCCGGGCGGAAACGGGGTGCCGTGGGGCGTGCGGGGCTCCCGGGGATCAGGCGAGGGACGCCAGGGCCTCGTTCCAGGTGGTGGACGGGCGCATGACCTTGGCGGCCTTGGCCGGGTCGGGCTGGTAGTAGCCGCCGATCTCGGCCGGCTTGCCCTGGACGGCGTTCAGCTCCTCGACGATCTTCTGCTCGTTCGCGGTGAGCGTCTCGGCGAGCGGGGCGAAGGCCTTGGCCAGGTCCGCGTCGTCGGTCTGCTTCGCCAGCTCCTGCGCCCAGTACAGGGACAGGTAGAAGTGGCTGCCGCGGTTGTCGATGCCGCCGACGCGGCGGGTCGGGGACTTGTCCTCGTTGAGGAAGGTCGCCGTGGCGCGGTCGAGGGTGTCGGCGAGGACCTTGGCCTTGCCGTTGCCGGTGGCCTCCGCGTACTGCTCCAGGGACGGCACCAGGGCGAAGAACTCGCCGAGGGAGTCCCAGCGCAGGTAGTCCTCCTTGACCAGCTGCTGCACGTGCTTCGGGGCCGAGCCGCCGGCACCGGTCTCGAAGAGGCCGCCGCCCGCCATCAGCGGGACGACCGACAGCATCTTGGCGCTGGTGCCCAGCTCCAGGATCGGGAACAGGTCGGTCAGGTAGTCGCGCAGCACGTTGCCGGTGACGGAGATGGTGTTCTCGCCGCGGCGGATGCGCTCCACCGACAGCTTGGTCGCCTCGACCGGGTTGAGGATCCGGATGTCCAGGCCCTCGGTGTCGTGCTCCGTCAGGTACGCCTTGACCTTGGCGATCAGGTTGGCGTCATGGGCGCGGCCCTCGTCCAGCCAGAAGACGGCCGGGTCGCCGGTGGCGCGGGCGCGGGTGACGGCCAGCTTCACCCAGTCGCGGATCGGGGCGTCCTTGGTCTGGCAGGCGCGGAAGATGTCGCCGGCGGAGACCGTCTGCTCGAGCACGGCGTTGCCGTCGGCGTCGACCAGGCGGACCGTGCCCGTGGTGGGGATCTCGAAGGTCTTGTCGTGGCTGCCGTACTCCTCGGCCTTCTGCGCCATGAGGCCGACGTTCGGGACGGAGCCCATCGTCGACGGGTCGAAGGCGCCGTTGGCGCGGCAGTCCTCGATGACGGCCTGGTACACGCCGGCGTAGGAGGAGTCCGGGATCACGGCGAGGGCGTCGTGCTCCTGGCCGTCCGCGCCCCACATGTGGCCGGAGGTGCGGATCATGGCCGGCATGGAGGCGTCGATGATGACGTCCGAGGGCACGTGCAGGTTGGTGATGCCCTTGTCGGAGTCGACCATGGCCAGCTCCGGGCCCTCGGCCAGCTCGGCGTCGAAGGACGCCTTGATCTCGGCGCCCTCGGGCAGGGACTCCAGGCCCTTGTAGATGCCGCCCAGGCCGTCGTTCGGGGTGAGACCGGCCTGGGCGAGCGTCTCGCCGTACCGCGCGAAGGTCTTCGGGAAGAAGGCGCGGACCACGTGGCCGAAGATGATCGGGTCGGAGACCTTCATCATCGTGGCCTTCAGGTGCACCGAGTACAGGATGCCCTCGGACTTGGCGCGGGCGACCTGCGCGGTGAGGAACTCGCGCAGCGCGGCGACGCGCAGCACGGAGGCGTCGACGACCTCGTCCTTCTTCACCGGCACCGACTCGCGCAGCACCGTGGTGGTGCCGTCGTCGCCGACCAGCTCGATCCGCAGGGTGCCGTCCTCGGCGATCACCGTGGACTTCTCGGTGGAACGGAAGTCGTTCTCGCCCATGGTCGCCACGTTCGTCTTGGACTCGGCGGTCCAGGCGCCCATGCGGTGCGGGTGGGTCTTGGCGTAGTTCTTCACCGAGGCCGGGGCGCGGCGGTCGGAGTTGCCCTCGCGCAGGACCGGGTTGACCGCGGAGCCCTTGACCTTGTCGTAGCGGGCGCGGATGTCGCGCTCCTCGTCGGTCTTCGGGTCGTCCGGGTAGGACGGCAGCGCGTAGCCCTGGCCCTGAAGCTCCGCGACGGCGGCCTTGAGCTGCGGGATGGACGCCGAGATGTTCGGCAGCTTGATGATGTTGGCGGCGGGCGTCTTGGCCAGCTCGCCCAGCTCCGCGAGGGCGTCCGGGATGCGCTGGTCCTCGGTCAGGTACTCCGGGAACAGGGCGATGATGCGGCCGGCCAGCGAGATGTCGCGGGTCTCGACCGCGACACCCGCCTGCGAGGCGTACGCCCGGACCACCGGCAGGAACGAATACGTCGCCAGGGCCGGGGCCTCGTCAGTGTGTGTATAGATGATGGTCGAGTCAGTCACCGGGTGCTCCGCTCCACGTCTGCAACATTGCTCGACATCAAGATATCTCGTGATCGACCCCGGCTCGACAGGGGTCGCGGGGAGATTCCGGCCACGCCGCGCTCAGCCGAACGGGACGACGTCCTCGCCCGCGCGCTGCTGCGGGAAGACCACGGCCCCCTGCTGGAGCGCGACCGTACGGGCGGGCGACGGGATCCGGATGCCCTCCGCGCGGTAGCGCCGGTGCAGCCGCTTGATGAACTCGTGCTTGATCCGGTACTGGTCGCTGAACTCGCCCACGCCCAGGATCACGGTGAAGCCGATCCGCGAGTCGCCGAAGGTGTGGAAGCGGATCGCCGGCTCGTGGTCCGGCACCGCGCCGCTGACCTCGGTCATCACCTCGGCGATCACCTCGTCCGTCACCCGCTCCACGTGGTCCAGGTCACTGTCGTAGGAGACACCGACCTGGACCAGCACGGTCAGCTGCTGCTCGGGCCGCATGAAGTTGGTCATGTTCGACTTCGCGAGCTGCCCGTTGGGGATCACCACCAGGTTGTTGGACAGCTCCCGCACGGTGGTCTGGCGCCAGTTGATGTCCTCGACGTACCCCTCCTCGCCGCTGCTGAGCTGGATGTAGTCACCCGGCTGCACGGTCTTGGAGGCGAGGATGTGAATGCCCGCGAAGAGATTGGCCAGCGTGTCCTGGAGGGCCAGCGCCACCGCCAGCCCGCCCACGCCCAGGGCGGTCAGCATCGGCGCGATGGAGACGCCCAGCGTCTGCAGCATCACCAGGAAGCCGATGGCCAGCACCAGGATCCGGGTGATGTTGACGAAGATCGTGGCCGACCCGGCGACCCCGGAGCGCGAGTTCGTCACCGTGCGCACCAGACCGGCGATCACCCGGGCCGCCGTCACCGTCGCCACGAAGATCAGCAGCACCGTCAGCACCTGGTTGACACCGTGCTGCACCGCCCGCGTCAGCGGCAGCGCCGCCGCCGCACCGGCCACCCCGGCCGCGACCGCCGCCCACGGCGCCACCGTGCGCAGCGCGGCCACGATCACGTCGTCGCCGCCCCAGCGGGTGCGCCCGGCATGGCCCGCCAGCCAGCGCAGCAGCAGCCGCAGCAGGAACGCGCCCAGCAGGCCCGCGCCCAGCGCGATGCCTGCGGGCAGCAGGTGGTCCATGGTCAGGTCCTCGGTCACCGGCAGTCTCCAAACCTACGGGATGTCGGGGATGCGCGATCCGGCGCGACCGCAAGGCAGTTCGACCGGCGCGAGGGCTCATCCTGCCGCATCCCGAGGTGTGGTCCGTACCGGCCGAGGGGCGGAACGGGGCGTTTCAGACGATGCCCTCGGCGAGTTCCGCCTGCTCGCGGTCGTCGCCGTAGGCGGCGGTCGTCGGGGTGCCGTACGAACGGCGGGCGACGAACCACCACACCGTGGCCAGGACCAGGACGACGACCAGGGCGACGGCGGCGTAGTTCATCGTGTCGACCGTCACCGGCGACGACTGGGGGAGGCAGAACAGCACGGTGACCAACGCCACCCACACCACCGCGACCCACCCGACCGGCCTGCTCCACCGGCCCAGGTGCCAGGGCCCCGGGGTGAACCGGTCGCCGGCCCGCAGCCGCAGCAGCACCGGGATGGCGTACGCCGGGGTGATGCCGATGACGTTGATGGCGGTCACCGCGCCGTACGCCGTCGCCGAGTACAGGGACGGCAGTGCCAGCAGAGCGGCCACCGCCACCGACAGCCACACCGCGGCGACCGGGGTCTGGGTGCGGGCGGAGACCGTGCGCCACAGCGACGAGCCGGGCAGGGCGCCGTCCCGGCTGAACGCGAACACCATCCGGCTGGCGGCGGCCACCTCGGCGTTGCCGCAGAACAACTGCGCCACGATCACCACGAGCAGCAGCGCGCTCGCGCCGTCCGTGCCCAGCCCGTCGAGGAGGATCTGCGCGGGCGGCACCCCGGTCGCGGTGTCACGGGTCGCGTCGTAGTCCTGGATGGCGAAGGTCAGCCCGGCCAGCAGCACGAAGCCCGCCAGCCACGACACCCAGATGGCCCGCACGATGCCGCGCGCCGCCGACACCGACGCGTTGGAGGTCTCCTCGGACAGGTGGGCGGAGGCGTCGTAGCCGGAGAAGGTGTACTGGGCGAGCAGCAGGCCGATCGCGGCCACGTACAGCGGGTTCTCCCAGCCGGTGTCGTTGACGAACTCGGTGAAGACGAAGGACGGAGACTGGTGGTGGTCGGGGACGATCACCAGCGCGCCGACGATCAGCGCCACACCGGCCAGGTGCCACCACACGCTGACCGAGTTGAGCACGCTGACCAGCCGGACGCCGAAGAGGTTGAGGGTGGCGTGCAGCAGCAGGATCACGACGAAGATCAGCATCGTCTTCTCCGGCGTCGGCTCGAAGCCCCACTGGAGGTTCAGGAACGCGCCGGTGAACAGCGCCGCCCCGTAGTCGATCCCGGCGATCGCGCCGAGCAGTCCCAGCAGGTTCAGCCAGCCGGTGTACCAGCCCCAGCGGCGCCCGCCGAGCCGGTCGGCCATGTAGTACAGCGCGCCGGACGTCGGATACGCGCTGGTGACCTCGGCCAGCGCCATCCCGACGCACAGCACGAACAGGCCGACGCCCGCCCAGCCCCACAGCATCACGGCGGGGCCGCCGGTGCCCAGGCCGAAGCCGTACAGGGTCATGCAGCCGGACAGGATCGAGATCACAGAGAAGCTGATCGCGAAGTTGCCGAAGCCGCCCATGCGGCGGGCCAGCACCGGCCGGTAGCCGAGTTCGCGCAGGCGCTGTTCCTCGCTGACGGACGGTTCAGAGGGGCGGGACATGACAGACCTCCGGGACGGAAGGGTGGGGGGTCAAGGGCGCCGTCGGCCGTGGCCGCGGGCGCGGGCGGCCGAACGGCTGCGCGTGCGGGCCTGGAGGAACACCTCCACCGCCCGCCCGGCCGAACCGTCGCCCGGGGTCCGGCAGGCCCAGGGCAGCGGTGTCCAGTAGGGGCCGAGCGCGTCGAACACCTGGTTCGCCTCCCGGAACCGGAGGGCGCCCCACAGCGCGTGGGCCAGATGGTTCAGGTCCGGCAGGGACCTCTCGTCGCGCGGGGCGAGCGCGAACCAGGAGTCGAACGCCTGCCGTGCCTCACGGGTGGCGTCCTCCGCCACCCAGTGCAGATCCAGCGCCGCCTCCCGCGCACCCGAGCGGCGGTAGCGCTCCACCCGCACGTACAGCGGCAGCACGTGCAGCGCCGAGCCGGGCGGCGCCGAACCCGCCGCCCAGTGCGCGAACCCGGCCGCCCGGGCGAGGCGTTCGGAGCCGCCGCGCGGATACAGGAACTGCAGCATCCGGTGGTGGGCCTCCCGGTTGTACGGGTCGCGCTTGTCGGCCTCGGCGAGCAGCCCCCACGGCCCCGGCGGCAGCATCGGCTCCGGCGGCGCCATCCGGTGTTCCTCCCAGCGCTGCCCCTCGTCCAGCCGGGCCAGCGCCAGCAGACACACCCACGGCACCGGATCGTGGGGCGCGGCCCGCGTCGCCGCGTCGCAGGCGTGCCAGGCCTGCGGCCACAGTTCACGGGTGCGGGGATGGTCCTCGCGGTGCGCCCGCAGCGCGCGCTCCACGACCACCCGGGCGTGCATCACCGCGGCCGCCACGCTGTCCGGCTCCTCCGCGAGCCAGGCCCGCACCACGTCCGTACCGGCCGCCGAGGCCGCCAGCACCTGGGTGCGCCGCGTCCACTGCGCCCAGGAGCCGGTCTGCTCCAGCAGGATGCGCATCGACATCCAGCGCCCGGCCCGCACCTCCTGGAGGGCGGAGCGCAGCGCGGTGTCGTGTCCGGCGGGGTCGTAGGCGGGCTGTGCGCCGTCTCTGGCCATCACACGCCCGCCGGCGGGAGCGGAACAGGCCGTACGGCGGCATGGCGTGACAAACAGCCCTCCCCGGGGGCGGTGGTGCGATGGTCGAGCGGTCGGCGCACACTATAGAGGCGGAGGTTCCGCCCCTGTCCGCTTTCCCGGCACCGGCGCAAAACCATGGCCACCCAGGCGAACTGACTGACCGTCAGCCGCCCTTGACGCGGTGTGTCCGCGAGGGCAGGCTGGCGCGCAGTGATCGCCGAGACCGTCGGCGCCGGAGCGGAGAGCCGGGAGGTGCAGGTGCCGGACTCGGTACTCGCCGTCGACCAGGGCACGTCCGGCACCAAGGCGCTGGTGATCTGCCCCGAGCGCGGTGTGCTCGGCACCGGTTTCGCCGCGGTCCGGCCCCGCTACCTGCCCGGCGGCCTGGTGGAGGTGGACCCGGAGGAGCTGTACGGCTCGGTGGTCGACGCCGGGCGCCGGGCGCTAGCCGACGCGGGCGAGCCGGTCACGGCGCTGGGCCTGGCCAACCAGGGCGAGACGGTGCTCGCCTGGGACCCGGACACCGGCCGTCCGCTCACCGACGCACTGGTGTGGCAGGACCGCCGGGCGGAACCCCTCTGCGCCGAACTAACCGACCACGCGGACGAGTTGCGCCACCTGGCCGGCCTGCCCCTGGACCCGTACTTCGCGGCGCCGAAAATGGCCTGGATACGACGGCACCTCACCCGCGCGGGCCACGTCACCACCTCCGACACCTGGCTCGTGCACCGCCTCACCGGCGCCCACGTCACGGACGCCGCGACCGCCTCGCGCACCGGGCTCCTCGACCTGGAACGCGTCGCGTGGTCGCCACGCGCCGTGGAGCTGTACGGCCTGACCGGCGAGCACCTCCCGGAGATCGTGGACAACGCCGCCCACACCGGCACGACCAGGGCCTTCGGCCCCGAACTCCCGCTCACCGGCCTCGCCGTCGACCAGCAGGCCGCGCTGCTCGCCCAGCGCGTCACCGAGCCCGGCACCGCCAAGTGCACCTACGGCACCGGCGCGTTCCTCCTCGCCCACACCGGCGGCACACCGCGGCGGGGCGCCTCGGGCCTGGCCGCGTGCGTCGCCTGGCGGCTCGGCGGGCGCACCGACCACTGCCTGGACGGCCAGGTGTACACGGCCGCCTCCGCCGTACGCTGGCTCACCGACCTCGGCGTCATCACCGGCGCCGCCGACCTCGACCCCGTGGGCGCCGCGGTGCCGGACGCCGGCGGCGTCACCTTCGTCCCGGCGCTGGCCGGGCTGGCCGCTCCCTGGTGGCGCGGCGACCTGCGCGGCTCGCTCACCGGCCTCGGCCTGGACACCACCCCCGGGCACCTGGTGCGCGCCCTGTGCGAGGGCCTCGCCGCCCAGGTCGCCGAACTCGCCGACGCCGCGGCGGCCGACCTCGGCGGCCCACTGACCCTGCTGCGCGTCGACGGCGGCCTCACCCGCTCCGCGCTCCTCATGCAGACCCAGGCCGACCTGCTGCAACGCCCGGTCGAGGTGTCCGCCCTGCCGGACGCCACCGCGCTCGGCGTCGGCGCCCTGGCCCGGCTCGGCGCGGACCCGTCCCGCACCCTCGCCGAGGCGCTCCCCGACGTGGGTCCCACCACGGTGTACGAGCCCCGCATCACCGCCGACGAGGCCACGGAGCGCCGCACCCGCTTCCGCGCGGCGGTCGCCAGGCTGATCGCCGGGGGCGCGTCGTGACAGGCGGCCACGACACCGTTTGCTGCGGGTCCGGCGTGACGGGCGGCCGTCACGCCGCTCGCCGGGGACCCGCTGTGACGGACAGCCGACACCCCGGCGACCGTGGCCCCGACACGGCCCGGCACACGCCTGCCCCACCGGGTTCGGACACGCCGGACGCGGTGTCCTGCCGCGGAAACGCGGAGCGGCCGTCCCGGCTCACCCCGCGACGACCTGCCGCGTCGTTCCTGCCGATGACGCCCCGTGCCGCACGTTCCGCCGGGCGGGCCCGCGCGCGGTTCCATCCCGTGCCGTCCCCGGCGCCCCTGCCGCGCGGTCCCGGGAACCGGCCCGGACGGCAGACTCGCCGGGCGGCCCCGGGCGCCGGGAGTGTCGCCGGGCGGGGTGCCGCCGGATGGCCAGGCGCCGGTCGGGCGGAGGATCGGCCGCGCCACGGGACGGAGGCGCACCGTGTCCCGGGTGGTGCGCCGTTCGACGGGAGCCCCGGATGACCGTCACCGTGTCCGGGGCCCTGCCCGGTGAGCCGTACGACGTGGCGATCGTCGGGGCCGGGGTCGTCGGGTGTGCGATCGCCCGGCGGCTCGCGCACCACCCGGCGCTGCGCGTCGCCCTCGTCGAGGCGCAGGACGACGTGGGGCAGGGCACCTCCAAGGCGAACACCGCCATCCTGCACACCGGGTTCGACGCCGTGCCCGGCTCGCTGGAGGCCCGGCTCGTGCGGGAGGGCTCCCGCGAACTCGCCGCGTACGCCGCCGAGTCGGGCATCCCCGTCGAACGCGTCGGCGCCCTGCTCGTCGCCTGGGACACGGAGCAGCTCGCGGCGCTGCCCCGCCTCGCCGAGAAGGCCGGGCGCAACGAGTACCACGACGCCCGCATCCTCGCCCCGGCCGACCTCTACGCCCGCGAACCCCACCTCGGCCCCGGCGCGCTCGGCGCCCTGCACGTACCCGGCGAGAGCATCATCTGCCCGTGGACGACGACGCTCGCGTATGCCACCCAGGCGGTCCGCGCCGGAGTCGACCTGCACCTCGAATCACCCGTCACGCACGCCGGTCGCACGGACGGCGTGCACCGACTCGACACCCCGCGCGGCCCGCTGTACGCCCGACGGCTCGTCAACGCCGCCGGACTGCACGCCGACACCCTCGACCGGAGCCTCGGCCACGACGACTTCACCGTCACCCCGCGCCGGGGCCAGCTCATCGTCCACGACACGTTCGCCCGCGCCCTGGTCCGCCACATCCTCCTGCCCGTCCCCACCGCCCTCGGCAAGGGCGTCCTCGTCGCCCCCACCGTCTACGGCAACGTGCTGCTCGGCCCCACCGCCGAGGACCTGGACGACAAGCACGACACCGGCTCCACCGCCGAGGGACTGCGCCGCCTGCGCGAACAGGGCCGCCGCATCCTCCCCGCCCTGCTGGAGGAGGAGGTCACCGCCGTCTACGCGGGCCTGCGCGCCGCCACCGAGCACGACGACTACCGGATCGCCGCCCACCCCCACCAGGGCTACGTCACCGTCGGCGGCATCCGCTCCACCGGCCTCACCGCCTCCCTCGCCATCGCCGAGCACGTCACCGGCCTGCTCGCCGGCACCGGCCTCGACCTCGGCCCCCGGCACCCGCTCGAACCGGTCCGCATGCCCCACCTCGGCGAGGCGGCCCCCCGCCCCCACCAGCGGCCCGACCTCGTCGCCGCCGACCCGGAGTACGGCACCCTGGTCTGCCACTGCGAACGCGTCTCCCGCGGCGAGATCCGCGACGCCCTCGCCGGGCCGGTCCCGCCCCGCTCCCTGGACGGACTGCGCCGCCGCACCCGGGCCCGGGCGGGCCGCTGCCAGGGCTTCTACTGCGGGGCGGCGGTCAGGGCGTTGTTCGAGGAGGCGCAGAGGTGACGAGCCGACCCATCGATGTCCTGGTGGTGGGCGCCGGTCCCGCCGGACTCGCCGCCGCGTCCCTGCTCGCGGCGGCCGGCGCCCGCGTCGAGGTCCTGGAGCGCGAGCAGTCGCCCGGGGGAGTGCCCAGGCACTGCGCCCACCGGGGCTTCGGCGACCGGCCGCACGCGCTGACCGGCCCGGCCTACGCCCGCCTCCTCGCCGACGCGGCCGCCCGTGCCGGAGCCGGCCTGCGCACCGGCGTCACCGCCCTCGACTGGGCGGGCCCGCGCGCCCTCACCACCGTCGGACCCCACGGCGTGCGGACGCTCACCGCCCGCGCGGTCGTCCTGGCCACCGGCGCCCGCGAACGCCCCCGCGCCGCCCGCCTCGTCCCCGGCACCCGGCCGGCCGGCGTCTACACCACCGGCGAACTCCAGCAGGCGGTCCACCTGTACGGGCAGCACATCGGCACCCGCGTGGTGATCGTCGGCGCCGAGGACGTCTCCCACGCCGCCGCCGGCACCGTACGGGCGGCCGGAGCCGAGGTCGTCGCGCTGGTCACGGAGCTGCCCCGGGCCCCCGCCGCCCCCTCGCGGACGCTGACGGCACGTCTGCGGCACCGCACCCCCGTCCTCACCGGCACCACGGTCACCGAACTCCTCGGCCGCGGACGCCTGTCGGGCGTGCGCGTACGGCACCGCGACGGCCGTACGACCACCCTGCCCTGCGACACCGTCGTGTTCACCGGCGACTTCGTCCCCGACCACGAACTCGCCCGGCGCGGCGGGCTGAGCCTGGACCCGGGAACCCGCGGTCCCGCCGTGGACGGCGCCCTGCGCACCTCACGGCCCGGCGTCTTCGCGGTCGGCAGCGTGTTGCACGCCGTCGAGAGCGCGGCCACGGCCGCCCGCGAGGGCACGCACGCCGCGACCGCCGTACGCGACTGGCTCACGGCCGGCCCCGGACCGAACCCGGCGGACCGGACGGACCCGGACTGGCCCGGCGGCGTCCCCCTGGTCGCCGACCCGCCCCTGCTGCGCATCGCCCCGAACCGCGTCACTCCGGCCGACCGCTTCCCGTACCTGCTGCGCACGTCGGTCCCGCTGCCCCGCCCCGTCCTGTACGTCACCCAGGACGGCCGCACCCTGCACCGCGAGCGGCGCCGTCTCACCGCGGCCGTCCCGCACCGCCCGCTGACTCTGACGGCACGCTGGACGCACCGGGTCGATCCCGACGGCGGACCGGTGCACGTCACCGTCAGCTGACCGGCCGGCCCGCACGCCCCCTCAGATCACCCGCAGCCGCACCAGCGCCGCCAACGTCAGCGCCCCCGGCAGCAGCGGCAGCCACACCGTCAGCAGCCGGAACGCCAGCACCACCGCCGTGGCCACGGTCACCGGCCCGCCCGCCGCCACCAGCGCCACGACCAGCGCCGCCTCGACCGAGCCGATGCCGCCCGGCGTGGGCACCAGCGCCACCGCCACCGTCGCCGCCAGGTACGCCACCGCCATGTGCCCGACGGGCAGTGCCAGTCCCAGCGACCGGCCCACCAGGACCAGCGCCGAGGTCTGCAACGCCGGGAAGGCGAGCGCGCCGCCCCACAGCGCCAGCGCGCGAGCCGGCCGGGCGTGCACCGAGCGGGCCTCGCCCAGTGCCGTCCGCAGGAAGGAGACCAGCGCGCCGCGCAGCCGCGGCAACAGCGCCAGCGCCCCCGCCGCCACCACCGGGACCGCGCCGGCGGCCACCAGCAGCGGCCCCACGGCGCCTTCGGGCAGCAGCGTGCCGAGCCGCAGCGCACCGGGGAACGCGATCAGCAGGGCGCCCAGCAGGGCGAGGCGGCCGACGCTCTCCGCCAGCAGGTACAGCGCGAGCGCGGCCGAGGAACGGGCGAGCGGCAGCCCGCACACCGTCATGAACCGCAGGTTCACCGCGCTCGCGCCCAGCCCCGTCGGCAGCAGGTGGTTGGCCGCGCCGGCCGCGAACTGGGTGGCCACCAGCCGCCGTCGGGGCAGCCGCTCCACCACCGCGCCCTGCCGGGTGCAGGCGGCGGCGACCCAGGTCAGACAGGTCGCGCCGGCCGCGGCCAGCAGCCAGGGCCAGCGGGCCGTGGCCAGCTGGCCGAAGCCCTCGGCGAGCACGGACCGGTGCCGGACCGCGACCACGCCCACCAGGAGCAGCGGAAGCACGCACAGCACCCGGCGGACCGGGACACGGTGCAGGAGTGGCTTCTCGGGGATTCGAACCGCTGTCGTCACAGCACAAGACATTCCCCCGGACGCGCCACCTACGGGTGGCCGACGCGCGGACACCGGGTTACGGAACTCGGGCCGCGCCGCCTTGACCTCAAGGTTGGTCGAGGTCCTACGGTCATCGGCATGAGTATGGAGACCACGGCGTGGACGCAGCTGTACAGCGTCATGCACGCCAAAGACGAGCGCCGCCCCTTCGCCCGCGCCACGCTGCGCCGCATCGGCGCGTTCGCCCGCCCGCACCGCCGCCGCATCGTCCGGTTCGTACTCCTCGGGGTGGCGACCGCACTGCTCGCCGTCGCCACCCCCGTCCTCGCCGGAAAGGTCGTCGACGCGATCGTGTCGGACGGCGACGAGGGCACGGTCGTGCGCCTCGCCCTGCTCATCGCGTTCATCGCCCTCGCCGAGGCGGTACTCGGCATCGCCTCCCGCAGGCTCTCGGCGACGCTCGGGGAGGGACTCATCCTCGATCTGCGGACGGCCGTGTTCGATCATGTGCAGCGCATGCCGGTCGCGTTCTTCACACGTACGCGTACGGGAGCGCTCGTCTCCCGACTCAACAACGACGTCATCGGCGCCCAACGGGCCTTCAGCAACACCCTGTCCGGCGTGGTCAGCAACGTGGTCACGCTGCTGCTCACCCTCGCCGTCATGCTGACCCTGTCCTGGCAGATCACCCTGCTCGCCCTGGCGCTGCTCCCGGTGTTCGTGCTCCCCGCCCGGCGGATGGGCCGCCGCATGGCCCGGATGCAGCGCGAGGCCGCCGCCCTCAACGCGGCCATGGGCACCCGCATGACCGAGCGCTTCTCGGCGCCCGGCGCCACCCTGATCAAGCTGTTCGGCCGCCCCGAGGAGGAGTCCGCCGAGTTCGCCGAACGGGCCCGCCGCGTCGCCGACATCGGCGTGCGCACCGCCACCGCCCAGGCCGCCTTCATCACCGCGCTCACCCTCGTCTCGGCGCTCGCCCTCGCCCTCGTCTACGGCCTCGGCGGCTTCTTCGCCCTGCGCGGCACCCTGGACCCCGGCGCCGTCGTGGCGCTGGCCCTGCTGCTGACCCGCCTGTACGCGCCGCTCACCGCGCTCGCCGGAGCCCGCGTGGAGGTCATGAGCGCCCTCGTCAGCTTCGAGCGGGTCTTCGAGGTCCTCGACCTGGCCCCGCTCATCGACGAGAAGCCCGACGCCCGCCCGGTCCCCGACGGCCCGGTCGCCGTCGAGTTCGACGACGTCCGCTTCGGCTACCCGTCCGCCGACAAGGTCTCCCTCGCCTCCCTCGAAGAGGTCGCCACCCTGGACACCCGCGGCGGCGAAGAGGTCCTGCACGGCCTCTCCTTCCGCGCGGAACCGGGCCAGACCATCGCGCTGGTCGGATCGTCCGGCGCCGGCAAGTCCACCATCGCCCAACTGCTGCCGCGGCTGTACGACACCGACGGCGGCACCGTCCGCGTCGGCGGCGTCGACGTCCGCGACCTGAGCGCGCGGTCGCTGCGCGACACCGTCGGCATGGTCACCCAGGACGGCCACCTCTTCCACGACACCGTCCGCGCCAACCTGCTCCTCGCCCGGCCCGGCGCCACCGAGGACGACCTGTGGACGGCGCTGCGCCGCGCCCGCCTGGCCGGCCTCGTACGGTCCCTGCCGGACGGGCTGGACACCGTGGTCGGCGAGCGCGGCTACCGGCTCTCCGGCGGCGAACGCCAGCGCATGACCATCGCCCGGCTGCTGCTGGCCCGCCAGCGCGTCGTCATCCTCGACGAGGCCACCGCCCACCTCGACAACACCTCCGAGGCGGCCGTCCAGGAAGCCCTCGCCGAAGCCCTCCAGGGCAGAACGGCCGTGGTGATCGCGCACCGGCTGTCCACGGTCCGCTCGGCCGACCGCATCCTGGTGGTCGAGGCCGGCCGCATCGTGGAGAGCGGCACCCACGAGGAACTCCTCGCGGCCGACGGCCGCTACGCCCAACTGCACCGCACCCAGTTCGCGCGCCCGGCCCTGGACAAGGCCGCCTAGCGCGAGCGCTCTACGGCGGGCCGGGCGTCCGCGGGCCGGGCGTCCCGGCCCGCAGGGGCAGGTCCTGCTCGGCCCAGACGACCTTCCCGCCGGGCGTGCGGCACGAGCCCCAGCGCCGGCACATCATGTTGATCAGCTGGAGACCGCGCCCGCTCTCGTCGCTCACGTCCGCGTGCTGGATCTGCGGCAGGTCGGGACCGGAGTCGGAGACCTCCACGGACAGCCGCTCGTGGCGCAGCAGGCGCAGCTCGCCGGGGGCGTTTCCGTACCGCAGGGCGTTGCCCACCAGCTCGCTGACCACCAGCTCCGTGGTGTCGACCAGCTCCTGAAGCCCCCACCGCTCCAGCTGCTCACGCACCGCCGTACGGGCCTGCCCGGCCGCCTTGCCGTCCGGCGGCAGCGTCCGCACGTACACGTCGCACTCCGGACCGAGCGGCCGGGCGAGGGCCGCCAGCACGATCGCGTCGTCCGACCGGTCGTCGCCGACCCGTTCGGCGACCGTCCGGCACGCGGCGGCGTCCTCGGGCAGGCCGTCGCCGAGCGCCTCGCGCAGCCGCTCCAGCTGGGTGCCCAGGTCGGCCGTGCGCGACCGGACCAGCCCGTCCGTGTACAGCGTCAGCCGGCTCAGCTCGGGCACCGGCCGCTCCACCGGGTCGTACGGGATCACGCCCGTCCCCAGCGGCGCCCCCGCGGGCACGTCCAGGAACGAGACGGTGCCGTCCGGCCCGGTCAGCAGGGGTGGCGGGTGCCCGGCGCTGGCGATGCGGAAGGTGCCGCCGCAGGGGTCGTAGACCGCGCACAGACAGGTGGCGACCTGGTCCTCCTCCAGGTCGCGGGCGGCCAGGTCGAGCCGGGCCAGCAACCGCTCGGGCGCGATGTCCAGCGCCATCAGGGTCCGGGCCACCGTGCGCAGCCGCCCCATGGTCGCGGCGGCGGCCAGACCGCGCCCCATCACGTCGCCCACCATCAGCGCGGTACGGCCGCTGGGCAGCGCGACCACGTCGAACCAGTCGCCGCCGACGGCGGCCGGATCGGCGGCCGGGTCGTAGCACGAGGACACGTCCAGGCCCGGGGTGCTCGGGCTGGACCGGGGGAGCAGCGCCCGTTGCAGGGTGACCACGTGGTCGCGCTCGCGCCCGTAGAGCCGGGCGTTGTCGATGTACACGGCGGCCTTGGAGGCCAGCTCCATGGCCAGGGCCACGTCGGTCCGGTTGAACGGCGCCCGGTGGCCGGCCCGGACGAAGTCGGCCAGCCCCAGCAGCACCCCGCGGGCGATCAGCGGCACCGCCAGGTAGGAGTGGACGCCCGCCCGGCGCATGATGTCCGACGACTCGCGCGAGGGGGCGATCACGGCGAAGTCCGCGCGCGTCATCCGGGACACCAGCACCGGCCGGCGGGTGGTGAGACACCGCTGCCCCAGCCGGTCGGCGGTGTGCACCGACAGCTCGCCCACGGGATCGGGCGCGAGGTTCAGGCCCTCGATCTCCGACACCGCCATGGCCCTCAGCCGCGGCGCGTCCCCTCCCGTGACCCGGTCGCCGTCCTGGAACCGCAGCACCGAGTCCAGCAGGTCCACGGCGGCGCCGTCGGCCAGTTCCGGCACGGTGAAGCCGGCCAGCTCCTCCGCCGTCCGCCGCACGTCGAGCGTGGTGCCGATGCTCAGGTCCGCCGCGTTCAACCAGGCCAGCCTGCGTCGCGCGCCCAGCGCCTCGGTCATCGACCGCAGTGCGCCCCGCGCCGCCCGGTGCCCGCTCACGAGCGGATTAGGGGGGCGGCGCAGCCCGCCCAGCCACGCTCGTTCCCGCACGCGTCGCCTCCTCCCACGGCCTCCTGTCCCGATTCTGCCTTGCCGCGGGAGGACCGGCGACGGCGGACCCCCGTCGGCGGCCGCACCGGCGGGGGTGGTGCCCGGGCGCGGCTCAGGCGCGCAGCCACACCGCCGTGTCGCCCGGCAGCCGGCCGGCCTCGTCCAGGGGCCCGCTGACGAGCAGCACGGCGCTGTGCGCGGGCAGCTCCACCGGCGCGGCGGACAGGTTGACGACGCACACCGGGCCGTCGGCGCGCCGGAACGCGAGGACGCCGTCCGGCGCGGGCAGCCACTCCAGAGCGCCGTCGCCGAACCCCGCCGTGGACCGCCGCAGGCCCAGCGCCTCGCGGTAGAGCGAAAGCATCGAGGCCGGGTCCGCGGCCTGGCGGTCCGCCGCGTACGCCGACCAGCCCTCCGGCTGCGGCAGCCAGGGCTCGGTCTCCGAGCCGAACCCGCAGTACGGCGCGTCGGCGGCCCAGGGGAGCGGCACGCGGCAGCCGTCCCGCCCCGGATCGACGCCCCCGGAGCGGAAGTGCATCGGGTCCTGGATCCGCTCGCGCGGGATGTCGGCCTCGGGCAGGCCGAGTTCCTCCCCCTGGTACACGTAGACGGACCCGGGCAGGGCCAGCGTCAGCAGCGCGGCGGCCCGGGCGCGCCGGGTGCCCAGGGCCAGGTCGGTCGGGGTGCCGAAGGCTTTCTTCGCGAAGTCGAAGCCGGTGTCCTCGCGGCCGTACCGGGTGACCGTGCGGGTCACGTCGTGGTTGCAGAGCACCCAGGTGGCCGGGGCGCCCACCGGTGCGTGCTCGGCCAGCGTGTCGTCGATGGCGCGGCGCAGCCGGTCCGCCTCCCAGGGGCAGGACAGGAAGGTGAAGTTGAAGGCGGTGTGCAGTTCGTCGGGGCGCAGGTAGCGGGCGAAGCGCTCGGCGTCCGGCAGCCACACCTCACCGACGAAGACACCCCCGTACTCGTCGGCGACCTTGCGCCAGGAGCGGTAGATGTCGTGCAGCTCGTCCTGGTCGATGTACGGGTGCGGGTCGACACCCTCCTCGAAGTCCGCGAGCGCGGGGTCCTTCGCGAGCAGCGCGGCCGAGTCGATGCGTACGCCCGCCACCCCCCGCTCGAACCAGAACCGCAGCACGTCCTCGTGCTCCCGGCGCACCTCGGGATGGGCCCAGTTGAGGTCGGGCTGCTCCGGGGTGAACAGGTGCAGGTACCACTCGCCGTCCGGGACCCGGGTCCAGGTGCGGCCGGAGAACTGGGAGGGCCAGTCGTTGGGCGGCAGCTCGCCGTGCGCACCGCGGCCGGGCCGGAAGTGGAACCGCTCCCGCTCCGCGCTGCCCGGCCCCGCCTCCAGCGCCGCCCGGAACCAGGCGTGCTGGTCGGAGACGTGGTTGGGGACGATGTCGACGATGGTGCGGATACCCAGCTCCCGCGCCTCGGCGATCAGCTTCTCGGCCTCGCCGAGGGTGCCGAAGGCGGGGTCGATGGTGCGGTAGTCGGCGACGTCGTACCCGCCGTCGACGAGCGGTGAGACGTACCAGGGGGTGAACCAGACGGCGTCCACACCGAGGTCGGCGAGGTAGGGCAGTCTCGCCCTCACGCCCGCGAGGTCACCGGTGCCGTCGCCGTCGCCGTCGGCGAAACTGCGGGGATACACCTGGTAGATGACGGCGTCGCGCCACCAGTTGTCGGTGCGGTGCGCGTTGGGGGCTGCCACGTGACGGTCCTTTCGGGCAGGGTGGATCTTCGCCGCCGGCCCGGACGGAGCGGGGCGTCGGACGGGCCGGCGGCGAAGGTTGACGGGACGTGCCGGGGGAGGGGGAGGAGGGCGGGCGGCGGGCGCCTCGGCCCTGGTGCCCTCAGCCCTTGAGCCCTCCGGCGGTGAGTCCGCTCATGATGTTGCGCTGGAAGACCAGGAAGATGAGCAGCGTCGGCAGCGAGGCCATGGTGAGCGCGGCGATCAGCACGTTCACGGGCACCCCGTTGGACAGGGAGTAGATCCCGACGTTCAGGGTCTGCTTGGCCGGGTCGGGCAGCGTCAGCAGGGGCCAGAGGAAGTCCTTCCAGACGCCCACGATCGCGAAGATGGAGACCACGCCGAGGATCGGCCGCGAGATCGGCAGCACGATCGACCAGAGCGTGCGCATCGGCGAGGCACCGTCCATGGCGGCGGCGTCGAGCAGTTCCCGGGGGATCGAGTCGAAGAACCGCTTCAGCAGGAAGATGTTGAAGGCGTTGGTCACCGAGGGCAGCCAGATCGCCCACGGCGTGTTCAGCAGGTTGCGCTCGAAGATCGGCACGTCGAGCACCGTCAGGTACTGCGGCACGACCAGCACGGTCGCCGGGATCATCAGCGTCGCCAGCATCAGGCCGAGGATGGCCTTGCCGAGGACCGGCCGGAGCTTGGACAGCGAGTAGGCCGCCGCCACGTCGAACACCAGCTGGAAGGCGAGCGCGCCGAACGCGTAGAACAGGGTGTTCCCCAGCAGGCTCGCCAGGTCCATGACGTTCCAGGCCTGCGTGTAGTTGTCGGACTCGAAGGACTCGGGCACCAGCGTCGGCGGGGTCCGCACGACCTCCTGGGTGTTCTTGAAACCGCTGGAGACCATCCAGTACAGCGGGCCGAGGAAGACCAGGGTGAAGAGGGTGACGACGAGGCCGAACACCACCCAGTAGAGCGCCTTCCCGCGGGGCCGGGCCAGCTGGGCCGGTGAGATGAGAGTGCGTGTGGACATCGGTGGATTCCCCCCGGCGCTACTCGTCCTCGGCGCGGCTGAGCTTCACGTACGCCGCCGAGAAACCGGCCAGCAGTACGAGGAGCAGCAGACCGAGGGCCGCCGCGGCACCGTAGTTGTTGAAGTTGAAGGCGTACTGGTAGATGAGGTACACGACCGTGGTCGTCGAACCCTCGGGGCCGGCGCCGCCGGTGAGCAGGAAGGGCTCCACGAAGACCTGCATGGTGGCGATGATCTGCATCAGCAGCATCAGCGACAGGATGAGCCGTGTCTGCGGGATGGTGACGTGCCAGATCTTGCGCAGCAGCCCGGCTCCGTCCAGCTCGGCCGCCTCGTACAGCTCGCCGGGGATGCCCTGGAGCGCGGCCAGGTAGATGAGCGCCGCGCCGCCCATGTTCATCCAGGTCGACGCGACGACCACGGACAGCATGGACAGGTCGGGGTCCTGGAGCCACTGCTGCTCGGGCAGTCCGAAGAACCCGAACACCTCGTTGAGCATGCCGTAGCCGGGGTCGTACAGGTACTTGAACAGCAGCACGGAGGCGACCGGGGGCAGCATCACCGGCAGGTAGACGAGCAGCCGGAGGTACCCCTTCCCGTGCCTCAGTTCGTTGATGACGAGGGCGACGACGAACGGCACGGCGAAGCCCAGCACCAGGGCCAGCACGGTGAACAGCAGGGTGTTGCGCCAGGCCTGCCAGAAGGCCGGGTCGTTGAAGACCGTCTCCAGGTTCTCCAGGCCGACCCAGGAGACCTCGCCCTGTTCCGTCTTCTGGAAGGCGAGGAAGAACTCCCGGACCATCGGGTACCAGGAGAAGAACGCGAAGCAGAGAACCGCTCCGATCAGGAAGCCGTGCGCGGTGAGGTTGCGCTTCAGGCTCCTGCCGAACGGCCCGCCGCGCTGGGGCGGGCCGTCCACCGGCGGCTGGGCGTGGCGGGCACTCGCCGCCTTGCTCGGGGTCAGGCTGGGGGCCGACATCGTCGCTCCTTGGGACTGCTCTCATGGGCCCCGGAGGGCGGTGCGGCCCGCCCCCCGAGGGAGCCGGTCACTGCGTGGCCAGAACCTGGTCGACCTGCTGCTCCGCGCTGGAGAGCAGCTTGTCGATGTCGGCGTCCTCGTTGGTGAGGAGGCCGGACATCACGTTGTCCAGGACCTTGTAGACCTCCTGCGCCTTCGGCGGCTCGGCCAGGCCCGGGACCGGGTTGTCCATGAACGGCTTGAAGTTCTCGACCGGCATGGTGGCGTGCTCCAGGCGGGCCGCGTCGTCCTTCTTCTTCGACTCGTTCAGCCAGAAGTTGGGCTGCGGCAGGCCCACCGGCAGCTTGTCGGTCTTCTTGCGGGCCCAGTCGAACTGCCCCTTGCCGACGGTCAGGTTCTCGAAGTTCAGCCAGGCGACGGCCGCCTTGATCTTGTCGGCGGAGATCCCCTTCTTGATCATGTAGCTGTTGCCGCCGGCCAGGGTGTTCTTCTCGCCCGGGATCGGGCCCATGCCGAAGTTCTCGTAGTCGGCGCCGAGTTGCTGGACCATGTACGTGATGTCGTCCGGCGCGGCCAGGAACATGCCCAGCTTGTCCGTGGCGATCTGCTTCTGGAGGTCGCCCCACTTGAGCAGCTGGGTCTTGCCCATGCTCTCGTCCTCCCAGCGCATGGCGTGGAGGTTCTCGGCGACCTCCTTGCCCACCTCGTTGTTGAACGCCGCCTTCTTGCCGCTCTCGTCCACGACTTCGGCGCCGCGGCTGTACATCTGGGCGGTGAAGTGCCAGCCTCCGGTGTTGCCCGCGCTGTACTCGCCGAAGCCGGCGATGCCCTCGCCCAGGTCGGCGATCTTCTTGGCCGCGGTGCGGACCTCGTCCCAGGTGCGCGGCGGGGCGTCCGGGTCGAGACCGGCCTGTTCGAAGAGCTTGCGGTTGATCAGCAGGCCCATCGTGTAGTTGCTGGTGGGCAGGCCGTAGAGCTTGTTCTCGTGCTTGAGCGAGCCGAGGACGTTCGGGTCGATGTCCTTCAGCGCCGGGACGGTCCTGTCGTTGACGTAGGCCGTGATGTCCTCGGCGCCGTCGTTGTCGAGCACCTGGGGCAGGTCGGTGAAGTAGGTGTAGAAGACGTCGGGCTGGGACTTGGCCTTGAGCATCGCCGTGAAGCGCGGCGGCTCCAGGCACTGGCCCGGGGTGGAGCGGCCCTCGATGGTGACGTTGGGATACGTCTTGTTGAACTCCTTGACGTCCTCCTGCCACTCCTTCAGCTCGGCCGCCTTCGCCTTCGGCGGCATGCAGTCGATGGTGAGCGTCACCTTGGTCTTCGGGTCCAGCGGAGCGGCCGGGTCGGAGGACCCGCTGCCGCCTTCGGAACCGCCGCCGTCGTCACTGCTGCTCGTGCCGCAGGCGGCGAGAGCGGTCAGGGTGAGAGCGGAGACGAGCGTGATGGCGCCGGCACGGCGAGTACGGCGGAACCGAGCACTTCTCATGGGTGGTCCCCTTCGGGCATGAACGTGGAAGGCGCCCCACCGCCGATGCGTTGTGGGGCGCCGCTCACTCAACCACCGTGAACAAGTGGACGCAATATGTCGCGCTGATTTCGTAAAAGCTTGACAGTGCTTCGACGGCGTGGCGAACCCGCTACCGGACGGCGGCCTGTGCGGTGGAGCCGCGGACGACGAGTTCCGGTTCGAAGAGCAGCTCCCTGTGGGGGACTTCGGTGCCTTGGATCTGGGCGCAGAGGAGGTCGACGGCGGCGCGGCCCATGGCTTCGATGGGTTGGCGGACGGTGGTGAGGGGTGGTTCGGTGCAGGTCATGAAGGCGGAGTCGTCGTAGCCGACGACGGAGACGTCGTGGGGGACGTGGTGTCCGTGGCGGCGGGCGGCGCGGACGGCGCCGAGGGCGAGGGGGTCGCTGGCGCAGATGATGCCGGTGACGCCGCGCTCCAGGAGGCGGGTCGCGGCGGCCTGGCCGCCCTCCAGGGAGAACATGGCCCGTTCCACGTGGGCGTCGGGCAGGGTCCCGTTCGCCGCCTCGGCGGCCTGCCGGGCGGCGGCCAGCTTCCGGCGCGAGGGGATGTGGTCGGAGGGGCCCAGCACCAGGCCGATGCGCTGGTGGCCCAGCGATGCCAGGTGCCGCCAGGACTGGCCCACGGCGACCGCGTCGTCGCAGGCGACGCAGGGGAAGCCGAGATCGGGGATGGAGGCGTTGACGAGTACGACGGGGATGTTGCGCTCGGCGAGCAGCCGGTAGTGGTCGTGCGGGGCGTCCGCCTGCGCGAACAGCCCGCCGCCGGCGAAGACGACGCCGGAGACCTGCTGTTGCAGCAGCAGCTCGACGTAGTCGGCCTCCGAGACACCGCCCTTGGTCTGCGTGCACAGCACCGGGGTCAGTCCCTGCTGGGCGAGCGCGCCGCCGATGACCTCGGCGAACGCGGGGAAGATCGGATTCTGCAACTCGGGCAGGACCAGGCCGACCAGACGCGCGCGCTCGCCCCGCAGCTGGGTGGGCCGCTCGTAGCCGAGGACGTCCAGGGCGCTCAGCACGGACTGCCGGGTCGCCGCCGAGACCCCCGGTTTGCCGTTGAGCACCCGGCTGACCGTGGCCTCGCTGACCCCAACCTTCTTCGCCACCTGAGCAAGTCGTCGTGTCACGAACGCAAGACTAGCGCAAGCCTCCGCAAGAGACTTGCGCCAGTCAGTGCCTTCCGGGACTACGGACGGGACTACGGATTTCGGATGATCTTGAAGGTGGACGTCGTGTTGCGGATGTCCACGGCGTTGTCGCTGAGCTTCAGTCCGTTGAAGGTGACCTCACCGACCGCCGGTCCCTGCCCGCCCTCGGGCATCTCGTTGGCCCACAGGCCGAAGCCGGACTTGGCGTCGAACGCGTCACCGCTCTTGTGCGCGCCCGTGACGGAGACGTCGGTGAAGACCGTGTCCGTGATCGGGTACTGCGGCCGGCCCTGCACGTAGTTCGTCTGGAACATGATGCCGCTGTAGGTGGGGTCGACGATGTCGACGTTGGTGACCCTGATGCCCTGGAACACCTTGGACGCCGAGAACACCCAGATGCCGGGGAAGGTCTGCCCGTTCCAGAAGTGCCCGCCGGCCCGGACGATCGACACGTTCTCGAAGGTCGTCGGATCGGTGCCGAAGCCGTTCATCGGGTAGCCGAAGTCCAGCGAGCTGATCGTGATGCCCGAGTAGACCAGGGTGTCCGCGATGTGGATGTTCCGGAAGGTGTTGTTGTAGCCGCCGTAGACGGCGAGACCCGCGGCCCGCCAGGTCAGCGTCGTCGTGAGGTTCTCGTACAGGTTGTTCTTCATGTCCGCGCCGCCCGCGTCGATCGCCGAGAAGAGCGCGAAGCTGTCGTCACCGGTCGCCCGGGCGTCGTTGTTGGACACCAGGTTGTCGGTGGAGCCGTTGGTCATGTTGATGCCGTCGGCGAACATGTTCCGGATCCGGGAGTTCTTGATCGTCATCCGGTCGGTGTTGGCGCCCCAGTACAGGCACACCATGTGCTCGTTCCAGATGTTGTCGATCACGATGTCCGAGGTGTTGGAGAAGTCGAACACCTTGCCCGGTCCGTCGATGCGGGACGTGTAGTTGCCGAAGTAGGCGAAGTTCGCGAACGTCGAACCCTTCGCGGTCGCCTCGGCGCGGAAGCCGATGTCGGTGTTGTCCTGCGTGCTGGGCGCGTGGAACTTCGTGAACCAGGGACCGGCGCCGATCACCTTCACCGCCTTGCCGTACACCTGGAACTTGCTCGACGTCTGGTAGTCGCCGGGCGGCAGGTACACACCCACCAGCTTGCCCGAGGTGTCCATGCGGACCTTGTCCAGCGCGTTCTGCACGTCCTGGTGCGTGAACCCGGCCGGCACCGCGTACGCCGCCGGGTCGGGGTTGGGCACCGCGGAGACCTGCTCCAGGTTGACGAAGTCGATCGCGTAGTCGGAGGTGTTGGCCGCGTCCTTCTGCAACCGGATCCTGCTGCCCGCCGGGACCGTCTCGCCCAGCATCAGATGCGCCTCGTCGTAGATGTGCCGCGGGGCGCCCGCACCGGGGGAGTTGCCCGGCGAGGCCTCGGCACCGTACAGCCAGGCGTACTTCGACGTCAGCGGCAGCGCCTTCTTCATGACGCCGTCGACGTACACGTCGAGTGTGGCGTCGATGCCGCCGCCGCCCGGCGCGTCCGGGATCGAGAAGCGGGTCACCAGGGTGTTGGTGTCCGCCTTCGTGGTGAACTCGACGTACTCGCCGGTCCTGTCCAGGTGGACGGCCTTGCGGCCGGACGCCTCGCCCGCGAGGTCACCGATGGTGCGGTTGGGGCCGACCACGGTGGCACCGCCGCCGACCGTACCGTCCTCCGCCTCGTACATGTCGTACGGCATGTTCGCGCCGCGCCCGACGAACAGCGGCTGCGTGGAGGTGTTGTTCTCCCGCTTGACCGGCAGTTCGTTCGCGTCGTCGGCGACCGTGACCTTGAGGGAGTACGAGCCGTTGGCCGCCTTCCAGGTGCCGAGGCCCACGGCCGGGGCCGTCGAGCCGGCGGCGATGACACCGGAGTGCGCGCCGGTCAGGGTCTTGACGGTGCCGCCCTTGGCGTCGAGCAGGGTGAGGGTCACCGCGTGGGCGCCGCCCGCGGAGTCCTGGGTGCCCTGGTTCTTCAGCGCGACCTTGAAGGTCACGTCGTCACCGGCGGCCGGACTGGACGGTGAGGTGGTGACGGCGGAGGCGACCAGGTCGGAGCTCTGCACCGGCTTGACGACCAGCGGATCGGGCCGCGTGTAGGTGTTGTTGGTCTCGTTCTGCTCGATGATCTCGTTCGCCTCGTCGACGACCGCGCTCAGTGCGTACGAACCGGCCTCGCGTGCCCCGACGGACGCGCTGACCGTGCTCTGCGCACCCGCCTTCAGGGCGGGCACGTCGGCGGTGGCGACCTTGCTGCCGCCCAGCCGGAGGGCGACCTTGCCGGCCGGAGCGTCCGCCGCACCGCTGTTGCGGACCGTCGCGGCCACCGTGATCTCGTCCGATTCGACGGGGGAGCCGGGCGACGTGGTCAGCTGCGTGACCTCGAGGTCCGGATTGGGCGCCGGGGTGCCGACGACCTGGAACTCGGCCACCTGCCCGGCCGTCGCACCGGTGTTGGAGGTGAACTTCAGCTGGACGTCCGCGGCCCGTGCGCCGACCGGGATCGTCACGCTGTTGCCGCCGCTCGCCGGGTCGAAGACGTAGTCCTTCGCGGGCACCAGAGAGGTGAGGCCGGACGCGTCCTGGGCGCGGCCGAGCACCTGGATGTTCTGGGTGCGCTTCGACCAGCCGGTGTCGGGGTTGAGCTTGAGGACCACGCGGTCGACGTCCGCGTTCGCGCCCAGCTTCAGGGTCAGCGTGTTCGGGTAGCTGCCCGCGGCCCCCTCCCAGTAGGTGGAGGTGTTGTTGTCGTTGGCGTTCTCGGCGACGTAGGTGTGGATGACGGAGGAGGCGCTGATCGGTTTGCCGACGGCCAGGTTCGAACCGTCGCCGCCGCTGCCGGTGCGGGTCACGGAGTTGCTGTCGCCCGACTGGTTGCCGGCCGCGTCCTTCGCCCGCACGAAGTAGGTCACGTTCGCCGACGCCGGCTGGGTGTCGGTGTAGGTGGTGACGTCACCGGCGACGCTCTTGCGCAGCTGGTTGTTGGCGTAGACGTCGTAGCCGGTGACGCCCTTGTCGTCGGTGGAGGCGGTCCAGGTCAGCTTGATCTGCCCGGCGGCCGGTTCAGTGAGGGCGAGGTTCGCGGGCGCGGTGGGCGCCTGGGTGTCGCCGATGTCGGCGCGGCGGGTGACCGGGTTGCTGTTGCCCGACTGGTTGCCGGCCGCGTCCTTGGCGCGCACGTAGTAGGTGACCGTCGTGCCGGCCGGCCTGGTGTCCGTGTAGGTGGTGACGTCACCGGCGACCGAGGTCAGCAGCTCGCCGTTGGCGTAGAGGTCGTACCCCGTGACGGCCGTGTCGTCCGAGGACTCGTTCCAGGTCAGCCTGATCTGCCCGGTGGCCGGTTCGGTGAACGCGAGGTTCGCCGGGGCCGTGGGTGGCTGGGTGTCGCCCGTCTCGGGACCGTAGACCTCCAGCTCGGAGACCTGGGCGGCGGGCTGGCCGGTGTTGGCCGTCACCCGGACCCGCAGATAGCGTGCGGTGGCCGCGTCGAAGGTGATCGTGGCCGACTGACCGCCCGCCGCGTCGAAGGTGTACGCCTTGTCGGAGGTCAGGTCGGTGAAGTCCGAGCCGTTGTCACTGGCCTGGATCTTCAGGGTCTGGCTGCGGGCGGGCCAGCCGTCCGGCAGCCGCAGCACGACGCGGTCGACCCGGCGCGCGGAGCCGAGGTCGGCCTGGAGCCACTGCGGCAGGGCGTTGTTGGCGCTCTCCCAGTAGGTGGCCCGGTTGCCGTCGTTGCCGTTGCCCGGGGTGTACGCGCCGGTGGAACTGCTCGCCGTCAGCCGTCGGCCGGCGGCGAGGTTCACGGACGACTCCCCGGCCGCGTGCACCTCCAGCTCGGAGAGCTGAGCCGCCTGCCACCCGGTGTTCGCCGTGATGTCCACCCGCACGAACCGTGTCCGGGTGGCGGGGAAGGACACGGTGACCGTGTTGCCCGAACCGGGAGCGAAGGCGTAGGTGGCGGACGTCTTCAGCGTGCTGAAGCTCGTGCCGTCGGCGCTGCCCTGGACCGAGAGCGTCTGGTCGCGGCCCTCCCAGCCGGCGGGCAGCTTCAGGACGACCTCGTCGATCCGCTCCGTGGCACCGAGGTCGGTCTGGACCCACTGGGGCAGGCTGCCTCCGCCGCTCTGCCAGTAGGTGCCCTGGTTGCCGTCGGTGATGTTGGCGGCGCCGTACTCGCCGTGCGAGCTGCTCGCCGCCGTGGCGTCCCCCACGGCGATGTTGGGCCCACCGGCTGCGGTGGCCGACAGCAGCGGTCCTCCCCACGCCAGGAGACTGGCCGCGACCACGGTGCACAGGACACGTGATCTCCAGTTCCGGTTTCTCATCTGTCCCCACATCAGGTAGACACTCAATGTTCGCTGACATTTACGCTGAGCGCTCGCAGAGTTGCAGAGAACTGTTGAGTCGTCTACAGGGTGAACGGCGGAAAGTCGGCGCGCGGCAGCGCCCGGTGAGGTCGGTGAGAACCGGGCAGTCGTCGGGGCATGCCGCGGATCAGCGGCTTTCACGGGCTACGTCGGGCAGCCGCAAGCCACTGTCATTTCCCGCAAGGAACTTGCGGTCGTGGAGGGGTGGGAGCGCCGCTAGTCGGCGGCCGGCCGCGCGGTGGAGCCGCGGACGACGAGTTCCGGTTCGAAGAGCAGCTCGCCGTGGGGGACTTCGGTGCCTTGGATCTGGGCGCAGAGGAGGTCGACGGCGGCGCGGCCCATGGCTTCGATGGGTTGGCGGACGGTGGTGAGGGGTGGTTCGGTGCAGGTCATGAAGGCGGAGTCGTCGTAGCCGACGACGGAGACGTCGTGGGGGACGTGGTGTCCGTGGCGGCGGGCGGCGCGGACGGCGCCGAGGGCGAGGGGGTCGCTGGCGCAGATGATGCCGGTGACGCCGCGCTCCAGGAGGCGGGTGGCGGCGGCCTGCCCGCCCTCCAGGGAGAACATGGCCCGCTCGACGAACTCCTCCGGCAGTTCCGTGCCGGCGGCCCGGGCCGCCAGGCGGGCGGCGGCCAGCTTCCGGCGCGAGGGGATGTGGTCGGAGGGGCCCAGCACCAGGCCGATGCGCTGGTGGCCCAGGGACGCCAGGTGCCGCCAGGACTGTTCGACGGCGACGGCGTCGTCGCAGGCGATGCACGGGAAGTCGAGGTTCTCGATCGACGCGTTGATCAGCACCACGGGGATGTTGCGTTCGGCGAGCAGCCGGTAGTGGTCGTGCGGCGCGTCCGCCTGCGCGAACAGCCCGCCCGCGAACACCACCCCGGAGACCTGCTGTTGCAGCAGCAGCTCGACGTAGTCGGCCTCCGAGACACCGCCCTTGGTCTGCGTGCACAGCACCGGGGTCAGTCCCTGCTGGGCGAGCGCGCCGCCGATGACCTCGGCGAACGCGGGGAAGATCGGATTCTGCAACTCGGGCAGGACCAGGCCGACCAGACGCGCGCGCTCACCCCGCAGCTGGGTGGGCCGCTCGTAGCCCAGGACGTCCAGCGCACTCAGCACGGACTGCCGGGTCGTCTCCGACACCCCCGGCTTGCCGTTGAGCACCCGGCTGACCGTGGCCTCGCTGACCCCAACCTTCTTCGCCACCTGAGCAAGTCGTCGCGTCACGCCCGAAAGGCTAACGCAAACACCGCAAGCGGCTTGCTTCAATCCCAGACCACCCGGGCGGCGACCGGTAGGTGATCGCTGCCGGTGGCGGGCAGGGTCCGGATCGCGCCGACGGTCCCGGCGCGGGCCATCACCTGATCGATCCGGGCCAGCGGGAATCCCGCGGGGAAGCTGAAGGCGAGGCCCCGCTCGGCCACGTTCAGCGCGTCGGTCAAGGGACGCAGCGCCCGGTCGTCGACCGTGCCGTTCAGGTCGCCCAGCAGGACCACCCTGCGCAGCTCCTCCCCGGCGAGGGCGTCGCCCAGCAGCCCGGCGCTCTCGTCCCGCCGGGACGACGCGAGGCCGCTCGCCCGCACCCGGACCGACGGCAGGTGCGCCACGTAGACGGCCACGTCACCGCGCGGCGTGTGCGCCACGGTCCGCAGCCCGCGCTCCCACGCCTCCTCGATGCCCCGGGGCTTGATGTCGAGGAGACGGGTACCGGTGAGCGGATACTTCGACCAGAGCCCGACGGTGCCCCGGACCGCCCGGTACGGATAGTCGGGGGCCAGGGTCCTCGCGTACACCTCCAGGGCGGGCGGCACCAGCTCCTCCAGGGCGACGAGGTCGGGCTCGGCACGGACCAGGGCGCGCGCCGTGCCCGCGGGATCGCCGTTCTCGTCACTGACGTTGTGCTGCACCACGACCAGGTCGTCGGGGCCGGGCTCCGGCGCGGGCAGCAGCAGCCCGCCGAAGAGGTACGTCCAGGCGGCCACCGGCAGGAGCAGGGCCGTCAGCGCGAGCGCCGAGCGGCGCACCAGCGCCAGGACGAGCAGCACCACGACGACCACGCCGAGCCACGGCAGGAAGGATTCCAGCAGACTCCCCAGCCCGCCGACGCCGTTGGGCACGGCCCGGTGGAACGAGAGCAGCAGCGCGGTGACCACCGCCGCCCCGGCGAGCACCCGTCCCCGCCCGCGCGTCCAGGCGGCCCGCTCGGTCATCGCGCCCCGTCTCCTCGTCCCGGACAACACCGTCGAACGCGACCCGGCCGCCTGCCCGGTGGGGGAGCCGCACCCACCGCACCGCGACGGTGAACACCACAAAGATCGGCATGAACGCCACCCGGCGCAACTGAGCACCGCTCGATGAACAGTTGCGTGTGAGCAAGCTGACACGGGTGGGGAGACCGTGGTGGGCCGTTCGGGGGAAGGTAGTGTGTTCAAGGCTCGAACGGCCCACCGCGTGACCCGCGGTGGCGGACCGCGGCGGCAGCCGTCCGTCTGAGCCGCCCGCACGCGACCTCTGAAAGTGGAGCTCATGAACGTGTCGACCGGCGGCAGGCGGTTACTGGGCCGGGGCGCCACCACAGCCCTCGTCTGCGCGATCCTCCTGGCGCCCGGCCCCGGTCACGCGGCGCCGCGCGAACCGGACCCGCAGGCCGGCAAGTCGATCGAGGACATCCGCGCCGAACTGGACGGCCTCTACCGCGAGGCGGAGGTGGCCACCGAGGCGTACAACGCCGCCAACGAGAAGGCGGCCAAACAGGAGAAGCGGCTGACGACCCTCCGCAAGGACCTGACCCGTGCCGAACAGCGGGTGAAGGACCTGCGCGACCTCGCCGGCGCGGCCGCCCGCACCCAGTACCGCGGGGGCGACCTCGCCGCCACCGGCATCCAGTTGCTGCTCGGCGACCACCCGGACCAGGCCCTCGACGAGGCGTCCCAGGCCCGCCAGGCCATGCGCGGCCTGGTCAACGTCTCCGAGACCCAGAAGACCGCCCGCGAGGAGCTGAGCGACCAGACCGAGGCCGCCACGAAGGAACTGCGCGAGCTGAAGAGCAGCCGTGCGGACAAGGCCGCGGCGAAGCAGAAGATCGAGAAGAAGATCGCCACGGCCGAGCGGATCGAGGCGGGCCTCGAAGAGGAACAGACCCGCAGGCTGGCCGCGCTGGAACGGGAGAGGGCCCGGCAGGCCGAGGCCCGCTGGACCGGCCCCGGCGGCACCCCCGCGGGCTCGGGGAAGGGCAAGGGCAAGGGGCCGGCGCCGGGCGGCGGGACGCAGGCGAGCGGTGCGGCCGCGAAGGCCGTCGGCTTCGCGATGGCGCAGATCGGCAAACCGTACGTGTGGGGCGCCGTGGGCCCGTCGTCGTACGACTGCTCCGGACTCACCTCCGCGGCCTGGGCGGCGGCCGGGCACCCCATTCCCCGCACCTCGCAGGCGCAGTGGGGCGGCCTGACCCGCGTCAGCCTGTCCTCGGCCCGTCCCGGAGACCTGATCATCTACTACAACGACGCCACCCACGTGGGCATGTACATCGGCGGCGGACAGATGGTCCACGCACCGCGGCCCGGCCGCAGCATCACGACCGCGCCGGCCGCCTCCATGCCCGTCCTCGGCGTCGTACGCCCCGGAGCCTGAGCGGATGACCCACTCGCTGACCCCCCGCGACAAGGGCAACCTGCCCGCACTCGGCGCGCCGCCGCTGATCCGCCTCGACGCCTACGTGGCCGAGGACGGGTCGACGGTGGTCAACGGCCACCTGCTGGACATGGGCGGCACCCGGCCGCCCAACGAGGCGATCCTCGACGCCGTCGCCATGTTCGCCCGCACCCTCGGGGCACCGGTCGCGGCCACCGTCATCGACCGCACCGCGCAGCAGGTGGCGCGGCTGCGGGTGCACCCCGACGGCTCCAGCCGGACCATCGGCGAGGAGGAGGACCTGCCGCCGGGGCGCGAGCGCACCGCCGCCGAGGAGGAGGCGTTCCCGCCGCTCGCCCGCGTCGAGCGGATCATCCAGCACGCGCAGCGCGAGGAACTGCACGCCGCCTTCGTCCTCGCCAGCGCGCTGCGGGAACACCTCACGCTGCGCCGGGGCGCCGAGGACGAACTGTCCCTGGAGGCACGGGCGATCGAGGCGTACCTCGCGTATCTGCGCGGCGACTACATGCTCTCCACCGTCCTCGCGCTGACCGTCGCCCGCATCCGCTGCCGCACCGACCTCAACCGGGCCGCCCCCGACGTGGCCCGCGCCACCGCGGCGTGGCAGCGGCTGTGGGACGAGGGCCAGGTGGCCACCCGAGGGCAGGAACTGCTGCGCATGTGGGAGCGGTTGTCCGCGGCGGGCCTGCTGCAGGAGCCGTCCCACCACGCCATGGCCCAGGCCGTGCGGAGCCGCCTCGCCCAAGGCGGCCGTTCCGTACCGCAGGGGTCCGTGCCCGCGGCGGCGGCCCTGACCGGGGGCCCCGGCCCGGCCCAGGCGCCCGTCGCCCCCGAGGACAAACCCCTCAAGCCCACCCGGCGCGGCCTGCGCCGCTTCACCCGACGGGCCGGCCGGTCCCCGGGGCAGTCCTCCTGAGGGACCGACGCGTGCCCCCTTCAAGTGGCCCGTGGGGTGGGCCAAGATGCTGGCATGACAGAGGGAACTTCGTGCGACGGCGCTGAAGGGATGTGCTGTGAACGAAGCGGATCGCGCGACCTCACCGGACGAAGCCGAGGCCGACCGGCGGGCGAGGACGTCGCCGGTGTCCCGCCGCGGGTTCCTGGCCGTCGCGGGCGCCGCGTTGGCGCTGCCGACGTCGGATGCCCTCGCGGCCGACCGTCGCATTGGCGGCACCGACACCCTGCGGCTGAGCGCGGGTACCACGTTCGGGGCGCGGGTCTCGCCCGACGGCCGGTGGATCGCCCTCGACCTGCTGGGCGTCCTGTGGGTGATGCCGGCGTCCGGTGGGCACGCGCGGCGGCTGACCAGCGACCTGTTCGACATCGCTCAGCCCGACTGGTCCCCGGACAGCGGCCGATTGGTCTTCCAGTCCTACCGTGCCGGCGTCTTCGACCTGTGGACCGTACGGCCGGACGGCAGTGGACTGCGGCAGTTGACCGAGGGCCCCTTCGACCACCGGGAGCCCCGCTGGTCGCCGGACGGGCGCACGATCGTCTTCTCGGGCGACGCGTCGGGCAGTTACGCGATCCAGACCTACGACGTCGACAGCGGACGGGTCCGCGTACTCGCCGACGGCCCCGGTGAGGAGTACGAGCCGTGCTGGTCGCCGGACGGCGACCGGGTGGCCTTCGTGGTGGACAACACCCGGATCGACGTCGTGGACCGCACCACCGGCCGGCGCGACACTCACCTCACGGTGCCCGCCGGCCAGGTGATCCACCAGCCGGAATGGACTCCGGACGGCACCGGCCTGGTCCACCACCTCACCCACGACGGGCGCTGCCGGCTGATGACCGGCGACACACCCCTGGTGGACGACCAGGAGACCTTCCCGTTCCGGGTGTCCTGGCTCGACCGCGAACGCTTCGTCTACACCGCGGACGGCCGGATCCACGTACGGTCGCTCCACGGCTCGGCCACCCGGACCATCGGCTTCTCCGCCGCCGTCACCACCCGCAGGCCGCGGTACACCAGGCGCCGCTCCGACTTCGAGAGCACCGGTCCGCGACCCGTACGCGGAATCGGGAGCCCGGTACTGGCCCCCGACGGAGAGCACATCGCCTTCCGCGCGCTCAACGACATCTACGTCATGAAGATCGGCGGTGCGCCGCGGCCGTTGACCCGCGACCACTGGTGGACGTGCGATCCCGCCTGGTCGCCCGACGGGAAGCGGCTGGCGTACTCGACGGACCGCGGCGGGACGCTCGACATCTGGATCAGGGACCTCGGCACGGGCCGGGACCGGCAACTGACCGACCTCGGTACCAGGGCCGCGCTGTCGGCGGCGTGGTCGCCCAGCGGCAAGGAGATCGCCTTCCTGGACCAGGACGGCGCGCTGTGGACCGCCGACGTGGCGAGCGGCGACGTGCGCCGTGTCTTCACCGCGACGTTCGAGCCCGGCCGACCCACCTGGTCACCCGACGGCGAAACCATCGCCCTGGCGGCCGTGAAACCGTACTCGGCCAGGTTCCGGGAGGGGCTGAGCCAGATCCTGTTCGTCGACCGGACCACCGGGCAGGGCAGATACGTCGAGGCCGTGGCGGGCCGCTCGATCCAGACCCGGGGGGACGACGGACCGGTCTGGTCCCCCGACGGCAGGCGCATGGCGTTCGCGGTCGCCAGCGTCCTGTACACCGTGGAGGTCGCCGCGGACGGAACGCCGGTCGGTGAACCCCGGCAGATCACCCGCGAAGTGACCGACGCGCCGTCCTGGAGCGGCGACTCGAAGCACCTCCTGTACCTCAACAACGGCAGGCTCCGCCTCGTACCGGCGGACGGCGGACGTCCGCGCACGGTCGCCGTGCCGCTGACCTGGACCGCCGTCCGGCCGCCGGCGCGCACCGTGGTCCACGCGGGCCGGATGTGGGACGGCGTGCGCCGGGAGATCCGGCGCGATGTCGACATCGTCGTCGAAGGGCATCGGATCAGGTCCGTGGAGCCGCACGCCGAGGGCCGGGCGGGCCGGCACATCGACGCGCGCGACCGGCTGGTGATGCCCGGGCTCATCGACATGCACCACCACCGGGAGATGCAGGGCTACGCCTACGGCGACCGGCAGGGACGGCTCTGGCTCTCGCTGGGCGTGACCACCACGAGGTCACCGGGGAGCCCCGCCTACCACATGGTCGAGGAGCGCGAGGCGACCCGCTCCGGCGCCCGGATCGCGCCCCGGTACTTCGCGACGGGCGAGGCGGTCGACGGGCCGCGCGTCTACTACAACTTCATGCGCCCCACGTTCACCGACGCCCAACTCAAGCTGGAACTGGCACGCGCGAAGAGCCTGGAGTACGACCTCATGAAGTGCTACGTCCGGCTCCCGGTCGTGTGGCACAAGCGCGTGGTCGCCTTCGCGCACGGCATCGGAATCCCCGTCACCTCGCACTACCACTACCCGGCCATGGCGTTCGGCGGTGACGCGATGGAACACACGGGGGCGACGAACCGGTTCGGCTACTCGCGCACCGTGACACCGCTCGGGACGGGCTGCTCCGACGTCACCGATCTCTTCGTGGCCTCGGACATGGCCCGCACACCGACCCTCTTCGGTTCGACCACCCTGTACCGCGAAGACAGATCCCTGGTCGAAGACCGCCGGGTGCGGACACTCAATCCGCCGTGGCGGATGGCCGCCCTCCGGGAGAGCGCCGACGCGGCGAGCCGGACCGACCAGACCGCACGGCGTGCGAACCTCCGGGCGCAGGTCCGCCAGGCCCTCGACATCTACCGCCGAGGAGGCCGCATCGTCGCGGGCACGGACGCCCCGATCGACCACGCGGCCGTCAGCCTGCACATGAACCTGCGGGCCATGGTCACCTACGGGTTCACCCCGTACGAGGCACTGACGACCGCGACGAGCCTGGCGGGCGAGACCCTGCACGAGGACCTCGGCCGGATCGCACCCGGCATGTATGCCGACCTCGCCGTCGTCGACGGTGATCCCCTCACCGACATCAAGGACGCCGCGAACGTCGAGCAGGTGCTCGTGTCGGGCGTCGCCCACACCGTCGACTCCCTGCTGCGGCCCTTCACCGAACCCCCGGCGCCCGGGACCCGGAAGCCGGACCGGAGCAGCACCGTGCTGCCTCCCGTACCCGACCATCCGGCCAACGACAGGTTCTGGTGGCACGGGCACGAGTACGTCGAAGAGGCACGGCACGCCTGCTGCACCGGGTGAACAACGCGCCCCCGGCCGCCGGTCGTTCCCGAGCCGCCGGACGTCCTGGACGTAGATGGTGACGCGCGCCCCGTGGACATGGGGCCTCCCGTGAGGCGTGAAGTCCTTATGAAGGCTGCATCGGCGCCTTGGCGAAAGCGTAGGCCTGTACGCCCTTCGCCATCGTGGGCTGGTGCTCGCGCATCACCTGCTGCAGAAGCGGGCCCCGTGCCGAGGTGTGGTCGTACTCGAGCTCACCGGCCAGCGAGTACCACGTGGTCGGCACCGCGCCGGCCTGAACCATGCGCTGGAGGGCGATGTCGTGGGTCTCCTTGGTGAGGGAGCCGGAGGCGTCGCCGACCACGTACACCTCGTAGCCCAGACGCAGCGCCCCAAGGACGCTCTGCAACACGCAGCCCTCGGTCGACACTCCCGCGATCGCCAGCTTGCGGCGGCCGGTGGCCTCGACGGCGGCCGCGAAGCGCGCGTCTGCGAAGGCGTTGGTCGCGCCGGGGCGCTCGATCACGGGGAAGTCGTCGCCGATGACGGCGAGGAGTTCGGGGTAGAGCGGGCCGGAAGGCTTGCCGCTCTCGCCGTTGGTGACCACGAGGCCCGTCTCGAAGAGCGTCGCGGTCTTGGCCAGCCCGACGACGTTGTTGATGTGTGTGCCGAGGTCGTGGGAGCGCAGCAGGTTCGCGAAGCCGACCGCGTGGTCGATCAACACGATGGTGGTGTTCTCGGGCGTCAGCGGCTCAGGGACCGGCATGGTGTGCCTCTTCTCATTCGGCAGGTCAGACACGGGCGGTACGGCACCTCGACCGACCGACAACCATCCTTGATGACCAAGTGGTCAATAAAACCCTACACGCCACTGCGTCAATTGACCATCCGTACACTTGAGTTCACCGAGACCGCTCGGCGGCGATCACGCGCCCGTCTCCTTCGGCGCCCAGCCGGCCGGGTGGACGATCGGTCGCAGCAACTCGGCCAGGTGCCGGGAGAGTTCCGCGGGTTCCATCGTGGCGAGCGATCCGGCGCGGACCACGTAACGGCTGAAGGTGACTCCCAGCAGCACCGAGCCGAGCAGGTCGACCCGCTCGTCGACATCCGGCCCGGTGAGCACCGCGCGATAGGCGCGCGCGCTCTGCGCCTGCATCGTCAGGTACAGGTCGGTCGCGAGCGGATCGTCCGCCGCCGCACTGCGGATCAGCGCAACCATCTGATCGGAGCTCCTCGCCGCCTCCATCCGCTCGACGAACGCCGTCGCGATGCGCTCCGGCAGTCCCTCCGCATCACCGGCCAGGACCGTGTCGAGTTCATCCGGCCCCTGGATCGACGCACGGAGCAGTCCCTCCTTCGAGCCGAAGTGACGCATGACGAGCCCGTGCGTCACACCGGCACGGGCGGCCACGCCACGGATCGTCATACGGCTGTAGCCCCGCTCGTACAGCTCACGGCGGGCGGCATCAAGGATCGCCCGCCGACTCGCCTCGGGGTTGCGCCGTCGCCGGCCCGTCGACGGTTCACCCGGCGACTCCACCGCGCGGCCGGGAGTGTACCGGTCTTCCTCTGAGGGATTCATGCGCCAAGTATACGCCTGGTCACTAACGCGGATATCGCCTAAGCTCCTTAATAACCACGTGGTCATTACAGTGTCGCTCCTGCTCGCGGCGCGCCCCTGCCACCCAGCACACCGCGACACCAGAGACCAGAGACCAGAGAGAAGCGGAGCACTGTCATGACACAGAAAGACACCTCACCCGTCCTCCACCCGGCGGCTCACCGCCTCACCGGCATGGACCGCCACACGGTCACGGTCGACGGACACCGGCTGAACGTCTTCACCGCGGGAACCGGCCCGGAGACCATCGTCCTGGTCCCCGGCATCCCCGACTCGTCGGCGGTCTACCGGGGGCAGATCCCCGGCCTCCTGGAAGCCGGGTACCGGGTCATCGCCCCCGACCTCCTCGGCCAGGGGGACTCGGACATGCCGGCCGACGTGGCGAGCTACACGATCGCGAAGGACCAGGAACGCCTGTGGGCGATCGTCGACGAACTGAGCGCGGAGACCTTGCATCTCGTGGGTCATGACCGAGGGGCGGCGTCGACATGGGCCATGGCCGCCCACCACCCCGAACGGGTCACGTCCCACGTCGCGCTGAGCATCGGTCACCCCGGCGCACGGGGGCACGCGGCGTACGAGCAGAAGCAGTTGTCGTGGTACATGCTGCGGTTGCTGTTCTCCGACGCCGAGGAGTGGTTGCGCAGCGAGGCGGAGGGCGAGGGCGGGCCCTGGTCGACGTTCCGCTGGTGGGTGGGCAACCACCCCGAAGCCGACGCCTGGATCGCCGATCTGGAGCGGCCCGGCGCAGTGCGGGCGATGCTGAACTTCTACCAGGCCAACATCCACCCCGTGCACGCGAAGATCGCCCCTGTCCCCCGGGTCGAGGTGCCTACGCTCGGGATCTGGCCGGAAGGGGACATCTACAGCAGCCTCGAACAGCTCGCACGCTCGGGCGAGTGGGTCGACGCCCCCTGGCGCTTCGAGCGGCTGCGGGGCGCCGGCCACTTCCTCCAACTCGACCGCCCCGCCACGCTGACCCGCCTGATCCTGAGCCACACCGAGACCTACCGCGGCTAGGGCGTGCCCGATGGGTCGCGTGACACTCCCGCCGGGAAGCCATCCGCCCATCGACGCGGTGGGCGCTGCCCCTCTTCCGCGGCCGGCTCAGCGGACCGTCGGAGCAGGCGGCGCGATCGCTTCGCGCAGCTCGGCGGTGGCCTGGGCCATGAGCTGAGCGAGGGTGGTGTCCGGCTCGGCGAGCCAGCGGGGCATGACGCGCCGGTGGATCGCCAGCACCACGTCGACGACGAAGCGTGCTTTGCCGGGCTCGACGCCGCGGCGCTCCAGTGCCGGCGCCAGCGCGTCGGCGATGTCGGCGAGCTTGATCAGATCGCGCTCGGCCAGCGCCGGGTTGGCGGCGATCACTCTTGCCCGGCGCAGCAGGAACTCGCGTGGGCGGAAGATTCCCTCGGCGCTTCCCAGCGCGGCCAGCAGCACCTCGATCGGGGTGAGATCCGGGTCGGCCGCCTCGACCTGGGCGACGAGGTGGGCCTCCAGTTCATTGCCGGCGAAGAGGACTTCCCGCTAGTTCGGCTGCGGCAGCGAAGTCCGAGGGCGTCACCGACGTCCGGATCGGCGACCGCGTGTTCGGCCCGGCCACCTTCGACTTGAGCGCCGCGCGTTCGAGCCGGCCCTGTGCGTCGGATTCCCACGCGCGGCGGATGTGTGGGGCAGCCGAGCGACATCCCGCAGTGGACTCACGGCGAAACCGGGCTGCGGTAACGGTCAAACACGGCATGCCGCTCCCACTCCCAGGTCCAGCCTGGGTCCCGACGGTGGAACTCGGTAACAGCTAGCTCGAAGAACTGGTCGGAAGGCTTCCGGCTGGATGCGGATCACGAGCGAACAGCCCGCCGACAACGGCGTCCTGCCAGTCCTGGACACCCTCGTCGACCTGGGGCCCCACGGTCCGAACGACAACGGCCCCAGGCCAAGGCTGGCCGTCACTATCACCGCAGCGCCGGCCATGGATCGGACCGAGCGGCAGCACCTGCTACGGGAGGCCCTGGTGCACATGGCCCACGCGTTCGGGTACGTCGACGCCGAGACCGACGTGCTGTAGGGATCTCTCGGGGCGGGTCGTCAAGCGGTGGCTTCCCAGTCCGGCGCGTCATCGTCGGGACGGACGAGGCGATCATGCTCGGACCGCGCGGCCTCCAGCAGGCGGCGCCAGGACGTGACCAGCGGGCGCCGCCGCAGGAGGGCCCGCCGATCGCGCTCGGTCATCCCACCCCAGATTCCATGCTCGATCCGATGGTCGAGGGCGTAGGCAAGGCACTCGGTGCGCACCGGGCAGCCGGTGCAGAGGACCTTGGCCCGGTTCTGGGCCGCACCCTCGACGAACAGCTCGTCCGGATCGGCTGTGCGGCAGGCCGCTCCCTCACCCCAGATCTCCCGGTCCTCCCCGATCACCCCGATGCCGTCCTCTCCCCGGTCCGACCACCTGCCCTCCTTGGGCAGACGCAGTCCGCAAACGGTACGGCACGCACACGGAACGTAAGAGATCGCCGACTGACGGCAATCCCTTCGGGTGACGGGGACTTGACGGGGGTCTTGGTAGTACCTGGTGTCTCAGCCGACGGTCGAGCAGCCGGTGTTGCCATGAAGGGCCCGCCAGATCCATCCCGGCCGTCCTCAACGCCGAGCCGGTCTGACGTGGCGCCCCGTCGTGCTCCGGCGTCTACTGGCTACCGACGCAGGCGCGAGCGCAGGCCGGGCTGCCCGGACGCCTTCGGATCGGCGTCCGGCACGGCGATCTCGGGAGGCTGCGCGACGCCGGTGTCGCCGAAGACGGCGTGTCGCACGGCATCCCAGTCTTCGCGGCGCCACCACTCGAACAGACGGGCGCTGCCGATCACCGGCACGGGCAGCCTGTCGGCGAACGCGCGGTCGGTGTAGACCTCGGCGTCCCGCTGCGCGGGTTGCAGCTTGATCTGGTGGTTGACCACTAGGACGCCGCCGTCAACAGGCTCGGTCCCGGGCAGCCCGGGCCAGGTGTTCAGGTGCTTGAGAAGTTTGTCAGGCAGGCTGTGCGGTGGCCGGTTGCTCGCCGACTTCACCTCGACCAGGACTCGGCGGCCGTCGTACTCGCCCAGCAAGTCTGCCGACTTGGTGCCGTACACGTCGTCGAGGCGGGTCACCGTGGCGCCTGCCGACACGAGGACGTCGTGCACCGCGTCCTCCAGCGGGCGGCCGGTGCCGAACAGCAGGCCGTCGCGCAGCGGATCGGCCACGGCCCGCAGCGCGGTGAGTTGCTGCTGCAACTCGGTCTGCCGCCGCTCGTGGGCGCTCTGCTCCTCGGCGATCGTCTCAACCAGCCGGGCCTCGGCGTCGGTGGCGAGGGCCGGGTCGCGTACCAGGGTCGAGCGGGCGCGGGTCAGCGCGCCGGGCACGTACGCGGGCAGCGCGTGCTGGACCAGCCACTCCGCCAGCAGCCGCTGGTCGGTGCCGTGGGGAACCACGAACCACCGGGCACTGCCACCCGCCGGCACCCACACCCCCGCCACCGGGTGGCCGAGGCCGTCGACCAGGATCGGGCGCAGCTCTCCGTTCCCCGGCGGCGGCCACATCCTTGCAGCTCCAGGGCGCGAGGACCCGGAATCCCTGAGGTAGGTCAGGCGGAACCAGGTGACCGGGGGGCGGTTGAGCAGCCGGGTGCCGAGTTCGTGTTCGGCGTGGTCCAGGCCGTCGGCGAGTTCGAGACTCACGCCGACGGGGAGCGGGTTGGCGGAGATCGAGCCGTAGTAGTGGGGCAGGTGGATGCCAGGAGCGACGGTGCCGGAGAAGACGTTATGGCTTCGTCTGCCCGCGCCGGTGCAGGCGACGACGAGGGCGGTCTCACCCCGCTTGCGAACTCCTGCGGCGTAGCGCTTGTAGGGCTCAAGGCCGGTGGCGGGTCCGAGGATCGGAGACAGGACAGCCGCGCAGTCACTCGTCTCCTGGTCCTTCCACCGCGGCTCCACCCCGAGCGCCGCCCAGTCCACCACGTTCGGCCCCACCGCCGGGGCGGCCCGGGCCGGCCCGGCGGAAGTGCCGATCACGTGGGGGGCCGAGGGTGCCGACCGTTCGCCAGCGATGTGCAGGGGGATCGGGGCGGCGCTCGGGCCGGACATGCTCATGGTGGACACGGTAGCCGCCGCCGGGGCGTGGGCCCGCGTCAATTTCCCCCGGGAGCGGAGGACGTGCCGAATGTCGGCGGCAGATGACGCCAGGCACAGCCGCTGGTCAGCACGTACACCACTGCGGTGAACACGGCCCGCTCGTCACGCGGAGCGGTCCCGCCAGCCTGCGGTCGAGCCGCGAACGACCATCAACAGCTTGCTATGCCTTGACTGAGGCGACCGATCTGGCGGCCTGCTCGATCTTCGCGCAGTAGGCGGCACGGGCTTCCTGATCGATCTGCATCTCGTGTTCGGGCCGCATCCCGGTTCGGCCGTCGATGCCTTCGCGCAGGATGTCGGCATGCCCGGCATGCCGGTTGGTCTCGCCGAGGACGTGGACCAGGATGGCGAACAGGTTCGTGTTGGAATATGGCTCAGGCCACCACGGCACATGGCCGGGTGCGTCGAGGGGAAGCTCGTTGATCGTCGCATCTGAGTGTTCCCACGTGCGCCGGTAGGACTCGATGATCTGATCGCGGGACTCGTCCTCAGCCGCCCACAGATCACTGCCATCGTGGTCCTGCCACCGGGGCAGCGGTTCCGAAGTCGGGCGGTCAAAGACCTCGCTGAAGTATCTGGCCTCGACGCTGGCCATGTGTTTGACCAGCCCGAGGAGGTTGGTTCCGGTCGCTGTCAACGGTCGGCGCGCGTCGTATTCGGACAGGCCGTCGAGCTTCCAGAGCAGCGCCTCGCGGTCCCGTCGCAGTCTTCCGTGCAGGTTGTCCTTCGCAAATTCATCGATCATGCGGAATGAGCCTGCCATCGGCTACTCGTGTCCTCAAGATCCCGTGCGTGGGGACTGCAACGGCCGGCAGAGCCGAAGTTTGGCCATGCCCCCTCTGAGCTACTACAAGAAGCTCGGTCGCTGGCATCCTTCTTTGGTCTGCCAGGCCAACGACTCAGGAGCAGGAGCGAACCGCATCGTCCCAGGCACCAGTGCTGCGGTAGTGCTGTCCCTGCTCGTCACCGCGGGCCAGAGGCATGACAGTCCGCAGTTCCAACCTGTACTGGAGGGCCTCCGGGTGCCCCGCATCGGCCCGGGCCGACCTCGCACCAGGCCGGACAAGGTCCGCGCCGATAAGGCGTACGGCTCTCGCGTAAACCGAGCCTACCTGCGCAGACGAGGTGTCCCCTGCGCGATCCCGGAGAAGTCCGACCATGTCCGCAACCGCAAGAAGCTCGGCTCCCGAGGCGGCCGACCGCCCAAGTTCGACAAGGCCGACTACAAAGAGCGCCACGCGGTGGAGTGCGGGATCAACCGGCTGAAGCGCCACCGAGCCGTGGCCACGTGATGACAAACTTGCCGTCTGCTATGAGGCAACAGTGCTGGTCGCAGCCATCAACGAGTGGCTATGACCAACAGCGTTCCCGCCGCCTCTCAAAGCTTGCCCAGCTGATCCTTCCGGACTTTCGTCGTGTCGGATGCCGGCCACCGATCACACGGGCTTGACCACTCGGAAGCGTTCGGCGACGACGAGAGTGTCATCGGTAATGTCGGGGGTGCGACCCAGGAACTCGCTCACGCCATCGCTCTGGAAGAACTCTTCGTGGGCTGCTCGCCACTGTGCAACGTCGGAGTAGCCGCGCCCCTCGGCTCGTGCGAAGTCATCGTCGATTTCCTTCATGGGAACGACCCGCACGTCGACGAGTTCGATGGTGACGGCCGGACGACCCTCGGAATCGAGCACTGAGAACCGCTGGCCGCTCTGCGGCACTGCCTCTCCGGCGTGCTCATAGATCTCCAGGAGGCCTGTGAGCGCGGTCTTCTGACCGCTCAGGATCGCCGCCACGCCACGGTCACGTTCTGGTCCGGGAAAAGCGAGTTCAAGAGTCGGAAGATCGTCATGTCCCATCGGGAGATGGTACGAAACCGGGTCGCGTTGATCAATGGCCGCTTGTCCCGACACCCACAGCAAGCACTTTCGCAACATGCCCTAGTCAGGACCGTCGTTGAGGTAGTCGCGGGCCGCGATCGTGAACGCATCGATCGCATCGACCAGGCGCGCGTGCTCCTCGCGTGCTGTCTGCACAGCATGGGCGTCACTCGCCATCGTCAGGTGCACATACTGCGGTGCGCCGGAGCGCAACATGTGAGCGGCGATGCTGGCTTCTTGGGCACGTTCGGCAATGTGTTTGGGACCCTCGAGGAGGACGACGGGCAGCGTCCGTTGTATGGAATCGATCGACTCGGCGGCTTCCGCGCGCAGTTCCCAGGACCGCCGCTCAACGCGGTCCACATGGCCCCCGTCTCCTGTAGGAAGCTCGGCGAGTGCCCGCTCCTGGTTCCGGGTGAGTCGCGTCTCGTATGCGTAGGTGGTGGCTGCGCCGAGGAAGGCGGCATATGCGTCCCGCTGATGCTGTCGACGGACGGCGTCTACGGGCCCACGGCGGGCTCCACGTGCCTGAAGAAGCCCGGCGGCGTAGGCAGCCGACGCAGCCAGTAGGGCGGTCGGTGTAGTGACGAGCGCGGCTGCGACAGCAGAGTCCATGGCCCTTGATCCTGCCGCATGATGTGGCAGCGTAGGGCGATGCTCGCGTAGCACCGACGAACGCAAAGGCCCTGCTCACTGCTGTGTGTCGCGGGACGTCGAAGGTGCCGTGCGCGCGGGTCGGGGACTCGGGGACGATAAGGGGGGTGAGGGCGATGCACAGGACGCCGAGGCCGGCGGCGCCGTAGAAGAGGGCGTGCCAGTCGGTGTGCTGGGCGACCAGGGCCGCGGCGGGCAGGGCGAGGCTGCCGCCGACGCCCATGGCGGAGCTCATCAGGGCCATCGCCGAGCCGAGCTTCTCGCGGGGGAGTATGTCGCGCATCAAGCCGATGCCGAGGGGGATCGCGCTCATCGCGAAGCCCTGGAGGGTTCGGCCTGCGATCATCGTGAGCAGGTGGCTGGTGAGGGCGCTGACGAGCGCGCCGACGACCATCACCGCAAGGCTGAGGATCAGCATGCGGCGCTTGCCGTGGAGGTCGCCGAGGCGGCCCATGATCGGCGTGGCGACGGCGCCGGAGAGCAGGGTCGAGGTGATGACCCAGGTCGCGTTGCCCGGCTCGGTGCCCAGCAGTTGCGGCAGTTCGTTGATCACCGGGACGAGCAGGGTCTGCATCACCGAGACCACGATGCCCATGAAGACGAGCACCAGGACGAGGGCTCCGCTCGCTCTGGCTGCGGGCCGGTCGTTCGACGTGTGCGTCATGTGGACGGCCTCCAGGCCGGGGGCGGCTGGTTCCGTGCGGGATGCCGGATCCACCCGGCTCGGCCCGTGGACTCCCACAGGCTGAGCCAGGTGGCGACGGTCGCGCCGTCCGCCGAGGCGTTGAGGGCCTCGCGCTCGCGGGCGGGTGAGCGGGGTGGGGCCAAGGCTCACTCAGAGGTGGATGCACTCTTCTTCGGGCCGGCTGTTGCCCATGGGCCGAGGGCGAACCCATCACTGTTCCGTCGGACTTCCAGGGCGCCGGCACCACCGAAGTGTGCGGGGACGAGCAGCTCCCGCTCGTCAGCCGCCCGCCCGAGAATCCGACGGCGACTGGCCACCGCTTGTTCCGGGGCCAGGCAGGCGTTGCTGTTGCAGCAGGGATCGAGAATCTGCACCGGGCTGTGCAGCAGATCCCCGACGAAGACCGCCCGGTCGCTCCCGGATGCGAGTCGCAGCACGGACGAGCCGGGAGTGTGGCCGGGGGCGGACTCCAGGGCGAGGTGTTCGTCGATGTGGTGCAGGCCGTCCCACAGCACGGCCTGCCCGGCCTGGTGGATGGGCGTGATGCTGTCTTCGTAGATCAGGCGGTCGGCCTCATGCGCACCGTTCCCGTACGCGTTGTCCGGACCGTAGTGGAAGTCGTCGGCGGCCGGAATGAGGTATTGGGCGTTGGGGAACGTCGGTACCCACTGCCCGTCCGCGTCGATGGTGTTCCAGCCGACGTGATCGACGTGGAGGTGAGTGTTGACGACGACATCTACATCCTGCGGGCGAACACCGGCCCTCGCCAGGAGGCCGAGGAAATCACTCCGCGAGTGGTGAAACGGCCCCATGCCCGGTCGTTCGCGCCCGTTGCCCGCTCCGGTGTCGACCAGGACGGTCCGCCCACCGCTGCGCAGCACCCAGCTCTGCAGAGCAAGCACTGCCAAGTCGCTGTCCGGCTCCCAGTGGTCCGGTGTCAGCCAGTCCTCGTTGTCCTTCCACACATCGGCACCAGCTCCCGGGAACATGCCGGAGGTGGGCAGGAACGGTTCGTGCCACTCAACGACCCGGATGACCTCGACATCCCCCAGCACCATGCTCTGCACACGCTCGTTCTCGTTCGTCATGTGCCCGACCTTAAGAAAGATCGAACGAGCCTCTCAATGCGCATCCAGCTCAACAAAATACGAATCCGTCTCACAATTCATACGGGAGATATTCTGGATGGATGGATGTGGTGAGTGACGCGATCTCTGCCGTGCACCTCGGGCACCCGTGGTTCCACCGGGTGCGGACGAGCGGGAGCTGGTGCACGCGGCTGGATCCGTACGACGGCGCGGGCTTCCACGTCGTCCTGAAGGGCAGCTGCTGGCTCCTGACCGACGGCGGAACCCCCGTATCCCTCGGCGTGGGTGACGCGGTGCTGCTGCCTCACGGCACCGGCCATGTGATCGCCGATTCTCCCGTCGACGCGACGGTCGCGGCGCAGAAGGCAGTGCCGTTCGAGCAATGGCTTGCGGAGACAGGGCCGCGAGCCCGGCCCGACCGCGACGGGACGGAAATGCTCTGCGGCAAGTACTGGCTCGACTGCAGCCGCATGCACCCGCTGATGGCAGAGCTGCCCGAGGTCGTCCACATCCCCAGCCGAGTAGGCAGCCACCTCGAACTCCGCGCCGCGATCGACCTGCTCGCCGGTGAGCTGGACGAGGTGCGGCCCGGCTCCTGCGTGGCGCTCCCGAACCTGCTCGACCTCCTCCTCGTCTACATGATCCGCTCATGGATGACCGAGACCACTAGCGGAGCCTGGCCCGGCGCACTGGGCGACCCGGTGACGGCCGCCGCTCTGCGGGCGATGCACTCGAAACCGGCCGCGCAGTGGAGCAACGACCGCCTGGCCGCAGAAGCGGGCGTCTCCCGTCCCACCCTGGCACGCCGGTTCACCACCCTGGTCGGCCGCCCTCCGATGGCGTACCTCGCCTGGTGGCGCGTGATCCTTGCCGCCACCCTGCTCCGCGACACCAAGGAAACCCTGGCCACCATCGCCGACCGAGTCGGCTACGGCAGCCCGTACGCACTCTCCCACGCCTTCGAGAGGGAGTTCGGCACCACACCGGGGCGGTATCGAGCGCAGGCCACGGGTCGATCCGCTTTTGCCGCAAACCCTCAACCAACGCCAAAACAAGCTGCCATCGGAGACTCGGTCAGGCGGCGACTCCCACAGTCGTCGTGAATCGGCATCCGCAGTCGCGTGCACCGCTGGGTTCCTTCACAGAACGGAGAGGTCGGTGGTGCTGTGCCTCCAAAACGGCACGGCGCGCCGAACTGCCCCGACGCGGTTGAACGGGTACCGCGCTTAGGGTGCTTCTTCCGGATCTTGGTTCGGGAGGACTTCGCACGCTGTTGCCCGCTCATATAGTGGCGGGATGGACGAAGCCGAGGCGAGTGGCCAGGCGTGGAGGGACGAGGTCCGAGCGCGCGACGGATCCCCAGCTGCTGTCGATTGATCGTGCCCAGAGGTCGCAGGCCGGGCAGTACGCCAGGCGTGTGCGGCGACTGCGAGAGCGTCAGCAGCGCCAAGACAGTTGAGCCGGACCGGACACCGAAGCGGGGTGGCCGTTGGCGGGATCACCGGCAGGTGATCGACGCGATCGCGTTCACGTACCGCACCGGGACCCCGTGGACGGACCTGCCCGAGCACTTCGGGTCGTGGAGGGGCGCTCACAACCGACTGCGGAAGTGGGCCGCCGACGGCACCTGGGAGAAAGTCTTCACCGCCCTGCTCGCCCAGGCCGACAGCGAAGGCGATCTCGACTGGGTCGTCGCGGTCGACTCCGTCGCAGGACTCCACGTCGCCGCCATCTTCATCTGGTCGGCGAGATGATCCGAAAGAAGCGACCTAGTGGCCGCACGGCGTACATGGGCGCGGCCGCTTGGGGCAGTGACTCGCCCTGTCCCCTTAGGCGCCTGATAGGCCGACAGATAAGTCAGCGTTTCGTCAGCATCGGTCCTGGCACGTTCCGCGAAGAGTGTTCGGGCAGGGGCGTGTTCGACGAGCCATAACAGCCTGGTTCACACGGAAGCCCAGGCAGGGAGCTGGCTCACCGAAGTGAAGCGATGTTCCTCACATTCTTCGAGTCAGGCGCGTGCCAGTTGTAGAGTGACACCGCCCTTGACCTGCAGAAAGCAGGCAGGGAGCCGTCTTTCGGGAGTCCGACATGCTGCGCACCATGTTCAAGTCCAAGATCCACCGCGCCACCGTCACCCAGGCCGACCTGCACTACGTCGGTTCGGTGACCGTCGACGCCGAGTTGCTGGACGCCGCCGATCTGCTGCCCGGTGAGCTCGTGCACATCGTGGACATCACCAACGGGGCCCGGCTGGAGACGTACGTCATCGAGGGCGAGCGAGGGTCCGGGGTGATCGGAATCAACGGGGCCGCGGCTCACCTCGTGCACCCCGGTGACCTGGTGATCCTCATCAGCTACGCCCAGGTCACCGACGCCGAGGCGCGGTCGCTGCGGCCCCGGGTCGTGCACGTGGACGGCGACAACCGTATCGTCGCCCTGGGCGCCGACGCGTCCGAGCCGGTACCGGGCTCGGACCAGGAACGCAGCCCTCAGGCCGTGTCGGCCTGACGTACCGATCCCGCGGGGACGAGGAGCGTGGCCGTGAGTGACATCGAGATCCGTGACGACCGGGCGGCCGGACGGCTGGAGGCGGTCGCGGCCGGAGAGGTCGTCGGGCGTATCGAGTACTTCGTCCTCGACGCTCCCGAGCGGGCCGTCGTCCCCGTCCACACGATCGTCGAACCGGAGCACGAGGGGCAGGGCATCGCCGGGTCCCTGGCGCGTGAGCTGTACGGGCTCGCGCGTCGGGAGGGCGTCACGGTCGCCCCGCTGTGCCCGTACGTCGTGAAGTGGGCCGAGCGTCACCCGGACGAGGCACCCGCCGCCGATCCGGAGCTGATGCGCGCCGCCAAGGAGTGGCTCGTGGCGCATCCCGGGCGGTTCTGACCGTGCTGGCGCTCCTGCACACCTCGCCCGTGCACGTGCCGGTCTTCGACGCGCTGCGCGACGCGGCGCATCCCGGTCTGGAACTGCGGCACCACGTCGACGCCGGACTGCTGGAGCGGGCGCGGCGGGACGGGCCCGAGGCGGTGACCGCATCCGTCGCGGCCGCGCTGACGCGGGCGGTGGCCGAAGGGGCGCGCGCCGTGCTCTGCACCTGCTCGACCATCGGGGGTGTCGCCGAGGCGGCAGCCGCCGAGGTCGGCGTGCCGGTGCTGCGCGTGGACCGGCCCATGGCAGCCGCCGCGGTGGCCGTCGGCCCGCGCGTCCTCGTCCTCGCCGCCCTGGAGAGCACGCTCGAGCCGACGGCGGCACTGATCAAGGAGGAGGCACGGCGCGCGGACCGTCCCGTGGAGGTGCGGACCCGGTTGGTGGAGGGCGCCTGGTCGCGGTTCGAGGCCGGTGACGGCGAGGGCTACCTGCGTCGGATCGCCGAGGCGGCCGACTCCGTGACCGGCGCCGACGTGATCGTCCTGGCCCAGGCGTCCATGGCGCCCGCCAGGGAGTCGACGCATGTCCGTGTCCCCGTGCTGGCCAGCCCGGCGCCGGGACTGGCTGCCGGGGCGGAGGCCGCACGGCTGGGCCACTCGGGGCCGGCGGTTCGTACGGCCGGGTGAGTGGAGCGGCGGCCCTCGGGTAGGCGGGGGACAAGTCGAGAGCCGACGTCGACCGATTGGCCGGAGGACAGCGCCATGACGAACCCGTATCCGGATCCCGTCCCGCCCGGGCCCACCCCGGGACCCGCCCCCGGCCCGGACCCCGAGCCCCCGCATCCGCACCCGGACCCGGTCTCACCACCGACCCCGGGCCCGGGCCCGGAGCCGACCCCTCCGCCCCCGCCCCCGGGCCCCGGCCCGGAACCCACGCCTCAGCCGCCGGGACCCGGCCCGCAGCCGACGCCCCAGCCTCCGGCTCCTCCGGGGCCCTCGCCGTCGCCGATCCCGCCGGGGCCCGAGCCCGTGCCCAACCCCGAGCCGGGGCCGCCGCTCACCTGAGCGAGGGGACGACACGGCCCGCGGGCGGCCCCGGGACACGCGCTACGCGGTGACCTCCGACCGGTCCCCGCCCCACAGCGTGTGGAAGGCGCCGTCCCGGTCCGTCCTGCGGTACGTGTGCGCCCCGAAGAAGTCCCGCTGCCCCTGGGTCAGCGCGGCGGGCAGCCGCTCGGCGCGCAGGGCGTCGTAGTAGGCGAGGGCGGCGGCGAACCCCGGCGTCGGCACGCCCTGCCGGGTCGCCGCCACCAGGACCTCCCGCCAGTCGTCCTGCGCGGCGGCGATCTCCTGCGCGAAGGTCTCGTCCGACAGCAGACTCGGCAGGTCGGGCCGGGCGTCGTACGCCGCGCGGATCCGGTCGAGGAAGGCCGCGCGGATGATGCAGCCGCCGCGCCAGATCGCGGAGACCGCGCCGAGGTCGATGTCCCAGCCGTACTCCTCGCTGCCCGCCGCGATCTCGTGGAAGCCCTGCGTGTACGACACGATCTTCGACGCGTACAGCGCCTGCTCGACACGGTCGGCGAAGGCGGCCGCCTCCGACTCCCCGAGCGGCGCCGCCTTCGGTCCCGCCAGGCCGCGCGACGCCTCGCGCAGCGCCGCGTGACCGGACAGCGAGCGGGCGAAGACCGCCTCCGCGATGCCCGACACCGGCACCCCCAGGTCCAGCGCGATCTGTACGGTCCAGCGGCCCGTCCCCTTCTGTTCCGCCTGGTCGACCACGACGTCCACGAACGGCTTGCCCGTCGCCGCGTCCACGTGCGACAGCACCTCCGCCGTGATCTCGATCAGGTACGAGTCCAGGCGGCCGGTGTTCCAGGTGCGGAAGATCTCCGCGATCTGTGCGGGGGAGTACCCGGCGACATCGCGCAGCAGCTGGTACGCCTCGCCGATCAGCTGCATGTCGGCGTACTCGATGCCGTTGTGCACCATCTTCACGAAGTGCCCGGCGCCGTCGGGACCGACGTGCGTCACACAGGGCGCCTCGTCCGCCGCCTTCGCCGAGATCTTCTCCAGCATCGGGCCCAGCGACTCGTACGACTCCTTCGAGCCGCCCGGCATGATGCTCGGCCCGTGCAGCGCGCCCTCCTCACCGCCGGAGATGCCGGTGCCCACGAAGTGGATGCCCTGCTCGCGCAGTTCGCGCTCCCGGCGACGGGTGTCCGCGAAGTGCGCGTTGCCGCCGTCGATGATCATGTCCCCGGGTTCAAGGAGCGGGGCGAACTCCCGGATCACCGCGTCGGTCGGGTCACCGGCCTTCACCATGATCACCAGGCGTCGCGGCCGCTCGAGGGCCGCCACGAACTCCTTGGCGGTCTCGGTCGCGACGAAGTCGCCCTCACCGCCGAACTCCTCGACCAGCGCGTGCGTGCGCGACGCGGTCCGGTTGTGCACCGCGACCGTGTAGCCGTTGCGGGCGAAGTTGCGGGCGAGGTTGCGGCCCATGACCGCGAGACCCGTGACGCCGATCTGCGCTGTAGTGCTCATTGCGTTGGCTCCTAGTGACCTTGATGGCTGTGGTGCCCGTGTCCGCCAGTATCGCCAATTCCGCCGCTCGACCATGCTGACGTGCCGGTACACCGGCCGCACTTCGTGCTTCCGGGGTTCCAGTACGGCGGGGAGAGGGCCGGTGCCTCAGCGGGTCGGCGTCTCCGTTGGCCAACGGCCGCGCATTCCCGGCCAATCGGGGTGACCGACCGGCCGGTTGCCGTCTTGTCATGGCCTGTTCGCGGCCCTTACTTTTGCCCCACCTGACGCAATGTCGAGGGGGACCTCCATGGCCGTACGCGGCCGGCACCGCCGGTATCAGCCGAACAGGATCAACCGCGCCTCGCTGACCGTCACCGCGGGGGGTGCGGGACTGGCCCTCCCCCTCGTCGGTACCGGCACGGCCCACGCGGCCGACGTGGAGACCTGGGACCAGGTCGCCGCCTGCGAGTCCACCGACGACTGGGACATCAACACCGGCAACGGCTACTACGGCGGGTTGCAGTTCACCCAGTCCACCTGGGAGGCCTTCGGCGGCACCCGGTACGCCCCGCGCGCCGACCTGGCCACCAGGGCGGAGCAGATCGCCGTCGCCGAGAAGGTGCTCGACGCCCAGGGCCCCGGCGCCTGGCCGGTGTGCTCCGAGCGGGCCGGGCTGACCCGGGGCGGCGACACGCCCGACATCCGGCCGGCCGGGGGAGTGGCGTCCGCGAAGCAGGCGGGTTCGGTGAAGGACGTCCAGCCTCAGACCACCCCGCAGTCCCGGGCGGGCAAGGCCCGGATGTACACGGTGGTCACCGGCGACACCCTCTCCGGCATCGCCGACACCCACGAGGTCCGGGGCGGCTGGCAGCGCCTGTACGAGGCCAACCGCGGCGCCATCGGGTCCGACCCCGACCTGATCCTGCCCGGCCAGCGCCTGTCGCTGCGCGGCCAGGGGGCCGCCGCCACGACGCCCTCCGGCACCGAGACGAGAAAACAGGACAAGCAGCAGAAGACCCAGAAGCCCCAGAAACAGCAGCAGAAGCAGCAGAAGAAGGAACCGAAGTCCGAGCCCAAGGAACAGAAGCGGCAGGAGCAGCGGAAGGCGCCGCAGAAGTCCTCCTCCGACAGCGGCAAGGCCAAGGCCGGCAAGGCCACCACCCACCGCGCCGTCGTGGCCCCGGTCGACGCCGCCACCGGCACGCCCTACCACCAGGCGGGTTCCTCCTGGTCCAAGGGCTACCACACCGGCGTCGACTTCCCCGTCCCGACCGGGACTTCGGTCAAGTCGGTCGCGGCAGGGCGGGTGGTCAGCGCGGGGTGGGGCGGTTCGTACGGCTACCAGGTGGTGGTCCGGCACGCCGACGGCCGCTACTCCCAGTACGCGCACCTCTCGGCGATCTCCGTGAGGAACGGCCAGTCGGTGGGCGTCGGCCAGCGTCTGGGGCGTTCCGGCTCCACGGGCAACGTCACGGGCCCGCATCTGCACTTCGAGGTGCGGACGGGGCCCGGTTTCGGTTCGGACGTCGACCCGGTGGCGTACCTGCGGGCCGGCGGCGTCAGGATCTGATCCGGACCCGTCGGCGGCTGAGCATGGGCGGCGGGAGGAACGGACCGCCGTAGAAGGGGCCGTAGGAGAGCGTCGGGTCGTCGCTCTCCACCGGTGCCCGGGCTTCGTACGCCTCCTCGGCGGGGTCCGTGTCGGGGACCGGCGGCGCCACCGGGGACGGCACGACGACCTTGTCGGAGAGCCGGGCCACCGGGGCGGCGGGAACCGCCGCGGCCACCGGCTCACGGACCGGGGGCTCCTTGACCGGAACAGCCACCGGGACCGGCGCAGCCACCGGCACCGGCACGGCCACAGGGACAGCCACCGGCGCCGCTACCGCAATCGGCACCGGCCCGAGCGCCGCAGCCCCGAGCTCCGCCGCCCCGGTCTCCGGAAGCGCCACGGTGTCCTCGGCCGGAGCCGGAGCCGGAGCCGGTGCCGAGGCCAGGGCCTCACCGGTGTCGGTGCCCTCCCGCGCGATCCGCTCCGTCGTCAGCATGATCAGCCCACCGGCGGCCACCACGCCGCAGCCCAGGGCCAGCACGGTGCCGGCCGTGCCGTACCGGAACGTCTCGCCGAACATCGTGATGCCGACGATGGCGGCCACCACCGGGTTCACGACCGTCAGCGTGGCCAGCGGGGCCGCGAGACCGGCGCCCCGGTAGGACGCCTGGGACAGCACCATGCCGGCCGTGGCGAGTACGCCGATCACGGCCAGCGACGGCAGGTCGCCGGCGGACACCCCGCCGTTCCAGTCCACCGCGACCGTCTTGGTGAAGACCGAGGACATCCCGAAGGCTATGCCGGACGCGGTCGCCAGCAGGATGCTGCGGACCGCCGGGTGCCGGTGCGCGGCCCGGCCGGCGATCATCAGCGCCACGACCGCACCACCGGTGACCAGGGCCACCCCGACCCGCTGCGCCGTGTCCAGCGACTGCGCGTCGGACGCGCCGACCAGGGACAGCAGGCCGGCGAGACCGACCGTCGCCATCAGCGCACCCCGCCAGGCCGTCGCACCGGCCCTGCGCCCCACGAAGAGCGCCGCCATGGGCAGCGCGAACACGATGGTGAGCGCTCCCAGCGGCTGCACCAGGCTCAGCGGACCGAGCGCGAGGGCGACCACGTGCAGCAGACCGCCCAGGCCGTTGAGCGACACCGCCGCCCACCAGGCGGGCCGGCGCAAGGGGGCGTACTGGGCATCCGGGGACGACGCCGCGACCTGCTCCTGCACGATCGCTCCGCCCGCGTAGGCCACGGCGGAGACGAGCGACAGCAGCACGGACAACGCGAGGGCGCTCATCGGCTGCTCCTCTGCGTGAGGCGGGGGCACTGGGCCCGGCGCGGCGAACGGTCGTCATCCATGGACAACACGATGCCGTCTCAGGGTCTTCCCGTCGTCGTCCCTGAGCATTCTTTGGGTCCTACTACCGATGGAGTACGAGGGCGCCGCCGTCCTCCCCAGGGTGGGCAACTTCCGTCCCCGACCCTGGGCCCAGCCCCCTAGGGTCCGTCCGGCGCAGCTCATGTGACTGTCGGATTTTCAGCCGGTTGCTCCCGCCGTTCCGCGTGCCGTCCGGGCCGACGCCGGCCCTGCCGGCCGGATCGGGTGGCGGCCACCGGCGCCGCCGGGACAGACCCTGAGAGCCCCTGATACTACTGCTCTCCGTGGACCTCGACCCCGCCCTCTCCGCCCTCCGCCCGCTGGGCGGGTTCTCCGTGCTGCACGCCTCGCGTCCGGTGCCGGCGGGTCGGCACGCCACCGTCTCGCCCCTCACGGACGCCTACGCGCCGGGACACGTGGACGCCGACCCGCTGGGCCACCGCGTCCGCAAGGTCGCCGTCGCGCTCGGCACCCCCGAGACGCGGGTCGCCGCCTCCGTGGCCCAGCAGGGGCTCGGGGCCCGCCTGTGGTCGGTGACCCTGGCCTGCGCCGTCCTGTACGGACACGTCCCGGAGCTCGATCCGCGCCTGCTGCACTGGGACCCCGAGGCCACCGCCCCCGACGACCTGTGGCTCACCGAGGTGCGCCCCCTGCCCGGGGACGCCACCACCGTCGCGGACGTCGTCCTCACCGCCCACCTCGCGCCCCTCACCGAGACCGTGCACGCCCGCTACGGCGTCGCGAGGGGACTGCTGCGCGGCAACGCGGCCTCCGCCCTGACCGGCGCCGGACGCGAACTGGACCGCTGGGCCCGCCGCCACGGCCGTACGGACACCGCCGCCCGCGCCCGGTCGCTCACCGCCGACCTGCTGGCCCACCCGCTGCTCGCCGGTACCGGGACGCTCACCGGTACCTCCTTCCGGCGCCGCAGCTGCTGCCTGTACTACCGGGTGCCGGGCGGGGGCGTCTGCGGCGACTGCTGCTTCCCGAGTCCCCCGGGACCCGCCCGTTCCCCGCGCCCGCCGAACAGCGCCCGCCCACCGCGCTCTTCCCCAGGCGCCCGCTCTGGGTGACCATGAGGGAATCAGTTGTCGAGACGGGAGGTTCCGGGTGCGCGTGGGACTGCTGAGCCGTGAGTTCCCGCCGGACGTGTACGGGGGTGCCGGAGTCCACGTCGAGTTCCTCGCCCGGGAGCTCGCCCGCCTGGTCGACCTGGACGTGCACAGCTGGGGCGAGGGCCGCAGCGACGGCGTGCTGCGCCACCGCCCCTGGTCCGCGCTCGACGGCGCCAACGACGCCTTGCGCACCTTCTCGGTCGACCTCGCCATGACCGCCGCCCTCGAAGGGCGCGAACTGGTGCACTCCCACACCTGGTACGCCAACCTCGGCGGCCACCTCGCCAAGCTCCTGTACGGCGTCCCGCACGTGATGACCGCCCATTCGCTGGAGCCCCTGCGCCCCTGGAAGGCCGAGCAGCTCGGCGGCGGTTACACCCTGTCCGGCTGGGCCGAGCGCACCGCGATCGAGGCGGCCGACGCGGTGATCGCCGTCTCCGGCGCGATGCGCGAGGACATCCTCGGCTGCTACCCGGACCTCGACCCCGGCGCCGTCCACGTCGTGCACAACGGGATCGACACCAGTCTCTACCGGCCCGACCACGGCACCGACGCGCTGGACCGGATCGGTCTGGACCGCTCCCGCCCCTATGTCCTGTTCGTCGGCCGTATCACCCGTCAGAAGGGCGTGCCCCACCTGCTGCGCGCGGTACGGGACATCGACCCGGCCGCACAGGTCGTGCTGTGCGCGGGCGCCCCGGACACCCCCGAGATCGACCGGGAGTTCCGCGAGCTCTTCGCCGAGCTGAGCCGCGCCCGCGAGGGCGTGCACTGGATCCCGCGCATGCTGCCGCGCCCCGAGGTGATCCAGCTCCTGACCCACGCCGCCGTCTTCGTCTGCCCCTCCGTGTACGAGCCCCTCGGCATCGTCAACCTGGAGGCGATGGCCTGCGCCACCCCCGTGGTCGCCTCCCGGGTGGGCGGGATCCCCGAGGTCGTGACCGACGGCGAAACGGGGGTATTGGTGACCAAGGAGAGTGACGGGGACGCGGCGGACGACGACTTCGTGGCGGGTCTCGCGCACGCACTGGACTCCGTCCTCGGCGATCCGGCGGGTGCCCGCCGGATGGGCGAGGCGGGACGGGCGCGCGCGGTGGAGGAGTTCGGCTGGGACGCGGTCGCGCGCCGCACGGTCCGGCTGTACGAGGAGATCCTCAAGCAGGCTTAGGCCGCCCCGCCCGGGGCAGTCGGGGTGAACGAGGGTAAGGGGAGCGGCCATGCGTCGTGGAGGTCCTTCGGTGCTCGGCATCGTGCTGGCGGGCGGAGAGGGCAAACGCCTGATGCCCCTGACCGCGGACCGCGCCAAACCCGCGGTCACGTTCGGCGGCACCTACCGGCTCGTCGACTTCGTCCTGTCCAACCTGGTCAACGGCGACATCCTGCGGATCTGCGTCCTCACCCAGTACAAGTCGCACTCCCTGGACCGGCACATCACCACCACCTGGCGGATGTCCAGCCTGCTCGGCAACTACGTCACCCCGGTCCCCGCCCAGCAGCGCCTCGGCCCGCGCTGGTTCCTCGGCAGCGCCGACGCGATCCTTCAGTCCCTGAACCTGGTGTACGACGAACAGCCCGAGTACGTCGCGGTGTTCGGCGCCGACCACGTGTACCGGATGGACCCGCGCCAGATGCTCGCCCAGCACATCGAGTCCGGCGCGGGTGTCACCGTCGCCGGGATACGGGTGCCGCGCGCCGAGGCGCCGTCCTTCGGCGTGATCACGCCGGGCTCCGACGGACAGACCGTCACCGGCTTCCTGGAGAAGCCGGCCGACCCGCCTGGCCTCGCCGACGACCCCGGCTGCGTCTTCGCCTCGATGGGCAACTACGTGTTCACCACCAAGGCCCTCGTCGAGGCACTTCAGCGGGACGCCGAGGACGAGAACTCCGTGCACGACATGGGCGGTTCGATCCTGCCCCAGCTCACCGAGCGGGGCGAGGCCGCGCTGTACGACTTCAGCGCCAACCACGTCCCGGGGGAGACCCTGCGGGACCAGGGATACTGGCGGGACGTGGGCACGCTGGACGCCTACTACGACGCCCACATGGACCTGATCGCCGAGCGGCCCGTGTTCAACCTCTACAACCGGGACTGGCCGATCTACACCCACTCGAGCCAGCTCTCGCCCGCCCGCTTCAACGCCGGCGGCATCGCCAGCGAGTCGATCATCAGCGCGGGATGCCTGATCCGGGGTCAGGTCACCCGGTCCGTGCTCTCCCCGGGCGTGGTGGTCGACCCGGGGGCGGTCGTGCAGGGCTCGGTGCTGCACGACAACGTGCACGTCGGCCGGGGCGCGGTGGTGCGCGGGGCGGTCCTCGACAAGAACGTCCAGGTGCCGCCGGGCGCGACGATCGGCGTCAACCCGCAGCGGGACGGGGAGTTGTACACCGTCTCCAAGGGCGGTGTGATCGCGCTGGGCAAGGGGCAGCGGGTGCCGTGACGGACGGGCGACCGAACCGGCGTTCACACCGGCGACGGCTCCGGGCGCGCGCGATACGCGCGTTGACTCCGGGGCCGTTGTCATGTCCCTGGACGTCAAGCGGAATCCGTGTTGTCATGCCTCTGCACCGCTGCCGTTACATCGATGTATGACATCGATGTCCTGAGCCATCAGCCACCACCCGTTCTCGAGGAGAGGGTCAGTGCGCACCAAACGACTCAGAGACAAACTCGCCCTGTTGCTGGCCGCCGCGCTCGGCGTCGCCGGTCTCGCCGCCGTACCGGCCGCCAACGCGGCCGACGACTTTGCCGCGGAGGTCCACGGCCTGAAGGGCGAGTACTACACCCAGTCCGCCCCCGGCGCCTTCGACTTCCACGAGCTGAAGGCCACCGGCTTCGACCCGCAGGTCGACTTCAACACCCTGGAGCCGCGACTCGCCTTCGCCACCGGGCAGTCGGACGACGTGAACGTCCGCTGGACCGGCAAGCTCGTCCCGGAGAAGACCGGCGCCCACACCTTCTCGATCATCGGCGACAACGGCTTCCGCCTCTGGGTCGGCGGACAGCTCGCCATCGACCACTGGGTCGACGACTGGGACCGCGAACAGACCGCCCAGCCCATCGAGCTGACGGCCGGCCAGTCCTACGACATCAAGCTGGAGTACTTCGAGCACTACGGCGGCTCCAACCTCCACCTGCGCTGGACCGAGCCCGGTGGCAGCAAGGAGGCGGTCCCGCAGTCGGCCTTCCGGCTGCCCGACGGCTTCGACTACAACGGCGCGACGGCGACCACCGTCCAGTCCACGGGCCGCACCCTCAAGCTCGACTTCGCGAGCCCGCTCGCCGCGCCCCCGGCCGGTCTCACCGACCACCTCGAAGCGGTGATCGGCGGCGCCACGTGGCCGCTCGGCGAGACGAAGCTCGACCCCGCCGACCCCAGCGCCCTGCTCGTCGCCCTCGACCAGCCGGTCGTCGGCAACAAGAACGGCGACGCCCCCGGCACCGCCGATGTCCGCTACGACGGCGAAGGCGGGCTCACCGACGCCGAAGGCAACGTTGTCAACGCCTTCTGGAGCAGCGGCGGCAACAAGTCCACCTACGAGCTGCGCACCGACTGGGCCGACGAGGTCGGGCCGGACAACGCCCTCCCGGAGTACCCGCGCCCCCAGCTGACCCGCGACGACTGGCGGAACCTCAACGGCCGCTGGCAGTTCGCCGCCGCCGAGGCGGGCGAGCAGCCGCCGGTCGGCAAGAACCTGAAGGAGCGCATCCTCGTCCCGTACCCGGTGGAGTCGCAGCTCTCCGGCGTCCAGCGGCACGAGGACCGCATGTGGTACCGCCGCACCTTCACCGTGCCCCGCGACTGGCACATCGGCTCCTCCCAGCGCCTCAAGCTGAACTTCGGCGCCGTCGACTGGCAGTCCGAGGTGTACGTCAACGGCACCAAGGTCGCCGACCACAAGGGCGGTTACGACAAGTTCAGCGCCGACGTCACCGACGCCCTCAAGCCGGGCCGCACCCAGGAGCTGATCGTCGGCGTCTACGACCCGACCGACGCGGCCAGCGGCGAGAACCCGCCGCTCGGCAAGCAGCGCCTGGACCCGAGCGGCATCTGGTACACGCCCAGTTCCGGCATCTGGCAGACCGTCTGGATGGAACCGGTCGCCCGGGACCACGTGGACTCCCTGAAGCTCACCCCGCACGTCGACGGCGCGGCGAGCACCCTCACCGTCGAGCCCAAGGGCGTGCGCGACGGCGTACGCGTCCAGGCCACGGCGTACGCCGGGCACCGCAAGGTCGCCACGGTCAGCGGCCGCGCCGCCGAGCCCCTGACCCTCAAGATCCGCGACCCGCACCTGTGGTCGCCCGACGACCCGTTCCTGTACGACCTGAAGGTCACCGTCGGACGCGACCAGGTCGAGAGCTACTTCGGGATGCGCTCCATCGCCGTGGAGAAGGTGAATGGCGTCCCGCGCACCATGCTCAACGGGAAGCCGACGTTCCTGATGGCCACCCTCGACCAGGGCTTCTGGCCGGACGGCCTGCACACCGCGCCCACCGACGAGGCCCTCGCGTACGACCTCAAGCTGCACAAGCAGCTCGGCTTCAACTCGGTCCGCAAGCACATCAAGGTCGAGCCCGACCGCTGGTTCTACTGGGCCGACAGGCTGGGCCTGATGGTGTGGCAGGACATGCCCGCGATGACCGCCGGGAAGAACCCGTCCACCGCCGCCCGCGCCGAGTACGAGCGGGAGATGAAGGAGATGATCGACGAGCACGTCAGCCACCCGTCGATCATCATGTGGGTCACCTTCAACGAGGGCTGGGGCCAGTACGACATCGGCCGCGTCGCCGCGCAGGCCAAGTCCTGGGACCCGACCCGGCTCGTCAACAACCAGTCCGGCCTGAACCTCGGGGCCGACGGCGGCGCCGGCGACATCATGGACGAGCACGGCTATCCGAGCCCCGCCCTGCCACCGTCCCCGGACGGCCAACGCGCCCTGGTCACCGGCGAGTACGGCGGCCTCGGCCTGGCGGTGCCCGGTCACGCCTGGTCCGTGCAGCAGTCGTACGTCGACGTCGACCCGCAGACGTACACGGACGACTACCTCACCAAGCTCGACGAGGTGCGCGCCCTGGTCTGCCGGGGCAGCAACGGCGCCGTCTACACCCAGATCTCGGACGTCGAGGGCGAGCTGAACGGCCTGACGACGTACGACCGCAAGGTGCTCAAGCCGGACGTCGAGCGGGTGAAGGCCGCCCAGCAGGCCCTCATCCGCGACGCGTCCCGGCCCACCCCGGCGGGCTGCACCGCCTGATCACCCGCACCCGGACAAGAACCGCACGACAGAGCAGACCTTCCGGAGGTCACCGCACATGAGAGGCACCCGGCGTCTGCGGCTGTGCGTGGCCGGGGTGGTGGCAGCGTCCGCGCTGCTCACCGCCCCGGCGGCGCAGGCCGCCCCGACGACCGACCAGAACCTGACCGACCTCGTGAACCCGTTTATCGGGACCGAGAACGAGGGCAACACCTACCCCGGCGCCGCCGTGCCCTTCGGCATGGTGCAGTTCTCGCCGGACACCGGCCACAACACCGGTTACGACCACTCCGACACCCACATCCGGGGCTTCTCCCTCGTCCACCTCTCCGGCGTCGGCTGCGGACTCGGCGGCGACCTGCCGGTGCTGCCGACCACCGGTGACGTCACCGAGACGGACTACGCGAAGTACGCCGCCTCCTTCAGCCACGACGACGAGGAGGCGAGCCCCGGCTACTACCGGGTCGGCCTCGACTCCGGCGTCGACGCGGAGCTGACCGCCACCGAGCGCACCGGAGTGCAGCGCTACACCTTCCCGGCCACCGACAAGGCCAACGTCCTGCTCAACGCCGGCCAGTCGCTGCACAAGAACATCAGCACCAAGGTCGAGGTGCTCGACAGCCGCACGGTGCGCACCGCGATCACCGGCAGCGGCTTCTGCCAGGACACCAAGCCCTACACCGTCTACACGATCACCCGCTTCGACCGGCCCTTCGCCGCCTACGGCACCTGGGACGACGGCACGGTGACCGCGGGGGCCAAGACCGGCGGGGACGGCGCCTACGTCCGCTTCGACACCACGAAGGACCGCACCGTCGAGGCCACCACCGCCCTGTCCTACGTGGACGCGCGCGGCGCCGCGCTCAACCTGCGCGCCGAGGGCGGGCACTCCTTCGACTCCGTGCGCCGCGGTGCCGAGCGCACCTGGGAGAAGCGGCTGGACGACGTCAAGGTCCGGGGCGGCGACGACACCCTGCGCCGCACCTTCTACTCGTCCCTGTACCGGTCCTTCCTCGCGCCCAACGTCGGCAGCGACGTCGACGGCCGCTACACCGGCTGGGACCAGGAGATCCACCGCGCCAAGGGCTTCACGTACTACCAGAACTGGTCGCTGTGGGACACCTACCGCACCCAGTCCCAGCTCCTCGCCCTGCTCGCGCCCCGCGAGGCGCGCGACATGGCGATCTCCGTCATCAAGATCGACGAGGAGAGCGGCTGGCTGCCCAAGTGGGGCTACGGCACCGTCGAGACCAACATCATGACGGGTGACCCGGTGACCCCCTTCCTCACCAACGCCTACCAGCAGGGCCTGCTGCACGGCTGGGAGGAGAAGGCCTACCGGGCGCTGAGGAAGAACGCCGACGGCGTCCCGCCCACCGGCTCGCCGGCCGTCGGCCGGGAGGCCAACCGCGAGTACCTCGCCGACGGCTTCGCGCCCTACGTCAAGGGCCGCCCGCACGCCAAGCCCGGCGACTCCGACTACGACCACGGCGCCTCCGCCACCCTGGAGTACGCCCTGTCCGACGCCATGCTCTCCCGCATGGCCCGCGACCTCGGCCACGAGGCGGACGCGAAGCGGTACGCCGAGCGCGCGCAGAGCTACCGCAACGTCTTCGACCCCTCGACCGGCTTCTTCCGGGCCCGCGACGCCGAGGGCGCCTTCACCGGCCCGGCCGACCCGGCGCAGAGCGAGGGCTTCCACGAGGGCACGTCCTGGCAGTACCAGTGGCTGGTGCCGCAGGACCTGCCCGGCATGATCGACCTCATCGGTGGCACCGAGGCCGCGAACCAGCGGCTCGACTCCTTCTTCGCCTACGACCAGCTCCTGAAGGACCCGGCGAAGACCGCCCGCGAGGTGTGGGTGAACGGGCCGTACGACTACTACAACGCGGACAAGTACAACCCGCAGAACGAGCCCGACCTCATCGCCCCGTACACCTACCTGTCGACCGGGCAGCCCTGGAAGACGACCGACGTGGTGCACGCGGCGCTCACCCTGTTCACGGACACGCCGACCGGGATGACCGGAAACGACGACCTTGGGACCATGTCCGCCTGGAACGTGCTGTCCTCGATCGGAATCTTCCCGATCCAGCCCGGCTACGACACCTGGGGCCTGTCCACCCCGGTCTTCGACCGCGTCGACCTCACCCTCGACCGCCGCTACTACCCGCGCGGCGCCCTGACGATCACCGCGCCCGGCACCTCGGACACCGACCGGTACGTCCAGTCGGCCCGCACCGACGGCTCGGCCTACGCCCGCACCTGGCTGACGACCGACGCCCTGCGCTCCGTCCGGTCGCTCGCGTTCACGGTCGGCCCGCAGCCGTCCGGGTGGGGAACCTCGGCACAGGCGGTGCCGCCGCCCCTGACGTGAGCTGAGGTCAGCGCAGACGCCGCATACGTCGCAGCAGTCCCGCCCCTGCCGAAAGGGGCGGGACTTTAATCTGCTGTTAACTGTGCGTAGCTTGATCGTACTTGACCGTAATCGTCGGAGAGCGATTGACTGCTTGTCCACACGTAGTCCATCCGCCATCCATCCGCCGCCCACGCGTCGTCCTTGCGAGGCAAGCCATTGACTGCCGATCCGCTCGCTCCCCTCGACCTGGCGTTCTGGAACATCGAGTCCGCCGAGCACCCCATGCACCTGGGCGCACTCGGCGTCTTCGAGGCCGACTCGCCCACCGCGGGCGCCCACGCGGCGGACCTGCTCGCGGCCCGGGCCCCCGCGGTGCCCGGACTGCGGATGAGGATCCGGGACACCTGGCAGCCGCCTCTGGCCCTGCGCCGTCCGTTCGCGTTCGGCGGCGCGACCCGCGAACCCGACCCCCGCTTCGACCCGCTCGACCACGTGCGGCTGCACGCCCCCACCACCGACTTCCACGCGCGGGCCGGACACCTGATGGAACGCCCCCTGGAGCGCGGGCGGCCGCCGTGGGAGGCGCATGTGCTGCCGGGCGCGGACGGCGGGTCCTTCGCCGTGCTGTTCAAGTTCCACCACGCCCTGGCCGACGGACTGCGCGCCCTGACCCTCGCCGCGGGGGTCCTCGACCCGATGGACCTGCCGGCCCCCCGGCCCCGCCCCGAGCAGCCGCCGCGCGGACTCCTGCCGGACGTGCGCTCCCTGCCGGACCGGCTGCGCGGCGCCCTGGCGGACGCCGGACGGGCCCTGGACATCGGTGCCGCCGCGGCGCTGTCCACCCTCGACGTGCGCTCCTCGCCCGCGCTCACCGCCGCGTCCTCCGGCACCCGCCGGACCGCGGGCGTGGCCGTCGACCTCGACGACGTGCACCACGTCCGCAAGACCACCGGCGGCACCGTCAACGACGTACTGATCGCGGTCGTCGCCGGCGCCCTGCGCCGCTGGCTGGACGAGCGCGGCGACGGCAGCGAGGGCGTCGCGCCCCGGGCCCTGATCCCCGTCTCCAAGCGCCGCCCGCACACCGCCCACCCGCCGGGCAACCGGCTCTCCGGGTACCTGATGCGGCTCCCGGTCGGCGACCCCGACCCGCTCTCCCGCCTCGGCACGGTCCGCGCCGCCATGGACCGCAACAAGGACGCCGGGCCCGGCCGCGGCGCCGGAGCCGTCGCCCTGCTCGCCGACCACGTGCCGGCGCTCGGCCACCGGCTCGGCGGGCCGCTGGTCTCGGGGGCCGCGCGGCTCTGGTTCGACATCCTGGTCACCAGCGTGCCCCTGCCCAGCCTCGGGCTGCGGCTCGGCGGCCACCCGCTCACCGAGGTCTATCCGCTGGCGCCGCTGGCCCGCGGCCACTCCCTGGCGGTGGCCGTCTCGACGTACCGCGGACGGGTCCACTACGGCCTGGTCGCCGACGCCAAGGCGGTGCCGGACCTCGACCGGTTCGCCCGGGCGGTGGCCGAGGAGGTGGAGACGTTGCTCACGGCGTGCCGTCCCTGACCCCGGCGGGTTTGGATCCGGGCCGCGCGCTGAATAAAATCCGCTGTTCGACAGCGGTCGCCTCCCGGAGCGCCGCAACGGTGACCAGGGAACGGCAGCGGCGATGACGGTGACACAGGACGACTCGGCGACCAGGGACGAGGCGCCCGCGGCCCAGGCGCCCACGCGGGACACGGCCGCGGAAGAGGCGACCGCCCCCGGGTACGGCCCCGGCATCGACCCCGAGCGGCTCGCGGTCTGCCTGAGCGTGCTGGAGGAACTGGACACGCTCGACGTCGACCACCCGGACGCCATCCGGGTCCGCCGGGCCACCTCGCACATCTACCGCATGGTCAAGCAGCGCCGCCGCCAGGAGCGCCGCGCCGCCAAAACCGCCCACGACAGGGCGGTCACCGAGGCCACCGCCACCGGCTCCGCCGAGCGCATCGACGACGAGACCGAGGGCCTGCTGCCCTCCTCGCGCACCGAGCAGGGCGCGATCGCGGGGATACTCCAGCGCCCCCGCTCCTGCTACATCTGCAAGCAGCGCTACGTCGAGGTCGACTACTTCTACCACCAGCTCTGCCAGGACTGCGCCGCCGAGAACCGCAGCCGCCGCGAGGCCCGCGCCGACCTCACCGGCAAGCGCGCGCTGCTCACCGGCGGCCGCGCCAAGATCGGCATGTACATCGCGCTGCGCCTGCTGCGCGACGGGGCGCACACCACGATCACCACCCGCTTCCCCAAGGACGCCATCCGCCGCTTCAAGGCGATGGACGACTCCGCCGACTGGCTGCACCGCCTGGAGGTCGTCGGCATCGACCTGCGCGACCCCGCCCAGGCCGTGGCCCTCGCCGAGCAGGTCACCGAGCAGGGCCCGCTCGACATCCTGATCAACAACGCCACCCAGACCGTGCGGCGCCTGCCCTCCGCGTACGCCGCGCTGGTCGAGGGCGAGAGCGCCCCGCTGCCCGCCGGGGAACTGCCCGCCCACCACGTCATCGGCGCCTTCAACTCCGGCGCGGTGGACGGCCTGGCCGCGCTGCCGCTGGGCGCCTCGGGGCTCGACGCGCAGAAGGTGGCCGACCTCGCCCTGGTGGCCGGCAACGCCAGCGTGGTCCGGCACCGCGAGGGCACCGCCATCGACGCGGGCGGCCTGGTCCCGGACGTCGTCGACTCCAACACCTGGGTCCAGACCATCGAGCAGATCTCGCCGGTGGAACTGCTGGAGACCCAGCTGTGCAACTACACCTCGCCCTTCATCCTCATCAGCGCGCTGCGCGCGTCGATGGCCGAGGCCGCGCGCAAGGCGCCGTCGGGACGCGCCTACGTCGTCAACGTCTCCGCGATGGAGGGCGTGTTCGCCCGCGGCTACAAGGGTGCCGGCCACCCCAACACCAACGCGGCCAAGGCCGCCATGAACATGGTGACCCGGACCAGCGCCCAGGAGATGTTCGACACCGACCGGATCCTGATGACCTCCGTCGACACCGGCTGGATCACCGACGAGCGTCCCCACTTCGACAAGCTGCGCCTGGCGGAGGAGGGCTTCCACGCCCCGCTCGACCTGATCGACGGCGCCGCCCGCGTCTACGACCCCGTCGTGCGCGGCGAGGCGGGCGAGGACCTGTACGGCGTCTTCCTCAAGGACTACGCACCCGGCAAGTGGTGACGGCGCCTCAGTCCACGAGGCGCAGCCGCGCGTTGCGTGCCGCCGTCAGCTCCAGCACCGTGCGCCAGTCCTCCAGGACCCCGGCGTCGAAGTCGGCGGTGCGGGCCTCGTCGACCGCCTGGCGCAGACTGACCAGGTCGTCGTCGGGGGCCCAGACCTCCGGGTGGGGCTGACGGCGCACCAGGTGGGCGACGCGCGCACCGAGCAGCGGCCGTACCGCGTCGGCGGTCCCGGCGGCCGGATCGCCCGGCCACAGCAGCCGGCCCACCGGCGACACCAGCCCCGCGACCTGGAGCTCCTTGTCGGCGGGGCGGCGCCGGCGCAGCAGCGCGGCCGTGCGCAGCGCGTGCCCGAGCGGATTTCCGGGCCCGCCGCCGTGCCCCGCGGCGGACCGCTCGCCCCGGCAGGCGGACAGCAGATCCATCAGCTCCTCGACGCCGCGCAGTTCCATGCCTCGGTCCTCCCACGAGACAGCCGTTGCCGACGAGCAGCAGAGCATGGCGAGCTTGCGGCGCAGCCAACGGCACCTTAACTGCGTGACCCGCCACCGCCGCCGTGCCAAGGCGCGGACGTCGATGTAGGCCGAACGGGTGAGTCACGCACGGTGCGGAAGCGGAGGAATCGGGGCAGACTTGGGCCAACTGTGCGCGGGGTGAAGGGCAATGGTTCTCCCATGTTTTGAGCCCCATAGAGCGCACCCCCGCTCATTTGGTTAATCTGGATCGGACGGACGGCAGCACCGGGCACCACCCGCCCAAGGTCCGTCATGGGACGAGCCGGTTCACAACGGTTCGGCTCCGCACGAGTTACCGGCGCCACCGCGTCCGAACTGCATTCGACTCACACCCGAGCGGGCGCCGGGTGCCGGACAGGAGACTGGCGCCGACAGGCCCCGCGGGTGACCCGACACATAAGGAGTGCGCGGTGACACCGGAAACGACGACGAACCCAGAACAACGCACCGAGGAACGCACCGGACGCATCGGACGCGCCGGTCGCGCCGGCCGCAGGCCCGGGGAGATCGGCAGCCTCGACGTGTGGGCACGCTCGGCCCCCATCCGCCTCGCGGGCTACGAGGAGGACCTCGCCGAGCCGCACATCCTGCCGAGCGTGGACTGACCCGCACGCCACCCACCGAGGTCGCCGAGCGCATGGGCGTGCCACACTCACGCCCATGCTGATCAGGGAAGCCACGGCCGACGACTGGCCGCACATCTGGCCCTTCTGGCACCGCATCGTCGCCGCCGGTGAGACCTACGCCTGGGACCCGGACACCTCCGAGGAGGACGCCCGGGCCCTGTGGATGAACCCCGCCAAGCGCGTCTACGTCGCCGAGGACGACACCGGCACGGTCGTCGCCTCGGCCTACGTCACCCCCAACTACGGCGGCCCCGCCGCCCGCATCGCCAACGCCGGCTTCATGGTCGACCCGGACCGCGCCGGACGCGGCACCGGCCGGGCCCTCGCCGCGTACGTCCTGGACGCGGCCAAGGCCGACGGATACCGGGGCATGGTCTTCAACGCCGTCGTCGAGACCAACCCCGCCGTGCGGCTGTGGACCTCCCTCGGCTTCACCATCCTGGGCACGGTGCCGGACGCCTTCGACCACCCCCGGCACGGTCGGGTCGGCCTGCACGTCATGCACCGCGCCCTGTAGCCCCCTCGGCCGAGCGGCGCCGTCCGCCGCCAGGGCCGCGGCGCCTCGACCCGCTCCGCCACGTTCGTCGGCCCCACCACCGCGCCCACCTCCTCCGCCTCGGCGAGCGCGGCCTCGGCGCGGGCCGGGTGCTCCGCCACCACCTCGCGGGGCGTGGCCCGCTTTTCCCAGCGCGGGCCCGCCCGCCGGAGCCCGGGGTGCCCGGCCCCGGCCGTCAGGCCGACGGCCGCACCACTCCCGTGCTGTCCCGCTCGATCAGCCGCGGCACGGGTACCCGCACCGTCCGGGCCGGGCCGCCGTCGAGCAGGGCGGTCAGCTCCGTCGCCGCGGTGCGGCCGAACTCCACGCTGTCCCGGGACAGAGCGGACAGCCACGGCTTGACCATGCGGCACAGCGCCGAGTCCTCCCAGGCCACCACGGACACGTCCGCCGGTACCGAGAAGCCGAGTTCGGCCGCGGCGGCGACCCCGGCGACGGCCATCACGTCGTTGTCGTAGATCAGGGCGGTCGGGGGAGCGGACGCCTCCAGCACCCGGCGGGTGACCGCCGCGCCCTCGGCGTCCGAGTAGTCGGTGGTCACCGACGCGACCTCGCCGAGTCCGCGCCGCTCCGCCTCGACGCGCAGGGCGCGGATACGGCGCTCGGTGTGGGCGAGGTCCGGCAGCCCGGCGATGTGCACGATCCGCCGGTGCCCGAGCGCGTACAGCCCGTCCACCAGCGCGGCCATCGCCCCCGCGTCGTCCGCCCACACGGTCGACAGCCCCGGATGGCGCTCGTCCGGCGCCCCGCCGATCACCACACCGGGCAGGCCCAGCTCGTCGAGCAGGTCCGGGCGCGGATCGTCGGTGCGCGGGTCCACCACCAGGACACCGTCCACCCGGTGTTCGGCCCACCAGCGCCGGTACACCGCGCACTCGTCCTCGACGCCCCGCGCCACCTGGAACAGCAGCCCCAGATGCCGCCCCGCCAGCACCTCCTGGATGCCCGAGACCAGTTGCAGGAAGAACGAGTCCACGCCGAGGGTGTGCGCGGGCCGCGCCAGCACGAAGCCGACCGTCGCCGCGCCCTCCCCGGACAGCGCACGCGCCGCCGTACTGGGCCGCCAGCCGAGCTGCTCGGCCACCCGGCGCACCCGGTCCCGGGTGATCTCGGAGACCCCCGGCCGGTCGTTCAGCGCGAACGACACCGCGCTCTCGGAGACTCCGGCCCGGCGCGCGATGTCCTTCATCGTCGGCCGGCGCGCGGCGGGCCGCTTGGCCGGCATGCGCGCTCCTTTCCTCGGTGAGAGCAGTGGGAGCAGTGAGCGCTAAAGCGCTTGAGTGCAAAGATCCTAAAGCGCATTAGTGAATCCTGGCAAGTATCCTGTCATGCCGCTCTGACCTGCACTAATGTCCCTCCGATGACTTTAGTTGACGTGAATCCATTGACTTTCCGCGGATTCGCCGTGCATGGTCGCTGACATCCCACCGCCGACGTCCTTCAGGGAGACGTGTCACCGTGCCCACCTCGCGCAGAACATTCGCCGTCGCCGCCGTCGCCGCCCTCGTCCTGCCGCTCAGCGCCTGCGGCTCCGGGGGCGACGGCGGCGGCTCGACCGACGCCTCGGGCAAGGTCGAGGGCGACATCACCTTCCAGACCTGGAACCTGCGGGCCAACTTCAAGGACTACTTCGAGGGCCTGATCGCCGACTTCGAGAAGAAGTACCCCGACACCCACGTCAAGTGGGTCGACCAGCCCGGCGAGGGCTACGCCGACAAGATCAGCGCCGACGCCGCCGGCGGCACCCTGCCCGACGTCGTCAACGTCTCCCCGGACCTCGTCGCCCCGCTCGCCAAGGCGGGCCTCGCCCTCGACCTCGACAAGGCCGCCGGCCAGTACCAGAAGGAGTACCTGGAAGGGGCCTGGGCCAGCCACCGGATACCGGGCATGGACGGCACGTACGCCTTCCCCTGGTACCTCAACACCGGCCCGCTCTTCTACAACAAGTCCCTCTTCGAGAAGGCCGGACTCGATCCCGAGCAGCCGCCGAAGACCTACGACGAGGTCTTCGACGCCGCCCTGAAGATCGCCGACAAGACCGACGGCGAGGTCGCCACGCTCGCCAACGTGCCCACCATCGAGGACTTCGGCCGCTACGGCGTACCGCTCATGAACAAGGAGGGCACCGCCTTCGCGTTCAACGACGCCAAGGGCGTCCAACTGCTCACCCGCTACAAGGAGCTGTACGAGGCCAAGGCCCTCGACCCGCAGGCGCTGACCGCCACCCCGGAGTCCTCCGGCAAGAAGTTCCTCACCGGCGCCGTCGCCATGAACCCGGGTAGCGCGCTCGACCTCGCCAACTTCAAGAAGCAGGCGCCGAACCTGTACAAGAACATCGGCATCACCGACCAGATCACCAGCACCGGCCACGTCAACATGTACGTGATGGGCCTGATGGTGAACGCGCAGAGCCAGCGCAAGCCCGCCGCGGTCGCCTTCGCGCACTACGTCACCGACGCGGCCCACCAGATGTCCTTCGCCAAGCAGGTCGCCATCTTCCCGAGCACCGCCGGTTCGCTGGACGACCCGTACTTCACCAAGGAGGACGGCACCGACGAGACCCGCGTCCGGATCGCCGCCGCCAAGTCGCTCAAGGACGCGGTCAACTACACGCCCGTGCTGTTCAGCGAGCAGATGAAGACCGAGCTGCGCAACGAGGTCGCCAAGGCGCTCCAGGGCAAGCAGAGTCCGAAGGAAGCCCTCGACAACGCTGTCGAGGCGTGCGACCGGCTCCTTCAGCAGCAGGGCTGAGGCATCATGGCGAGTCCCACCCTCACCACCGGCACCCCGGACGCCCGCACGGGCGGCGTCCGGCGCGTGCGGCGCCAACTGCCCGCCAGCCCCTGGCTGTTCGTGGCGCCCGGACTGCTGATCACCGGCGCGTTCATCCTGTACCCGTTCGTCTCCACCCTCGTCAACTCCTTCACCGACCGCCGCACCCTGGTGCCGGGCGAGTTCGTGGGCCTCGCCAACTTCCGCGAGCTGCTCCACGACGACATGTTCTGGATCGGCCTGCGCAACAGTGCCCTGTACGTCCTCGGGGTCGTCCCCGCGCTGGTCCTGCTGCCGCTGCTGCTCGCGCTGCTGGTGCAGAAGAACATCCCCGGCATCACCTTCTTCCGCTCGGCCTTCTACACCCCGGTCGTCGCCTCGATCGTCGTCGTCGGGCTGATCTGGGTCTGGCTCCTCGACGAGCGCGGCCTGGTCAACTCCCTGCTGGAGACGCTTGGCGCCAGTCCCGTCGGTTTCCTGAGCGACCAGTGGCTGATCCTGCTCAGCGCGATGGGCGTCACGGTCTGGAAGGGCCTCGGCTACTACATGATCATTTACCTGGCGGCGCTGGCCAACGTGCCCCGCGAGCTGCACGAGGCCGCCGCCGTGGACGGCGCGGGCGCGGTCCGCCGCTTCCTCACCGTCACGGTGCCCGCGGTCCGCTCCACCATGGTCCTGGTCGCGGCGCTCTCCTCGGTCGCCGCCTTCAAGGTCTTCTCCGAGGTGTACCTGATGGCGGGCCCCAGCGGCGGCCCGGCCGGCGAGGACACCACCCTCGTGATGCTGGTCCAGCGCACCGGCACCGGCCTCACCGGCCGGGTCGGCTACGCCTCCGCCATCTCCGTGGTCGTCTTCGTCGTCACCGTCGTCCTGATGCTGCTCGTCCTGCGCGCCGACCGGAAGGAGGAGGCGTGAGCCTCGCCGAGCAGACCCGGCCCGCCGACCAGCCCCGGGCCACCTCCGGGAGCCGGGAGCGCGAACCCCGGATCACCGACGAGCACGGCCGCCGGGTCCGCGGGTGGGAACTCGCCCTGCGCTACCTGCTGCTGCTCGGCGTCCTGGCCCTGACCATCGGCCCGTTCCTGTGGCAGCTGTCGACCTCGCTCAAGGGCCCCACCGAGGACATCTTCAGCTCCCCGCCGAAGTTCCTGCCCTCCGATCCCACCCTGCACAACTACGAGCGGGTCGCCGACACCATCCCCGTGTGGGACTACGCCCTGAACTCGCTGAAGGTCGCCGCGGCCAACGTCGTCACCAACTGCGTCGGCGCCGCCCTCGCCGGGTACGCCCTGGCCCGGCTGCGCTACCGGGGCCGGCGCGTCGCCACCCTGGTGTTCATCCTGGCCATGCTCGTGCCGGTGGAGGGCATCATCATCGCCCAGTTCACCACCATGCGGGAGCTGGGCCTCAACAACACCCTGATCGGCGTGGTGCTGCCGGGCTGCGTCAGCGCCCTGAACGTGCTGCTGATGCGCAACGCCTTCCTCAACCTCCCCTACGAGATCGAGGAGGCCGCCTTCGTCGACGGCGCCAACGTCTGGCAGCGGTTCTCCCGGATCGCGCTGCCCGCGGTGAAAGGCACCCTCGCCGTCGTCGCGATCTTCGCCTTCATGGGCGCCTGGGACGACTTCCTGTGGCCCCTGATCGTGCTGAGCGACCCGTCCAAGTTCACCCTGACCATCGGCCTGAACTACCTGCACGGCACCTTCGCCAACGACGAACGCCTGGTCGCCGCCGGCACCATCATCGCCGTGGCGCCGCTCATCGTCCTCTTCGCCTGCCTCCAGCGGTACTTCTTCCGCGGCGTGGGCGAGGGCGCCGTCAAGGGCTGAACCCCCCGCTTCCCCCTCACAAGGACACCGCATGCCTTCTGCCGCGCGCTTCGGCGTCAACTACACCCCGAGCGAGGGGTGGTTCCACCACTGGCTCGACTTCGACCTCGACTCCGTACGCGCCGACCTGGACTCCCTCGCCGCCCTGGACGTGGACCACGTCCGCGTCTTCCCGCTGTGGCCCTACTTCCAGCCCAACCGCGCCCTGATCCGCGAGCGCGCGGTCGAGGACCTGGTGGCGCTGGTCGACGCGGCCGGTGAACGCGGCCTCGACGTCAACGTGGACGGTCTCCAGGGCCACCTGAGCAGCTTCGACTACGTGCCCGCCTGGACCCGCACCTGGCACCGGCGCAACCTGTTCACCGACCCCGAGGTCATCGACGGCCAGGCCACCTACCTGCGCACCCTCGCCGCCGCCCTGGCCGGGCGGTCCAACTTCCTCGGCATGACCCTCGGCAACGAGGTCAACCAGTTCTCCGCCGGGCCCCACCCCGACCCGGACCGCGCCACCAGCGACCAGATCGACGCCTGGCTGGAGCGGATGCTGGCCGCCTGCGAGGAGGGCGCCCCGGGCCGCATGCATCTGCACGCCGAGTACGACGCCACCTGGTACCAGGACGACCAGCCCTTCACCCCGGCCCAGGCCGCCCGGCGGGGCGCCGTCACCGCGGTGCACTCCTGGGTCTTCAACGGCACCGCCCAGCGCCACGGCCGCGCCTCCGTGCCCAGCGAGCACCACGCCGCCTACCTGATCGAGCTGAGCAAGGCCTGGGCCGACGACCCGCGCCGCCCGGTCTGGCTCCAGGAGGTCGGCGCCCCCGCGCCCCTGGTCCCCGCCGAGCACGCCGCCGCCTTCACCGAGGCGACCGTCGAGAACGCCCTGGACTGCCCGGACCTGTGGGGCGTCACCTGGTGGTGCTCCCACGACGTGTCCCGGGCGCTGGCCGACTTCCCGGAGCTGGAGTACGGGCTCGGGCTCCTCACCAACGACCGCCGCCCCAAGGACACGGCCCGGGTCCTGGCGAGCGCGGCGCGCGCGGTCCGCGCGGGTTCCCGCCCCACCCCGGCCCAGCGCACCACGGCCCTCGCCGTGCCGGCCGACCCCGCCGCGCGCTCGGCCTGCGCCCCCGGCGGCGCCGTCTTCGACGCCTTCTTCCGGCTGGTCGCCGACGGCGCCCGCCCCACCACCGTCCTCGACACCCGCGCCGCCGACGGCGGACACCTCGCGGCCCGCGGCATCACCGAGGTCGTCACCCCCGACCAGGTGCCCGTGCCGTGACCCCGGCCCCGCCCGGCACAACGAGCGCGCCGCACGATTCGAAGCGCGTGCCGCTGGGGAGCTGTACCTGACGTCGGCCCCCACCGTGACCCACGCCTGGCAACCACCCGCCCCCGACCCCGGAGCACCCGCATGCATGACGACCGCAGCCTGGTCGAAGCCCGCCTCAAGCGCGTCCTCGACGAGCGCGTCCGCCCCGCCCTCTACCCCGAGTCCGTGCCGCTGGACGTGGCGGTCTGGAACGCGCCCGGCGAGCCCGTCCCGGTCGCGGAGGGACTCGCCGCCGAACCGCGCCCCATCGAGGTCGGCGCCCGCTGGGGCGCGCCCTGGGGCACCAGCTGGTTCCGCGTCACCGGCACCGTGCCGAAGGAGTGGGCTGGGAGGACCGTCGAGGCGATCCTCGACCTCGGCTTCGACGAGAACATGCCCGGCTTCCAGTGCGAGGGCCTGGTCTACCGCCCCGACGGCACCCCCGTGAAGGGCCTCAACCCGCGCAACCAGTGGGTGCGCATCGGCGCCCCCGCCGAGGGCGGCGAGGAGGTTCGCCTGCACATCGAGGCCGCCTCCAACCCCGTCATCCTCGACTACCACCCCTTCGTGCCCACGCAGCTCGGCGACAAGGACACCGCGGGCAGCGAGCCGCAGTACACCCTGGCCCGGATGGACCTCGCCGTCCTCGACGAGACGGTGTGGAACCTGGTGCTCGACCTGGAGGTGCTCGGCGAGCTGATGGCCGAGCTGCCCGTCGAGTCGCCGCGCCGCTGGGAGATTCTGCGCGCCGTCGACCAGGCACTGGACGCCATCGACCTCCAGGACGTCAACGGCACGGCGGAGCAGGCGCGTTCCCGCCTCACCGGGGTGCTGTCGGCCCCCGCCGTCCCCTCCGCGCACCGCATCAGCGCCGTCGGGCACGCGCACATCGACTCGGCGTGGCTGTGGCCGCTGCGCGAGACCGTGCGCAAGGTGGCCCGCACCACCTCCAACATGACCGCCCTCCTGGAGGACGAGCCGGACTTCGTCTTCGCCATGTCCCAGGCCCAGCAGTGGGCGTGGGTGCGCGACCACCGGCCCGAGGTGTGGGCACGGGTCAAGAAGGCCGTGGCCGACGGGCGGTTCGTGCCGGCCGGCGGCATGTGGGTGGAGTCGGACACCAACATGCCCGGCTCGGAGGCGATGGCCCGGCAGTTCGTGCACGGCAAGCGCTTCTTCCTCGACGAGTTCGGCGTCGAGAACGACGAGGCGTGGCTGCCGGACACCTTCGGCTTCGCGGCGGGCCTCCCGCAGATCATCAAGGCGGCCGGCGCCAAGTACCTGCTGACGCAGAAGATCTCCTGGTCCCAGACGAACACGTTCCCGCACCACACCTTCCGCTGGGAGGGCATCGACGGCACCCGGATCTTCACCCACTTCCCGCCCGTCGACACCTACAACTGCTCCATGAAGGGCAGCGAGATCGCCCACGCGGCGAGGAACTTCAAGGACAAGGGCGTCGCCCGGCACTCCCTCGCCCCCACCGGCTGGGGCGACGGAGGCGGCGGCGCCACCCGCGAGATGGTCGCCAAGGCGGCCCGGCTGCGGAACCTGGAAGGCTCGGCGACGGTCGAGTGGGAGACCCCGCACGCCTTCTTCGAGAAGGCCGAGGCCGAGAACCCCGCGCCGCCCGTCTGGGTCGGCGAGCTGTACCTCGAACTGCACCGCGCCACCCTCACCAGCCAGGCCAAGACCAAGCAGGGCAACCGCCGCAGCGAACACCTGCTGCGGGAGGCCGAGCTGTGGGCGGCCACGGCGGCCGTGCGCGCCGGCTTCCCCTACCCGTACGACGACCTGGACCGCATCTGGAAGACGGTCCTGCTGCACCAGTTCCACGACATCCTGCCGGGCTCCTCCATCGCCTGGGTGCACCGCGAGGCCCGCGCCACCTACGACCGGGTCGCCGCCGAGCTGAACGAGATCATCGACGCGGCCCAGCGCGCCCTCGCCGGCGAGGGCGACACTCCGCTCGTCTTCAACTCCGCCCCGCACGCCCGCACCGGCGTCCCGGCCGGCGCCGCCGCCGCGCCCGCCACCGAGGGCCGCACCGACCTCACCCCCCGCCCCGGCGGCGGCCACGTCCTGGACAACGGCCTGCTGCGCGTCGAGATCGACGACCGGGGGCTGGTGGTGTCGGCGTACGACCTCACCGCCGACCGCGAGACGATCGCGCCGGGCGGTGCGGGCAACCTGCTCCAGCTCCACCCGGACTTCCCGAACATGTGGGACGCCTGGGACGTCGACGCGTTCTACCGCAACACGGTCACCGACCTCACCGACGCCGACGAGGTCGCCCCCGGCGACGACGGCGCCTCGGTGCGCATCGTCCGCTCATTCGGCTCCTCCCGCGTCACCCAGGTGCTGACCCTGGCGCCGGGGGAGCGGCGGCTCGAGGTGGACACCGAGGTCGACTGGCACGAGACGGAGAAGTTCCTCAAGCTCGCCTTCCCGCTCGACGTGCACGCCGAACGGTACGCGTCGGAGACCCAGTTCGGGCACTTCCACCGGCCCACCCACACCAACACCAGCTGGGAGGCCGCCAAGTTCGAGGCCTGCAACCACCGCTTCGTGCACCTGGAGGAGCCCGGCTGGGGCGTCGCCGTCGTCAACGACTCGACGTACGGCCACGACGTCACCCGCACCGTCCGCACCGACGGCGACACCGGTACGACCACCACCGTGCGGGTCTCCCTCCTGCGCGCCCCGCGCTTCCCCGACCCCGAGACCGACCAGGGCGTGCACCGCTTCCGGCACGCGCTGGTGCCCGGCGCGGGCATCGGCGACGCGGTGCGCGAGGGCTGGCGGATCAACCTGCCCGAGCGGCACCTCACGGGCGGCGCCGGGGAGGTCGCGCCGCTGGTGACGGTCGACCGGGACGCGGTCGTGGTGACCGCCGTCAAGCTCGCCGACGACGGCAGCGGCGACGTCGTGGTCCGCTTCCACGAGGCCCACGGCGGCCGGGCCCGCGCCACCCTCACCACCGGGTTCGAGGCCACGGACGTCCAGGTGACCGACCTGCTGGAACGCCCGCTCGCGGACGCGGAGGCACCTCGGCTGGACGGCGACCGGATCGCCGTACGGCTGCGTCCGTTCCAGCTGATGACCCTGCGGCTGAAGCGCGCCTAGCGCCCGAGCCTCCGCCGGACCCGGCTCACCGGGAAGAGGTGAGCCGGGTCGGCGGCAGGTACTCCCGCACATACGTCCGCTCCCAGCACGCGCCCGTCTCCCGCAGCTCCCGCCAGGTCGTGTACCGGTACCGGAACAGCCGGGCGCGCACGAAGCGCGGCGGCGCGTCGGGCGGGAACGGGGAGCTGCGCAGCAGCCGCAGCGTGGCGCGGTCGTTCTCCAGCAGCCGTTCCACGAAGGTGCCGAACCACGATCCGGCGTAGGAGGGCGACAGCGCCGCGAACCACATCAGCCAGTCCAGCCGCAGGTGGTACGGCGCGAACTGGCGCGGCCAGCGGTGCGGATCACCCGGCTTGCCCTTGAACTCGTACGCGCGCCAGTCGCCGTCCTTCCTGGCCACCTCGTCGGCGGTGCCCTCGACCACCACCTCGTACCGGACCCGGCTCACCGAGCCGAAGGCCCCGTAGGTGTTGACCAGGTGGAACGAGTCGAAGGAGCGGTTCATCACCTGGCGGCGGGAGATCATGTTGCGCACCGGCCGGTGGCTCAGGAACACCAGCAGCGCCGCCACCGCCAGCACCACGACCTCGTACCACAGCGGCGCGGCCGCCACGGCCCGCGGACCGGCCGGGAAGCGGATCACCGACAGGGCCAGCACGATGGTGATCCAGTTGAGCCAGGAGAAGTTGCCCGAGAGCACCAGCCACAGCTGGGTCACGATCATCAGCGCGGCGGCGGCCGTCGACATGGGGTGCGGGGCGAACAGGAGGAACGGCACCACCAGCTGCGTGACGTGGTTCGCGGCGACCTCGACGCGGTGCAGCGGCCGGGGGAGGTGGTGGAAGAACCAGCTCAGCGGGCCGGGCATCGGCTGGGTCTCGTGGTGGTGGTCCAGACAGGTCAGCTTCCGCCAGCACGCGTCGCCGCGCATCTTGATCAGACCCGCCCCGAACTCCACCCGGAACAGCAGCCAGCGCAGCAGGAACAGCACCACGACCGGCGGTGCCACCTCCTCGTTGCCCAGGAACACGGCGACGAAGCCGGTCTCCAGGAGCAGCGACTCCCAGCCGAACGCATACCAGGTCTGCCCGACGTTGACGATCGAGAGGTACAGCGCCCACGGCACCAGCCACAGCAGCATCGCCCCCCACAGCGGCAGCAGCGCGTCCAGCCCGGCCGCCAGCGCCGCCGACACCGCGCAGCCCGCCCAGGCGCAGCCCGCGAAGAGCCGGTCCGAGTAGCGCCACTGGAACAGGCTGGGCGCCCGCCGGAACGGCACCCGCTCGACGAAGCGGGGCACGGGCGTCAGACCGCGCTCGCCCAGCAGCGCCCGGAACTGCAGGGCCGCCGTCAGGAAAGCGACCAGGTACACGACGGCCAGGGCCCGCTGGAAGACCAGCCGGGCCAGCCAGTAGTCGGGTGCGGTGAACCACTCCACGGCCGGGCTCCTCTCGTACCCGCTCCGTGTACCCCGCCCGGCCACCGGACCCCAGCCGGCCCCCGCCGGACCCCCTGCGGCACGGTCCGGCGGACCAGGAGTCGAAGATTCCGACAAATCCTGGCAAGGTGGGGTCCATGTCTGATCGGGGAGCGAGCGCCCCGTCACTCCCGGACGACTGGCCCGCCCACCCGGACCCGATCCTGGCGCTCAACCGCATGGGCAGCTTCGACTGGGACCTGGACGCCGGACTGTTCCACATGGACGCCCAGGCCCACGAGGTGTTCGACCTGCGCCCGGAGGAGTACGACGGGCGCCCCGAGTCGCTGGCGCTGCGCGTGCCCACGGCGGAGAGCCGCCGCATGGACACCATCGTCGCCCGGGCCATGAAGGACGGCAGCGAGAACTACGGCACCTACTTCCGGCTGCGCCGCCGCGACGGCACCCTGCGCTGGACCCACACCCAGGGCTACATCCGCCGCGACGAGACCGGCCGCCCCCGCCGGATCATCGGCATCGTCCGCGACGCCACCCAGGAGGTGGCCGACATCGCGGCCACCCGGGAGCAGGCGGCGCAGGACGAGGCGCGCCGCCGGCTCACCAACGTCGTCCAGCTCGCCACGGCCGCCCTCGCGCACGCCCGCACCGTGGACGACGTGATCGACGTGCTGCGCGACACCCACGGACTCACCCGGCTGGGCGCCACCAGCCTGGTGATGGGCCTGGTCGAGGCCGGCCGCATCCGGCTGGTCGCCGACGGCCCCGAGAACAGCTTCATCCCCGGCACCCGGGTCACCCGGATCGACGAGCCGTACCCGATGAGCGAGGCCGTGCGGACCCTCAGTCCCCGCTTCATCGAGTCGCCGGAGGAGTTCGCGGAGCGCTACCCCCGGCTGTGGCAGGAGATCACCCACCTCGACATCACCGCGGCCGCCTACCTGCCCCTGATCGCCCAGGCCCGGCCCATCGGCGCCATCGGGCTGCTCTACAGCGACCGGCACGGCTTCTCCCCGGAGGACCGCAACGTCCTGGTCGCGCTCGGCAGCGGCATCGCGCAGAGCCTCCAGCGGGCCATGCTCTACGAGCAGGAGATGGACCTCGCCGAGGGCCTACAGCAGGCCATGCTGCCGCGCACCATCCCCAGCGTGCCCGGCTGCGACGTCGCCGTCCGCTACCGCGCGGCCTCCATCGGAGGCGCCCTGGGCCGGGACATCGGCGGCGACTGGTACGACCTGATCCCGCTGCCCGGCGGGCGCGTCGGCGCCGTCATCGGCGACGTCCAGGGCCACGACACGCACGCCGCCGCCGTCATGGGCCAGCTGCGCATCGTGCTGCGCGCCTACGCCGCCGAGGGCCACCCCCCGGCCACGGTGATGGCACGGGCCTCCGTCTTCCTGCACGAGCTGGACACCGACCGCTTCGCGACCTGCCTGTACGCCGAGGCCGACCTGGGCACCGGAGTGGTCCAGGTGGTCCGTGCCGGACACATCGACCCGCTGCTGCGCTTCGGCGACGGCACCTGCCGCCTGGTGCGCGTCGAGGGCGGGCTGCCACTCGGCCTGTCCGCCGAGTTCGGGCGCCTCGCCTATCCGGTCGCCACCCTGGAGCTGGACCCGGGCAACACCCTGCTGCTGTGCACTGACGGCCTGGTCGAGCAGCCCGGCGCCGACCTCGACGAGGGCATGGACGTCCTCACGGCGCTGATCACCTCCGGGCCGCAGGACGTGCGGGACCTGGCCGACCGGCTGATCGACGTGGCCGACGAGCGGCGCGGCGACGACGACGTCGCGCTGCTGGTGCTGCGCCGCCACGGCCTGGGCGCCCCCCGGACCTTCGGCCGGGTCCAGCAGCACGTCTCCCCGGGCGACCCCGAGGGCCTCACCGAGGCCCGGCACATGATCCGCGCCGCGGTCCGCTCCTGGGGCGCCAAGGCCCAGAGCGACGAGATCGAACTGGTCGCCGACGAGCTGATGACCAACGCCCTCATGCACACCGAGGGCTCCGCGATCGTCACCCTGCGGCTGCTGACCGGAACCGAGCGGCGGCTGCGGGTCGAGGTCGAGGACTCCTCCAGCGCGCTGCCGCGCCGCCGGGAGGCCGGGGACGACGGGGTGTCCGGGCGGGGACTGCTCCTGGTCGACACACTCGCCGACGAGTGGGGCGTGGAGGCACGCGGCGGCGGCAAGGTCGTGTGGGCCCAGTTCGAGGTGGCGCACGGCGCGGGCTGAACCTGGCCGCCACCGTCGGTCGCCGGTGGCACTCTGGGACGTATGCCAGAACTGCCCGAGGTCGAGGCGCTCCGCGACTTCCTGACCGAGCACCTCACCGGCCGCGAGATCGTCCGGGTCCTGCCCGTGGCGATCAGCGTCCTGAAGACGTACGACCCCCCGCTCACGGCGTTGGAGGGCCACCAGGTGGCGGCCGTGCACCGCTACGGAAAGTTCCTCGACGTCGAGACGGCCGGCGGCCCGCACCTGGTGACCCACCTGGCCCGGGCCGGCTGGCTGCACTGGAAGGACAGCCTCCCCAGCGGCATGCCCAGACCCGGCAAGGGCCCGCTCGCGCTGCGGGTCGCCCTGGAGACCGGCGCGGGCTTCGACCTGACGGAGGCGGGCACGCAGAAGCGGCTCGCGGTGTACGTCGTGGCCGACCCGCGGCAGGTGCCGGGTGTGGCCCGGCTCGGCCCGGACCCGCTCGCCGACGACTTCGACCAGGCGCGCTTCGCCGCCCTCCTCGACGGTGAGCGGCGGCAGCTCAAGGGCGCCCTGCGCGACCAGAGCCTGATCGCGGGCGTGGGCAACGCGTACAGCGACGAGATCCTGCACGCCGCGAAGATGTCCCCGTTCAAACTGGCCGCCTCCCTCACCGACGAGGAGACCGCCCGCCTGTACGCGGCGCTGCGCGACACACTCACCGAGGCCGTGGAACGCTCCCGGGGCGTCGCCGCCGGGCGCCTGAAGGCCGAGAAGAAGAGCGGGCTGCGGGTCCACGGCCGCACCGGCGAGCCCTGCCCGGTGTGCGGCGACACCGTCCGCGAGGTCTCCTTCAGCGACTCCTCGCTCCAGTACTGCCCGACCTGCCAGACCGGCGGCAAACCGCTGGCGGACCGCAGGATGTCCCGGCTGCTGAAGTGACGGCGCCGACGCGGTGACGGGGCTCGCCGGGGCGGCGGTCAACCGGCCGGCAGCGTCACCAGGTGCTCGCCGCCCGCCGTGCGCACCTCGTAGCGGTCGATCTGGCCCGGATGCAGCGCGGCCCCGCCGCGCACGGTGTGCGGCCGGGCGTCGTGCCGGGGGACCAGCCAGCTGGTGACCGTCTGTTCGGACCCGTCCCGGCCGACCGCGACGAGCCGGCAGGAACGCGGCCCGGCCCCGTCCTTCACCTCGAGCCGCACGTCCGTGCCCCATGCCTCGTCCTCGGCCGTGATCCGCGCCCACACCCCGGTCCGGGCGTCGGTCGCGGTGACCGGTGCCGCCGGGCCGCCCTGGCTCGCGTACAGCACGGCGCCGGGCCCGGCCACGGCGCACACGACGGCGGCGGCGACGGCGTACCGCACCCGCCTGCGGCCGGCCCGCCGGCGCGTGGCGACCGCGGCCAGCAGCCGGTCGAGCAGCCGCGGTCCCGGCCTGCTCAGCGGATGGACGATACGCGGCGTCGCCTGCCGGTACAGCATCAACTGGCGGGTGGCGGGGCCGAATTCGGTCACCTGGGCCGAGCACCGGGGGCATTCCATGAGGTGGTCCTCGAAGCGGAAGGCCTCCGCCTCGTCCAGCACGCCGAGCGCGTAGGCGCCGACGTCACGATGCCTTTCCAGGGACCTCATGCCGAATCCTCGTACCGTCGGGTGCGGGTGGGGGGGTTACGCCTTGCTCCCACCCGTACGCACCGGACAGCCGAATCACTCAAGCCACGGCGGAATCGCGACCGAGGTGTTCGGAGCGGCCCGGGGCGTGGATTGGTCCCTCCGCCGGAAAATGTTCCGAGGCCGGCCGCGGCGGCTAGAACAGGTGGATGGCGAGGTGCCCCAGCGGCAGCCCGAGCTGCCAGGCGGGCGTCCACACCTTCGGCCCCTCGTCCTCTCCGGCCACCGCCGCCCCGCCGGGGACCGCGTTCAGGTCCGGGGCGAGCAGCTCGGTGTCCCGGAGCCAGCGCCAGGCGGCCCGGGCCAGCTCCAGGTCCGGCGAGTGGCGTCCGGCGGCCACCGCGTCGGCCGTGACCTCGGCCAGCCGCCCGTGCACCCACTCGTGCCAGGGCTGGTCGTAGGCGGTCAACGACAGCCAGGTCTCCAGGTGGGTGACGACCCGGATGCCGCTCAGCTCGTTCTCCGTGTCGGACAGGAAGACGGTGAGCGCCAGCGCGTCGCGGCCGGCGCGGAACTCGAAGGACGTCGGCGGCATCAGGTCGCCGGTCCGCAGCAGTTCGTCGGCGATGTACTCGGCGTACAACCACGCCATGGGAACGCTCAGTTCGCCCCCACCGGTGCCGTCCGTGCTCTCTTGACCTCTGTGCAGCATCCCTTCCTGCCTTCCTCCGGTGCGTGCGCGGCGCCCGACCCGGGTCATGGGCCCCCGTCCGGAACACGGATGAGGACAGCCGACTGCTCAACCGGGGTCCTGGGCAAGGCGCTTTACGGAGGCTTGACCATAGAACCGGTTTCACCGCAGGTCGGCGGCGTATCCCGGTAGCACCCTGCGCATGGCGCGCAGCGCGTAGTATGCGCGGGACTTCACGGTACCGGGTGGGATGCCGAGGGTGGCCGCGGCTTCCGCCACACTCGCCCCCTGGAAGTACACCAGCACCAGGACTTCACGGTGCTCCGGAGTGAGTGTCTTCACAGCCTCGCGCACATCGAGGGCCGCGGTGGCCCGTTCGGCGTGATCCGCGCAGACGCGGGCGTTCTCCAGGACGGCGTCGCCGACCTCCGGGGGGCGGGCCTGGCGGGCGCGGCGCGCGTCGATCGCGAGCCGCCGGGCCACGGTGAGCAGCCACGGCCGTACGGAGTCGAAGTCGTCGGCGCGCAGGGCCTCGGGGTGCTGCCAGGCGCGGACCAGGGTCTCCTGCACCAGGTCCTCGGCGCGCTGCCGGTCGCCGTCGCTGAGCCGCAGCAGCAGCGCGAAGAGCGGCCGGCCGTGCTCGCGTTGGAGTGCGGCGAGCTCGTGCTCGGCGGTCGTCCCGTTCGCTGTGTCCGTCAGGGTGATTCCGGCCGTCATGGCCGTATGGCACCGCAGGGGGCCGCGCGGGGACAGGGCGCGCGCACGGGTGTGCGGCGGGCGGTCGATCGCGTCGACGAACGGTTCGACGAACGGTCGGCGCGCGGTCGGGGCGGCCCGTTCGCGCACGCCGGACGGGCTAATGGGCGTGTCGGAGCCGCCCGTGACCAGCCATGCCTCTTTATCTGTTTGTACGTAAATGTGACTTTCCATCGGTGTGCGACCCAGCGGAGTGAACGGATGATCACACGCAGTCGGCAGGTGGCCCTGGCCCTGACCGCCCTCCTCACCGCGGGCGCGGCCTGCCAGGCCCGCGACCACGAACCGCCGAAACCGCCTGCGCCCGCGCCGTCCGCCGCGGACACCGGCGCGTTCACCCTGGTCGCCTCCGGGGACGTGCTCCCGCACGACTCGATCATCGAGCGGGCCCGCTTCGACGCGGGCGGCACCGGCTACGACTTCCGCCCGATGCTCGCCGGTGCCCGGCCCGTCGTCGCGCGGGCCGACATCGCCCTGTGCCACATGGAGACCATCTACGGCGCGAACGGCGACTACAGCGGCTACCCGCTCTTCAAGTCCCCGCCCGAGGTGGCGAAGGCGCTGGCCGCCACCGGCTACGACGGCTGCTCCACCGCCTCCAACCACAGCGTGGACGACGGCGCGGACGGCATCCGCCGCACCCTGGACGCCCTCGACCGCGCGGGCGTACGGCACGCCGGGACGGCGCGCACCGAGGCCGAGGCGGGCCTCGCGACGGTCCTGCGCGCGGGCCGGGCCCAGGTGGCCCACCTCGCCTACACCCTCCACACCAACGGCCACCCGCTGCCCGCGGACCAGCCCTGGGCGGTCGGCCTGCTCGACGAGGCGCGCATCGTCGAGGACGCGCGGGCCGCCCGGAAGGCCGGCGCCGACGTGGTCGTCGTGTCGCTGCACTGGGGCACCGAGTGGCAGGACGAGCCCGACCGGGACCAGTCGGCGCTGGCCCGGAGCCTGACCGCCGCACGCACCGGCGACCGCCCCGACATCGACCTGATCCTCGGCACCCACGCGCACGTCCCGCAGGCCTACGAGAAGGTCAACGGCACCTGGGTGGTCTACGGCATGGGGGACCAGATCGCGGGCGAGATGGTCAACGACACGGGGGTCCGTGATCCGCGCGGCAACCAGTCGGCCATCGGCCGCTTCACCTTCGCCCCGCCCGAACGGGCCGGGGAGCGCTGGAAGGTGACGAAGGCCGAGTTCGTCCCGCAGTTGTTCGACGTCGACGCCGGCCGGGTGGTGAACCTCAACCGGGCGATCGACGAGGGCGCCGACCTGCGCGCCGTGCGCGACCGCATCCGCGACGTGGTGCTCAGCCGGGGCGCCGCCGAGGACGGGCTGGTGATGGGCGAGTAGGTCAGGCGTCCGCCACGTGGTCCAGGGCCGTCAGCATGGCCCCGAGCACCCGCAGGCAGGCGGTGACGTCGGCGTCCGTGAGGTCCGAGCCGACCTCGCTCAGCAGGCGGTGCTCCCGGTCGAGGACGCCGTCGATCGCGGCCCGGCCCCGGTCGGTCAGCCGGATCAGCGACGACCGGCGGTGCGCCGGGTTCGGGGTGCTCTCCACCAGGTCCAGGGCCGCGGCCTCGTTGACCATCCGCTGGACGAACTGACGGCTGATCGCCTGGGCCCGGCCCATCTGCGGCACGGTCATCGGACCGCCGCGCCGCAGCATCGTCAGCACGGCGCGGACGCCCACGGACAGGCCGTCGGCGGCCAGGCCCTGCTCGACGCCGCGCTGAGCGCGCCGGTAGAGGGGGCCGACCAGGTCGTAGACCTCGGTGAGGCGCCGGGCGAGCACGTCCGGGGGAAGGGGTGCGTCGATGTCGTTCACCCCGCCATCATGACACCCTGGTTGCCAAAATGAGAGCCAATATGACACCTTGGTTGTCATGAATACCGCTTCGGACCTCCGCCTCTTCGCCTCCGACGACGGAGATCTCGCCTACCGCGACACCGGCGCGGGCGACCCGGTCGTCCTGCTGCACTCCGGCTTCACCGACCACCGCGTGTTCGACGCCCAGATCCCCGCCCTGGCCCGCGACTACCGCGTGATCGCTCCCGACGTCCGCGGACACGGCGCCTCCGCCAACGCGACCCGGCCGTTCCGCTGGGCGGACGACCTCGCCGCCCTGCTCCGCCACCTCGACACCGGACCCGCGGTGCTCGTCGGCGTGTCCATGGGCGGGGCCATCGCCACCGACACGGTCCTCGAGCACCCGGAACTGGTCCGTGCGGTGGTGGCCTGCGGGGCGGCCACCAGCGAGTTCGAGTACACCGACCCCTGGGTGAAGAAGGTGCAGGCGGAGCAGGCCGCCGCGCTGGGCGCCGGGGACGTCGAGGGCTGGCTCACGGCGTTCCTGCGCTTCGTGCCGGGGGAGCACCGCACCCTCGACGACGTCGACCCCGACGTGCTGCGCCGCGTGCGCGAGATGGCCCTCGGCACCCTCGCCAAGCACACCGCGGACGAGGAGGACCACCACGTGCCCCTGACCGGCACCTGGTCCCGGGTCCCGAAGATCGACGTCCCGGTCCTCGCCGTCAACGGCGCCCTGGACGCGCCCGATCTGCTCGCCGAGGCGGAACGGCTCGCCCGCACGGTCCCAGACGGCCGTTCCGTCGTCATCGACGGCACCGCGCACTACCCGAACATGGAACGGCCCGAGGCCTTCACGGACGTCGTCGCCGGATTCCTGCGCACCCTCTAACGCCGCGCCAGCTCCGACTTGCGGTACGAGTACGCGAAGTAGATCACCAGGCCCACCACGAACCACACGGCGAACCGCACCCAGGTCTGCCACTGGAGGAAGGTGATCAGCCAGATCGAGAAGACGATGCCCAGCGCCGGCACGAACGGCATCCACGGGGTACGGAAGGTGCGCGGCAGGTCCGGCTGCCGGTAGCGCAGCACGATCACCGCCGCGCACACCACCACGAACGCCAGCAGGATGCCGATGTTGGTCAGCTCCGCCGCCTCACCGATCGGCAGGAACCCGGCGATCGCGGCCGACGCCACCCCGACGATCCAGGTGACCCGCGTCGGCACGTGCCGCGTCGGGTGCGTCTTGGCGAACCACTTGGGCAGCAGCCCGTCGCGCGACATCGAGAACCACACGCGGGTGACGCCCAGCATGAACGTGAACATCACCGTGAGGATGCCGATGATGGCGCCCACCGCGATGATGTCCGCCAGCGAGCCGAGCCCCACCGACTTGAACGCCGTCGAGAAGCCGCTCTCCGGGTCGATGTCCTTGTAGTTCTGCATGCCGGTCAGCACCAGACAGGCCGCCACGTACAGCACCATCGAGATGATCAGCGAGTAGACGATCGCCTTCGGCATGTGCCGCTGGGCGTCCTTCGACTCCTCGGCCGCCGTCGACATGGCGTCGTAGCCGAAGACCGCGAAGAACACCGTCGCCGCACCGGTGAACGCCCCGCCGACCCCGAACGGGAAGAACGGGTGGTAGTTCGAGCTGTTGAGGTGGAAGACGCCGACCCCGATCACCAGCAGCACCACCAGCACCTTCAGCACGACCACGACCATCTCGAAGCGGGCCGCGTTCCTGATGCCCAGCGTCAGCAGATAGGCGATCAGCAGGCACAGCACGGCCGCGAACAGGTCGACCTTGTGCCCGTCCCCGGTGCCGGGCGCCCCCAGCATCCAGTTCGGCAGATCGGCGCCCATCTCGCCGACCAGGAAGCTGAAGTAGCCCGAGATGCCGATCGCGACCACCGCCACGATGGCCGTGTACTCCAGGAGCAGGTCCCACCCGATGAACCAGCCCACCAGCTCGCCCAGGACCGCGTACCCGTAGGTGTAGGCGGAGCCCGCCTTCGGGATCAGCCCGGCGAACTCGGCGTACGACAGGGCGGCCGCGGCGCTCGCCACACCGGCGATGAGGAAGGAGACCAGGACCGCCGGACCCGCCGTGCCGTTGGCGACGGTGCCGGCCAGCGTGAAGATCCCGGCCCCGATGATGCCGCCGACGCCGATCGCGGTCAGCTGCCACAGCCCCAGCGAGCGCACCAGGCCCCCGCCGCTCTCCGTCTCCTCGATGTGTTCGATGGGTTTGCGGCGGAGAACACCCTCGCCCATGCGGAACCGGGCCACGCGCCTCACCTCTTCGTGAACGGCAAACGGCTGACGGTGGATCATGATGACGCACCCACGTCCGTGACGGAAGTCACGACGCACGCACGACCCAAGACGCCCGCACCGGCCCTGGCCGGTGTTACGGCACCACCGTCACCGGCCAGCGTCCGGCCTTCACCAGCCGCACCGCGACCGAGCCGACGAACCGGTGACCGGCCTGCTCGGAGGCGCCCACCACCACCGCGTCCGCCTTCAGCTCGTCGGCCGTCTGCACCAGACCGCTGTACGGGTCGCCGCGGAAGGTGTGGAACTCCCAGCGGACGTCGAATATCCCCTTCGCCCGCTCGGACGCCTCCCGGATCTGCGCCACCAGCTCCTCGGCGATCTCGTCGGTCGTCTCCGCCACCGTCGCCCCGAGCGCCGCGCCTCCCGCCAGCACCGGCTGCACGTACACCACGGCGAGCAGGGCGCCCTGCCGCCTGGCCAGCCCCCCGGCGTAGGCCGCCGCCCGCAACGAGGAGTCGGAGCCGTCCACACCGGCGACGATGACCTTGGGTCCGTCCGTGCCGCGTTCGAACTGATGGGAGTGCTGTTCCGTCACGCGGCGAGGTTATCGGAGACCCCGTGATCTTGAGCCGGGCGGGTGGATTCATGCCGCCGCCCCGGTGTTGCTCAGGTGCGGCGCACCGTGACCGGGCGAGTGATGAGTCATGAAGAAGGACCAGTTGCTCACCCGCCGCACCCTGCTCTCCGGCGCCGCGGCCCTGGGCGCGGCCGGCGCCGGCGGCGCACTCGCGGCGGGCCTGGGGAACAGCCCCGCGAAGCCGCCCGCCCCCGTCCCCGCCCCCGGGCCCGGGCAGCGCAGCCCGCTCAAGCCCTCCGCCTACCGACTCCAGCCGCTGACCGGATACGGCGCCCCACCGGCCGCGCCCGGCCGGCCCCCGGTGCGCAGCGAGCCGATCCTGCGCATGACGGGCCGGGGCCGCACCATGATGCTCACCTTCGACGACGGACCCCACCCCGAGTACACCCCGCGGATCCTGGACACCCTCGCGAAGTACGAGGTGCGCGCGACGTTCTTCGTGTGCGGGGAGATGGCGGACTACCACCCGGACCTGCTGACCCGGATGGCCGACGAGGGGCACGTGGTCGGCAACCACACCTGGTCCCACCCGCTGCTGACGAAACTCTCCCGGCGCCGCATCCGCTCCGAGATGGAGCGCACCAGCGAGGTCGTCGAGCGGGCCTGCGGCGAGGCGCCCCGCTGGTTCCGGGCCCCGTACGGCGCGTGGAACCGCGCCGCCTTCCGGCTCGGCGCGGAACTCGGCATGGAGCCGCTCGCCTGGACCGTGGACACCCTCGACTGGACCACACCCGGCACCGGCACCATCGTCGACCGGGTCGAGGAAGGCGCCGCCCCCGGCGTGGTGGTGCTCTCCCACGACGCCGGGGGCGACCGCTCGCAGAGTGTCCGCGCGCTGCGGCGCTACCTGCCCGAACTGCTCGACTCCGGCTACCACCTCACCGTTCCCCGGCGGCGCCTGATCTGAGCGCCGCCGCCGCGCCCGCCGGGCCGGGGCACGCTCAGCGGACCCCGGTCAGGCGGGCGAAGGCGACGACGTTCCCGTCGTAGCCGTTCTGCTTGGTGAAACCGCCGCCGCAGGTGATGACCCGCAGTTCCGGGCCGCCCTTCGAGCCGTAGACCCGGTCGCCGGGGAAGTTGTTCTTCTCGAAGACCTCGATGCCGTAGATCTCGAAAACCGCCGTCTTCCCGTCCTGGCGGTGCACGTCCACCGTGTTCCCCTTCTTCAGGGCGCCGAGCCCGTAGAAGACGGCGGGGCCCTGCTCGTTGTCGACATGGCCGACCACGACCGCGGTGCCCTTTTCCCCCGGGGACACCGCGCCGGTGAACCAGCCCGCCAGGTTCGGGTCCTCGGGCGGCGGCGCGTCGACCCAGCCGTCCGCGTCGAGACCGACCCCCATGACCGGCGCGTCGACCTGGATGGCGGGGACGGAGACCCGGTCCGGCACCGAGTACGGCAGCGGCGTGACGCCGGAGGCGGCGCCGTCACCGGCGGCCGCGCGGGTGTCCGAGGCGGCGGCCGACGCGGGCTGCGGGGGGCCCACGTCGAATTCCCCGGAGCCGTTGCGGATGAGCGCGAGACCGGTCAGCAGAACAAGCGCTATCACGCCCCAGGGAGCGCGCTTCCTCCGCCGCTCCTCCTCTTCGGCCAACTCGGAGTCGTACATTCGCCTTCCCCTCTCGACCCGGCCGTCGCCGGGTCATCCGCGCATACGAGCACGCTAAGCGCCGTGCGGGGGACCGGCGACGGGGCAGCGGCGAACGGGTGGTGCGCGCGTCCTCCGGTGCGCCATCCGGGAGGTGACCGGCGGAGATTTTCTGACGGGGCGTGACCTGCGGCGATATCCACTCGCGCGGTTTCGGCGCGCTAAGCCGCTCACCAGGACGGACCATTCCCGAAATGCGGCTGGGGGCAGCGCAACTGAGGGTCTTTCTGGGAGGCGCTTTCTCGCCGATCGACCGGGGACGGGACCCGGGGCGTCTTCCGCGGAGGATCACATGCGCACCACTCGTGCCCTCGCGGCAGCCGGCGCCGCCGTCGCTGTCCTCTCCCTGGCCGCCCCCGCGGCCAGTGCCGGGGGTGACCACAACCAGCCGAGCAACATCGTCGCGCTGCCCAGCGTGATCGCCCGCGGCGGTCAGATGACCGTCACGGTCGACGGCTGCCCCCAGGGCGGCACCATGACCTCGGACGCCTTCCGCACCACCCACCTGACCCCGGTCAGGGGGGCCAACGAGACGTCGAAGGGCACCGCCACCATCAGGCAGGACGCCAGGCCGGGCTCCTACGACATCACCGTCAACTGCTCGGGCCGGCGGCTGACCCGGCCGGCGGCCTTCACCGTCATCGGCGGTGTCCGCGGCGGCCTCGGCGGCAGCAAGTCCGACGGGGCGACCTCGACCGACGTCGCGATCGGCGGCGGGCTCGTCGCCGCGGCCGTCGCCGGTGGCGGACTGTTCTGGATGCGCCGCCGGTCCGAGCGGCGCATCTGAGCGCCCGCGACCGGAGCACGACCGCAGGGCTTCGCCCCGGATCCTCGTCGGATCCGGGGCGAAGCCCTGCGCTCGGCGGGGCGGGGTCAGGCGCCGTCCGCGCCGGAACGGCGGCGCGCGAGGTGGTGGGCCGTGCCCACCGCGCCCGCGACGAGCGCCGCACCGAGCCCGAGCTGCTTGATGTCGAACCCGGCGAGACTGCCGCCCTCCCCGGCGTGCACGCCCTTGGAGCGCCAGGGCTCGTCGGACGGGTGGTGCGAGCCGCCGCCCGCGATGGTCAGGTCCACCGTGCCGGTCTTGTCCCGGCAGGCGAACGTCACCCGGTAGACCGCGCCGCGCCGGGCGTCCCGGTCCACCCGCGCCGTCGCCGACGACTCGTCCCGGGGGATGGTGACCGTGTCGAACACCGGCGAGGTCACCGTGACCCGCCCGTGGCAGCCCGCCGCGGTACGGCCCACCCCCAGCGTGACCTCGCCGCCGGGCGCCACGGTGGCGGGGCTGACGGTGAAGCCGTACGTGCCCGAGCCCACGGCCCCGGCCGGCACGCAGGCGGAGAGGGCGGCGCCGCCCAGCAGGGCGACCGAGGCGACGGGTATCGCGCGCATGGTGAATCCTCCGGGTCCCCGAGGAGCAGCGGCGGACCTGTTCCGCTCGCGCCAGGTATGCACCTCGATGCCCGAAACGCTAGGAAGCCGTGCACGTCGCCGCGATCGCAGTCGCGCGAATGGGGCAAAGGTGTGGGCCGCTCAGGCGACGGTGACGGCGTGTCGGCCGCCACCGTCCCCGTCGTCGTGTCAGTCCCCGGCGCCCGGGAAGAGGCTCAGGAACGGGTCGGTCGACGCCGCGACGCCCCGGCTGAAGGGTGCGTCGAAGTCCCAGATCAGGAAGAGCAGGAAGGCGATCAGCGCGGAGAACAGCCCCGCGAGGACCAGTTCGCGGGTGGTGCGCCGGATCTGCAGGGCGAAGACCATCCCGACGGTGACGACGGCCCCGGCGATCAGCCCGAACCACACCACCCCCGGCATGGTCGCCCCGGTCGACTGGGCGCGGGCGGTGCGGGCCTGGTCCGCGAGGGCCACCTGGTCGACGAGGGGCTGGTACGCCTGCGCCTCGAAGTCCGACCTCGGCTCGTAGTCGGTGACGTCCGCGCGCAGGCGGTCGAGCAGTGCGGTGCCGCGGTCGGTCACCTCGCCGTGGTCGGCCATGGCCTTCCACTCGGTGGTGACGACGTGTCCGACATAGGCGTTGACATCCGCCCGGATGCGGTCACGGACGTCGGGCGGGTAGACCCGGGCCCGTTCCGAGATCTCGTGCAGCGCGACGGCCTCCGTCTGCACGTCGGCCTGGGCCGCGCTGCGCGCCTCCCAGACACCGGCGATGGCCAGGCCCAGGACGATGGCGTACACCACGCCGATCCACATCGTCATGTACTCGATGACGTCCGGGGTCTCGGTGATGTCCTCGTCGTCGGACGCGGTGCGGTGCCGCAGGAGGGTGACGATGACGACCACGACACAGGCGGCCAGCATCGCGAGGGTGAGAACAAGCCATTCCGGCAACAGAGACCTCCAGGGATCAGCGCGCACGGAGCGCGGCGACGGCGACCACCGCGGGCACCGTGATGAGCAGGACGAAGACGAGCGGCGACGTGGTCCCGCGCGAGGACCGCTGCGGCGCCCGGGCGGCGCGGTGGCGCGGATAGTGCACCGGGCTGAGCGACGGGCGGGGCGTGGGCTCGGGTGTGACCGACGGAGCGGGCGCGGGCGCCGCGGGACGGACCGGCGGCGGGGTGGGACGCGGGGTCGGCGTTGGGGTCGGGGGTGGGACCGGTGCGGGCCGGGGCGGCGCCGGGCGCGCGGGCGGAGGCGGGGGCGGTGGTTCGGGCTTCGGCGGCTCGGGCGGCGGAGGCTTCGGTGCGGGGGGCGGCGGGGGAGGGGGCTCGGGCGGGGGAGGCTCGGGTGTGGGCGTCGGCGGGGGCGGGGGCGTCGGGGTGGGCCTCGGGCAGGGCGGGAAGGTGGGCCAGGAAGCGCTCCCGGCGACCGCCACCGCCTCGGTGCCGTCCGGTCCGGTCGACGCGTACGCGCAGGCGTCGGCCTGCGCCGGGCCGACCGGTATGCCGACGAGGGTGAACGTCAGCGTCACCAGGGCCAACACCCGTCCGGCGGCGGCGGATCGGGTCGGTTCGGGTCCATGCACGACGCAGATCATGGGGCCTGGCGCACCGTCCCACGCCCGAGTGCCCGGTGATTGCCCCGAAGGAGGGACACGGCGCCACCAGGGGTTTGACGAGGGCGGACCCGCTCGCACGGGAGCCCGGAAACCTGTACGAGGGAGCGCGCGCCGGCGCCGGACGGGAAGAAAACCCGCGGCCGGTTGAACACGACGGGCTGCCCCGTGCGTACCCAGGGTCGTGCGGGCGGCCCACCGGGGCGCCCCAACACCTTCGTGACGATCGGGGATTGACGATGAAGACCTCCTGGCGGAGCGCCTCACTCGTGGCGGGCGCCGCGGCGCTGCTGGCGCTGACGACGGCGTGCGGCCAGGACGGCGGCGGCGCCACCGGCAGCCAGAACGTGGGCGCCACCGCCGCCCCCGGCGACGTCGGCGACCTGGGCACCGGCGCCGGTGACGGACTCGGTACCGGAGCGGGCGCCGGACGGGCCTCGGCGAGCGCGCCGGAGCCCGCGGGCAAGCTGTCCGTCACCGCGAACGCCGACGTCGGCGAGCTGGTGACCGACGGAGCGGGCCGTACCCTCTACCGCTTCGACGCCGACACCGCCCAGCCGCCCAAGACGACCTGCGAGAACGACTGTGCCACCCTGTGGCCGCCGGTGGCCGCGGACGACGCCCTCGCCGGTGAGGGCATCGACGAGGACCTGCTCGGCGAGGTCACCCGGCCCGACGGCACCAAGCAGCTGACGATCGGCGGCTGGCCCGCGTACCGCTACGCCAAGGACACCGCCGCCGGAGACGTCAAGGGCCAGGGCGTCGGCAAGAAGTGGTACGCGCTGGCCGCCGACGGCAAGAAGGCCGAGGCCGAACCGGCCGCCGGGCTGTCCACCCGCGAGGACCCGAAGCTCGGCGAGATCGTCGTCGACAAGAACGGCATGACCGTCTACCGCTTCATGAAGGACGAGGCCTGGCCGAAACCGGTGTCGGCCTGCACCGGCGCGTGCCTGGAGAAGTGGCCGGTCGTGGCGCCCGTCGAGGCCAACGACACCGAGGGCGTGGTGAAGAAGGGGCTGATGAGCTTCACCCGCCCCGACGGCGGAGCCCAGCAGACGATCGACTGCTGGCCCATCTACACCTTCGCCGGCGACAAGAAGGCCGGGGACACCAACGGTCAGGGCGTGGGCGGCACCTGGTACGCCGTCAAGCCCGACGGGAAGCCGGTCGGCGCGCCGAAGAAGTAGCGTCCTCCCCGCCTGCGGGCCTTCAGCGCGCGACCGCGGCTGTCCCCTCCGTACCCAGACGGAGGGGACGGTCCCGTTCGTGCGCATTGGCCTGCCTTCGCCCACGGCACGTGCCGCGGGCAGTGACCGGGAACGGACGGTCAATTTCCGTTTGGGCTCGCTCCTTTGACGAGCGATCAGTAGCCTCAGCTCGAACACCGGACCGCCTACGCCTTGGAGTGCTAGATGGAGCGTCCCGCCTGGGCCCCTCGCAGCATCGACATCTCGGTGCCCAGCGTGTCCCGGATCTACGACTTCTACCTGGGCGGTTCGCACAACTTCGAGGTCGACCGGGAAGCGGCCCGCAGGGCGATGGAGTTCATGCCGGGACTCCCCAAGATCATGCAGGCGAACCGGGCGTTCATGCGCCGGGCTGTGCGCTTCGCGGCCGGCGAGGGCATCGACCAGTTCCTCGACATCGGCTCCGGCATCCCCACCTTCGGCAACGTCCACGAGGTGGCCGGACGCAGCCGTCCCGGCGCCCGCGTGGTGTACGTCGACCACGACCCGGTGGCGGTCGCCCACAGCGAGGCCGTCCTGGCGGGCCACGACGACGCGGACGTGGTGGCCGGCGACCTGCTCAAGCCGCGGGAGATCCTGGCCAGCCCCCAGGTGGAGCGGCTGATCGACCTGAATCGACCGGTGGCCCTGCTGCTGGTTGCCATACTGCACTTCGTGGAAGACGCGGACGACCCGTACGCTGCGGTGGCCGAGCTGAGCGACGCGCTCGCGCCCGGCAGTCTGCTCGTCCTCACGCACGCCTCGTACGAGGGAATCCCGCTGCCCGCCGAGCGGGCCGGGGGCGCGGTGGACGTGTACAAGGACATCCGCAATCCGCTGATCATGCGTTCGCGCGACGACATCGCGCGGTTCTTCGAGGGGTACGACATGGTGGAACCCGGACTGGTTCCGATGCCGCGCTGGAGGCCGGAGGGAGAGCCGGAGGACGAGGACCCGTACACGTTCTCCGGGTTCGCCGGCGTGGGGCGTACGGCGTGAGCGCGGAGCCGGACGGGCCGGAGGACAGGCTGCGCCGGTTCGCGACGATCTGGAGCCGGGCGGTGTTCCCGGTGACCTCGACGTCGTCCACCCGGCCCGAGTTCGAGGCGCAGCTGCTGCCGCTGGCCCGCCGGCTGAGCGAGGCGCTGCACGCCCGGAGCTTCGACGCCGACGCGGCGCGGACGGTCGGCGCCGCGCTCGTCGACGCGCACTGCACCGACCCGGAGGCGCTCTCCCGGACGCTGGACTGCGTCGACGCCTACCTGGTGCTCTACTGCGGCGAGGGCGGCGACCCGGAGGGCCTGCGGGCCCGTTCCGCACGGCTCCAGCACGCGATGGCGGCCGGGTTCGCCGGGGCACTGCGCGCCCGGACCCTCGCCGAGCAGGAGGCCATCGCGCAGGCCGCCCTGAAGGCGCAGGGCGTGGTCGCCGAGGCCCTGCACGCCAGCGAGGCCCGCTTCCGCGCGGTCTTCGAGGGCGCCGCCATAGGCATCGGCATCGCCGACCTGGACGGCAACGTCCTCCAGGTCAACGACGCGTTGATGCGCATGTTCGGCATCGCCGACTCCACGCTGGGCGGCCGCCGGGCCACCGAGTGGACGCACCCCGACGACGCGCCGCAGATCTGGCGGCTCTACGAGGAGCTGGTGCGCGGCGAGCGCGAGCACTACCACGTGGAGAAGGCCTTCTACCGGCCCGACGGGACGGTCCTGTGGACCAACCTGACCGTCTCCCTGCTCCGCGACGCCGACGGCACCCCGCAGTACCAGCTCGCGCTGATGGAGGACACCACCGAACGGCGGCTGCTCAACCTGCGGTTGCGCTACGAGGCCACGCACGACGCGCTCACCGGGCTGCCCAACCGCAGCTTCTTCTTCGAACGCCTGGAGAAGGCCCTGAACGCGGGCCCGGGCCAGCGCTTCGGCCTGTGCTACCTCGACCTCGACGGCTTCAAGACCGTCAACGACAGCCTCGGCCACGCGGCCGGCGACCGGCTGCTCGTGGAGGTCGCCGACCGGCTCCAGTCCTGCGCCACCGCGCCCGGCGAGATGGTCGCCCGGCTCGGCGGCGACGAGTTCGTGGCGCTGACCACGGGGCCCGACACCCGGCACGAGGTCGACGAGCTGGCCGGGCGCATCATGAACGCGCTGCTCGCCCCGGTCAGCGTCGACGGACGCGAACTGACCGTGCGGGGCAGCATCGGCATCGTCGAGGGCCCGGCCGGCGAGCGCAGCCCGGCCGAGGTGCTGCGCAGCGCCGACATCACCATGTACCGGGCCAAGTCGGCCGGCGGCAACCGCTACGAGCTGGCCGACCCGGAGGCCGACGCCCGCGTCATCACCCGGCACGGGCTGACCACCGCGCTGCCCGCCGCCCTGGAGCGGGGCGAGTTCTTCATCGAGTACCAGCCGCTGGTCCACCTCGGCGACGGCAGTGTGCGCGGCGCCGAGGCGCTGGTGCGCTGGCTGCACCCGCAGCACGGGGTGCTCGGCCCGGACCGGTTCATCCCGCTCGCCGAGCACACGGGGCTCATCGTGCCGCTGGGCCGCTGGGTCCTGGAGCAGTCCGTGCGGCAGGCCCGCCTGTGGCGGGAGCGGTACGGCGAGGGCGGCGCCGCGGGCCCGCTGCGCATCAACGTCAACCTCTCGCCCTGCCAGCTCACCCACCCGGGGCTGGTCCAGGACACCGTCGAGATCCTGGAGCGGACCGGTGTCACGCCCGACGCGCTCTGCCTGGAGGTGACCGAGTCGGCGCTGATCGGCGCCGACGACGACCTGCTGAAACCGCTGCGCCGGCTGGCCGAGATGGGCGTCGACATCGCCCTGGACGACTTCGGCACCGGCTACTCCAACCTGGCCAACCTGCGCCGGCTGCCGGTGAGCGTCCTCAAGCTGGACCGCTCGTTCACGCAGAGCATGCAGCAGTTCCCGGCGGACCCGGTCGACCTGAAGATCGTCGAAGGGATTGTCGCCCTCGCCCACAGCCTGGACCTCGCGGTCACCGTGGAGGGCGTGGAGACCGGGGCCCAGGCCGAGCAGCTGCGCATACTGGGCTGCGACACGGCCCAGGGCTGGTACTACGCCCGCCCCGGCCCGCCGGAGCGCCTGCACGACCTGGCCCTGGTGGACGCCACGGGCTGAACGGGGCAGCCGGGCCGCCCGGCTCCGCCACGGGCCGCGGCTCAGCTCGGGCTCCGTCGCGGGCCGCGGTCGCTGCCGGGCGTAAGCGCGCCGGGGCAGGGGAGTTGAATGGGCGACCGGCGGCGCGTCCGGGGCGGGACGGTACGTGGCGCCTGGGCGTGGGTGGCGCCTGTCCGCCGGGCGGGCGCGGAACGACGGCGGTGTGCGAGCTGTCGCTCGGCTCAGGCGGCGGCGCGGGCCGTTTCGGCGACCTCCGTCGCCGCGCGGACCAGGGCCGCGGTGGCCGTGGAGCGGGACTGGCGGGGCCAGGCGAGGGAGAGGACGACCGGCGGGGCGTCCAGGACCGGGCGGTAGGCGACGCCCGGGCGCGGGTAGCGGGCGGTCACCGAGGCGGGCAGCAGGGTGACGACCTTCCCGAGGGAGACGGCCGTGAGCACCTGGGCCAGGTCGTCGTGGCCGCGCCGGGCGTCGTCGACGTGCCGTTCCACGCTGCCCGCGTCGAGGCCGAGGTCGGCCAGTTCCAGCCGGTCGCGGGCGGCGAGCGGGTGGTTCGCGGCCAGGACGGCGACGCGCGGTTCGGCGGCCAGCGTCTCGGTGTCCAGGCCGGTCCCGTCGAACGGGGCGTGGACGAGGGCCACGTCCGCCGCTCCGGCGCGCAGCAGCCGCGGCTGTTCCTGCCACCCGCACAGCCGCACGGCCACCGGCACGGACCCGGGCTCGGTCGCGTAGCGCGCGAGGATCGGCTCCAGCAGCCCGGCGTCCCCGTCGGCCTTCATGGCCAGCACCAGCTTCGGCCCCTCGGCAGCGCGTCTGGCCCGCTGTCCGGCGGCCTCCAGGGCGTCCAGCGCGACGCGCGCCTCGGCGAGCAGCACGTCCCCCGCCGGGGTCCGGGTGACGCGGTGGGTGGTCCGCTCGAACAGGGTGACGCCCAGCTCGGCCTCCAGGCGGCGGATCGCCCTGGACAGGGGCGGCGGGGAGATGCCCAGCCGCTCGGCGGCTCGCGCGAAGTTGAGTTCCTCCGCGACGGCGACGAAGTAGCGCAGGGAACGGGACTCCATGCTCCGCCTCCCTTCGTGCCCCCGGTATTGCCTTCAGGGTAACAACCGGGATCGGATCGGTCCTTCAGTTCCTGCGGGCCGGCGCACAGGATGAGAGAGCGCCGGGAAGCGCAGGGAACGGGCTTCCCGCCCCGGCGCGGTCTCCCTCTCTTTCCTCCCTCCCTGAAGCGGAGTTGTGCTCGTGATCGTCATCACCACCCCGACCGGCGGAATCGGCCGACAGGTCCTCGACGACGTCCTGGACGCCCTCGACGCCCGGGACGACGGGACCGCCCTGCGCGTCATCGCCCGCGACCCCGCCCGCCTCACCGCCCGCGCCCGCGAGCGCGCCGAGGTCTTCCCGGGCTCGCATGCCGACCCGGAGGTCCTGGCCGCCGCCTGTACCGAGGCCGACCAGGTGTTCTGGCTGGTGCCGCCCGCGCCCGGCGCCGACAGCGTCGAGGGCCACTTCCGCGACTTCACGCTGCCGCTGTGCGAGGTGATCGCGCGGCAGGGTGTCGCACGGGTCGTCGCCGTCTCCAGCCTGGGACGCGGCGTGGCCAAGGACGCCGGACCCATCTCCGCCTCCCTGGCCATGGACGACCGGATCGCGGCCACCGGCGTGCACTACCGCGCCCTGTGCCCGCCCTTCCTGATGGAGAACCTGCTCGGGCAGGCGGCCGCCCTGCGCGACACGGGCGAGTTCCGCATGGCCTACGCCGCGGACCGCGTCCTGCGGACCTGCGCCACCGCCGACATCGCCGCCACGGCCGCCCGCCTGCTCCTCGACGACACCTGGACCGGCCGCGCCGACGTCCCGCTCGTCGGCCCCGACGACCTCACCCCCGAGGGCATGGCCGAGGTGCTGTCCGACGTACTGGGCCGTCCGGTACGCGTGCTGGAGACGACGCCCGAGGCGTACCGGGCGTCGGCCCTGCGCTTCGGGGCGAGCGAGGCGGGCGCCCAGGGCCTGGCCGACATGGCCTCGGCGATGGACGCCCAGGGCTTCTACGGCGCGGCCGAGCCCAGCACCCCGGACACCGCGCCCACGAGCTTCCGCCGCTGGTGCGAGGAGGTACTCCGCCCGGCCACGCTCTGACCCCGGGCTGTTCTGTCACCGCTCCAGCAGCATCCGCTGCAACTCCCGTGCCGCCCGGGGCGGAGCCACGTCGCTGCGGTGGGCCAGGGCGATGGTGCGGTGCAGGCCGGGCCGGGCCAGTGGGGTCACCCGCAGTCCGCGCCCGGAGCGGGCGGCCACCATGCGCGGGACGACCGCCATGCCCAGCCCGGCCCGCACGAAGCCCAGCACCGCGTCCATCTCCCCGCCCTCCACGGCGAAGTCGGGCTCGAACCCGGCGGAGCGGCACGCGGCCACGGTCAGCTCCCGCAGGTCGTAGCCGTGCCGGAACATCACCAGACGCTCGCCCTCCAGGTCGGTGATGCGCACGGCACGGCGCCCGCCGCCCGGGCGGGGCGACTCCGGGGACGACACCACCACCAGGTCCTCCCGCAGCAGCTCCACCGTGGTCAGCGCCGGTGAGGCGGTGGGTAGCGGCAGCACGACCAGGGCGAGGTCGAGCGCGCCACGCGCCAGCTCCCGCACCAGGTCGTGCGAGCCGCCCTCCTCGATCAGCAGCTGGATGCCGGGATAGCGGTCGTGGAAGGCGCGCAGCACGTCGGGCAGCAGACCGGTGCACAGGCTCGGGGTGGCGCCCAGCCGGACCCGGCCGCGGCGCAGCTGCGCCAGCTCCAGCACCTCGTGCCGGGCGGTGTCCGCGTCCGCCAGGATGCGCCGGGCCAGCGGCAGCAGCGCCTCCCCGGCGTCGGTGAGCGTGATGTTCCCGCGCGCCCGCAGGAACAGGTCGGCGCCCAGCTCCCGCTCCAGCGCCTTGATCTGCTGCGACAGCGAGGGCTGCGCCACGTGGACCACCTCGGCGGCCCGGGTGAAGTGCCGGGTCTCGGCGACCGCCACGAAGTACTGGAGCTGTTGCAACTGCATACGGCGAGCATACGTGCTCGATAGGCGGCACCTATGGAAACGAGGCGTTCCATGTCTTGGACCGATGGGGTGCCGGGCCCGTAACGTCCTGTGACATGGCTCTGGCAACGCGGACGGACCGACGGCCGTCCATGGCGCGCACCGTGTGGGACTCGACCGTCGGCAAGAAGACAGTGATGGCGGTCAGCGGTCTCGTCATGCTGCTCTACCTGGTCGCCCACATGATCGGGAACCTGAAGATCTACTTCGGGACCGAGGAGTTCAACCACTACGCCCACTGGCTGCGCACGGTCGGCGAGCCGTTCATGCACTACGAGTGGACGCTCTGGCTGATCCGCGTCGTGCTGGTCGTCGCCGTCGTCGCCCACGCCGTCTCCGCGTACCAGCTCAGCCGCCGCGACATCAAGGCGCGGCCCAGCAAATACGTGCACAAGAAGCCCCGCTCCAGCTACGCGACCCGCACCATGCGCTGGGGCGGGATCATCCTCGGCCTCTTCATCGTCTGGCACATCCTCGACCTGACCACCGGCACCGTGCACTCTGGCGGCTTCGAGACCGGCAAGCCCTACCAGAACGTCGTGGACACCTTCTCCACCTGGTACGGCAACGTCATCTACATCGTCGCGATGCTCGCCCTCGGCCTGCACATCCGGCACGGCTTCTGGAGCGCCGCCCAGACCCTCGGCGCCGGCAGCCGCACCCGCGGCCGGGCCCTGAAGACGACCGCGAACGTCCTCGCGCTGCTGCTCACGGTCGGCTTCGTCGCCGTACCCGTGGGCGTCATGACCGGAGTGGTGAGCTGACATGACAACCTACGCCGACTACACGACCGGCGAGCCGGTCGCCGACACCAAGGCCCCGGCCGGACCCGTCAACGAGCGCTGGGACACGCGCCGTTTCGAGGCGAAGCTGGTCAACCCCGCCAACCGGCGCCGGAAGACCGTCATCGTCGTCGGCACCGGCCTCGCGGGCGGCTCCGCGGGCGCGACGCTGGCCGAACAGGGCTACCGCGTCGTCCAGTTCTGCTACCAGGACTCCCCGCGCCGCGCCCACTCCATCGCCGCCCAGGGCGGCATCAACGCGGCGAAGAACTACCGCAACGACGGCGACTCGATCCACCGCCTGTTCTACGACACTGTCAAGGGCGGCGACTTCCGCTCCCGCGAGTCCAACGTGCACCGGCTCGCGCAGATCTCCGTCGAGATCATCGACCAGTGCGTGGCGCAGGGCGTGCCCTTCGCCCGCGAGTACGGCGGACTGCTCGACACCCGCTCCTTCGGCGGCGTGCAGGTCTCCCGCACCTTCTACGCCCGCGGCCAGACGGGCCAGCAGCTGCTGCTCGGCGCCTACCAGGCGCTCAGCAGGCAGATCGCGGCCGGGAACATCGAGATGCACGCCCGCACCGAGATGCTCGACCTGATCGTGGTGGACGGCCGGGCCCGCGGCATCGTCGCCCGGGACCTGATCACCGGGAAGATCGACACCTACTTCGCGGACGCCGTCGTCCTGGCCAGCGGTGGCTACGGCAACGTCTTCTACCTCTCCACCAACGCCATGAACTCCAACGCGACCGCGATCTGGCGGGCGCACCGGCGCGGCGCCTACTTCGCCAACCCCTGCTTCACGCAGATCCACCCGACCTGCATCCCGCGCACCGGCGACCACCAGTCCAAGCTGACGCTGATGAGCGAGTCGCTGCGCAACGACGGCCGGATCTGGGTGCCCAAGGCCAAGGGCGACGACCGGCCGCCGAACAAGATCCCCGAGGACGAGCGCGACTACTACCTGGAGCGCATCTACCCGTCCTTCGGCAACCTCGTCCCCCGCGACATCGCCTCCCGCGCCGCGAAGAACGTCTGCGACGAGGGCAGGGGAGTGGGTCCCGGCGGCCAGGGCGTCTACCTGGACTTCGCCGACGCCATCAAGCGCATGGGCCGCAAGGCGGTCGAGGCCAAGTACGGCAACCTCTTCGACATGTACCAGCGGATCACCGACGAGGACCCGTACCAGGTACCGATGCGGATCTACCCCGCCGTGCACTACACGATGGGCGGCCTGTGGGTCGACTACGACCTCCAGACCACGATCCCCGGCCTCTTCGCCGTCGGCGAGGCCAACTTCTCCGACCACGGCGCCAACCGGCTGGGCGCCTCCGCGCTGATGCAGGGCCTGGCCGACGGTTACTTCGTGCTGCCGGCCACCATCAACGACTACCTCGCCCGCACCCCGCACCAGGACGACGTGGACGACGACCACCCGGTGGTGCAGGAGGTGCTGGCCGAGACCGAGGACCGGCTGAACCTGCTGCTGTCCGTCGACGGCGACCGCACCCCGGACTCCTTCCACCGGGAACTGGGCGAGCTGATGTGGGAGTTCTGCGGCATGGCCCGCACCGACTCCGGACTGCGCAAGGCGCTGGAGCGCATCCCGCAGATCCGCGAGGAGTTCTGGCGGCGCATCAAGGTCCCGGGCACCGGCGAGGAGTTCAACCAGTCGCTGGAGAAGGCCAACCGCATCGTCGACTACCTGGAGCTGGCCGAGCTGATGTGCCTCGACGCGCTGCACCGCTCCGAGTCCTGCGGCGGCCACTTCCGCGAGGAGTCCCAGACCCCGGACGGCGAGGCGGCCCGCAAGGACGACGAGTTCGGCTACGCCGCCGCCTGGGAGTTCACCGGCACCGGCGAGGCCCCCACCCTGCACAAGGAAGACCTGGTCTTCGAGTACGTCCACCCCACCCAGCGGAGCTACGCATGAAGCTCACCCTGCGCGTCTGGCGGCAGAAGAACGCCGACGCCGACGGCGCCATGTCCACGTACGAGGTGGACGGCATCTCCAGCGACATGTCCTTCCTGGAGATGCTCGACACCCTCAACGAGGAGCTCATCCTCAAGGGCGAGGACCCGGTCGCCTTCGACCACGACTGCCGCGAGGGCATCTGCGGCGCCTGCTCGCTGGTCATCAACGGCGACGCCCACGGCCCCGAGCGCACCACCACCTGCCAGCTGCACATGCGGTCCTTCCAGGACGGCGACACCATCGACGTCGAGCCGTGGCGGGCGTCCGCCTTCCCGGTCGTCAAGGACCTGGTCGTCGACCGCTCGGCCTTCGACCGGATCATCCAGGCCGGCGGCTACATCACCGCGCCGACCGGTGCCGCGCCGGAGGCGCACGCCACACCGGTGCCGAAACCGGACGCCGACCTCGCCTTCGAGCACGCGGAGTGCATCGGCTGCGGCGCGTGCGTCGCGGCCTGCCCGAACGGGGCGGCGATGCTGTTCACCTCCGCGAAGGTGAACCACCTGAACGTCCTGCCGCAGGGCGCGCCCGAGCGGGAGACACGGGTGCTGGACATGGTCGGGCAGATGGACGCGGAGGGCTTCGGCGGGTGCACCCTCACCGGCGAGTGCGCGACGGCCTGCCCGAAGGGCATCCCGCTGGTCTCCATCACCAGCATGAACAGGGAATGGCTGCGCGCCACGCGCAAGGTGGCGAAGCAGTAGCCCCGACGACGTTCGCCGAACGGTGCGGACGGACGGGGCCGGGAGAGGTGCTCCTCCCGGCCCCGTCTCGCTTTCGCGCCCGGCATTCAGGAAGCGCACATCCGCGCTCCCGGCGGTCGTCATGCGCAGTACAGCCGGCGTCGGAAGAACTGGGGGGAGCCGTCCCCACGACACCGTCCCCACGGCACCGTTCTCACGACCAGGAGAGCACCCATGACCGGCGTACTGACCGCTGACCGTCCCCCGAAGAAGCCCGCCGCGCCCCGCCGCTACACCGTCGCCCTCGCCCGCGACGAGGACGACGTACGGGCCGCGCAGCGGCTGCGGCACGACGTGTTCGCCGGGGAGATGGGCGCGCTGCTGGCGAGCCCGCGGCCCGGGTACGACGTCGACCCCTTCGACGCGTACTGCGACCACCTGCTCGTGCGCGAGGAGACCACCGGGCAGGTCGTCGGCACCTACCGGCTGCTGCCCCCGGAGCGCGCCGCGGTCGCCGGACGGCTGTACGCGGAGAGCGAGTTCGACCTCGCCGCGCTGGACGCGATCCGGCCCTCCCTGGTCGAGGTCGGCCGCTCCTGCGTGCACCCCGACCACCGCGACGGCGCCGTCATCGGACTCGTCTGGGCCGGCATAGCCCGCTACATGACCGACCGCGGCCACGCCTGGCTGGCGGGCTGCTGCTCACTCCCGCTCGCCGACGGCGGGGCCCTCGCCGCCGGTGCCTGGGACCGGGTGCGGACCAGGCACCTGGCGCCCGAGGAGTACCGGGTACGGCCGCTGCTGCCGTGGGTCCCGCGCCCGGCGGCGCCCGCCGCCCGCACCGAGCTCCCGGCGCTGCTGCGCGGCTACCTCCGGCTCGGCGCCTGGGTCTGCGGGGAGCCCGCGCACGACGTGGACTTCGGCGTCGCGGACCTGTACGTGCTGCTGCCGATGAGCCGGGTCGACCCGCGCTACCTGCGCCACTTCCTCTCGCTCGCCCCGGCCTGATGAGCGGCTGGCTGCCGCCGGCACCCTGCACCCCCGCCGCGTGCGTGCAACGGTCCCCGGCCGCGGCGGCGGTGCCGCGCGCCGTGCTGCGGCTCACCGCGGTCGCCGTGCTGCTCCTCGCCGGGATCGCTGTCGTGCTCGCGCCGTCCGGCCTGCGGCGCAGGCTGCCCGAGGCACTGGTGCGGCGCTGGTGCCGGTGGATCGTGCGGGCCGCGGGGGTCCGGGTCCGCGTCACGGGGGCCGCCGTCCCCACCGGCGGGCTGCTCCTCGTCGCCAACCACGTCTCCTGGCTCGACATCCCGCTGCTGGCCGCCGTACGCCCCGCGAGGATGCTGGCCAAGAGCGAGATCCGGCGCTGGCCGGTGGCGGGCGGGCCGACGGCGCGCGCCGGGGTGCTGTTCATCGAACGGGACCGGCCGCGGGCCCTGCCGGGCACGGTCGACGCGATCGCGCGGGCCCTGCGCACGGGCGCCGCAGTGGCCGCCTTCCCCGAGGGCAGCACCTGGTGCGGACGCGCCCACGGACCCTTCCGCCGTGCCGTGTTCCAGGCCGCCCTGGACGCCGGGGTGCCGGTCCAGCCGGTCCGGATCCGCTACCGGGCGGGGGAGCGGGCGGTGAGCACGACGCCCGCGTTCGTCGGCGTGGACACCCTGCTCGCCTCCCTGTGGCGGGTGGCGTCGGCGCGTGGCCTGACCGCCGAGGTGGAGGTGCGGCCGGCCGTACCGCCCGGCCGCCACCGCGACCGGCGTGCCCTGGCCCGGGCCACCGAGGACGAGGTCCACGGTGACCAGGGGAAAGCACCTTCGAAAAGTATGTGTGCTTTGTGAGGTATGTGCCGTTTCCTTACCGCTGGATGCGGACAACCGGAAGGCAGGCACTCGAAAGGAGGGTGATGGCAGATGATCACCCGTGAAGAGATCGCCAACGTCCTGGACCAACCGGTCTACGACGGGGACGGCAACAAGATCGGCGACGCCAAGCATGTCTTCTTCGACGACATGACCGGGCGCCCCGAGTGGGTGAGCGTCAAGACGGGCATGTTCGGCTCCGCCGAGTCCTTCGTGCCCATCCGCGACGCCGCGCTGGTGCAGGACCACCTCGAGGTTCCCTACGGCAAGGACCAGGTCAAGGGCGCGCCCTCTGTCGACGTCGACGCGGGCGGCCATCTGTCGGAGACCGAGGAGCACCGGCTCTACGACTACTACGGCATCAACTGGGACAGCGTGCTGTCCGAGGCCGAACGCACCGACGACGGCCGCTGGGCCGCCGGACCGGGCACGGCGGGCACGGCGGGCGCGGCCGGCGCCGCCGGAGCGGCGGGTGCGGCGGGCATGGCCGGCCGGACCGGCGAGGCCGGCGACAGGGACATGCGCGGCGCGGCCGGTACCGGCGGCATGACCGGTCGCCAGGACGCGGCGGAACGCGAGGCCATGCGCGGCGACGAGGCCATGACCCGCTCTGAGGAGCAGATGCACGTCGGCGTCGAACGGCACGAGTCGGGCCGGGCCAGGCTGCGCAAGTACGTGGTCACGGAAGAGGTCCAGCAGACCGTTCCGGTGACCCACGAGGAAGTGCGCGTGGTGCGCGAGCCCATCACGGACGCCAACCGTGACGAGGCCCTGGCCGGACCGGAGATCAGCGAGGCCGAGCACGAGGTCACGCTGCACGCGGAACGCCCCGTCGTGGAGACGGAGACGGTACCGGTGGAGCGCGTCCGGATGACCACGGAGGAGCTCACGGAGAACGAGACGGTGCGCGGCCAGGTCCGCAAGGAGCGCATCGAGGCCGAGACGGAGTCCTTCACGGAGGACGAGACCGGCCGGGGCGGCAAGCGGCGGGGCCGCGAATGACCGTCCCCCGGACCCCGCGGACTCGTCAGCGCGGGACCGTGCGCCGGTGAAGGGACTTCACCGGCGCTCACGGCCGTCCAGGGCCCGGGCCAGATAGGGCGCGGTGGCGCTCCCATCGGCGCCCGCCACCTCGGCGGGCGTCCCGGCGGCCACGATCCGGCCGCCCGCGTCGCCGCCGCCCGGACCCAGGTCGATCACGTGGTCGGCGCCGGCGACCACACCCATGTCGTGCTCGACCACGACCACCGTGTGCCCGGCGTCGACCAGACCGTGCAACTGGCGCATCAGCACCTCGACGTCGGCCGGGTGCAGACCGGTCGTCGGCTCGTCGAGCAGATACAGGGTGTGGCCGCGGCGCCCGCGCTGCAACTCGCTCGCCAGCTTGATGCGCTGCGCCTCCCCGCCGGACAGCTCGGTCGCGGGCTGGCCGAGCCGCAGATAGCCGAGGCCCACGTCCAGCAGCGCGGCCAGGCTGCGGGCCGCCGCCGGTGTGTCCGCGAAGAACTCCGCCGCCCCCTCCACCGTCAGGTCCAGCACCTCGGCGATGTTCCGTCCCCGGTAGGCCACTTCGAGCGTCTCGGGGTTGTAGCGCGCCCCGTCGCAGTCCGGGCACGGCGCGTACGTGCTCGGCAGGAACAGCAGCTCGACGCTGACGAAGCCCTCGCCCTGGCAGGTCTCGCAGCGCCCTCCCGCCACGTTGAAGGAGAACCGGCCCACGCCGTAACCCCGCTCCCGCGCCTGGCCGGTGGCGGCGAAGACCTTGCGCACGACGTCGAACAGGCCCGTGTACGTGGCCAGGTTGGAGCGCGGGGTGCGGCCGATCGGCCGCTGGTCCACGGAGACCAGCCGGTCCACGCCCGCCAGGTCCTCGGTGATCTCGCCGACCAGGGTCGACTTCCCGGAGCCGGACACGCCGGTCACCGCGGTGAGCACCCCGAGCGGGAACCGCGCGGTCACCCCGCGCAGGTTGTGCCGGGTCACCGGGCCGACGGTCACCGTGCCGCGCGGGGCGCGCGCCGCGCGGACGGGCGCGGGGGAGCGGTGGAAGAGGTGACGGGCGGTGGCGGACTCCGCGACCTCGGCCAGCCCGTCGACCGGGCCGCTGTACAGCACCCGCCCGCCGTGCTCCCCGGCCCGCGGACCGACGTCCACGATCCAGTCGGCGCCGCGCATCACGCCCAGGTGGTGCTCCACCACGAACACCGAGTTCCCGGCCGCCTTCAGCCGCGCGAGCACCGTCAGGAGCGCCTCCGTGTCCGCCGGGTGCAGTCCCGCCGAGGGCTCGTCGAGGACGTACACCACCCCGAACAGCCCGGACCGCAGCTGGGTCGCCAGGCGCAGCCGCTGCAACTCGCCCGCCGACAGGGTGGGGGTGGGCCGGTCCAGGCTCAGATAGCCGAGCCCCAGCTCGACGACGGGCGCGATCCGGGAGGTCAGGTCCTCGGTCAGCACCCTGGCCGTCTCGCCCTCGGTCGGCAGCAGGGCGGCCAGCTCGGTGAGCGGCAGCGCGGCCAGCTCGGCGACGGTGCGGCCGCCGACGGTCACCGCGAGCGCCTCGGGCCGCAGCCTGCCGCCGCCGCACACCGGGCAGGGCGCGCTGGTGAGGAACCGCTCCGCCTTCGCCCGCAGCGTGGCGCTCTTCGAGTCCGCGAACGTCTTCAGCACGTAGCGCCGGGCGCTCATGTACGTGCCCTGGTAGGGCCGCTGGATGCGGTCCGCGTCCCGCACCGGGTGCACCGTGACCACCGGCTGGTCGTCGGTGAACAGGATCCACTCCCGCGCTTCGGCGGGCAGCTCGCGCCAGGGCCGGTCCACGTCGTACCCGAGCGCGTCCAGGACGTCCCGCAGGTTCTTGCCCTGCCAGGCGCCCGGCCACGCGGCGATCGCACCGTCCCGGATCGACAGCGAGGGATCGGGGACCAGCAGCTCCTCGGTGGTGCGGTGCACCCGGCCCAGCCCGTGGCACCGAGGGCACGCCCCGGCCGCGGTGTTCGGCGAGAACGCGTCGGAGTCCAGCCGCTCGGCGCCCGGCGGGTAGTCGCCGGCGCGGGAGAAGAGCATCCGCAGGGAGTTGGAGAGGTTGGTGACCGTCCCCACCGAGGAACGGGACGTCGGGGTCGCCCGCCGCTGCTGGAGCGACACGGCCGGCGGCAGCCCGGTGATCTCGCCCACCCGGGGGGCGCCGACCTGGTGGATCAGCCGGCGGGCGTAGGGCGCGACCGACTCGAAGTAGCGCCGCTGCGCCTCCGCGTAGACCGTCCCGAAGGCCAGCGACGACTTCCCCGAGCCCGAGACCCCGGTGAACACCGCCACCACGTCCCGGGGGACGTCCACGTCCACGCCCTTGAGGTTGTGCTCGCGGGCGTCGCGCACCCGGACGTACGGGTCGTGGGGGCTGTGCATCGCGGAGGGCTCCGTACGGTGGGGGGACAAACCCCGCGATTCTACGCCGGGGTGCCGAGCGGCCCCGTACCGGTGACCCGGGCGAGCCGCCGGTAGGAGTCGAGCAGCGCGGCGCGGTCGTACGTGCTGGTGGTGACCAGGACCTCCTGCGCCCCGGTCTCCTTCACCAGCCGCTCCAGCTCGTCGGCGACCTGCTCCTCGGTGCCCGCGACGTGGCCGGCGAGACCGGCCTCGTACAGCTCGCGTTCCTTCGCGGTCATCGTCCGGGCCTCGACCTCCTCGGCCGGCGGCAGCGGCGGGAAGGAGCCGCGTGTGCGGGCGTGGGCCATGGACCACGCCTCCGGGACCAGGAGCCGCCGGGCCGCCTCGGGCGTGGCGGCCACCGCGACGGTCCCGGAGACGACGACGTACGGCTCCCGGCTCCACTCGGAGGGGCGGAACCCGGCGCGGTAGCGGTCGATGCCGCGGCGCATCCGGTCCCGGTCGCGCAGGTCCCCGATGACCATCGGCAGGCCGGCCCGGGCGGCGACGGCCGCGCCCTCGCCCATGGCCAGCACGAACGGCGGTACGGTCAGCCCTTCCGAGGGGCGCGCGTGCACGCCCGTGGGCGAGGTGCCCCGGAACCAGCCGAGCAGCTCGGCCAGTTGCGCGTCGAAGTCCTCCGCGTCGTCCTTCTCCCGGCCCAGCGCCCTGCGGACGCCGTCGGTGAAGCCGACCGAGCGGCCGAGACCCATGTCGATCCGGCCCGGGAAGAGCGACTCCAGCACGCCGAACTGCTCGGCGACGACCAGCGGCCGGTGGTTGGGCAGCATCACGCCCCCGGTGCCGACGCGGATGCGGTCCGTCGCCCCGGCCACGGCGGCCGCCAGCACGGTCGGCGCCGATCCGGCCACCCCGGGCACGCCGTGGTGCTCCGCCACCCAGAACCGGTGGTAGCCGAGCCGCTCCGCCTCCCGGGCCAGCTCCACGGTGTCGCGCAGCGCCTGACCGGCGGTGCGGCCGGCCCGGATGCGGGAACGGTCGAGGACGGAGAAGCGGGTGGTGGCGAGTGCGGAGGTCACATGGTGTGCAACGCTCCCACGCCCCACAGATTCCCGGCGGCGCGCTCTAGGGTGGGGCGGGTGAGCGACAGCAGCAGGCCCCCGGTGGCCGTGTTCGACCTGGACAACACCCTCGCCGACACCGCGCACCGGCAGCGGTTCCTGGAGCGCCGGCCGCGCGACTGGGACGCCTTCTTCGCCGCCGCGCCGCACGATCCGCCGCTCGCCGAAGGCATCGCGCTGGTGCGGGAGAGCGCGAAGGAGTGCGAGATCGTCTACCTGACCGGACGGCCCGAGCGCTGCCGCCGGGACACGCTCGACTGGCTGGCCGCGCACGGCCTGCCGGACGGGACCGTGCACATGCGCGGCAACGCCGACCGCAGGCCCGCCCGGCGCACCAAGCTGGAGATCCTGCGCCGGCTCGCGCGGACCCGCGAGGTCCGGGTCCTGGTGGACGACGACGAGCTGGTCTGCGACGACGCCGAACGGGCCGGTTTCCCCGTGCTCCGGGCACGCTGGGCGGCCCGGTCGGCCGAGCTGCGCGCGGCGCAGGAGCGCGAGGGCCGCACCTGAGGGACGTGGGCGTCCGAGGGGCTCGGGGGCGTCAGTCCGACTCCTCCAGGCGGAAGCCGAGCTTGAGACCGACCTGCCAGTGCGCGACCTGGCCGTCCTCGATCTGGCCGCGCACCTGCGTCACCTCGAACCAGTCCAGTTTGCGCAGGGTCTGCGAGGCGCGCGTGATGGCGTTGCGGACGGCCTGGTCGACGCCGTCGGGCGAGGTGCCGACGACCTCGGTGACCCGGTAGGTGTGGTTCGACATGCGGGTGCTCCCTTCCGCGGGGCGGCGGTGTGCCCTGCGTCACTCCACCGTGCCCCACGTCGGGGCGGAGCGCGAGGCATCGGCCTCGGAGGTGGAAACCGTCCGGTACCTCCCGGTGCCTCCCCTTGACCTTTGTAATGGTCCATACCAAAATCCCAGACACCCGTTCGAGCCTCGGGCTCGTCCCCCACGTCGGGTCTCTCTTCGCGTGTGCAGGACACGCCTGCCTGCGCCCTCTGTTCGTCAGTCAGAAGGACCCCTCGTGAGACGTCGCCTCCTCGCCCTTGTCTGTGTGTCCGCCTCCGTGCTCAGCGGCTGCGGCCTGGTCTCGCGGGACGGCGGGAGCGAGCGGCGCACCGTCACCGTGTGGCTGATGAAGGACAGTGCCTCGCAGGACTTCCTGAAGCGGTTCACCGAGGGCTTCGAGGCCGACCATCCCGGCCTCGACCTGGACATCCGCATCCAGGAGTGGACCGGGATCGGCGACAAGGTGCAGGCCGCGCTGAGAGCCGACGGCTCGGACGGACCCGACGTCGTCGAGGTCGGCAACACCCAGGTGCCGCAGTACGCGGAGGGCGGCCGACTGCAGAACCTGACCCTGGAGTCGATGCGCGACTGGGGCATCCGCGACTGGCTGCCGGGTCTGGCCGAACCGGGGCAGTGGATGTCCCAGCAGTTCGGCATCCCCTGGTACGCCGCCAACCGCGTCGTCATCTACCGCAAGGACCTCTTCGAGCAGGCCGGCGTCGAGGGACCGCCCCGCACCCGTGAGGAGTGGCTCACCGCCACGGAGAAGCTCGACAAGGACGGCGACCAGGGCATCTACCTCGCCGGCCAGGACTGGTACACGCTCTCCGGCTTCATCTGGGACGAGGGCGGCGAACTGGCCACCCAGGACGGCGAGGGCGGCTCCTGGACGGGCGCCCTGGACTCCGAGGCGGCCCTGCGCGGCATGGACTTCTACCGCGAACTGCAAGCCCTGGGCGACGGCCCGGTCGACGCCGACGAGGAACACCCGCCGCAGTCCGGGGTCTTCGCGAAGGGGCGGGTCGCGCAGATCGTCGCCGTGCCCGGCCTCGCCCAGTCCATCGTGCGCGACAACCCCGACCTCAAGGGCAAGATCGGCTTCTTCCCCGTGCCCGGCAAGAGCGCCGGCAGGCCCGGCGCCGTCTTCACCGGCGGCTCCGACCTCGTCGTGCCGAAGAACACCGACCAGGAGGAGGGCGCCCTCGCCGTGATCGAGGCGCTCGCGGGCGAGAAGTGGAACACCGACCTGGCCCGCACCATGAACTACGTCCCGAACAAGAAGTCGCTCGCCGAGGAGGTCTCCGGCGAGGAGGGCATCGAGGCCATGGCGGCAGGCGCCGCACAGGGCCGGGCCACCCCCGGTACGCCCCGGTGGGGCGCGGTCGAGGCGGACAACCCGATCAAGGCGTACATGACGAAGGTGCTCACCGGGGCGGACGCGAAGTCGGAGGCCCGCAGGGCCTCCGACCGCGTCACCGAACTGCTGGACGCCAACGCGCGCTGACCGGCCCGCTCAGCGCGCCACGCTCAGCGGGCCACGCTCAGCGACAGGGCGAAACGGCCCTCGCCGTCCGTCCACCAGTGGGCCAGGTCGAGCCCGGCCGCCGCCAGCTCGGCCCGCACCCCCTCCCGCCGGAACTTCGCGGACACCTCGGTGCGCAGCTCCTCCCCGCCCGCGAAGTCCACGGCCAGGTCGAGCGCCTGGATCTTGACGGTCTGCGCGGTGCGCGAGCGCAGCCGCATCTCGATCCACTCCCGTTCGGCGTTCCACAGCGCCACGTGCTCGAAGGCCGCGGGCGCGAAGTCGGCCTCCAGCTCACGGTTGACCACCGACAGCACGTTCTTGTTGAACTCGGCCGTCACCCCGGCCGCGTCGTCGTACGCGCGGACCAGCACCCCCTCGTCCTTGACCAGGTCCGTGCCGAGCAGCAGGCTGTCGCCCGGGGAGAGCAGGGCGCGGACGGAGGCCAGGAACCCGGCGCGCTCCTCGGGCAGCAGATTGCCGAGGGTGCCGCCGAGGAACGCCACCAGCCGCGGTCCCGGCGTGTCGGGCAACGTCAGCCCGGCGGTGAAGTCGGCGATCAGCGCGTGCACCTGGAGCCCCGGACGCTCGGCTACCAGCGCCTGCCCGGCCTGGGTGAGGGCGCTCTCGCTCACGTCGACCGGCACATAGCCGCGCAGCCCGGTCCGCTCGGTCAGCGCGTCGAGCAGCACCCGCGTCTTCTCCGAGGAGCCGGAGCCCAGCTCGACCAAAGTGCGGGCACCGGTCGCCGCCGCGATCTCGCCGGCCCGGTCGACCAGGATCTCCCGCTCGGCCCGGGTCGGGTAGTACTCCGGCAGCGCGGTGATCGCCTCGAACAGCTCGCTGCCCCGCGCGTCGTAGAACCACTTCGGCGGCAGCCACTTGGGCGTGCTCGTCAGGCCCGCCAGGACGTCGGCACGCAGGGCGGCGTCCGTGGCGTCCTCGGGCAGCGTCCGGGTCAGACGGAACTGGCTCACGTGCGGGGCTCCTTCGCAGAGACGAAAGCGTCTGCCGGGGCGGTCTCGCCCGGCACCTTGAGCGGGGTGAGCCGCACGTCCGTGCCGCTCGCCGCGAGCAGGGTCCGGTCGGGGACCTCCTGCCAGCGCGGGTCGTCGTCGTAGGGCTCCGAGGCGACGACCGTGCCGCCGCCCGGACGGGACAGGTACCAGAGGGTGTCGCCCCAGGTGGTGGCGGTGACGCTGGAGCTGTTGGTGAGGAGCAGGTTGAGCCGGGAGGCGGGGGCCGCCGCGGCGACCTCCAGCACCGTCTCGGCCAGCGCCCGGCCCTCGTCGTCCCCGGCGCGCAGCCGGGCCAGGACCAGCGCCCACACGAGCGCCGAGTCGTTGCGCGCCTCCAGGGACAGCAGCTGTCCGGGCGGCAGCGTCGCGGCCACCGGCGCCAGCGAGTCCGGCCAGCCCGCCACGGCGCCGTTGTGGCTGAACAGCCAGGTCCCCGCGGCGAACGGCGCCGCGGCCGCCTCCGCGTCGGCGCCGGACAGCGTCGCGTCCCGTACGGCGCCCAGCAGCGCACCGGTCCGCACCACCCGGGCCAGGTCGGCGAAGGACTGGTCCGCCCAGATCGGCCCCGCCCGGCGGTACCGGGCCGGCACCGGGTCGCCCTCGGCGTACCAGCCGACCCCGAACCCGTCGGCGTTGACCGTGCCGTACCGCTGGTGCCGCGGCGCCCACGACTGGCGGTACAGACCGTGCGGCGGCGCCACCAGAAGCTCGCCGAGCGGCTCCGCGGGGCCCACGTAGGCCAGGTGACGGCACATCAGGACGCCTCCGCCGACCGGGCGGTGCGGAACCCGGAGAAGATCTGCCGCCGGATCGGATAGTCCCAGTTGCGGAACGTGCCCCGGCAGGCCACCGCGTCCACCGCGAAGGAACCGCCGCGCAGCACCTTGTACTCGGGGCCGAAGAACACCTCCGAGTACTCCCGGTACGGGAACGCCCTGAAGCCCGGGTACGGGGCGAAGTCGCTCGACGTCCACTCCCAGACGTCGCCGATCAACTGCCGTACGCCGAGCGGCGACTCACCGGCCGGGTAGCTGCCCGCGGGCGCCGGGCGCAGGTGCCGCTGACCGAGGTTGGCGTGCTCCGGGCCCGGGTCGGCGTCGCCCCACGGATAGCGCAGGGCGCGGTCGCCGGCCGGGTCGTACCGGGCGGCCTTCTCCCACTCGGCCTCGGTGGGCAGCCGCCGCCCGGCCCAGCGGGCGTAGGCGTCGGCCTCGTACCAGCACACGTGCAGCACCGGCTCGTCGGCCGGCACCACCTCGGTCACCCCGAAGCGGCGCCGCAGCCACTGCCCGCCGTCCCGGCGCCAGAACAGCGGGGCGCTGAGGGAGTGCCGGCGGACGTGGTCCCAGCCCTCGGGAGTCCACCAGCGCGGGTCGTCGTAGCCGCCGTCCTCGATGAACGCCCGGTAGGCGCCGTTGGTCACCGGGACGGTGTCGATGAAGTACGGCGCCACCTCGCGCCGGTGCGCGGGCCGTTCGTTGTCCAGGGCCCACGGCTCGGTCGACGTGCCCATGGTGAACGGGCCGCCCGGCACCAGGACTTCCGCCGGCCCGGTGAACAGCCCCACCGGGTCCGGATCGGGGGCGGTCAGGGCCTGCGGGCCCCGGCGCAGCTGGTGCGTGATCAGCATGGTCTCGTCGTGCTGCTGCTCGTGCTGGGCGATCATCCCGAAGGCGAAGCCGGCCTCCGTCAGCCGCGTCCCGTCGAACGCGGTGCGCTCCAGCACGTCCAGGGCCCGTCCGCGCACGTCCGCCGCGTACCGCCGGGCCTCGGCGGGCGACAGCAGCGGCAGGCTCGGCCGCTCGGAGCGGGGATGCTCGAAGGCGTCGTACAGGCCGTCGATCTCCGGGCGTATCGCCTCCTGCCCGGCGACCGCGCGCAGCAGCCACTGCTCCTCCTGGTTGCCGATGTGCGCCAGGTCCCACACCAGCGGGGACATCAGCGGCGACACCTGGCCGGTCAGGTCGGGGCCCTCGACGCAGCTGGTCAGCAGCGTGGTGCGCTCGCGGGCGGTGACCAGCGTGGTCAGGGCCCGCTCACGCAGCCGCTCGGCGTCCACGGCCCCGTGGCCGGAGGTGACGGTGGCGGTGGCGGTGGGGTCGGTGTGGTCGGTGGGGTCGGTCATGAGCGGGTCTCCCTCCCGTGCGGGCCACGGTCCGCGCCGCCCGGCATGTCCAGCAGATCGTCGGCGGGGCAGCGGCCCCTGAGGACGTACCGCTCCCGGTACCCGGCGACGGCGTCGATCACCTCGGTGCCCGCGCCGAGCCGGGGCAGCGCGGCGAGCGCCGCCGTGAAGCAGGTGACGGCCGCCTCGCGCAGCTCGGGATCGGTCAGCGCGGCACGGGCCGCGTCCTCGTACAGCGGGTTGTGCGGCGCGGACAGACCGAGCGTGCGCTCGGCCAGCGGCTTGACGGCCCGGTAGGCGGTCTCGGTGGCCTCCGGGTCGTCGAACAGCGCGGCGGTCACCGCCAGCGGCACGATCCAGCCGTCGTCCCCGGGCTGCGCGTCGATCATGCGCAGCTCCAGGTGGCCGCGGGGCCGTACCGGCGGGAAGAGCGTGGTGAGGTGGTAGTCCAGGTCCTCCCGGGTCGGCGGCCGGGGCACCGGTTCGCGGGTCCACTGCCGCAGGGTCAGGCCCTCCGGCACGTCCCAGGGGCCGTCGTCGCGGCGTACGCACATCACCGGGGCGTCCAGCACGTGCCGGGCCCAGGCGCCGCGCGGGTCGCTGTCCAGCGGGGGACCGCCCGCCCGGCCTTCCCCGATCTGCGTCCACCGCAGCTGCCGGGTGGACCGCCAGCCGGTGGGCCGGCCGCCGGACAGCGGGGAGTTGGCGAACGCGGCCAGCAGGACGGCGCCCAGGTGATGGGCCAGCCACCACCGGCGTACGTGGCCCATCGGCCCGGGTTCCTCGTGACCGGCGTCCACGCACACCTGCACGGAGGCGGAGGCGCACATCATGAAGCGGCCACCGGGACCGGTGCGGTCGAGACAGGACTCCATGGCGTCGTAGCGCGGCTGACGCAGGTAGCGGCGCGGCGCCTGCCAGGGATCGTGGCCGAGGCCGACCAGGGCGAGGCCGTCCTCGCGCAGTACGGCGCGGACGGCGTCCAGGTCGGCGGAGACGGAGCGGACGCACTCCGTCAGCGAGGCGGCGGGGAGCGAACTCAGCTCCAGCTGGCCGCCGGGCTCGACGGTCAGCGCCGACCTCAGGGGCACGGCCCGCAGCGCGGTGTACATCGCGCGGAGCCGTTCGGGTGACACGGGGAGCCGCGGCGCGCGCAGCTCGTGGACGAGCCATTCCACCTCGACGCCGAGGAGTCCGGGCGGGCCGGTCTTGAAGCAGATGCCGTGGACCAGCGCCTCGACCTCGGCCTCACTGACAGCGGTACGCGGCCGGATACAGCCGCCAACCGAATCGGACATGTAGGGATCCTCCTGAGATTCCACCATGCCGCCGGCCCCTCTGCGGTGGGCCGGGCCGGCACACTCGTCCCACCCAAGACCCTCGTGCCGCTCCGCACAAGGGTGCATTTCGGGACGTTCCCGCTCGGTCATCTCCGCGATCCCCCCGTTTCCGGGGGTTTCCACGTCGTTCGCCGGTCGGGAAACTCCGTTGCACCGCATCCCCAGCATCACCCAGGATTCCCGCATGAGCACGACGGGGGAGACCGCGCCGCGCGCGGCCACGGCGTCCACGGGGGTGGCGCCGTGAGCGCGCGCCTGCGGGGCATCGCACAGCAGACCGAGCAGATCGTCGCGGCCGGTTCCTATCGCGCCTCAGACGGGCGTGAGGTGTCCCTCGCGGCGGCGATCGCGGCGGCCGGGGACGGCACGCGGATGTACGGTCCGGAGCCCGTCGAGGTGTCCGTTCCGGCCGGGGCGGGCACGGTCTTCGAGGTCACCGGCGAGAGCAGCCTGGAGGCCGCCCGGCGGCTCGGCGGCCACGTCGCCGTGCTCAACTTCGCCTCCGCGCGCAATCCGGGCGGCGGCTACCTCAACGGCGCCCAGGCCCAGGAGGAGGCCCTGTGCCGGGCCTCCGCCCTGTACACCTGCCTGCTGCGGGCGCGCGCGTTCTACGACCACCACCGCGCCCACCGCGACCCGTTCTACACGGACCGCGTCGTCCACTCGCCCGCCGTGCCCGTCTTCCGCGACGACCGGGGCCGCCTGCTGGACGAGCCCTTCACGGCCGGCTTCCTCACCTCCGCCGCGCCCAACGCGGGCGTGGTGCTGCGCACGGCCCCGGAGCGCGCCGCCGACCTGCCCGCCGCCCTCGCCGCGCGCGCCGAGCGGGTGCTGGAGACGGCCGCGGCCCACGGGTACCGGCGGCTGGTGCTCGGCGCCTGGGGCTGCGGCGTGTTCCGCAACGACCCCGCCCGGGTGGCGGGCGCGTTCCGGACATCGCTCGGCCCCGGCGGGCGGTTCGCCGGTGCCTTCGAACGGGTGGCGTTCGGCATCCTGGACCGCACCCCGGGCGCCACCGTCCGGGCGGCGTTCGAGCGCGCCTTCCCGGAGGGCGCGGGCGGCCCCGGTCAGCTCCAGCCGTAGCGCTCCCGCAGCCGCTGCCGTACGAGGTTGAACCGCATCCGGTCCAGGGCGCACGCCTCGCGGCGCATCCCGGCGTCGTGCAGGCGCAGCACCCGGTCCACGTCGACCCAGGAGTCGCGCCCCGAGCGGTCCCACGGCCCGCTCCCGATCGGCACCCACTCGCGGTCGCCGTCGTGCCGCTTGCTGGAGAGCTGCACCGCCAGCACCGTCCCGGCCGCCTCCCGGGCCACCACCAGCACCGGCCGGTCCTTGCCCCGGCCGTCCGCCTCCTCGTAGGGCACCCACGTCCAGACGATCTCGCCGGGATCGGGGTCGCCGTCGTGCGCGGGGGAGTACTCGGTCCGCACCCGGCCCACCTGCCGAGGGTCGGCCTCGGTCGTGGCGGAGGGGCCGTAACGGCCCGGGACGGTCTCGCCGTTGCTGTCGATGTCGTCGGTGAAGGCGTTCACGGCCGTACCGTACGGGACGGGTCCGCGCGGACGCGCGGGGACCCGCGTCCGGTGGCAGGCTGGCCCCGGCACGACCGTACGAGTCAGAAGGCGACGTCATGACCGACCAGCTCACCGTGAGCGTCCTGGGCACCGGCATCATGGGTGCCGCGATGGCCCGCAACCTCGCCCGCGCCGGACACACCGTCCGCGTCTGGAACCGCAGCCGGGACAAGGCGGAGCCGCTGGCCGCCGACGGCGCGCACGTCGCGGACGGCCCGGACGAGGCGGTACGGGGCGCCGACGTGGTCCTCACGATGCTCTACGACGGCCCGGCCGCCCTCGACGTCATGCGGCGGGCCGCGCCCGGGCTGAGCCCCGGCACCGTGTGGGCGCAGTCCACCACCGCGGGCGTCGACGCGGTCGCCGACCTGGCCGCCTTCGCCCACGAGCACGGCCTCGTCTTCTTCGACGCCCCCGTCCTCGGCACCCGGCAGCCCGCCGAGGCCGGTCAGCTGCTGGTGCTGGCGGCCGGTCCCGGCGTGGCCCGGGACACCGTGGCGCCGGTGTTCGACGCCGTCGGCTCGCGCACCGTGTGGACCGGCGAGGACGGCGCGGCCGGCAGCGCGACCCGGCTGAAACTGGTGGCCAACAGCTGGGTCCTCGCCGCCACCAACGCGGTCGGCGAGGTCCTGTCCCTGGCCAAGGCCCTGGGCGTGGACCCGGACGCCTTCTTCGACGCCATCGCCGGCGGGCCCCTCGACATGGGCTACCTGCGTGCCAAGGCCGGTCTGATCCGCGACGGCGCGCTGACGCCGGCCCAGTTCGCGGTCGCCACCGCCGAGAAGGACGCCCGGCTGATCGTCGAGGCCGGCGAGGCCAACGGCGTCCGGCTGGACCTCGCCGCGGCCGGTGCGGAACGCTTCGCCCGGGCCGTCGCCCAGGGGCACGGCGACGAGGACATGGCGGCGGCCTACTTCGCCAGTTTCGAGGAGAAGGCGACCGACTGAGCCCACTCGGGGTACCGGTGCACGAGACCGTCCCCGACACCGACACCGACACCGACACCGGAGCCGGAGCCGGTGCCGGACCACACCGAATCGCGAGGAGTCCGCATGTCCAAGCCGCCGCTGCCGCCCGAGGCCGTCGAACTGCTGCGCCGCCCCAACCCGTGCGTCATGGCCACCCTCCGCCAGGACGGCGCCCCCGTCACCACGCCCACCTGGTACGTGTGGGACGACGACGGCCGCGTGCTGATCAACCTCGACGCGGGCCGCGTGCGCCTGGGACACCTGCGCCGCGACCCGCGCGTCACCCTCACCGTCCTCGCGGGCGACGACTGGTACACCCACGTCACCCTCATCGGCCGCGTCGCCGAGATGCGCGACGACGAGGACCTCTCCGGCATCGACCGCCTCTCCCGGCACTACACCGGCAACCCGTACCCGAACCGGGAGCGGCCCCGGGTCAGCGCCTGGATCGAGGTCGAGCGCTGGCACGGCTGGGGCGCGATGAAGGACAGCGATCAGGCCGGCTGACGGACTGCCCGGGCGCGGCTTCGCGGCGTATGATCTTCGCGCGGCATCGCGTGTCGGTCACCGTCCGGGTGAGGCATGGAGGCGCCGCGGAGATGCCCGTGGAGGCATTGACCCGTGTCAGTCGAGTTCAACCACACCATCGTTCTCTCCCGCGACCGGGAGAAGTCCGCCCGTTTCCTCGCCGGAGTCCTCGGTCTCGAGGTCGGCGAACCGACCGGAATGTTCCTGCCCGTGACGACCGCCAACGGCGTCACCCTCGATTTCGCCACCGTCGACACCGACATCCCCACGCAGCACTACGCGTTCCTCGTCTCCGAGGAGGAGTTCGACGCCGTCCTCGCCCGGCTCGTCGAGGGCGGGGTCCCCATCCAGGCCGATCCGCACGGCCGGTATCCGCGCCGGATCAACCGCAACGACGGCGGCCGGGGCGTGTACTTCACCGACCCCTCCGGGCACGGCATGGAGGCCTTCACCCGCCCGTACGGCAGTGACCCCTCCTCGCCGCTGAACGGCGTCACGGAGGACGTACCCGGGGCCCGCTGACCGGCGTTCCCGGCACCGTCCCGCTTTCGTTGTCAGTCCCCCTCCGCATACTGGTGGCCTCGAAGTGCCGGATGCGAGGGGGACTGGCCGTGCGGATGCGGACGGTGTACAGGGGTGAACTTCCGGTCGCCCACGGGCGGTTCCACGTGGACAGCCGCCGGGAGCCGCGGGGGCCGGAGCCGTCGGAGGGCTGCGCCGGACAGACCGACGGCCTGTGCGGCCCGGCCGTCCCGGGCTGCCTCTTCCTGTGCACGGGCGTGCGCAGCGGGCCCGTCGCGCTGACCGTCGAGGTGCACGGCGCCGCGCCGCCCCTCGACGACCACTGGGAGGACGTGGTGGAGGCGTCCTTCCGGCCGCTGACCGCCTCGACCGCGGTCCTGCCCTGCGGCCACGGCACGCTGTGCGAGGTGGCCCTGCCGCCCGCCGACCACCGGGTGCGCTACTGCGGACGCGGCCTGGACGGCGGCGCGGGGCCCATGTCCTCCGCGGCGCGGGAGGCGGGGCCGGTCGGCCAGTACCTCCTCCAGTTCTGGCCGGCCCCGCCCACCGCGGACCGGGTCGTCCGGCGGACCGCCCGCGGCGCCGCACACCGGCACCACTGCGCGGGCGCCCTGGGGCCACCCGTTTCCGGGGAGCCGAGCGAGCGGGAGCGCGCCGAGATCCGGTCCTGGGGCGGGCGGCTGCCCAGCCCCCGCGTGCGGGAGGCCGGCGATGTCGCCCGCGGGCTCGTGCCGCTGGACCGGGACCTGCTCGACGCCGTCGACGCGGCGTGCCCGGCCACCCAGCGCGGTCTCGCCCGGTGGGCCGCCCGCCGCGCCTTCACCGCCGCCGGACTGGACGGCGTCGACTGGATCGCGTCCGCCCTGGCCGCCTTGGACCGCGGCGAGCCCCTGCCGGCGCCGTTCGACGACACCCAGCTGGCCTGGGAGCGGTTCTTCACCGACGACCGCACTGCCCTCACCGCGCCGGACCCGCCCGGCGTCGGCCACGGCGCCCCGCTGTGCCGGGCCCTGGCCCTGCCCGCCCTCCGCGCCGCCGCCGACCCGGACCCGCTGCGCGCCGCCCTCGGCACCCTCTTCGCCGCCGCGGCAGCCCACGGCACCGCCTACCCGACCCTGTTCGCGGAGGCCCGCCGCCGCTTCCCCGGCCTGGGCGGGGGCGCGTTGCCGGGGGCGTGACGGTGTTTCGGCGTGACGGAGGGGTGCGCCGGGGGGCCTCACGCGTCGGCGGTGGGCTTCACCAGGGGTGGTGCCGGGGCGGGGGCCCGCCGGGGCAGCAGCAGCGGGGTCGTCAGGAGTACGGCGCCCGCGAGCGCGACCGCCGTACGCGTTCCGGTCAGGCCGGCCAGCAGACCCCAGAGCGCGGTCAGCGCCGCGGTCGTCAGCTTCCCGCTGACCGTCCAGGCCGACAGCGTGCGCGCCACCCGGTCCGCGGGCGTCGACTCCAGCCGACGGGTGGCGTACAGCGGGTTGCACACGCCGACGGACGTGATCAGCCCGAACTCGACCGCCATCACCAGGACAAGGCCCGCCGTCCCCGGCCCCACGAAGGCCAGCCCGACGGGCCAGCACACCCGCAGCACCCCACTGGTGACCAGCACCCGGTGCTCCCCGAAGCGCGCCACGAGCGGCCCGGCCAGCCGCGCGCCGACCAGCCCGCCCACGCACGGCACCGCGAAGGCGAGGGAGTACTGCCAGGGCGCGAAGCCCAGATCGCCCAGCATGAGCACGGCCAGCAGCGGTGTCGTCGCCATGATCAGCCCGTTGACCAGGACCGTGTTGAGGAACAGCGGACGCAGCTCCGGCGAGGCGAGCACGTACCGCCAGCCGTCCAGCAGGTCACCGGCGCGCAGCCGGCCCGCTTCCGTGCGCCGCGGGCGCGGCTCCCCGCCCCCGATCGCGCGGATGCCCAGCGCCGAGAGGAGATAGCTGACCGCGTCGACCGCCACCGTCACCACCGGACCGAAGAGCCCGACCGCGGCCCCGCCGACCGGGGGCCCGAGCAGGGCCGCGGTCCAGGTCGTCGACTCGAACCGGCCGTTGGCCCGCAGCAGGTCCGGCGGCCGCACCAGCGCCTTGAGACAGGAACCGGCGGCGGCCCTGAACGTGATGTCGGCCGCGGCGACGACGACCGACACGACCAGCAGCTGGGCGAAGCCGAGCCGGCCGAGGACGTACGCGAGCGGCACGCTCAGCAGCACCGCGCACCGGACCAGGTCCATCGCCACCATCACCGGCCGCTTGCGCCGGAACTCCACCCACGGCCCGAGCGGCACGGCGACCACCGCGCCCACCGCGAGACCGGCCGCCGCGAGCGCCGCCACCTGGGCCGGTCCGGCGTCCAGCACCAGGACCGCGATCAACGGAAAGGCGTCGAAGGCCAGCCGCGTGCCGAACGCGCTGACCGCGTACGCCGCCCACAACCAACCGAACCCCCTCCCCAGCGAACCGCCGCCCACCACGTCCGACTCGACCGCACCCGACTCCGTCACGCCCGACATCAAAGCGAGCCGGGCCGGGTGGATCAAACAACCGGCCGGGCGGCACATACAACCGATCGTTGTACGTGTCCCCGGTGTGTCCCTACCGGGCCAGCAGGTCGCGCAGCGCCCCGGCGACCTCGCCCGGCGCCTCCTCCGCCATGAAGTGGCCGCAGCCGACGGTCCGGTGCCGCAGGTCCGGGGCCCACGCCCGCCACAGCGCGGCGGCGTCGTAGCCGAGAGCGGCACCCCAGTCCTGCTGGAGCACGGTCACCGGCATCCGCAGCCGGTTGCCGTGCTCCCGGTCCGCCCGGTCGTGCTCGACGTCGATACCGGCCGAGGCCCGGTAGTCGGCCACGATGGAGGGCACCGCCTCGCGCGACGCCTTCAGGTAGGCGGCGCGGACATCGGCGGGCAGGGCGTCCGGGTCCCGGGTCCAGACGTCGAGGAAGTGACCGAAGAACGCGTCCGGCGCGCCGCCGATCAGCTGCTCCGGCAGCCCCGGCGGCTGCGCCATCAGGTACAGGTGGAAGCCCACCGCCGCCGTCGTGCCGTGCAGGACGTCCCACATGTCCAGCGTCGGCAGCACGTCCAGCGCGGCCAGATGCGTCACCGCGTCGGGGTGGTCGAGCCCGGCGCGCACCGCGACCAGCGCGCCCCGGTCGTGACCGGCCAGCGCGAACCGCTCGTGCCCCAGCTCCCGGGCCAGAGCGACCACGTCGGCGGCCATGGCCCGCTTGGCGTACGCGGTGCCGTCCGGGTCGGCGGGCTTGTCGCTGGCGCCGTAGCCGCGCAGGTCGGGGCAGATGACCGTGTGGTCGGCCGCCAGGTCGGCGGCGACGTGCCGCCACATCAGGTGGGTCTGGGGAAAGCCGTGCAGCAGCACGACCGGGCTGCCCGTGCCGCCGACGGCCACGTGCAGGCCGATGCCGTCGGCGACCGTCACGCGTTCCTGGGTGAAGCCGGGGATGGCCGGTTCCGTGGTGGTCATGGTGGTGAGTGCCTCTCTGTTCCGCTCGTGTCCGGTCCCGCTCGTGGCACGAGTCCCGGTGACGTCTTCGAGACTGCCGCGCGCGAATCAGCAACCGATCAGCAAACGGCGAGGGGCCGCCCCGCACGCGTACCGTGGTGATCGCACGCGTGGCGGATCGGAGCGGACGGAACACGGAACATGGAAGCGGTCACGTTCGGTGTCCTCGGAGCGGTCACCGCCTGGCGCGGCCCCCGAGCGCTCGCCCTCAAGGGCCCCCGGCACCGGGCCGTGCTCGCCCGGCTGATCCTGGCCCGGCGGCGGGTCGTCCCGGTCGCCCGGCTGGTCGAGGACCTGTGGGACGCGCCGCCACCGCGGGCCGTGGGAGCGGTGCGCACCTTCGTCGGGGACCTGCGCCGCGCCCTGGAACCCGACCGCCCGCCGCGCGCCCCCGCCCGGCTGCTGGTCACCGAGGGCCCGGGATACGCCCTGCGCGCGGCGCCCGGCACCGTGGACGCGTGGCGCTTCGAGGCCGCCGTCGCCGAGGCGGACCGGCTCCCGGCCGCCCAGGCACCCGACCGGCTGCGGGCCGCCCTGGGGGAGTGGCGGGGACCCGCCTACGCCGAGTTCGGCACGGAGGACTGGGCCCGCGGCGAACGCTCCCGGCTCACCGAGCTGCGGCTGCGCGCCGTCGAACGCCGCGCGGAGCTGCTGGTGGAACTCGGCCGCGCCGCCGAGGCGGTCCCCGACCTGGACGCCCACCTCACCGAGCACCCCTGGCGCGAGGAGTCCTGGCGCCTGCTCGCGCTCGCCCTGTACCGGACCGGACGGCAGGCGGACGCCCTCGCCGTGCTGCGCCGCGCCCGTGCCCTGCTGGCCGGACGGCTGGGCATCGACCCCGGTCCCCGGCTGCGCAGGCTGGAGGCCGGGATCCTCGCCCAGGACCCGGACCTGGACCCGCCCGGCGAACCGGCGGACCCGGCGGCCCGGCTGTGGGCCCGGACGACCGAGGCGTACGACCGCACCGTCGCCGCCGGTTCCCGGGCCCGCCTGGAATCCACCGTCGGTCTGCTGCGGAGCCTCGCGGTCACCGGCGGCGGTGGCCTGGAGGCCGCCCGGGAGCACCGGCTGACGGCGGTCCAGGCGGCGGAGGAGACGGGCGACGCGGAACTGACGGCCCGGGTGATCGGCGCCTACGACGTCCCCGCCAACTGGACCCGCAGCGACGACCCCGAACTGGCCCGGAGCATCGTCGCCGCCGCCGAACGCACCCTCGCCGCCCTGCCGGAGGACCCCGCCACCGACGCGGCACGCTGCCGCCTGCTGGCCACCGTCGCCCTGGAGTCGCGGGGCGTGCGCTCCCCGCGCGGGCCCCGTGCGGCCGCCGAGGCCGAGCGGATCGCCCGCCGCCTGGACGACCCCGCGCTGCTCGCGTTCGCCCTCAACGGCGTCTTCATGCAGTCCTGCACCCGCGCCGGACTGGCCCCGCGCCGCGACGCGATCGGCGTCGAACTCGTCGCCCTCGGCACCCGGCACGGCCTGGTCAACTACGAGATCCTCGGCCATCTGATCCGGCTCCAGGCCCGCTCGGCCCTCGCCGACCTCACCGCCGCCGACGCCCAGGCGGCGGCCGTGGACCGCCTCGCCGAACGGCACGAACGGCCCCTCGTCGCCGTCTTCACCGCCTGGTACCTGGCCCTGCGGCAGGCCGCCACCGCCGGCCCCCGCGCCGACGCCCACGACCGCGCCGAGGCCGCCTACCGGTCGGCCGCCGGGCGACTCGACGGCGCGGGGATGCCGGGCCTGGAACGCGGGCTGCTGCCGCTCGCCCTGCTCGGCCTGCGCCTGGCCCACGGGCGGCCCGCGCGGGTGGACCCGGACGCGGACTGGGGTCCGTACCGGCCCTGGGCCGAGCCCTTCGCCCTGCTGGCCGAGGGCCGCGACACCGAGGCCCGCAGCGCCCTGCGGGCCCTGCCCGAACCGCCGCCCGACCTGCTCTACGAGGCCCTGTGCTGCGCCGAGGCCGCGCTCGCCCTCGCCCTCGGCGACCGCCCGGCGCTGCGGCGGACCTACGACAGGCTGCTGCCCGCGTCCGGTGAACTCGCGGGCGCGGGCAGCGGACTGCTCACCTTCGGACCCGTCGACGGCTGGCTCGACGCGATCCGCCGGGCCCTGGACGCCTGACGGCGCCGCGGCGCCGTCAGGCCGACGAGATCGGTGCACCCGCCCGAGCAGCACCGCGACCGGGGCAGGCCGCAGCGACACCGAGCGTGCCCTGCGTCCTCGCGGCGGGCCGCGCGTCGGGACGCCGGCCGGGGTTGCCCCGGTCCCTGCCGGGTACCCGCCGGGCCATGAAGTGGCAGCAGGTTCAGGACGGTCCGTCCGCGGTGTACGTGGTGGTGCTCGACGCGGGAGAGGACCCGGTCGCCGAGCTGACCGCCTTCGCCCGTGACCGGTCCCTGGGAGCCTCCCAGGTGACCGCCGTGGGCGCCTTCTCCGAGGCGGTCGTCGGCTGGTTCGACCGGCAGGCCAAGGACTACCGGCCCATCCCGGTCCAAGAGCAGTGCGAGGTGCTTTCCCTCATCGGGGACATTGCCGTCGCCGACGACGGACCCACCCCGCACCTGCACGCCGTACTGGGCCTGTCCGACGGCTCCACCCGCGGCGGCCACCTGCTGTCCGGCCGGGTCTGGCCGACGCTGGAGGTCGTCGTCCGGGACAGCCCGACGGAGCTGGCCAAGACCCACCGCCCCGACATCGGCCTGGCCCTGATCGACCTGGGCTGAGCCGGCCGTCGCGGCACGGTTCACCGGCCCGGGTGCGGGCTGCGCGGCCCGCGGACCATCCCGTACCGACACCCCCGGGAGGCACGACATGACACGGCGCATCCGAGACGTGATGTCACCGGCCGCGGTGGCCGTGGAGCCCATGACGAGCGTGACCCGGGCGGCCCGGCTGATGCGCGAGGAGGACGTCGGCGACGTCCTGGTGACCTACGACTGCGACCTGTTCGGCGTCCTCACCGACCGCGACATCGTGCTCCGCGGCGTCGCCGACGGCCGGGACCCCGACACCACCACGGTCGGCGCGGTGTGCACACCCCCGCCCGTCGTCACCCTCGGACCCGACGACACCACCGACCGCGCCGCCGAGCTGATGCGCCGCCACGCCGTGCGCCGGCTCCCGGTCGTCGAGCACGGCGGCGTCCCGGTCGGCGTGGTCACCCTCGCCGACCTCGCCGCCGCCGACGACCCGCACTCCGCGCTCGCCGACATCGGCCGGGCCGCACCCGGCCACTGACACCCGCACCCCCACCGCCGGGAGGGACGGAGGAAACGCCATGGCGCCCGAGGCACGCACCCCCGCGGCCCGCACCCGGGACGACCGCCGCGCCACCACCCGCACCGCACGGCTGCGCACCCGGATCCCCGAACCCGACGAGGAACCCGACCTGCTCGGCCAGTACCTGACCCAGATCGGCGCCACCCCCCTGCTGACCGCCGAGGACGAGGTGCGCCTCGCCACCCGCATCGAGGCGGGCGTACGGGCCCGGCAGGAACTGGAGGCCGCCGACACCGGCGAGCCCGCCCCCACGCCCGGGCGGCGCCGCGCGCTGGAGGAGACCGTCCACGACGGCCAGGAGGCCAAGGACCACATGGTGCGGGCCAATCTGCGGCTCGTGGTGTCGATGGCCAAGCGCCACGCCCACCGCGGGCTGCCCCTCCTCGACGTCATCCAGGAGGGCAACCTCGGACTGATCCGGGCCGTGGAGAAGTTCGACCACACCAAGGGCTTCAAGTTCTCCACGTACGCCACCTGGTGGATCCGCCAGGCCATCGAACGGGGCCTGGCCACCCACGCCCGCACCGTACGGCTGCCGGTCCACGTCGTGGAGCAGTTGCAGAAGCTCGCCAAGGTGGAACGCAAACTCCGCGCGGGCCTCGACCGCGAGCCGACCACCGAGGAGGTCGCCGCCGAGAGCGGCACCGACGTGGACAAGGTCGTCTGGCTGCGCCGGGTCGGCCGGGACGCGGTCAGCCTGGACACCCCCGTCGACGAGACCGGGGACACCGTCGTCGGCGACCTCATCCCCGACACCGAGGTGCTGCGGGCCCCGGAGGTCGCCGAGTTCCAGGCGCTCGCGGCGGAGTTGCGGGAGGCCGTCGGCACCCTCGCCCCCCGCGAGTCCCTGATCCTCAGCCTGCGCTACGGACTGCACGACGGCCGCCCCCGCACCCTGCAACAGGTCGCCCAGCACGTCGGCCTCACCCGCGAACGCGTACGCCAGCTGGAGAAGGAGTCCCTCGCCCACCTGCGCGCCCCCGAGCACCGGGAACGCCTGCTGGACTGGGCGGGCTGACCGGGGACCCGGCCCAGGGCGTCAGCCGGGCCGCGCCGTCCGCAGCCGGGCCCCCTGCCGCAGCAGTTCCCGCTGGACCAGCCGGTAGGGCAGCCCGCGCGGTCCGCGCCCGTGCCGTACGGTCAGCGCCGCGCACACCCCGGCCGCGTGCCCGGTCGCCATGGCGATGGGCATCACCCGGTACGACGAGTGCGCCACATGCGTCCCGGAGATGCAGCGGCCCGCCACCAGCAGCCGGTCGGTGCCCCGGGGCAGCAGGCAGCGCAGTGGAATGTCGTAGAAGCTGCCCCGCGGCACCCGTTTCAGGACGGTGCCGGAGCCGCGCGGGTTGTGGATGTCGACCGGATAGGCGCCGTGCGCGACCACGTCCGGGAAGGTGCGCGCCGCCAGGATGTCGTGACCGGTCAGCCGGTAGTCGCCGAGCACCCGCCGGGTCTCCCGCACCCCGATGTGCGTGCCGCTCTGCACCACGTACGACTCCTCGAAACCGGGCACGCGGGTGCGCAGGAAGCGGTCGATCTGCGCCAGTTGGTGCCGGGCGGTGTACTCGGCGCGGGTGAGGTCCCAGACGCTGGTGCCGAGGACCCGGTTCACCCGGGTGCTGTTGACGGCGACCTCGCGCGGGTGCGGGGTGGCGAAGAAGAGGATGTCCTCGCGCGGCAGCCGCAGTTCGCCGCCCGCCCTGGCCTCCTCGATCAGGTCCCACAGCCCGTGCACGCCCCGCCACTGGTCGGGATGCTCGCGCACGTACGCGGCGAAGTCCGGCCGGGCGAAGTCGGCGACGCGGAACATCAGCGTCATGGGCTGCACCAGACCGTCCTCCGGCCGCCCGATCTCGTACGGCGCCCCGCAGGCCGCCGCCACGTCGCCGTCGCCGGTGCCGTCCACCACCACCCCGGCGTCGATCACCACCGGCCCCGACTTGGTCTCGAACACCACCCGCCAGCCCGAGCCGTCCTCCAGCGGCAGCGCGCCGGAGGCGAAGGAGTGGAACAGCATCCGCACCCCCGACTCGTCCATCATCTCCAGCAGGGACAGCTTGAACAGCTCCGGGTCGAAGGGGACGGTGTACCCGGTCTTCGGGGAGGGCGGCAGGCAGCCGCCGCGGCCCATGAGCCGGTCGAGCAACTGCCACAGGACACCCGCGACCACCGGCTCGCCCTCGCCGTGGTCGGTGGGCAGCAGCCGCGCGGTGTCCCCGGCCTCGGTGAACGCGGCCTGCCGGTGCTCGTTGTGGAACGACATCAGCGGCATCACCAGCGCCACGGTCGCGTTGCCGCCGAGGAAGCCGTACCGCTCCACCAGCACGACATCGGCCCCGGCGTCGGCCGCGCCGACCGCGGCCGCGAACCCGGCGGGGCCGCCGCCCACCACCAGGACGTCGCAGCGGCCCCCGTGCCGGGCGGGCCGGGGCGGCAGGGTGACGGTGCGGGAGTCGCGGGGCTCTTCCAGGATCGGCATCGCTCACCTCCGTCAGGCGTTCAGCGGCCGCGGCTCGGCGCGGTACGGCCCGTCACCGGCCGGCCCCGCGTCGGCCGGCCCGTCACCGGCCGCGGGGGCGCCGCCCGACCCGCGGGCGGCGCCGATCTCGTCGAGCAGGGACCCGCACCGCTCGCAGGTCTCCCGCGCCGACGCGCACAGCTCACCCATCCGGGTGCGCAGGTCGTCCCGGCGCTGCGGATACTCGTCCCAGAGCCGGTCCACCTCCGCCAGCAGCAGCCCCGCCTGCTCCCGCGCCACCCCCACCAGCGCCGGGGCGCCCAGCCGGCGCGCGAAGTCGAAGACCTTGCCGGAGTACGGCAGCGGCAGCACCGGTACGCCGGTGAGCGCGGCGAAGATCACGAAGTGCAGCCGCATGCCCACGGCCACGTCGAGGTGGCGCATGAAGCCGAGGACCTGCCCCGGGCTGTAGTCGCCGTGCAGGATGCGGCCCTGGTCCGGGGCCGTCATGTGGGACAGCACGGCGTGCGCGTGCCGTACGTCGTGCCGCTCCATCGGCAGGAACACCACGCGCGCGTCCAGCCGGCGGACCAGGAAGTCCGCCACGTCGGCGAGCAGCGCGTGGTAGTCGCCCTCGTCGAGCTTCTCGGCGGCCCGCCCCGGCTCGCGCACCGACATCCCCACCAGCCGCGTCCCGGAGGGGATGCCCTCGTCGCGCATCATGGCCCCGGTGAACGGCTCCGGGGCCAGCAGCAGCGCCGGATCGGCGGTGACCGCCACCTCCCGCTCCAGGCCGACTTCCTCCAGCACCAGCCGCGACTCCTCGTCCCGCACCACGACGTCGTCCATCTCCGCCAGCACCGTGCGCACCGCGTCCCGGTCCTCGGCGTCCGTGAGCGGCCCGGCGCCGACGGCGTAGGCGAAGGTGGGCACGTGCCGGGTCTGCGCGGCGCGCACCAGCCGCAGATAGCGCCGGGCCTCGCCGTCGTAGAGGATGCCGCCGCCGCCCAGCACGAGGAGGTCCAGGCCGGGCAGGACGTCGAGGACGTGGTTGCGGCTGACCCCCTCCCAGGGCACCACCTCGTCGGCGTCGGGGTGGTGCGCGCGGGTGTGCTCCGCGTTCCGGCTCAGCACGACGAGGTGCGCGTCCGGCCGCCGGGCGCGCAGACAGCTCAGCACGCAGGTCAGGATCGCCTCGTCGCCGATGTTGAAGCCGCCGTAGGAACCCAGTACGCCGATGCGCGGGCCCCGGCGGGCGGGGTGCGGATGCGAGGGCCGAACGTTCATCCGGGGCTCCCGTCACGTCGGAATCGGCCGGTGCGCGCCGTTCTCGGTGCGCGGGGCCGCGCACGGTGCCGGGTTGCCTGCGCCGCATCCCGGAAACACCCTGACCGAGAACCACCCGTACGCGATTCCGTCCCGCACGAGGAGCACCGGTGAACGTCTCCCTCAGCGTCTGGCTGCTGACCGTCGCAGGCCTGTGCGTCCTCGTCGCCGCCGACTTCTTCATCGGGCGCAGACCGCACGACGTGTCCCTCCGGGAGGCCGGGATCTGGACCGCCGTCTGGGTGGTCCTGGCCTGCCTGTTCGGAGTGGGGCTGCTCGTGGTGGGCGGGGGCGGGCCCGGGGGCGAGTTCTTCGCCGGGTACCTCACCGAGAAGTCGCTCAGCGTCGACAACCTCTTCGTCTTCGTGCTGATCATGGCGAAGTTCGCGGTGCCCTCGCGGTACCAGCAGCGGGTGCTGATGGTCGGCGTCCTGGTGGCCCTGGTGCTGCGCGCCGCGTTCATCGCGGCCGGCGCGGCGATCATCGCCGCCTTCTCCTGGGTGTTCTACCTCTTCGGCGCCTTCCTGATCTGGACCGCCTGGAAGCTCGTCCAGGACGCCCGCAAGGAGGAGCACGCGCAGGAGTACGAGGAGAACAAGCTGCTGAAGTCGATCGAGCGCCGCTTCGGCGTCGCCGACCGGTACCACGGCACCCGGCTGTGGATCGAGGAGAACGGCAGGCGGGTGATGACCCCGATGCTGGTCGTGATGCTCGCCATCGGGTTCACCGACATCCTGTTCGCCCTGGACTCCATCCCCGCCATCTACGGGCTGACCCAGGACCCGTACATCGTGTTCACCGCCAACGCGTTCGCCCTGATGGGCCTGCGACAGTTGTACTTCCTCATCGGCGGCCTGCTGAAGAAGCTGGTCCACCTCTCCTACGGCCTGTCCGTGATCCTCGGTTTCATCGGCGTCAAGCTGGTGCTGCACGCCCTGCACGAGTCCGGCGTCCACGTGCCCGAGATCGGCATCCCGTTCTCGCTCGGGTTCATCGTGCTGGTCCTCGCGGTCACCACGGCCAGCAGCCTGTGGGTCACCCGGCGGCAGGAGCGGGCGGGCCACCCGCCTGCGCCCTGACCGGCTGCTCCACCAGTTCCTGGGTGCCCAGGACCGTGAGCAGGGCGAGCCGCTCCGCGTCGGCGGTGTCCGGCTCGGCCGTGTAGACCATGATCCGCAGATCGCTGCCCGCCACACCGAGCACGTCGCAGTCCAGGGTGAGGGGCCCCACCCGCGGGTGGTCGACGACCTTGCGGGCCGCCTCGTGCCGGCCGACCGCGTCCGCCCGCCACAGTTCGTCGAACCGCGCGCTGCGGGCCCGCAGCTCCGCGACCAGCCGGGCCAGCGGGCGGTCGGCGGGGTAGCGGGAGGCGGTGGCGCGCAGGTCCGCGACGAGGGCCGCCTCGAAGGCCCGGCGCTCCTCGGGCGTGTACCGGGCCCGGCTGCCCGGCCCGACGAAGTTGCGCCACACGCCGTTGCGCTCCGGGCCCCGCCACCGGGACGGGTCGCCCATCAGCGCCGCGTAGGGCGGGTTGGCGAGCAGCAGCGTCCACGCCGCGTCGTACACGGCGACCGGGGTGCCGGCCAGCCGGTCGAGCAGCCGGTGGACGCTCGGCGGGATGTACGCCGGCACCGTCTCGGGCCCCGGCGGCACCAGCCCGGCCAGCCGGAACAGGTGCGCGCGCTCCTCGGGCGGCAACCGCAGCGCCCGTACCAGGGCCTCGACGACCTGTACCGACGGGTTGGCCGCCCGGCCCTGTTCGAGGCGGGTGACGTAGTCGACGGAGACACCGGCCAGCAGGGCCAGTTCCTCGCGCCGCAGCCCCGCCGCCCGCCGGTGCCCGCCCGCGGGCAGTCCGGCCGACTCGGGGGAGACCCGGTCCCTGCGCAGCCGCAGCGCCCGCCCGAACTCCGTAGCCGTCATGCCCCCCAGTGAACACCTCGGGCGTCCGGTCTTCCTGGTACCCGTGGTCCCAGGAAGACCGGACGCCTGGCTGCCCGCACCGGCGGGCCGCAGGCTCGGTCCCATGACGACCACACTGATCACCGGAGCCAACAAGGGCCTCGGCTTCGAGACGGCCCGCCGCCTCGTCGCCGCCGGCCACACCGTCTACGCCGCCGCCCGCGACCCCGAGCGAGGCCGCCGCGCCGCCGGGGAACTGGGCGCGCGCCCCCTCGTCCTGGACGTCACCGACGACGCCTCCGTCGCCGCCGCCGTGCGGACCGTGGCGGCCGACGGCGGCCTCGACGTCCTGGTCAACAACGCCGGCGTCGAACAGCGCGACGAGCACAACTTCGTGACCGGGGCCGAGGACACGACCGCCGACCTGCTGCGCACCGTCTTCGAGACCAACGTCTTCGGCCTGGTGCGGGTGACCCACGCGTTCCTGCCCCTGCTGCGCCGCTCCGCCGCGCCCGTCGTGGTCAACGTGAGCAGCGGACTGGCCTCGCTGACCGGACTCACCTCACCGCAGAGCCCCGGGTACGGCTACCCGGGCCTCGCCTATCCGGCGTCGAAGACCGCGGTCAACGCGCTGACCGTGCAGTACGCGAAGGCCTTTCCGGAGATGCGTATCAACGCCGTCGAACCCGGCTTCACCGCGACCGACCTGAACGGCAACACCGGCACGCAGACCGTGGCCGAGGGCGCCGAGGTCATCGTCCGGATGGCCCGGCTGGGCCCGGACGGACCCACCGGGGGCTACGTCGACGCGGCGGGTCCGCTGCCCTGGTAGCGGGTCAGCGGACCGCCGGCGTGGGCCTGCCGCGGGAGACCACCCGGGTGCCGCGGCCGTCGACGACGCGGGCCTGGAGCGAACCGCAGGCGCACCGGGTCCACAGGGTGCCGCCCGCCCCGGTGGGGTGGGCGGACAGCACCTGGAAGGGCTCGGCACCGTCGGGCCACCCGCAGTGCGGGCAGACGACACCGGTCGTGCTGGGCATGGCGACTCCTCGTCAGTGGTGCGTCGGGATGCTGGTGCGGGCCCCGGTCCCACCGGGGCGCCACGGACAGCGTGCGGCCACCGGTCCGTTCACGTCCAGGTTGACTTTACGGACGTCACCGTGAAGCGTGCACTTCATGATTGATCTGCGCAGGCTGCACGTGCTGCGGGCCGTCGCCCACTACGGCACCGTCACCGCGGCGGCCCGTGCCCTGCACTTCAGCCCTTCGGCCGCCTCCCAGCAGATCCGGCAGCTCGCCCGGGACCTGGGCGTCGACCTGCTGGAGCCGCAGGGGCGCGGGGTGCGGCTCACCCCGGCCGCGGAGAGCCTGCTGGAACACGCCGACGCGATCGAGGCCCGCTGGGACGAGGCCGAACAGGAGCTGCGGGCGGGGGAGGGGGCGCCGGCCGGGCCGCTGCGGGTGACGGGGTTCCCGGTGGCCGTCGCCGTCCTGCTGGCCCCGATGGCGGCGCGGCTGCGCCAGCGGCACCCCCGGCTGTCGGTGCGGATCCGGGAGGTCGAGGTGGCGGAGAGCTTCGACCTGCTCTTCGAGGGGGAGAGCGATCTGGCGGTGGTGGAGGCGACCCCGGTCAGCCCGCCGTCGGCCGACACGCGCTTCGAGCAGCGGCCGCTCCTGGACGAGCCGTTCGACCTGGTCGTCCCCGCGGACCATCCGCTGGCCGGGCGGGAGGAGGCCGATCTCGCCGACGTGGCGCACGAGGGCTGGATCGCGCCGCTGCCGCAGAGCCCGTGCCGCACGCATCTGGTGGCGGCGTGCGGCGCCGCCGGGTTCACTCCCGACGTGGTGCATCTCGCGGTGGACTGGAACGTCACGGCCCACCTGGTCGCCCACGGGCTCGGCGTGGCGCTGGTGCCCCGGCTCGCCCGGCTGACCCCCGAGCTGCCGATCGTCCGCGTGCCCTGCGCCGGCCGGCCGCACCGCAAGCTGCTCACCTGCACGCGCGGCGGCGGCCATCGCCGTGCGGCGGTCGCGGCCGCGCTGGAGGAGCTGCGCGCGCTGGCCGCCGCGGCGGTGGCCTGACGCACGGCGGGACCGGAGCTCGGCCGAGCTCCGGTCCCGTACACGTTCTCCGCGCCGGTCAGGCGGCGACGGCCTCGTCCGCGTGGCCGTGCAGCCGGGCGACGACCTCGGTCAGCTGGGCGGCGACCTCGGCGTCGTCGGCCGGGTGGGTCTCGGCGAAGCGGGTCACCGAACCGGGGATGGACAGCTTGATGTCCTCGATCACCTTGCCGCCGGCGATGCCCACGGCCTTGCGGGTGTCGTCCTGCGCCCACACGCCGCCGTACTGGCCGAAGGCGGTGCCGACGACGGCGGCGGGCTTGCCGGAGAGAGCGCCGGCGCCGTACGGACGGGACAGCCAGTCGATGGCGTTCTTCAGGACGGCCGGGATGGTGCCGTTGTACTCGGGCGAGAAGTACAGGAAGGCGTCGGAGGCCTGGGCGGCCTCGCGCAGCTTCGCGGCGGCGGCCGGGACGCTGCCCTCGACGTCGATGTCCTCGTTGTAGAAGGGGACGTCGGCGAGCCCTTCGAACAGCTGCACCTCGGCGCCCTCCGGCGCGAACTTGGCGGCCGCCTCGGCGAGCTGACGGTTGTGCGAACCGGCGCGAAGGCTGCCGACGAGCGCAAGGATGCGGACAGACATGAGTACTCCCACTACTGGAACAGTTGGTGACGGGCGGGCCGAAACCCTGCGGTTTACGATCCGGACCGGGGTCCGTTTAATTTCTAACATCCCAAACGGACCGCGGTCCAGTTTTCTTCCCGATGCTTTACGCTGGCTTCATGTCCGCCGCCCCGCCGCACTTCCCGCAGCCCCAGGAGAACGTCGGTCCGCCCGAGCTGCTGCAACTCGGCACCGGGACCGACGAGGACGAGCCCTGCCTGCGGGCCGACGCCGCGCGCAACCGCGCCCGGCTCCTGGAGGCCGCCGAGCGGCTGGTCGCCGAGCACGGCGCGGGCGCCCTCACCATGGAGGCGGTCGCCGCCGCGGCGTGCGTGGGCAAGGGCACGGTCTTCCGCCGCTTCGGCGACCGCACCGGGCTGCTTGCGGCACTGCTCGACCACTCCGAGCGGAAGTTCCAGGCCGCGCTGCTGAGCGGCCCGCCGCCGCTGGGCCCCGGCGCACCGCCGGTCGAGCGGCTGCGGGCCTTCGGCTGCGCGCTGCTGCGCCGCTCCATCGACGAACTCGACCTGCTCCTGGCCGGTGAACCCAGCGCCGAACGCCGCCACACCTCCCCACCGCGCCGTTTCCTGCGCCACCACGTGGCACTGCTGCTGCGGGAGGCCGTGCCGGACGCCGACAGCGAACTCCTGTCGCACACCCTCATGGCCTACCTGGACGCCGCCCTGATCCACCACCTCACCCGACAGAGCGGGCTGCCCGCCGAACGCGTACGGGCGGGCTGGCTCGACCTGGTCGCACGGGTCACCCGCACCGACCCCCCGGCCCCCGGGACCCAGCCCCCGGCCACCGCCCCGTCGGCCTGAACTCCGTCCGTCGCGGACGACGTTGCCCCGCCCGCCGCCCCGCGCCCGGCTTCTGCCAGGATGCCGTACGTCATGGTGCAGATACCGATTCCGCCGCCCCCCGAGCCCTCCGCAGCGCGCTCCGTGCCCACGAGCGCCGACGTGGCCCGCCTGGCCGGCGTCTCGCGCGCGACCGTCTCCTACGTCCTCAACAACACCGACGCCGTACGGATCAGCGAACCCACCCGCCGCCGCGTCCGTGAGGCCGCCCGGGAACTCGGCTACGTCCCGCACGCCGCCGCCCGCTCGCTGCGCGCCGGGCACAGCCGCATGGTCCTGATGCCGGCGCCGTCCTTCCCCGCCGGCCCGCTCTACAGCCGCTTCCTCGCCGAATTCCAGTCGGCGCTCGGCCGCCTCGACTACACCGTCGTGCAGTACGGCACCGTCGGCGTGCACGGCGACGAGGCCGCCCGCGCCTGGGCCGAGCTGCGGCCGGTCGCCGTCCTGGTCCCCGGCGCCGACCTCGGCCCGCGGGGCGTGGAGATCCTCAAACGCTCCGGCGCCCGGGCGGTCCTCACCCTCGGCCCCGAGGCCGTCGACGGCGCGCACGCCCTGCTCACCGACCAGAAGGGCGTCGGCCGCGGCGCGACCCGCCACCTGTACGACCGCGGACGCCGCGGCATCGGCGTGGTGGTGCCCGCGGAACGCGGTCTGGACGTCTTCTCGGCACCGCGCCTCGCGGGCGCCCGTGAGGCCGTCTCCGGCACCGACGCCACCGTCACCGAGCTGCCCCTCGCCTACGACGAAGGGGCCGCCGCCCGCCTCGCGGCGCGCTGGCGACCCCTGGGACTCGACGCGGTGTTCGCGTACAACGACGAGTACGCGATGCTGCTGATGCGGGCCCTCCAGGACGAGGGCCTCGACATCCCCGGCGACGTCGCCGTGATCGGCGCCGACGACCTGATGCTGGGCCGGCTGCTGCGGCCCCGGCTGAGCACCGTCCACCTGGAGCTGCCCGCCGGCCGCGACCTGGCCGCCCTGGTCGACCGGGCGGTGCACGACCCGGGCGCCGCGCCCGAGCGCCACAAGGTGCTGGGCGCGACGGTGGTGCACCGGGAGTCGAGCTGACCGGCGGCCGGACCGCCCGCTACCGGCCTTCCCGGCCGTCCTGCCCGTCCTGCGCCTGCTGCTCGGCGACCGCCTTGCGGACCTCGTCCATGTCCAGCTTCCTGGCCTGACCGATCACGTCGGTGAGGGCCGCCTCCGGCAGCGCGCCCGGCTGCGCGAACACGGCCACCTGGTCCCGCACGATCATCAGCGTCGGAATCGACTGGATGCCGAAGGCCTGCGCCAGCTCCGGCTGCGCCTCGGTGTCCACCTTGCCGAACACCAGGTCCGGGTTGGCCTCCGCCGCCTTCTCGTAGACCGGCCCGAACTGCTTGCACGGACCGCACCACTCCGCCCAGAAGTCGATCAGCACGAACTCGTTGTCCGTGACCGTCTGGTCGAAGTTCTCCTTGGTGAGTTCCACGGTGCTGGTCATGAGGTGATCCCTCTTCCTGGTTCGGGGGGAGAATTCTTCGGCACAACACTGCCGACCTGGTGGGTATTCCGCGCACGTACCCATGTGGCCACGGCGCACACCACCCACCAGACTGACCCCATGACGCAATCGGATTCCCTTACGTACGACGTCGTGGTGATCGGCGCGGGCCCCGTCGGAGAGAACGTCGCCGACCGCACCCGCGCGGCCGGGCTGTCCACCGCGATCGTGGAGAGCGAACTGGTCGGCGGCGAGTGCTCCTACTGGGCGTGCATGCCCAGCAAGGCACTGCTGCGCCCGGTCATCGCCCGCGCGGACGCCCGCCGCCTGCCCGGCCTCGCCCAGCAGGTCCAGGAGCCCCTCGACGCGCAGGCCGTCCTCGCCCGCCGCGACGAGTTCACCTCGCACTGGAAGGACGACGGCCAGGTCCAGTGGGTCGAGGGCACCGGCACCGACCTGTACCGCGGACAGGGACGGCTGACCGGACCGCGGACCGTGGAGGTGGCCGGCCCCGACGGCAGCCGCCGGACCCTGACCGCCCGGCACGCCGTCGCCGTCTGCACCGGCAGCGCCGCCGCCCTGCCCCCGCTGCCCGGACTCGCCGAGGTGCGCCCCTGGACCAGCCGCGAGGCCACCAGCGCCAAGAGCGCGCCCGGCCGCCTCCTCGTCGTCGGCGGCGGAGTCGTCGCCGTCGAGATGGCCACCGCCTGGCAGGCCCTCGGCTCCCGGGTCACGATGCTGGTGCGCGGCGACGCCGGCCTGCTCGCGCGGATGGAGCCGTTCGCCGGGGAACTGGTCGCCGAGGCGCTCACCGAGGCCGGCGTGGACATCCGCACCGGCGTCTCCGTCGAGTCCGTCACCCGCGAGAACGGCACCGTCGTCGCCGTCACCGACACCGGCGACCGCCTGGAGGCCGACGAGATCCTCTTCGCCACCGGCCGCACGCCCCGCACCGGCGACCTCGGCCTGGAGACCGTCGGCCTCGAGCCGGGCTCCTGGCTGCCGGTCGACGACAGCCTCCGGGTGGAGGGCCACGACTGGCTCTACGCCGTCGGCGACGTCAACCACCGCGCCCTCCTCACCCACCAGGGCAAGTACCAGGCACGCATCGCGGGCGCCGCCATCGCCGCCCGCGCCTCCGGGGTGCCGATCCTGGAGTCCGACCCCTGGGGCGCGCACGCCGCGACCGCCGACCACCACGCCGTTCCCCAGGTGGTCTTCACCGACCCCGAGGCAGCGTCCGTCGGTCTGACCCTGGCCGAGGCCGAGCAGGCGGGACACCGTGTGCGGGCCGTCGACGTGCCCATCGCGGTGGCGGGTTCGAGCCTGTACGGCGACGGCTACCAGGGCCGCGCCCGCATGGTGGTCGACCTGGAGGACGAGATCGTCCGCGGCGTCACCTTCGTCGGCCCGGGCGTCGGCGAGCTGATCCACTCCGCGACCGTCGCCGTCGCCGGCCAGGTGCCGCTCAGCCGGCTGTGGCATGCGGTGCCGTCGTACCCGACGATCAGTGAGGTGTGGCTGAGGCTGCTGGAGGCGTACCGGGACAACTGACGGGCACCGCACGGGAGAACGGACCCGGTGGCCGGTCAGGCCGCCGGGTCCGGCAGCCCGAAGCCCAGCGCCGCCGCCGCCCGCTCCGGCGTCGGCTGGGACCAGAGGTCCGCCATCGCCGCGTTCGAGGCCAGGGAGCGCAACTCGGCCCGGTCCAGGTACAAGGTGCCGTCGAGGTGATCCGTCTCGTGCTGCACGATCCGGGCCGGCCAGCCCGCGAACACCTCGTCCACCGCCCGCCCGTGCTCGTCCCGCGCCCGCAGCTGCACCTCGGCGGGGCGCGTCACGACCGCCTGCCAGCCCGGCACACTCAGACAGCCCTCGAAGAACGCGGCCCGCCCGGCGCCCACCGGTTCGTACGAGGGGTTGACCAGCACCCGGAACGGCTGCGGAACCCGCCCCCGCGCCACCCGCACCTCCTCCGGCACCGGCGCCGGGTCCTCGATCACCGCGACCCGCAGCCCCACCCCGACCTGCGGCGCGGCCAGCCCGACACCCGGCGCCGCGTGCATGGTCAGCCGCAGCGCCTCGACGAACCGCTCGAAGAGCGCGGGCGCCAACTGCCCGTCGTACGGCTCGGCCGCGCGCCGCAGCACCGGGTCCCCGGCCGCGACGATCGGCAACGGGCCGCCGACGGCGAGCAGTTCCTCGACCCGCTCGGCAAGCGGGGCACGATCACTCGGAGTTCCCATCGCGGTTCCCATCGCGCCAGGATGCCACGCTCCCGGCTCGCGCTCAGATCTCGGCGAAGTCGCCCGCGAGGGCCGAGGCGATCCGCAGCTGGGCGTCGGCCTCCTCCTGCCGCCCCTGCCGTTCCAGGGTGCGGCCCAGCATCAGCCGGGCGTACTGCTCGACGGGATCGCGCTCGACGACGTTCCGCAGCTCGGCCTCCGCCCGGCGCAGCTGGGCCGAGTGGTAGTAGGAACGCGCCAGCAGCAGCCGCGGGCCGGTCTGCTCGGGCACCTCCTCGACCAGTCCGTCCAGGACGCGCGCCGCGGCGGCGTAGTCCTTGGCGTCGAAGAACATCCGCGCGCGCTCCCAGCGCTCCGCCGGCGTTCCGTGGTCGTAGTACGTCATGTCCACTGAGACCTCCTTCGCCCCCTCCAACCCCGCCACACGGTTGAACATTCCACTACTGATGATGTGTGCGTGGCGGCGCCGTCGCCCGCCACGGTGACGGCCCGCGGTCCGTCTGACGCGAAGGCTCCGCCGGGTCTAGGTTGGGCGGCATGAGCAACCTTGATCGCGAAGCCGTACCCAGTCTCTGCGGCGGCCGCGGCTTCGTGGTGACGGAGCCCGTACGGGAACTCCTCAGCCCGCGCCACGTCACGCTCGGCGAGTCCACCGAGGTGCGCCGACTGCTGCCCAACCTGGGCCGGCGCATGGTCGGCGCCTGGTGCTTCGTCGACCACTACGGCCCCGACGACATCGCCGACGAGCCCGGCATGCAGGTGCCGCCGCATCCCCACATGGGCCTGCAGACGGTGAGCTGGCTGCACGAGGGCGAGGTGCTGCACCGCGACTCCACCGGCAGTGTGCAGACCATCCGCCCGCGCCAGCTGGGCCTGATGACCTCCGGCCGCGCGATCAGCCACTCGGAGGAGAGCCCGCGCCCGCACGCGCGCCTCCTGCACGGCGCGCAGCTGTGGGTGGCCCTCCCGGACGCCCACCGCCACACCGACCCCCACTTCGAGTTCCACGCCGAGCTGCCCCGGGTCACGGCCCCGGGCCTGTCCGCCACCGTACTCCTCGGCACCCTCGACACCGCCACCTCGCCCGGCACCACGTACACGCCCCTCGTCGGCGCCGACCTGGCCCTCACCGGCGGCACGGACGTACGCCTGCCGCTGGAACGGGACTTCGAGTACGCCGTCTTGGCCATGAGCGGCGAGGCCCACGTCGACGGCGTGCCCCTGGTGCCGGGCTCGATGCTCTACCTCGGCTGCGGCCGCGACGAGCTGCCCCTGCGCGCCGACTCGGACGCGGGCCTGATGCTCCTGGGCGGCGAGCCGTTCGAGGAGGAGCTGATCATGTTCTGGAACTGGATCGGGCGCTCCCAGGAGGAGATCGAACAGGCCCGCCGGGACTGGATGGAAGGGACGCGGTTCGGCGAGGTCAAGGGCTACGACGGCGCCCCGCTGCCCGCCCCGGAACTGCCGCCGGTGCCGTTGAAACCGCGAGGGAGGACGCGCTGACCTGCGGAAATACGTCGATTTCGCTGACCGCCGGGGTGTAGGCTGCCGGGAACCCTCATTACCTTGGCTGCGCAGTCAGCAAGACCGAAAGCCCACACTATGCACCCGGTGGACCGGTAATGAGTTTTATGTGCGCCGTTAACGCATTACCGTCAGGCACGAGAACGACGCCCCTTGCTGACAAAAGGGACCTCACTGCCGTGTTGTCCGGTGTAGTGCTCACATATACGGCGGTGAACCCCTGTGCACTGGCTCTGTTCAGGAGGAGTTCGAGTACCGCTGTTCCCACGCCTGCACCTCGGTGGGTCCGCCCGATCCACACGCCGGCCTCCGCCATACCGGTCTGCCCGTCCAAGGGGCACAGGCGCGCAGCCCCAGCGACCTGCTCTGCGACGGTGATGGCGAAGGTGGTCTCCAGGGGGTCCGCTGAGAGGGAACGCGCCTCGTGGAACTGCACGAATGCTGCCCGGCGCTCTGGCGTCCAGCCGCTCGGCCCTTTCACGGGTGGCATCACCTCTAACGGATCGGCGTCCGTGACGGCTGTGTGCAGCAGTTCTGCGAGAAGGCGTTGGTTGAGACGGTACAGCTTGACATCGGTTCGCATGATCACTCTCTTAGAGCCACTTCATTTGGAAGGGTGACTTCTGTCGCGGTGGCGCGGGTCTTGCCATGGCCCTGATCCCTTCGGGCGCTGGTGCGACATCGGAGACAGCCGACGATCGCGTTGCTCACTGTCCTGGCGAAGTCTCTCCTGCCGCACCTGACAGGAGAAACTGTTTACGGCCTCGGTGCCGACAAGCGGCGACACAGCAAGCCACCCGCATCCAGCTCCAGCCCGCTGAGCAGGGCTGCTGCCCTGCCGCTCACCGATGCGCAACGGATGAGACCGCGGGTGAGGTCCGGCAGGCAGCTCCCTTACTCCAGGCCTCCCGTTCGTCCCCGCCCACCCCGATGCCGTCCTCTCCCCGAGCCAGCCCGCCCTCGTTTCCCTGGCGGACGCAGTGTGAAAACGGATCGAGCACGGAATCTGGGGCGGGATGACAGAGCGCGAACGGCGGGCCCTCCTGCGACGGCGTCCTCTGGTCTCGTCCTGGCGCCACCTGCTCGAGGCCGCCCGGTCGGAGCACGACAATTTGCGGAACTGAGCATTAGCCGTCATGCGCCGGAGGTTCCTGCTCAGAGTTTCACGTGGGTGAGGAAGGTGGTGCGGCTGGGGGAGGTGGTGTGGGGGAGGTAGAGGGCGTGGAGTGGCGCGTGGATGGGGGGTTCGAGGCTGAGGACGTGTGCTTTGCCGCCCGCCGCGGGGCCTGGTGGTGTGGTGACGAAAGCGATGTGGCGGGTGCCGATGACGGCTGTGATGGGGGGTGTGCCTTGGCGTGCGGTGCGTTCGGTGTTCGGTTCGAAACCGGCGTTGCGACAGTGGTCGATGAGGAGGTCGGTGTAGCCGGAGCGGCCGGGGGCGCCCCAGACGAGGAAGGTCTCGTGGGCGAGTTCGGGCAGTGCCACGGATGTGCGGGCGGCCAAGGGGTGGTCGCAGGCGACGGCGACGTGCAGGCGCTGGTGGCCGAGGGTGGTGCGGGTCAGGCCGTGGGTGGGCGTCATTCCGCGGCACAGGCCGATGTCGAGGTCGCCGGCGAGCAGGGCGGCGGTCAGCTCGGAGGGGTAGCGCTGGTGGATGTCGGGGGCGATGTCGGGGTGGGCTTCGGTCACCGGTGCGAGCAGGGTGACGAGTTCGTCGCCGGTGACGGCGGGGGTGTAGCCGATGCGGAGCATCTGGGTCTCGCCCCGTCCGATGTGCCGGGCGCGGTGCAGGGCGGCGCGGGCCATGCCGTTGAGGACGCGGGCGTCGTCGATCAGGGCCGCTCCGGCGGGCAGTACGGTGACGCCCGCGCTGCCGCGCTCCAGCAGCGGAACCCCGACCTCGCGTTCGAGGACCCGGATGGAGGTGGACAGGGCCTGCTGGGACAGGTGGAGCCGGGCGGCGGCTCGGGTGAGGCTGCCTTCCTCGGCGACGGCGATCAGGTGGTCGAGTTTGTTCAGGTCCAGGCGCACCTCAACGCCCTTCGGATCGATGGCGGACGGTGAAGAGGTTGGCTGCCAGGGTGGCGGCCACCGCCAGGCCCATACCCAGGACGGTGCCGCCGACTCCCAGGGCGGGTGCGCTGAAGCCCAGAGCCAGCACCACGAGTGCACCGGTGACTACCAGCAGGGCGTGTCCCACCGCTCCGGTACGGGTCGCCCGGTGCAGTGCTCCCAACATCAGGAGCGTCATCACCACGGGGACGGCGACCGCCAGGCCGGCACCCCGGGCGGAGAGGCGTCCGCGGTGTTCGGCGGCGTCCAGAGCCGCCTCCAGGCCCGTCCCAGATGGCGTTGGTGTACGCGGCCGTCAGGGTCCGGCCGACGGCCGAGACGTCCTCGGTGGCGTCATTGGCCGGCGTGACGAAAAGGGCGTCCTTGTCGCCGGCGTCAACGGCGTCGGCGAACCCGGCCGTCCCGTGGGCCGGCCGGGACGCCCCACGGGGAGGGCACAGGGTCAACGGGTGGTGTAGCCGCCGTTGGGGAACATCGTCTGACCGGTGAACCACCAGCCTTCGGTGGCCAGGAACCTGATGATCGGGACGATGTCCTCGATCTGGGTGAGCTGGTTGCCCATCGCCTGCGACTTGTGGAACTCCACTCGCTCCGGGGTCTCCTGACCGTAGAAGAACGGCGTGTCCATCGGCCCCGGAGCCACCGTGTTCACGGAGATCCCGCGGTCCGCGAACTCCTTGGCCGCCGCCCGGGTGAAGTGCTCCAGGGGCGCCTTTCCGCCGGCGTAGGTGGAGTAGCCGTCGGTGAAGGCGGCGAGCAGAGACGTGCCCACGCTGATGATCTTGCCGTGGTCGTTCAGTCGGCGCCCCGCCTCCTGGATGAAGAAGTACGCCGCCTTGGCGTTGATGCCGAACATGCGGTCGTACTCTTCCTCGGTGGTCTCCAGGATGGGCTTGCGCAGTACCATCCCGGTGGTGTTGACCGCGATGTCGGCGCCGCCGTAGGTGTCCACGGCCGTGTCGAAGAGCCGCCGTACGTCGGTGACCTTCGTCAGATCCCCCTGGACGGAGACGGCCTGTCCTCCGGCCTCCTGGATCGCCTTGACCGTCTGCTCGGCATCGCTCTCGGAGCTGTGGTAGTGCACGACCACCTTCGCCCCGGCCTCCGCGAATGTCCTGCTGATCAGCCCGCCCAGGTTCTTCTCGCCACCGCCGACGACGGCGATCTTGTCCCTCAGCGTGTTCTCAGTCATGTCCGCACTTCCTCACGGCCCTGTCGGCCATCGACTGGATGACGTTCCGGAGCCGAGCCTAGGTGGACATTCCAGGCATCAGGTAACAGAAGTTTCGGGTCGCTCCACAAACATCATCGGTACCCCCAGTCAGCGGACTCGTGCGCGGGGGAGCTGCCTAGTGCGAAGCCGCGCCAGTCGTCGGTCGTCGCACCGATCGCGACCGGGACCTGGTTGATGCGGTCTGCGGCGATTGCCTAAGGGATTCCGGCTTGCCGAGGTGGAGCGCATGGGCGGCTCGGGTGACCTCGGCGCCGAGCGTGGTTGGCTACCTGCCCGGCGGCAGGAAGATCGCCGTGCCATGGAGGCGGTTCGCCAAGCACCGCTCGGTGAGAAGCCGCGTCGGGCCCCACGGTCGTGGCGGTAACGATGGGGGCTCACACTTCGGTGTCGTCAGCCGCAGGTGATGATCAGCGAGGTCACCACGGTGCACGTGCGGGTGGCCGTGTCGTTCGCGGGCCGCGGGTCGACCGGGTTGCCGGCAGTGCGCGTCACTTTGACGGTGTAGGGCAGCCCTAGGGTGAGTGTGCCGACAGGAACCCGGAATGTTCGGGTCGTGACGGCACCGGACGCGAGAGTCCCCACGGTGCAGACGACGCGGCCGCTCGTGGTGGTGCAGGAGCTGCTGGTGGCGGTCATCGGCGCGGGTAGAGCCGCGGTGACGGTGGCCGAACTCAGCTCTGAGGGACCGTGGTTGGTGAGCGTGACGGTGTAGTCGATGTGCCCGTTGAGCAGGCCGGGGGTCCCCTTGGCCGCCAAGGTCACGCTCAGGTCTGCCGTGGGAGCGGGGACGAAGGCGATCCCGGTCGGCCGGCTGCCGACGGCGAACGTGGCGGTGGTGGTGCTGGTGGCGGTGTCGATCACTGTCACCGTGTCGCCGTTTGCGTTGGCGACGTAGGCGCGGCTTCCGGCCGGATCGAAGGCCACGGCCTCCGGTCCGCCGCCGGCCGGGACGGTGGCGGTGACGGTGCCGGTCGCGGCGTTGATCACCGAGACGGTGTTGCTGCCGTTGTTGGTGACGTAGACGAGTCTCCCGTCCGGGGAGGAGGTCACCGCGTGCGGGGCGATTCCGACGGGGATGGTCGACGTCATCGTGCCCGTCGCGGTGTTGATCACCGCGAGGGAGCCGCCGTTGACGAGTGCGACGTAGGCGAGGGTGCCGGCGGGGTTGAAGGCGACCCCGTAGGAGTGGGCGGGCAGCGGTACGGAGGTGACGGTGTCGGTCGCGGTACTGATCACGCGGACGGCGTTGCCGTCGCTGTCGTCGGTGACGTAGACCTGCGAACCCGACGGGTTCACCGCCAGGGCGACGGGCCGCCCGCCGACGGTGATGGTGTCCGTGACGGTGCGGGTGGCGGCGCTGATCACGGAGACGGTCCCGTCGCCGGGGTGCGTGACGTAGATCCGGGCGTCGTCCGGAGCGACGGCCACCGCGTAGGGCGTCTGCCCGACCTGGATGGTGGCGGTCACTTCCGAGGTGGCCGTGTCGATCACGGAGACCGTGCCGTTGTCCGTGTTCGTGACGTACGCGAGGCTGCCGGACGCGTTGAGGGCCACACCGTAGGGGACGGAGCCCACCTCGATGCTGGATGTGGTGTTGCTGCTGCTGTCGACCGACGAGACGCTGCCGTCTCCGCTGTTGACGACGTAGAGTGCGGGACCACCGGGAACGGCGGCCGCGGCATCGGTGGCGGGCAGAGCGGAGATGGCGGTGGTCGCCAGCACCAGGCTCGTCAGCAAGCCGAAACGGCGACCGGCTCCGGCCCTGCGTGGCGAACGGTTCCGTAACGTGAGGAACATCGACAACATCCCTTCCCCTGTGTCCCGCACCACGACCGCGGGAACCGGAAGGCCCCAGGAACCGGCGGCGGCACCGTCACACGGTCCCACCGCCACCGGCCCCCTGACCACCTGCTGTCCTTCGCCGAATCGTGGGCTCTCGTAGGGAGTTGAGGGGATGGGTCGCCGTCGGGGGCCTCCCTGATGACCTCGCAGGCGGGCGCGCTGGAGCCTTCGGAACACCGGGCAGGCGTCCGGGCCGTCGGTGACCAGCGTGGCCACGCAGCAGTAGCCGGCCCGTGAGCAGTACTCCCCATCACCGCGGCCGTCCCCGCCGCGCCGGGGCACGCGGAGTCGGCGTGCGCGACGGAGCCAGGAGCGGGCGCCGACAAGGCGAGAACAGCGGTGAGGAGCGGGTGTGACGGCTGTACCCCGGATCCGGTTGCGGGGCGGTGGATGGTTCCGGATCCGGGGTGGTTGGTGGCCGTGCCGGTCTACTTGACGGCGCCGGCGGTGACGCCGCGGGTGAGGGAGCGCTGGAAGATGAGGAAGAAGACGACCATGGGGATGACGCCGAGGAGGGCGGCGGCGCTCAGGGCGGTGGGGTCGCTGGTGTACTGGCCCTGCATGACGGACAGGCCGAGGGGGACGGTCTGGTTGTCGTTGGAGATGAGCAGGACGAGGGGGTAGAGGAACTCGTTCCAGCTCCAGACGAAGAAAAAGACGCACATCACCGACAGGGTGGGCCAGCTCATGGGCAGGATGATGCGCCACAGGATGGTCCAGCGGCCGGCGCCGTCGAGGGAGGCGGCTTCGATGAGTTCGCGGGGGAAGCTGCTGAAGACGGAGGAGAGCAGGTAGGTGCCGAAGGCGCTGTAGGTGATGCCGACGAGGATGGTGTAGCCGAGCTTGCCGTCGTAGAGGCCCATCTCCTTGAACAGGTAGTAGATGGGGTAGACCAGTCCTTCCTGTGGCAGGACGTTGACGCCGAGGAAGAAGACGAGGAAGGCGGTGCGCCAGCGCACGCGGCCGATGCCGATGGCGTAGGCGTTGAAGAGGGCGAGGACGACGGCGATGAGGACGACGCCGAGGCTGATCTGGATGCTGTTGACGAGTTTCTGGGTGAAGTCGACGCGTTCCCAGACGTCGCCGATGATGTCCCAGTTCCAGTGCTCGGGCCAGGACAGTGACCCGTTGGCCCGGTAGTCGGCGCTGGTCTTGAAGGAGTTGAGCAGGATGATGGCGAACGGGGCGAGGAAGGCCAGGACGAAGACGGTGACCGCGGCGACGACGGCGTAGGAGCCGGCACTGCGCTTGCCGGGTGCCCGGGTCCTGCGTCGGCGTCCGGGGGGTGCGGGCGCGGGAGGGTCGGTCTTCTGGGTGCGGGATGTGACGGGTGTGGTGGTGTCGGTGGTCATGGTCATCCGTCCTCGCGGGCCTGGCGGGTGAGCATGGTTCCGGCGATGATCAGCACGAGCAGGGTGATGGTGCTGGAGATCGCGGATCCGTAGCCGACGTCAGCGCGTTCGAAGAAGTTCTGGTAGGCGAAGTAGGCGGGGACCAGGGTGGAGTTGCCGGGGCCGCCGCCGGTGAGGACGAAGATCTGGGCGAAGACCTTCAGGCCGGCGATGGTGGTGGTGACGAGGACGACGTAGACCTCGGGCCGCAGGATGGGCACGGTGATGCGGGTGAAGCGCTGCCACCAGGAGGCGCCGTCGAGTGAGGCGGCCTCGTAGAGTTCGGGGTCGATGCGCTGCAGGCCGGACATGAACAGGACGAGCGGGTAGCCGAGCTGCATCCAGACGAGGACGCCGAGGACGACCCAGAGGGCGAGGTCGGGGTCGCCGAGCCAGTTCTCGGCGAGGGAGCCGAGACCGATGGTGTCGAGGATGCTGTTGACGGCTCCTTCGGGGGCGAGGATCCATCCCCACATCAGGCCGGTGACGGCGACGGGGATGACCTGAGGCAGGTAGAGGCCGGAGCGGAAGATGCCGACGATGCCGTCGCCGTGCTTCTTGCCGATGTAGTCGAACAGCAGCGCGGCCAGGAACAGGCCGAGCAGGGTGGGTACGACGGCGATGCCGATGATGACGAAGGCGATGTTGCGGAAGGAGGCCCAGAAGTCGGCGTCCTGGAAGAGGCGTGTGTAGTTGTCCAGGCCGATGAAGGTGGGGTCGCCGATGCCCTGCCACGCCGTGAGGCTGTAGTAGAAGGTCATCACCAGCGGGACGACGAGGAAGAGCAGGCTCAGCAGCAGGCCCGGCGTGAGGAAGACGGCATATCCCGTGGACCGCGGGTGACGTTTGGTTTTCACTGTTGCTCCTGGTTGGGCGGGGCGGCTGCCGCGGCGGGTCCGGGCAGCCACCCCCGGAACGCGTGGTTACCGGCCGGCGGCGCGACGATGCGCCGGCCGGGGAGGGAACGTCACGGCCGGGTCGCGACGTACTTCTCGTAGGGGGCCGCCAGCTCGTCGAGGACGGAGTCGGCCTTGCCGCCGTTCATGAGGTTCTGCGTGGCGGCGACCCAGGTGTCGTAGTAGCCGGCGACTGGCCAGTCGGGGTAGAAGGCCAGGCCGTCGTTCTCCTGGGCCTGCGCGAAGGCTTCGGTGAGCTGGCGGGACCTGGGGTTGGTGATGTCGGCCGGCTTGGCGGCGAGCGGGACGTTGCCCTCCTCACCGATCAGCTTCTGGATCTTGTCGGACATCGTGATGCCGATGAAGTCCTCGGCGAGCTTCTTGTTCTTGGCCTTGGTGGGGATGACCCAGTTGTTGCCGCCGGAACCAAGCGTTCTCTCGCTGCCCGGGTAGGGGGCGGTGGACCACTTGAAGTTCTTGATGTCGGTGGTCAGGCTGCCGAACCACCAGTTGCCTCCGACCATGATGGGCCGCTTTTGGGCAACGAACTGCTCGGCCATGTCGCTGCCCTTGAGGCCGACGTCCTTCTTGTCGAAGTAGCCCTTGTCGAGCCACTCCTGGTACTTGTCGACGGCGTAGGTCATCTCGGGGCCGTGGAAGTCGACCTTGCCAAGGTAGCGCTGGTAGTTGTCGACCCAGGTGTTGTTCGCCTTGGACAGGGCGAGCAGGTAGAGCCAGTGGCTGGCGGGGTGGTCGTTGCCGGCGTTGGCGAGCGGCGTGATGCCGGCGGCCTTGAACTTCGCGAGCGCGGCCTCGAAGCTCTTGAAGTCGGTGGGCTTGTCGACGTCGTACTTCTTGAACAGGTCGTCGTTGTAGTAGGTGAGGACGAACTCACCGTAGTTGGGTATGCCGTACCACGTGTCGCCGCCCATCTCGCCCTTGTCGTTGTAGCGGGCGGTGACGGAGGCGCTGTCGCTGATCTTCCTGTCCCAGCCGTGTTCCTTCACCAAAGGGGTGAGGTCGGTGAGCAGGCCCTGCTTGGCGAGCTGGCCGGTGGTGGCGTTGCCCTTGTTGTACTCCATGACGTCGGGCGCCTTGTCGGAGTTGAGGATCATGCCGGCGTTCTGCTGGATCTGTTCGAACGTCTTCTGCTCGAAGACGACCTTGACGTCGGGGTGGGTCTTCTTGAATTCGGCGATGGCCGCGTCCCATGCCTTGCTCAGGGCCCCGTCCTCCTGCTCGTAGTGCCACAGGCGGAGGGTCTTGCCGTCGCCCTCGGCACTGTCGGAGCCGCCGCAGGCGGTCAGCGGTGCCAGCAGGGCCAGGGCGGTGACCGCGAGGAGGAGCGGCCTTCTGCGAAGGACGGACGGGGTGCGCGGGATGTTCATGGCTGTTCCTTGGTGTGCGTCGTTGCGACAAGGGCGGGCGGTGTCAGCTGGTGCGGCGGCGGTGGACGCGGGCTTCCCACGGCTGCAGGGTGTGCGGGCTCGTGAGGGGTGAAGTGGCGGGCACGTTGGCGATCAGGGTCTCGCTGTGCTCCCAGCCGTCGGGCAGGTCGACGGTGAGGTCGGTGCCGCTGAAGTTGGCCAGGACGAGCAGTTCGGTGGCCCGGTCCGCGTCGTGGCGGGTGAAGGCGTAGAGCTGTTCGTGGCCGGGGTGGAGCAGGTGGAAGTCGCCGTGGGTGAGGGCGGGTTCGGTGTGCCGCAGAGCGATCAGGCGGCGGTAGTAGTGGAAGACGGAGTCGGGGTCGGCCTGCTGCGCCTTGGCGTTGACCTCGGTGTGGTCAGGGTTGACCGCGATCCACGGGGTGCCGGCGGTGAAGCCCGCGTGTTCGGTGGCGTCCCACTGCATGGGCGTACGGGCGTTGTCCCGGCTGCGGTGCCGCAGCCCGGCGAGGACCTGCTGTTCGTCGGCGCCGAGGGCCAGCTGATCGCGGTGGTGGTTGAGGGACTCGATGTCCCTGAAGTCGTCGATGGCGGCGAAGGGCGTGTTGGCCATGGCGAGTTCCTCGCCCTGGTAGACGTACGGTGTGCCGCGGTGCAGGTGCAGGACGGTGGCGAGCAGCTTCGCCGAGCGGTAGCGGTACAACGGTGAGTCGTCGCCGAAGCGGGAGACCACACGCGGCTGGTCGTGGTTGTTCCAGTACAGGCTGTTCCAGCCGGTCTGGCCCAGGCCGGTCTGCCAGCGGCCGAGGCTGGCCTTGAGGTCGGTCAGTTTCAGGGGGCGGACGTCGAACTTGCCGCCGGGGCCCTGGTCGAGGCCGACGTGCTCGAACTGGAAGACCATGTCGAGTTCGCGGCGGGCGGGGTCGGTGAAGAGCTTGGCCTCCTCGACGGTGACGCCGGGCATCTCGCCCACCGTCAGCAGGCGCCGCGGGTGGCCGGCGAAGACCTCGCGGTGCATCTCGGCGAGGTAGTCGTGGATACGGGGCCCGCACACGTAGTGGGGGCTTCCGTCGCCGAAGCGGGCACCTTCGGCGACAATGCCGTCAGGCAGGGCCGGGTTCTTGGAGATCAGGTTGATGACGTCCATGCGGAAGCCGTCCACCCCCCGCTCCAGCCACCAGCGCATCATCGCGTACACGGCCTGGCGGACATCGGGGTTGTCCCAGTTCAAGTCGGGCTGCTTGCGGGAGAAGGTGTGCAGGTAGTACTCGCCGCTGGCGATGTCGTAGGTCCAGGCGGGACCGGAGAACCACGACTCCCAGTTGTTCGGTTCCGCTCCCGCCGTCCCGGGCTCCATGCCCTCGCGGGGCCGGCGCCAGATGTACCAGTCGCGCTTCGGGCCGCCCGGACCGCCGTCGCGGGAGGCGGTGAACCAGGGGTGCTCGTCGCTGGTGTGGTTGACGACCAGGTCCATCACCAGCTTCATGCCGCGCTCGTGCACGGAGGCCAGCAGCCGGTCGAAGTCGGCGAGCGTGCCGAACAGCGGGTCGATGTCCTGGTAGTCGCTGATGTCGTAGCCGTTGTCGTCGTGCGGTGAGGGGTAGACCGGGGAAAGCCACAGCACGTCCACGCCGAGCTCGGAGAGGTAGTCCAGACGCTCGGTGATTCCCTGAAGATCGCCAATGCCGTCCGCGTCCGAGTCGGCGAAGGAGCGTGGATAGATCTGGTAGACCACCGCTTTGCTCCACCAGGCGTCGGCAGGGCTGGGCGCGTTTTCGGGCACGTCAAACCTCATCGTGTGTGATCGGCTACTTGAAGTGAAGACGGAAGGGGGGATGTGGTGACGGTCGGCGGCGGGTCAGGAGATGGCTGCGCCCACCGCGTCACGGATGACCAGGCAGGCCGCGCCTCTGGCCCACAGGTCGTGGCGGACGGGGTCGACGTGGACGTCGCAGTCGCGGGCAGCGGTGGAGAAGGCGTGGGCTTCCAGTGCTTGTGACGCCGCCGGGCCGAAGAGGTCGTAGGCGACCGCTCCTTCTCCGGCAATGATGATCTTTTGCAGGTTCAGGAGATTGCACATGCCGGCCAGGCCCCGCCCCAGGGCGGCTCCTGCTTCGGCGAACGCGGAGCGGGCGACCGACTGGGCGGAGCCGCCGGATGAGCGGGCCAGGTCGATGGCTTCGGAGATGGTGGCACAGGGGACACCGGCGTCCATCAGATGGCGCAGGACCGCCCGGTCACCGGCGAGAGCTTCCAGGCAGCCGCGGCGGCCGCAGCTGCACATCGGGCCCGCGGGGTCGAGGGGCAGGTGGCCGAGTTCTCCGGCCAGGCCGGTGGCGCCGGAGAACAGGGTTCCGTCGAGGAGGAGGCCGCAGCCGATGCCGGGACCGACGGTGACGACGGCGAACGAGTCGACGTCGCGCCCTTGTCCGAACCAGCGCTCGGCGACGACCAGGGTATTGACGTCATTGTTCACGACGACCGGCAGACCAGTCGCCTCACGCAGCGGGCCGGCCACGTCTACCTTGTCCCAGTCGAGCAGGGCCGAGTAGCGGCAGACACCGGCGCCTGAGTCGACGTGACCGCTGACGCCGACGCCCAGCCCCAGCACCCTGTCCGCCGCTTCGGGCGCCTCGGAAAGGAGCCTGCTGGTCAGGGCTGCAGCGGCGGACAGGGCAGTCTCGGGTGTGCAGTCGGCGATCGGTTCCTCGGCGCGGGCCAGGACGTTGGCCGCCATGTCGGTGACCACCCCGGACACCTGCTTGGGACCGATCTTCGTGCCGACGACGACGTGCTTGTCGGGATTGACATGAAGCATCTTCTGCGGCCGGCCCCGCCCCTGGGGGGCAGTGTCCGCTTCGCGCAGGTAGTCATGCTCCAGGAGCGGGGGAAGCATCCGGGTCACGCTCGAGGGCACCAGGCCAAGGCGCTGGGCGAGCTGGGTGCGCGAAATGGGACCCGCGGTGAGCACGGTCGCGAAGATCTCCGCCCGGGTCTGCTCACCGACAAGCTCCGAAAAGCGGATCTTGGACGGGCTCATCACGCGCGCCTCCAAAGGCGTAGTCGGTCAAGGGCTGGTCCGGCCGGTCCGCTTCCATCGAACCCGATGCGGTGCGGGCCGTCGCCCATGACGCCGAAACCGTGGCATGAGCAGGGACAGGAAGTTCATCGTCCCCTCCTCGCGCCTCACTCCGGGCCCCGGCCCGGTGTCCTGAGCCGGCTGGACATGACGGGAGTCTGTCCTCCCGTTTTTCGTGCGTCAAGAAAGAAAACAGCGCGTTACACAACCGTAATCGCACCTCGTGTGCCTGCTGCCTGCGTAAGACATCCCGGTCTGAGACCTCTGTCCGGACGGAACGGAGGTCGAGCGTCAATGAATCTTGTTCATTTCGTTGACACGAGGAAGAAATGACGGGACGTTATCCGGCGACCGCACAGCGCTGGGCTCAGCATCCCGGCGCTTGGGCGGCACCCCAGGGACCCGTTGTCTGCGCCGTTGGCGCGCTCAGCGGCGTGCGTGCCGCGTCCACCGGCCCGGGCGGGACGGAGAACCGGAGTGTCCCAGTCCCCTCGGATGAACCCGGGCGCACGCGCCACCCGTTCTTGTCTGCTGAAGGGAGGACTCTTGCACTGGTCCGGTCACCGGCCCGCGCCGAGGCGGTGGCCGGCCGAGCCGCCGGGCAACCGGCCCTTCACGTGTACGTAGTCCGGACTGGCCGGGGACACCCGATGTCCGCCCCCAGCACTCTGTAGACACCCACCGCCAGCCGTCTCGGCCGCGCTTCCCCCTGATGCGTGCCGTCTCGCTGGCCTGCGCGCTGATCGAGCCGCCCGAACGAACCGTTTGGGGACGGCGCCGAGCCGTCGGTGGGTCCCCTGTTGCCAAGGAAAGGGATATCCGCATGCCTGCAGCAGCACTGAGACGACTGGCGGCGATCGCCGTCGGTCTGGCACTGGCACTGGCCTCGGTCATCGTGCCCGCCGGCACGGCCGCCGCCGGGACGCCTTCGAGTCGCCCCGCCCCTGACGTCCGGGCCGCCTCGGCGGCTGAGCCGACGCCTGCGGACAGCACCGCTCTGAAGACGTGGTGGCACGACAACTACGAGTTCAACACCACCAGCCCGGTGGCCAACGACAAGGTCCGGCGGTCGTCGTTCTACGACGTGAAGGTCGCCACCGAGGCGGCCCCGACGACGAAGTACGACTCGTTCGCCTACATGAGCATCCCGCGCAGCGGCAAGGGCAAGATCGGCTACACCAAGGAGGACGGGGCCGAGTTCTCCTCGTCCGCGAACCTCACCATGAGCTGGTCCTCGTTCCAGTACACCACCGACGTGTGGGTCGACGTCTCCCTGCGCACCGGCCAGACGATCTCCTCGGCCGACCAGGTCAAGATCAAGCCGAGCAGCCTGAACTTCGCCAAGGAACTGGTCAACAGCAACACCGTGCGCGTCAAGGTGCCCTACGACGCCAAAGGCTACCGGTTCTCCGTCGAGTTCGACCCGCAGCTGTACACGGCCTACAACGACATGTCCGGCCCCGCGAACGATGCCGGCAAGCTCACCGACCAGGGCGGCGGCGGCAACCGGGCCATCCACACGGAGCCGCGCAACTCCATGATGATCTTCGCCGAGCCGGCGCCGGCCGGAGCCGAGAAGGACAGGCTGGTCCCGACGGCGGCCTCCGGCAGCATCCACTATCCGCAGCAGGGCCAGGTCACCAACCTGAACACCATCAGTGAGGAGATCGTGTACTTCCGGCCCGGCACCTACTACATGACCTCCAAGTACCACGCGCTGCTGCCCAAGCAGGTCAAGTGGGTCTACCTGGCCCCCGGTGCGTACGTGAAGGGGGCCATCCGGTTCCCCGACGACAGCCAGGGGCTGTACAAGGTGACCGGCCAGGGCGTGCTCTCCGGTGAGCAGTACGTCTACGAGGCGGACACCAACAACAACTACGACCACCTCTCCGGCGCCTCGAACTGCCACTCCAGCTGCGTGAAGATGCTGCAGTTCGCCTCCGCGCAGGGCCGCCAGCAGCACCTGGACCTGCAGGGTGTGACCATCAACGAGCCGCCCTACCACTCCTTCGTGGTCTACGGCGACGAGCAGACGTTCAGCATGCGGGTCGACAACTACAAGCAGGTCGGCTCCTGGTACTGGCAGACCGACGGCATCGAGCTGTACCGCGGCAGCACCATGAAGAACACGTTCTTCAACGCCAACGACGACGTGCTGAAGATGTACCACAGCGACGTCAGCATCGATAACACCGTCGTCTGGAAGAACGAGAACGGCCCCGTCATCCAGTGGGGCTGGACCCCGCGCACCATCGACAACGTCCGGGTGAGCAACACCCACGTCATCCACAACCGCATGTACTGGAAGGACGTCAAGTACAACACCTGCATCCTGAACTCCTCCTCGCACTGGGAGGACATGGGCTCAACCACCAAGGCCGACCCGGGCGCGTGGGTGAAGAACATGACCTTCGAGAACATCACCGTCGAGGGCATGACCAACTGCGCGATCCGCGTCTTCGCCCTCTCCAGCACCGAGAACATCCATGTCAAGAACCTCAGGATCGGCGCCTGGAACCAGCTGGACCCGTCCTCCCAGGTCAGCCTCCTCAAGCGGTACAGCAACAGCGCCGGGCAGAAGGTGACCCTCGGCAACGAGACGCGTGACAGCCGCGGCCTGAAGCTGGAGAACTACACCGTCGGGGGCACCGTCATCCAGAAGTCCGGCACCAACTGGGCCGCCGACCAGCTCGGCCGGATCGGCTTCGACGCCGAGAACTGGGACAACTGGAACGCCTGGGGCCCGGGCGGCAACAACCCCGACCCCGACCCGGTCACCGGCGGCAAGATCGTCAACGGTGCGACCGCCAAGTGTGTCGACCGCGCCGGCGGCTCCATCGCCAACGGCACCACCGTCCAGCAGTGGTCCTGCGCCAACGTGGCCTCGATGAGCTGGGCGCTCGACGGGCAGCAGCTGAAGTCCGGCGGCAAGTGCCTGGACGTCGAAGGCGGCGCCACCACCAACGGCACCAAGGCGCACCTGTGGGACTGCGGCACCTGGGACAGCCAGAAGTGGGCCTTTCAATTCAACGGCGCCCTGAAGAACCTCAAGTCCGGACGCTGCCTGGACATCGAAGGCCAGAGCACCGCCGACGGCGCCCGCCTGCACCTGTGGGACTGCGGCACCTGGGACAGCCAGAAGTGGACCCTCACCTCCTGACCCACCCCGGTGGCCGCCGGCGATCCGCCGCTGCCGACGGCCACCGGACTGCGCAACCGCAGACCGCGAACGGTCCATCCCCTGCTCGCCGCTGAGAAAGGGCACCACCGTGGAGACACCCACCAGATACCAGGGGCCCGTTCTGGGCCTGTTCCGGATCGTGCTCGGACTGCTCTTCGCCTGCCACGGAGCGGCCACGCTCTTCGATGTGCTGGGCGGACCGCACGGGCAACCACCCAGCGCCGGCCAGTGGCCCGGATGGTGGGCGGCAGTGATCCAACTGCTCGGGGGCACCCTCGTCCTGCTCGGCCTGGGCACCCGGCCGGCCGCCGTCGTGTGCTCCGGATCCATGGCGTACGCCTACTTCGTCCACCACCAGCCGGACGGGCTGTTCCCGCTGGAGAACGGCGGCGAGCAGGCAGCCCTGTTCTGCTGGGCCTTCCTGCTCATCGCCGCCCTCGGCCCCGGCCGATGGTCCGCAGCCGAACTCCTGGCCCTCACCACCCACCGCAGACAGCTCACACGAAAGGAGGTGAGCGACGCCCACAGCATCTGACCTCACCCAACTGCGTGACATGAGCACGTAAATCACAGGTGTACGTCGACCTGTGGTCTCCCGACACCCATGGAGGAAGAACACCATGAACCGCCTACCCGCAACCACGGCCGGCCGTACCGCACTGGGCGCCACCGTGCTGGCCACCAGCCTGCTCGGCCTGCTCGCCGGGGCGCCGACGGCCGCCGCCCACGGGACGGTCATCACCCCCGAGACCCGCAACTACGGCTGTCTTCAGCGCTGGGGCTACACCGAGCCCAACGAGTCCCAGGACCCCATGTGCTACCGCACCTACCACGAGAACCCGAACGCCATCGGCGCGTGGAAGGCCGTCTACGCCAACAACACCGGCGACAACTACAAGCAGGTCATCCCCGACGGACAGATCTGCAGCGCCGGCGGCCAGGGCGAGACGAACTACCGCCCGCTCGACCGCCCCGGCCCGTGGAAGACGACCGACATCGGCTCCAACTTCACCGTCGACCTCTACGACGAGGCCCGCCACGGCGCCGACTGGCTCGAGGTCTACGTCACCAAGCAAGGCTTCAACCCGGAGTACCAGCTGATCGGGTGGAACGACCTGGAGCTGGTGAAGAAGACCGGCCGCTACCCCTACCAGCCGCACTACGTCACCGACGTCAGCACCTCCGGCTACAGCGGACGGCACGTCGTGGTGACCGTCTGGAAGGCGTCCCACATGGACCAGAAGTACTTCCTGTGCAGCGACGTCAACTTCAGCTGACGCCAGCGGGACCCAGCTGAACGACACCAGGACACCACGACACACCGGCCCCGCGAGGCGCGCACCTCGCGGGGCCTTCCGCCCTCGCTCTCACCGGTCGGCCGCCGCGGCCGGACCGGTCGCCTCACGGAGGACCCATGCTCCTGACCAGCCACCCCCGCCGCCTGCTGCGCGAACGGCTCCTTCCCGCCCTCCGCACCCCATCGGCCCGAAGGACAGCCACCCAGCGCGCGGCCGAGCACTACCGGGCGCGCAGCACCTCGGTTCTGCGCATCAGCGTCGGTGTCCTCTACTGCTGGTTCGGGGTGCTCAAGCTCTTCCCTGACGGAAGTCCGGCCGAGGAGATCGCGGCCGCCGCCATGACGAAGCTCACCAGTGGCCTACTGCCCACCACCGTGTCCATGCCGCTGTTGGGCACCGCGGAGACCTTGATCGGACTCGCTCTGGTCACCGGCCTGTTCCTCCGACCCGCCCTGGCCCTGTTCCTCGGGCACATGGCCGGGGTCTTCACCTCTCTCGCGCTGCTCCCCGGACAGATGTGGCACCACGGTGCGCCCACGCTCGAAGGCCAGTACGTCCTGAAAAACCTGGTCCTCGTGGCGGCCTGCCTGGCCGTCGCAGCTGACGAGCTCTCTGGCTGACCTCACCGACCCCGCTACGCAGCCGCCGGACAATCCGCCCGAGCCTGCAGGTCCGCACCACCATCCAGGAACTACACGCGGTAAGCGCCGTCACCATGCACCCAGCTCGGCAAGACCTACGCCAGTGGTCCCCGGGCCGTCCACCACCTCTCTCCGTACCCTGACGTCGGCGAGTTCCTCGTGGTCCTCGGCTCGTCCGACTGCCGCATCGCGAGGGACCCGGCGAACGGTTCGCGTGCTGGGGTGAGACGATCGCGCCGTGACCATCCACCTCCATGACTTCGATGGCGAGCACTCGCTGACATGGGATGCCGGCGGCCTGGCTGCCGATGCCGCAGTAGCTGCCGCCGGGCACGAGCCGAACGGGTACTTCTGGGAGGGGCTCGTGCGGTTTGCCTGGCCGGATATCGCAGAGCACGTCGATTTCGACAGCGAGGCTGGCATGTTCCGCGCGGTCGGCAGTTCGAGCGACCTCGCGCGACTCAAGACGGCCGTCGAATCCGTCATCACGAGCCCCGGCGCAGTCCGCGACATCATGGCCCGTGCGGAGGCTTCGGGCTTCGAATTCGACGACTAATGCTGTGACCTCGCCGGGTTGAGCCGGGTCGGGCTGCGGTCGGCAGTGGCCTGCCGCCCCGGCGGAGACCTCGTTCGCTGCGGACGCGTGCGCGTTCGCGGCGTTGGGCGGCCAGGACGTCGGGGTGGCGGGCGTTCTGGTTGCGCCGGCGCAGGTAGGCGTGCAGGGCCCAGGGCCTGGACGGTGTGGTTCGGATGGTGGGAGTTGGCGAGGGTGAACTGCCGCAGGGACCCGAAGTGGGCCTCGATGGGGTTGGCCATGGCCAGCAGGTAGGGCCTGGTGAACGCCGGCTTCGGGTGGAACTCGTCGGCGAACTTGTACCCGGGCCCGCCCGTCCCGTTGCCCAGGGGGTCACCGCCCTGGATCACGAAGCCCCGGACGACCCGGTGGAACACGAGCGTTCGGCCGGCCTGGGTGTGCCGGTCACCGTCAGGGCCTCGGAGTTGCCGTTTGCATCATGGGAATGTCCTGACCTGGGAGCCGTGGCGGGGCCGCAGCCGTGACAGCCTGCGGCCCCGCGACTCGGTCCGCTGTCGTGGGACTGCCCTCAACCGCTCGGGTGCCTGCCCGCGCGGTGGCAGGGGTGGCGGGTTACGGGAGTGTGGTCCACTTCTGGTTGTTCTGGCCGTTGCAGGTCCACAGGACGACCGGGGTCCCGTTGGCGGTCCCTGCTTGTTGGACGTCCAGGCAGAGCCCGGCGTGGACGTTGCGGATCGACCCGTCGGTCTGCCTCGTCCACTTCTGGTTGTTCTGGCCGTTGCAGGGCCAGATGACGACCCGTGTGCCGTTGGTGGTGCCCTGGTTGGAGGCGTCCAGGCACTTGTCGCCGTAGACGCGGATCTCGCCTCCGGCCCAGGTGGTCCAGAGCTGGTTGGCGGCGGTGTGGCAGTCCCAGATCAGCGTCGCCGACCCGGCCGCGGTGGCGGCGCGGTCCACGTCCAGGCAGCGGCCGGACCCGGTAGCGCGCAGGCGTGCGGTGGTGGAGGCCAGCGGGCTGCCGCCGGTCATCTTGAACACGGCGACACCGTGCGCCGGGACGCTCGCCGAGATCTGCCCGGACGTGCTCGACGTGGCACCGGTCCACAGGTCGGTGAGGGCGAACGACCCTCCGGTGAGTCCGACCTGCGCGGCCGAGGCGGTGATGGTCGCGGTGCCCCCGCCCCGGTTGAACAGGCCCACGGCGACCGAACCGTCGGACAGGGGCTTGGCGAACACCTCGGTGTCGCCGTCGTCACGCACCCTGCGCCCGCCCGCGCCCAGCGGATCCTGGTTGACCGCCAGCAGACGGGGATTGCGCAGGATCGCGCTCACGTCGGCGGACATGGTGCGGATGTCGTTGCCGGCCATGAGCGGGGCCGAGAGCAGCGACCACAGGGCGAAGTGGGAGCGGGACTCGGTCAGCGACAGACCGGGACGGCCGACGACCAGCATGTCGGGGTCGTTCCAGTTTCCCGGGCCCGACTGCGCGGCCAGCGGCGCGGTGACGTCCAGGACGTTGCCGACGCCCATCGGGTAGCTGTTGGTGTTGTTGTTCTGCCAGATGTCGAGCAGGTCCTCGGTCGTCCGCCACAGGTCGGCGACCTCACCCCAGTCGTACTTGTCGCCGGTGGGGGAGTGGAAGCTGTTGGGGTTGATGCTGTAGACGATCGGGCGGCCGGTGGCACGCAGGGCGTCTCGCATGGTCGTGAACTGCGCGATCTGCTCGTTGAGGGTGCCGCTGCCAGAACACCAGTCGTACTTGAGGTAGTCCACACCCCATGAGGCGAACGTGGCGGCGTCCTGGGCCTCGTGGCCCTTGCTGCCGGTGGAGCCGGGGTAGGTCCCCACGCCCTGGGCGCACGTCTTCTCGTTGGGCGCCTGGTAGATGCCGAACTTCAGGCCCTTGCCGTGGATGTAGTCCCCGAGCGCCTTCATGCCGCTGGGGAACTTGGTCGGGTTGGCCCGGAGATTGCCCGCCGCGTCACGCTGCGGGTCGAACCAGCAGTCGTCGACGACGACGTACTGGTAGCCCGCGGCCTTCATGCCCGTGGACACCATCGCGTCGGCGGCCTGGCGGACCTGCGCCTCGGTGATCCCGCACCCGAAGCTGTTCCAGCTGTTCCAGCCCAGTGGCGGGGTCAGCGCCGGGCTGCCCGGCGCGGCCTGGGCGGTCGAGCCGGCGGAGGCGGTGACGCAGGCGGTGAGCGTCAGCGCGGTGGCCGTGAGGAGACGCAGTAATCGTCTGTGCAGGGAAACCATGGGGGGTTCCTTCCTGGCCCGCGTGGCTACGCGGGCCTGATGGGCCGCTCATGAGTTGGTGATCAGGTGCGCGCGGGTCAGCGCTGCAGGGTGAGCAGGGCAGGCCGGTACGGCAGCTTCAGGTAGTCGAGGCCGTCCGATTTGGGGTCCCTGCCCTGATAGAGGAACTGCAGGTTGCAGGGGTCGATGGTCATGGTCTGGTCGGGGTTGTTGCGGACCAGGTCACCGTGGCTGATGTCGTTGGTCCAGGTGGCACCGCTGTTGGCCTTGCCCGCGAAGGGGTTGCTCTCGGTGGCGGCCTGCGGGGTCCACGGACCGTTCAGGCTGGAGGCCGTGAACGAGCGGAAGAATCGCTGCTCAGTCGCACCACGAGCCTCAACGATCATGAGGTACTGGTTCTGGCCCCGGACCTTGTAGACCTCCGGCGCCTCGAACAGGTTCTTCTCCGTGTCGCTCATCACCGTCGTGTACGACGAGCCGAAGCTGCCCGGGAAGTTCCCGATCGGCATGGTCGACTTGTAGATGCTGCCCTTGTCGTTGGCGAAGAACAGGTACATGTTCTGGTCGTCGGCGATCACGGTCGGGTCGATCGGGCCGCCGACGGGGACGCTGCCGGTGAACAGCTCCTGCGGCGCGGACCAGCCGTTGGGGTTGGTGGGGTCGCTGGACGTGCGGTAGGTGAAGGGCCAGGCGGTGCCCCACCCGTTCGAGACCAGCACCCATATCTTCTTGGGCGCGAAGTAGAAGAGTTTGGGTGCCACCGCGGACCCGCTGATTTTGGTCTGGCCGGCCGAGGCCATGTCCGACCAGTTCGTGAAGGGCCGGAACGTCATCGCGCCCCACGACGATCCGTCAGAGACGGTCCCGTAGACCAGGTGCCGGCCGTTGTACGTCACGGTGGTGAAGTCCTTCAGCGCGACCCACCCGTTCGACGGCTGCGCCAGTGGACCCGTCGAATTCCACCGGTACGTCGAGGGAAGAGCACACGTGGTCGGCGTCCCGGACAGGCCGGTCCACTTCTGGCCGCTGCCGCCGTTGCAGTTCCAGAGCTGCACCGCCGTGCCGTTGGCCGTGGCGCCGCCGTTGACGTCCAGGCACAGCCCGGACTCCACGGCCACGATCGTGCCGTCGGCATTCGCCCGCCACCGCTGGTTGGTCCCTCCGTTGCAGGACCAGATCACCGGCCGGGTACCGGCCGTGGTGGCGTGGCCCGGTACATCCAGGCACTTGTTGCCGTACACGGTGAGCTCGTTGTCGTCCGTCAGCGTCCACTGCTGGTTGGTCCCGCCGTGGCAGTCCCAGATCTGCACGTTCGTGCCATCGGTCTGGCTGGTGCCCGGCACATCGAGGCACCGGCCGGAACCGGCGCCGCGCACGGTGCTCGTGCTGGCGGCCTGGGCGGGGTTGGCGACGAGTGTCGCCGCCGAAGCGAGCAGGGTCGCGAGCACGACTGACACGTGCCTGCGGCTGAAGCCACGTCTGCGCATGGAGGCCTCATTCCTTGAGTGAGCGGTTCTGTTCGTCATGTGCGTGATGCCGAACAAGGGTCGAGCTGGTGAGTAGATGCAAGGGGGAGAGCGGCCGTCTGCCTCCAGGGCGGAACTCACATCCTCACGATGCGCCACCGGTTGTCGGCGGTGCCGTCGTCGGAATCCTGGATGGCGAACGCGCCGACAGCGGTGGAGTTGTTCGCGATGGCGAGCAACTTGCCGCTGTGCTCGTTGCGGATCTTGTACGTCCCGTCTCCCTGGTCGAGCAGTGTCCATCGGTGGTCGGCGGTGCCGTTGTCCGACCACTGCAGGACGGTCGCCTTGTCGTCCGTGGACATGTTCAAGACGCCGAGCACCTTGCCGCTGTGGGCGTTGCGGAGGCGGAACCCGTTTCCATCGGCGACCATGTGCCAGTCGTGGTCGGCTGTGCCCGAGTCGTGCCACTGGAGGGCGCGGCCGCCGTCGGCCGTGGACATGTCCTGGATGCCCAGCACGAGACCGCTGTCCACATTGCTGAGACGGACGGTGCCGCCGGCGTTCCAGTAGACGGTGTAGTTGTGGCCGTGCGCGTCGTGGAACGGGCCCAGATCGACGGTGGAGCCGTTGGCGGTGGCGGTGAAGGCGAGTGACGTGCTGCTGGTCCGTCTGATCGAGGACGTGTTCAGCGTGGGGAGGGAACTCAGCGCGGAATCACCGTAGTTGCCGGACAGAACCACCGGACCGTAGGTGATCGCGGCGACGTTCGCGTTGTCGTTGGCCGCTCGCATGACGACCCGCATGGGCAGACGGACGGTGACCGTGTCGCCGGAGGTCCAGGAGCGGGTCAGGGTGGCGTAGCTGCCGGGCGTGGTCGCGATGTCCTGCCGCGTGCCGTTGACACTGACAGTGGCCCCCGCGGTCCAGCCCGGGATGCGCAAGCGCATCGCCCAGGTCCCGCTGACGTTGCCGGTGACCTGCAGCGTCGTGGTGTCGCTGACGGGGTAGGTCGTGGTTTGGGCGACCGTGATTCCACGCTCCGACCAGGTGAGCACCGAAGGCACGAACAGGTTCACGATCAGTGTGTCGTCACTGCGGTAATAGATGGAGTCCATCAGCCTGGTGTGCATCTCCAGGCCCGTGCCCTGACAGCACCAGAACGTGCCGTAGTCGGTGCTCCAGGTGCCGCCGCCCCACGCGGGACCCACACCGCGCCGGCCTCCCGGGTTGAGCGGGGTGAAGTAGGTGACGTGGCCGTGGGGGTCGGCCGGGTTCTGCTGGCCGATCATCTGGTTCAGCCACGCCCGCTCGTAGTAGTCGAACAGCGCGGCCCGGTTCGGGTCCAGCGCGAACAACTCACGCGTGAGGAGGAGCATGTTGAAGGTGTTGCAGCTTTCGCAGGTGTCCTTGTTCAGGTAGCCGGCGATGGCGTTCGGGACGCGGAAGTGCTCCGCCTGGCTGTTGCCACCGATGGCATAGGTGTGCGATTCGACGCAGAAGTTCCAGGCGTTGGTGGCGATGTCCCGGTAGCGGGTGGTGCCGGTCGCTTTGAACTCCCGGGCGGCCCCGATCCACTTCGGCACCTGGGTGTTGGCGTGCAGTCCGCTGAGCCGGTCCTGGTTGGCCGCCAGCGGGTCGAACGCCGCCGCGTGGTCGAACCGCCGGGCGACGGTGAGCCACCGCGCGTCGCCCGTCTGCTGGTGGAGATCGGTCAGCACGGCGTTCATGCCGCCGAACTCGGTTCCCAGCATGGCCTGCATCTGCTGACCGCTCAGCCGGCCGGTGCGCAGGTCGACCCATCCCGCCAGGGCGAGCAGCACGTCACGGGCTTGTGTGCTGCCGATGTGGCGCCATACGTCCAGCAGGCCGGCGAGGGTCTTGTGGATGGTGTAGTACGGCACGTTGCCGTTGCTCAGGGTCCGCTGTTCGAGAGCGGTGAAGTCGGACTCGGGGTAACCGGAGAGGTACCCGGCGTTGAAGCCGGCGGCGCTGTTGTTGGCCTGGCACTTGGCCAGCTCCGCAACCATGTGGGTCGCCTTGTCCCGGCAGACGGTGTCCCCGGTCACGGCGTACAGCTGTGCCCATGCCGTGAGGAAATGCCCTTGCGCATGGGTACGGAAGGGGAAGTCGGGCGCGTCCCAACCGCCGTTGGGGGCAGCACCGTTGGTGGACAGCCGGTGGTTGGCGCGGAAGTTGTACAGCAGCCGGTCGACATCGACGAACCGCAGGTAGTTCCGTGTGCGGTTCTGGTTGTCCAGCCAGCGGCTCGCGGTGAGCCGGACCTGGTCGAGCGCGAAGGGGTGCGCGGAGACCCCGACATCGGCCTTTGCGGGAGGCACGGCCGCGTGAGCGGGGGACGCGCAGACGACGGATCCGGTGGCAGAGGCGGCGGCGGCGGCCCCCACTGCTTGCAGCAAGCGCCGTCTGCTGACGGAGGGCGACATCGTGAACCTTTCGGTGAGGGCAGAAGGTGCGATCGCGTATCCACGCGGTGAGCTCCTGGCACCTGACGGAAAACCAGAAAGGCTGCACCGCTGCGAAGTTGGGCAGGTCAGGCCCAGGGGCCGACCAGCGTGAAGGAGCTGTCGGCGCGGAAGGTGTCGGTCTTCTGGTAGAGGTCCAGGCGCAGCGCGTAGTTGTAGTGGCGGAGGTAGCGGCCTGGGTAGTTGTACGACTCCAGGCTCACCGAACCCGCGGTCGCGCCCGGACGGGCGCAGTACGTGGCGTCCTTGTCGAAGACGGCCGTGCCGCTGCCGCTGTCGAAGCGGACCCGGTAATCCCAGTGCCGCAGATAGCGCCCGGCGGAGTCGCGGAAGGAGTAGCAGTTGGCGTCCGCGAGTCCGCGCACGACGGTGAAAGTGGCGCTCTGCTTGACGGCGGTGCTGCTGGAGGGGGTCACCGGGTCGACATGGCCGAGGTTGTCGGAGCGCACCACGGCGTATCGGCCCGGGAAGTTGACGGACTGGAGAGACCGAGTGGTGTTGGCCGGGAGGATGACACCACCGGAGACGGTCTCCTTCAGCACGGTGGCGTGGCGAATGAGGCCGGACAGTCCGGGCACCTCGGTGGGCGTGGACCAGGTGGCGAAGTTGTCGTAGCTGTCGCTGTACCAGTATCTGCCGGCGCGGTAGCCGTCGTAGTAGATGCGCCAGCCTCCGTTGTCGAGCCGGACCAGGGCCGGGCCCTCGACCCAGTCGCCGAAGCCCGCCCAGTTGCCGGTCTTCTTGAAGGTGTACGGGCCGGTGAGGCTGGAGGCGGTGGCGTACTCGATGTACTTCGTCGTCTCGTTCTTGGTGAACGCGTGGTAGGTGGAACCGACCTTGACGACGAAGGTGTCGATGTGGTTCGGGCCGATGCCCGCCAGCTGGGTGGGGGTGGACCAGGTGGTCAGCGCGGAATTGGTCGCCGTGATCTTGTAAGCGGTGAAGTGGGTCGCGCTGCTCGCCGACGTCAGGGACACGTTGACGTTGACGCTGCCGTCGGTGTCGACGAACCACTCGGGCGCCCAGGTGCGGGTCAGCCCGCTGACAGGGATCGTGTGGTTGTACAGGAACGTCCAGTTCACTCTGTCGGCGCTGCGGGCGAAACCAATCGTGTTCCCACTCCAGTTGGTGGTGTACGTGAGGTAGTAGAAGCCGTCGGTGTGCCTGAAGATGCTGGGGTCTCGGATCAGACCGGACGGCGGGGTGAAGGCCGGACCCTTCCGCAGGGTGAATCCGGTGGCGTCCGGCGAGTCGTACACGTACATGTTCGACTCGCTGCTGTTGGTGAACGCGGTCATCGTGTACCGCGTCGTCTGCCCCGCCGGCGGGTGGGCGGCTCCGGCCGTACCGGCGAGGGCGGTGGTGAGGCCCAGTAGGGCGGCCATCGAGGTGAGGACGGCGAGGACCGCCCTGAGGGTTCTGTTCAACGCTCGTCCCATTTCTGCGTGAACTGCCCTGACACTTCAGGTTGTTCGAAATGTCGAACTGCGTACGGTACGTCGAGCAGAAGATAGGTATGGGACGTGGGTGCGTCAATGCCTCTGACGGGTTCCGTTTTCGGTGCGACTCGGGGCGACCGGACGCCGGGGTGGCGCTGCCGTCGAGCACGCTGAACTCGCTGCGAGGTCTTGACCGTTGTGCGACGATTCCGCATCGCGGACGTGACTCACGTTCACGCCAGTGGACACTCCTTGTGTCGGCAGGAAGACCCGTCGCGCCGGTCTCGAGGCGGCCGAGGGAGGGCCCGAGGGCGAGTTCAGCCTCGTTCACCTACCGGCTGGGCTGGGACTCCATCGCGCTCACCGACCGACGGCCCGACCTGCCGACCGGCCGGATCCTGCTGGCAGGAGCCGAGGCCCGTCTCTGCCGGTCCCTGATCGGCGGGACCCGCCACCGCGACCTGTGCGCCCCTGGCGGGCCGGGCGAGGACTGGTCCTGGGCCGCGAAGGCGCTGGCCGCGTGGGAGCGCAGGCGGTGGATCCACAGCGAGGGCACGAAGGTGATCGCGTTGGCCACCCGGGCCGTGCCCTCCGCCTACCGCGCCTCGCCCGCCAAGGGGCACTCCAAGGCAGGCCCGCACCGCGGTGCCCCTGTCCCTGGGGCCCGCACGCCGCGCCGATGGCGACGGGCCGGCCTCGACGGCGGCGCGGGCCGGCCGGGATCTGGCTTGAAGAGTCCGCATGTCGCCGATACGCCGTTTCCCGGCAGCCGCTCCGCACGATGGTCCTGGGGACGTTCCGGGGCGCGTCCCCCGATGCACCACCCGCCCCGATCCGGTGCGCGGGCCCGAACGAGAAACCGAGAGCGAAGAGTTGACTCCCACGAACACCCACAACCTGTCCGAGACTCCAGACGCCTCCGGCCCGGCCGGGTCACAGGAGCGCCCGCCGTCCTGTCGCGACCTGGTCGGCCTGCTTGCCCAGACCGACCGGCGGTCGGCGTACGCGGCCCCGGAAACGCGCAGGTGCGCAACCGGGTCCTTTCGGTCGTCGCGGACTCCTTCGAGAAAGACGTCACCTATCCGGAGTCCAAGGTGAACGCCATCTGCGGCGGCTGGCTCGACGACTGGGTCAGCCTGCGGCGCGCGCTGGTCGACGAGGGGCTGCTGCGCCGGGACGCCGCCGCCCAGTACGAGCGAGTCTGACCGAGGCCACCGCCGTGACCGTCGTCCGCGCCGGTGAACCGCACGAACCGGCCGATGTGGTGGCTCGCCCCTGCCACTCCGCCGCCGAAGCGAGCCCGTTCGTGCGGCGGCGAGGGTTCCTGGCCAGGGAGGGCCAGGTGGTGGCCGAGCCGACCGCGGACGGGCGGAGCGTGCTCCTGAACGTGGGGAGGTGTGGGTCACCCGGTGGAAGAGGCGGGCGGGCCCGGGTCGACGGCGAGGAGTTCGCCGAGCAGGTCCCAGTGCTCGGCGTGGCGCCACTCGTCGCTACAGGCCGGCAGCCACAGTTCCAGGGGGCAAGGGCTACGACGGCCCTCCTCTGCCCGGTCCGGAACTGCCGCCGGTGCCGTTGAATCCGCGAGGAAGGGCGCGGTGACCTGCGGAAACGCGTCATGCGCTGAGCGGGCGAGGGGTTAGCAGGTTCATCGTCCGGCGGTGTGTTCGGTCGGCGTGGTGCTTCTCGTGGCTCGTCAGGTCTGAGCGGTCCGAGGAAACCCCAGACGGTCGAGCAGCTCGCTGAAGAGATCCTCTGCGAAGGTCTCGTGTGAGCGAAGCAGTTCTTCGATCTCGCTCGTCTCCGGCGTCACCGAGATGCCGGCAGCCGCGGCCCAGGCGATGGCGCCCTCTGCGTCTGCGGAAACCTCCGCGTCGAGTTCGGCGCGCTTACGGCTGACGGCTTCCTGGAACTCCGGTGTGTCCAACCACAGGAGCTGATCTTCGAGGTCTTCAGGCTCTTCGGCCAGCAGCCCGGCGACGTTGTCCAGGTTGAGCCACGCCTGCCATCGCACTCCGCTGCCGTCCAGCCCGGTCACGAAAGCAAGAGAGCTGTCGGAGACCTCGGCGACACAGGCCGGTGCCCTGCTCCATTCGACCAGGGCGGGCAGGTCCGCGTCGTCCCACGCTCCCACATCAATCCTGAGCGTCTGCCAGCCGCCCGGCCGTGACTCACCTATGCGCACGGATGCCTTGAGGTCTTCGGCGAGGCCGTCCAGCACGGGGGCTTCCAGCAGCGGGCGGTTGCTGCGAGCAAAGACCAGGTGACCTGAGAAGCCCACGGCGGCAGTTCCTCCTTCGAGACGGTGAACGCACCCTATGGGCTGGCTCTGACAACACGGGCAAGGTCAGCGTCTGCGCGGTGGTTGCCGCTCGGTGCCGTGCTCACCCGGTCACGTTGACCGGGTGCACCCGCCCGAAGTCCTCGGTCCGCCAGGTGACGTGGCGGTTGACGCGCGCTCCCTCCCGGGGGAGGGCCGTGGCCTCGGCGGCGACCTTACCGAGCGGTCTTTCGGGACGCGGGTCGGTCACGGCCGTTGCCGGTCGCGTCGTCGGCCGGTCGGGAGGGGTACGGGCTCGGGGCCGGGGACGACGGTGTTCGTCAGGGTGCCGATGCCCTCGACGGTGAGGGTGACGGTGTCGCCGGGCTTCAGCGGCGGCGGGGTCTGTTCGCCGCTCCGGCCCCAGAGTTCGGCGAGGCAGCCGCCGTTGCCGCAGGTTCCGGAGCCGAGGACGTCGCCGGGGACGACGCGGGTGCCGCGGGAGGCGTAGGCGGTCATCTCCTCGAAGGTCCAGCTCATGTGGGACAGCAGGTCCTCGCCGACCTTCTCGCCGTTGACCTCGGCGGTCAGGGACAGGCGCAGGAAGCCGTCGGGGTCCCGGTACGGCTCCAGTTCGTCGGCGGTGACGAGGTACGGGCCGAGGGCGGTGGCGGTGTCCTTGCCCTTGCACGGGCCGAGGCCGACCTTCATCTCGGCGGACTGGAGGTCGCGGGCGGACCAGTCGTTGAAGACGGTGTAGCCGACGATGTGGTCGCGGGCCCGTTCCGGGGTGAGGTCCCGGCCCTCCCGGCCGATCACCGCGCCCACCTCCAGCTCGAAGTCCAGCACGGCCGAGCCGGGCGGTACCGGGATGTCCTCCCGGTGGCCGTAGACCGCGTGCGGGTTGGTGAAGTAGAAGGTCGGCGCCGCGTACCACTGCTCGGGCACCCCGCCGGTGTCTTCCGCGGAGCGGCGGACCCCTTCGACGTGCTCCTCGAAGGTGACGAAGTCCCGCACCGACGCGGGCCGCAGGGGCGCCAGCAGCCGCACCTCGCGGACGTGCGGGCCGGGCGGTGCGTCGAGGGCCTCCCGGCCGGCGGCGAGCAGCCCCGGCAGGCCGTCGGTCTCCGTGAGCAGGGCGGTCAGGGAGGTGACGCCTGGCAGCGGGAGGAGGGTGCCGTCGTCCTCCACGACGGCCACCCGATGGCGGTGGCGGTGCTCGTAGGCGGCGAATCGCATGGTGTGGCTCCAGGGGGAGGAATGGGCGGACGAGCGGGGCCTCGGCGCGGGTGCCTCAGACCGGCGGGGCGACGAAGACGCCGCGGTCGGGGTCGTTGAACGACTCCTTGGCGACGAGTTCGTTCATGGCGTTGGCGGTGCCCCACTGGTCGGTGACCTCGGGCCGGGAGAAGTCGTAGACGTGGGGGTGCCAGGTGTCCTCGTCCAGGCACTCCAGCTCGGTGGTGTACTCCACGGTGTTGCCGTGCGGGTCGAGGAAGTAGGTGAAGGTGTTGTCACCCGCCATGTGCCGGCCCGGACCCCAGACCTTCTTGAAGCCCGCCCGCATGACCCGGCCCGAGCCGCGCATGTACTCGTCCAGGCCGCGCATCTCGAACGAGACGTGGTGCAGGGAGGTGTGCGGGCCCTTGGCCAGCGCCATGGAGTGGTGCTGGTTGCTGATCCGCATGAAGTGCATGACCTCGCCCAGGTGCGGCGAGCTGAGCGTGTCGGAGAGGGCGAAGCCGAGGTGGCGCTCGTACCACTCCCGGGTGCGGTTCAGGTCGGGGGAGTTGAGGACCACGTGGCTCAGCTTGACCGGGATGGACTCCTTCTCCTCGATCCTGCGGTGCCGCCTGACCCCGACGTCGGCGGAGACCTCGATGGTGCGGCCGTCGACGTCGAAGAAGCGGAAGCCGTAGCCGCCGCCCGGGGTGTCGACCCTGCCCGGCCGGGAGATCAGCCGGACACCGCCGGCGAGCAGTCGCTCGGCGAGGGTGTCGACGTCGGCCGCGCTCGCGGCGCCGTAGGAGACGAGGTCGAGGCGCTTCTCCTCGGCCTTGCGCAGCCGCACGACGTACTGCTCCGGGGAGCCCTCGGCGGCCAGGAAGGAGATGCCGGAGTCCTCGGCGACCTTGGTCAGGCCCCAGACGCCGGAGTAGAAGTCGAGCTGCTTGTCGTAGTCGGGCACGGCGAGGTCGACGTGCCGCAGGTGGGTGAGAAGGCGGGTGCTCATGGTGTCAGTCCTTCCGGAGGAGGGCGGCGGCGTTGCCGCCCCGGACGGCGTGGAAGTCGGCGTCGGACAGGCGTGCGGCGCGCAGGGCGCCGACCGGGTCCTCGGTGCCCATGTCGAAGGGGAAGTCGGAGCCGAGCAGCACCCGGTCCGCGCCGGCCACCCGGATCAGCTCGCGCAGCACGTGCGGGTCGTGGACGAGGGAGTCGAAGTACAGGCGCTTGAGGTAGCTGCTGGGCGGGTGCGCGCAGCCGGTGCCCGCGTCGGAACGGGCCGACCAGGCGTGGTCGGAGCGGCCGATGTGGGTGGGCAGGTAGCCGCCGCCGTGCGCCGCGATCAGCTTCAGACCCGGGTGCCGGTCGAGGACCCCGGAGAAGATCAGGTGGGACAGCGCGACGGCGTTCTCGGTGGGCTGGCCGACGGTGTTGGACAGGTACCACCGGTCCAGGCGTTCGTCGAGCGTGCAGCCGAAGGGGTGCAGGAAGAGGAGCGCGCCCGTTTCCTCCGCCCGGGACCAGAAGGGTTCGTAGGCCGGGTCGGACAGCTCCCGGCCGGGGGCGTGGCTGGAGATCTCCACGCCGGCCAGGCCCTGTTCCAGGGCGTGGTCCAGGGCGCGGACCGCCTGCTCCGGGTGCTGGAGCGGGGCCAGTCCGAGTCCGCGCAGCCGCTCGGGGGCGGTCGAACAGTGCGCTGCCGTGGCCTCGTTGGCGAGCCGGTACAGCTTCTCGGCGGTGTCCGCGTCGGCCCAGTAGTGGTAGTGCGAGGGGGAGGGGCTGACCAGTTGTACGTCCACGCCCTGGGTGTCCATGGCGGCCAGCCGGGCGGTGACGTCGGTGAGCCTCGGGATGCGCTCGCGCACCATGGAGCCGCTGACGGCGAGGGCGGCCGCGCCGTTGCGGCGGGCGTCCAGGGCCCTGGCTCCCGCCAGGCCGGGCGAGTCGGCGACGAGGGAGTCGACTGCGGGCAGCAGGACGTGGGCGTGCACATCGACGGTGGGTACGCTCACGGCAGTTCTCGCAGCATGGTCATGGTGCGGGCCATCAGCCCGGGCACGTCGGCGTCGCGCACCCCGTCGAGCTGCCACTGCCCGATCCGCACGGACGCCTCCACGACCGGGCGGACACGGGCGATCCGCCGCTCGTAGTACGTCTGGAACAGCTCGTCGTCCCAGCTGTCGGAGTCCGTCAGCATCCGCACCAGCACCCAGGCGTCCTCCAGGGACATTGCGGCGCCCTGGGCGAGGGTGGGCGGGCAGCAGTGGGCGGCGTCGCCGACGAGGACGACGCGGCCGCGGTGCCAGGAGCCCTCGACCAGCATCCGGTCGAACCAGGTGTAGTTGACCTGCGCCGGGTCGGTGATGTGCGCGGTGATCTCCGGCCAGTGGCCGCCGTAGGCGGAGGCGAGGCGCCGCATCTCCCCGGCGTACGACGCGGGCGGTATGGAGGCGCGGTCGCGGTTGGCCTCGACGACGTACGCGTAGAGCGTCGTCTCGCTGGTGGGGCAGTACCCGGCGATGTACGCCGGTCCGCCGTAGGCGAGGTCGGTGCGGGTCACGCCCGCCGGGCGCGGGGCGGCGATGCGCCAGATGGCCATGCCGGTGGGCTCGGGCCGGTCGGTGATGCCGATCGCGGCGCGGGTGGCGGAACCGAGCCCGTCGGCGGCGATCACCAGGTCGTACCGGTGCTCGGAGCCGTCGGAGAACCGCACGCCGACACCGTCCCGGTCCTGGCCGAGGATCTCCGCGGTGGTGCCCAGCCGGACCGACGCCCCACTGGCGCGCACCGCCTCGATCAGGATCCGCTGGAGCCGGGGGCGCTGCATGCCGACGGTGGCGGGCAGGTCGTCACCGCCGGTGCGCAGGTCGTCCCGGGCGTGCAGGACGGTCCCGTCGGGGGCGGTGATGCCGACCGAGTCGAAGCCGAAGCCGGACGCCTCCACCTGCTCCCAGACGCCCAGTTCGCGCAGCACGCGCAGGGCGTTGCCCTGGAGGGTGATGCCGGAACCGGCGGTGGCGTTCCAGTCGTCCCGGGCCTCGACCAGGTCGACGGAGAGGCCGGCGCGGCGCAGCAGGACCGTCACGGCGTTGCCGGCCGCGCCGCCGCCGATCACCAGGACCGTACGGGTACTGCTCATGGGGAACTCCCTCGTTCCGCTGGTTACTTGACGGCGATCGGGTTGACGGGCGAGCCGACCGCGCCGGTGATGGGCAGGGGGGCGGCGGTGAGCCAGAAGGCGTACGCGCCGTCGGCCGCGCAATCGTCGGCGAGGGCGTCCGGGTCCCACATCTCGCCGATGAGCAGGCCGAGGTGGGGGATGGCGACCTGGTGCAACGGCTGGAAGGCGTGCTCGAACTCGTTCGGACGGACCTCGAAGCCCCAGGTGTCCGTGGCGATCGCGGCGATCTCGCTGTCGTGCAGCCAGCCCGCCGTGGTGAACGACAGTCCGGGGGCGGGGCCGCCCGCGTAGTCGCCCCAGCCCTCGCGCCGGACCCGGGTGAGCTGCCCCGTGCGCACCAGCACGATGTCCCCGCGGCCGACGCTCACGCCGTGGGCCCGGGCGGTCGCGGTCAGGTGTTCCCCGGTGATCGCGAAGCCGTCGGGCAGCTCGCCGTTCTCGCCGATCACCCGGCCGACGTCCAGGAGCACCCCGCGTCCGGCGACGTGCGGGGCCATGTGCTCGATGCCGGTGACCAGGTCGCCGTCGGAGGTGACGACCTGCTCGGCCGGGCGCCCGTTCCACGCCTTGCCGTGGTCGAAGATGTGCCCGAGCCCGTCCCACTGCGTGGAGCACTGCAAGGGCATCGCGATCACGTCGTCGGCGCCGCCGATGCCGTGCGGGAAGCCCTGGATGCCGAGGGCGGCGTCGGTGCCGGTGTCGAGCATGGTGTGCACCGGGTTGGTGCGCCGCCGCCAGCCCTTCTGCGGACCGTCCATGTCGAAACGCTGCGAGAGGGAGAAGCTGACACCGCGCCGGATCAGCGCGGCACCCTCGCGACGCTTGGCCTCGTCCAGGAAGTTGAGGGTGCCGAGCACGTCGTCCTCGCCCCAGCGGCCCCAGTTGGAGTACGCCTGCGCGGCCCGGGCGACGGAGCCCGCGGGGTCGGTGCGGTCCAGGGTCACTCGGTCACCTCCGCCACGCAGCGGGTGCGCTGGGCGCCGAGCCCGGTGATGGAGGCGTCCATGACGTCGCCGTCGCGCAGCAGGCGGCCCCAGTGCATGCCGTTGCCGGCGGGGGAGCCGGTGAGGACCAGGTCGCCGGGGAGCAGCCGGGCGGTCTGCGAGGCGTAGGAGACCATCCGGGCCACGTCGAAGATCATGTCCTTGGTGGACTCGTCCTGCATGGTCTCGCCGTTGAGCCTCAGCGTTAGCCGCAGGTCGTCCGGGCCGGTGATCGACACGGTGGGCACGATCCAGGGGCCGAGCGGGGTGAAACCCGGCGCGTTCTTGCTGCGCAGCCAGTCGGTGCCGATCTGCGGCATGTCCCGGCGGAAGACCGTGGCACGGTCGGTGAGGTCGTTGGCGATCGTGTAACCCGCGACGTGGTCCAGGGCTTCCTTGACGGACACCTGGTGGGCCGGGCGGCCGATCACCGCCGCCAACTCCAGCTCCCAGTCGAGCTTCTCGGCCCAGGACGGCAGCACGACGTCGTCGTAGGGTCCGGTGATCGCGCTCGGCAGGCCGATGAACACGTACGGCAGGTCCTCGGCGGCCCGCCGGTCCATTATCTCCGCGGCCTCCGCGCGCCGCTCCTTTGCCGGCCGGTCGTCCCCCGGGGCCCGGTGCGCGACGTGCAGATCGATCACGTGCTGCCGGTAGTTGGCACCGGACTGGAACACCTGGCGCGGCTCGACCGGCGCGTGCACGCGGAAGTCCGCGAGCGGTCGGCGGGCCCGGCCGGCATCGCCCGCCAGCGCCCGCAGCATGGGCAGGGCCGTGTCCCAGCTCTCCAGCAGCGTCCGGGTGGTCAGCTGCGCGTCCTCGAAGGCCGCGCGCAGATCGAGCACCAGGGCGTCGGGGGTGACCAGGGCGGGGAAGGCGGGGCCCTCGGGAGCGGAAAGGGTGGCCAGGGCGAAGGGTCCGGCGAAGAGGGCGGACGCGGGTTCAGGTTTCACGGACAGGTCCTCCTGATTGCGGTGGCACTAATCTGGACCCGCCCTCAGTGATCAGGGAAATCGATTCTGTGGATGATCGTCATCCACGCAGCGAATTCCCGCAGGTCGTCGCCGGACAGGTAAGGAAAACGCGGTGAATCTCGGTCGGCTGGACCTCAATCTCGTCGTCGCCCTGCGCGCCCTCCTGGAGGAACGCAACGTCACCCGTGCCGGGCAGCGGGTCGGTCTCAGCCAGCCCGCGATGAGCGCGGCCCTGTCCCGGCTGCGCCGTCACTTCGACGACGACCTGCTCGCCCGGGTCGGCGGCCACTACGAGCTGACCGCCCTCGGCCAGGTCCTCCTGGACCGCACCTCCACGGCGTACGACGTGCTGGAGCGCCTGTTCGCCAGCCGGGCGGACTTCGACCCCGCCGAGGAGCAGCGGGAGTTCAAGCTGATCGCCTCCGACTACGCCGTCGCGGTCTTCGGCGCCGAGCTGGCCCGGGTCCTGCACGAGGAGGCTCCGGGTATCCGGCTGCGGTTCGCGCAGACCCCCACGACGGTGGTGGACGCCACGGACGCGCTGCTGAGCACGTCCGACGGCCTGCTGATGCCGCACGGGGTCATCAGCGGCTTCCCGGCCACCGACCTGTACGGGGACCGCTGGGTCTTCCTCGTCGCCGACGACCACCCGAGCGTCGGCGACCGCCTCACCCGCGAGGACCTGGCCCGGCTGCCCTGGGTCACCTATCAGCGCACCTACGACGCCCCGGCGGTGCGCCAGCTCGGCATGCTGGGCATCGAGCCCCGGGTCGAGGTCTCCGTGGACAGCTTCCAGATCATCCCGCTGCTGGTGGCGGGCACCCGCCGCATCGCCCTGATCCAGGCCCGCCTGGCCCGGCTCCTGGCGCCGCTCGCCGGCGTGCGCGTGGTGGAACCGCCGTACGAGGCCGTGCCGCTGCGGGAGGCCATGTGGTGGCACCCCGTGCACACCCACGACGCGGCCCACATCTGGCTGCGCGAGACCGCCGCCCGCGTCGGCGGACGGCTGGACGCGCGGTGACCGACCTCACCCCTGTCGCCGCGTGAAGTGTGATGTTCAAACGTCTGATGTTTGTGTAGGGTGCGGTCATGAAACGCATCAGCGCACCTCGGCGGGCGGCCAGCCTGTCCGCCCAGCTCGTGGACAGTCTCCGCGCACACATCGAGGCGGGAGGCTGGCCGGTGGGGACGCGGATCCCGCCGGAGCAGGTCCTCATGGAGGAGCTCGGTGTCGGACGCAGCACGCTGCGGGAGGCGATCGGCGCCCTCGTGCACCTGGGGCTGCTGGAGCCCCGGGCGGGGGACGGCACCTACGTCCGTTCCTCCAGCGAGCTCCAGTCGGTCCTGGTGCGGCGGGCGAGTTCCGTGCAGCGGGACAAGGTGCTGGAGCTGCGGACCGTTCTGGAGGAGTACGCCTCGGGAGCCGCGGCCCTGCGCCGGAGCGAGGAACAGTTGCGGCAGCTGCGGGAACTGCTCGCCGACGCCGACGCGGCCAGCGCCGGTGAGGACCCGGCCGCGGCCACGAGCGTCGACGCGCTGTTCCACCGGGCCGTGGTCCGGGCCAGCGGGAACGACCTGCTGATGGAGGTGTACGACCACCTCGGTACGGCGCTCACCTCGGCCCTGGGCGGTCTGCCCTGGGACGCCGCCCACGCCGAGGACCACGCCCGCCTGCACCGGCGGCTCGTCGACGCGATCGAGGGCCGGGACGCGGACGGTGCCCGGGCCGCCGCGGGCGCGATCGTCCGGCTCACCCGCGACCACGAGACCGGCGCCGCACGAACGGAGGAGGAAGAGTGAGTACGCAGCCGCCTTCGACGGCCCGTCAGCTCTCCGCGCCCGGCTCTTCGGTCGCCGACCGGGCCGGCGCCGCCGGGCCCACCGTGTCGGTCGGGCTCGTCGTCGCGATCTGCCTCGTGGCGGCCAACCTGCGCACCACGCTCACCGGGGTCGGCGCACTGCTACCGGAGATCGAGCACGGCAGCGGCCTGACGTCGAGCTGGGGCGGGCTGCTGAGCACCCTCCCGCTGCTGACGTTCGCCGCGACCTCGCCCCTGGTGGCCCGGGCCTCCCACCGGTGGGGCAGCGCCCGACTGCTGGTCGCGGCGCTCGGTGTGCTGGCCGTCGGGACGGTGGTCCGCTCCCTCCCCTCGGTGATCTGCCTGTTCGCCGGCACGGTGATCCTCTCCGCGGCCATCGCCTTCGGCAACGTACTGCTGCCCGCCCTGATCAGGCGGACCGTGCCCGCGCACCGCATCCAGGGCGTCAGTGCCCTGTACGTGACGGTCATGGGCCTCATGGCCGCGGTCTCCTCCGGGGTCTCCGCGCCGCTCGCCCACAGCGTGCCGGGCTCCTGGCGCACCGCGCTGGCCTGGGGTGTCGCCTTCACCGTCGCGGCGTTCCTCGCCTGGCTGCCCCGGATGCGGGGCGACAAGCCACGGGCGGCCACCGGCGGGACCCACAGCCCCGTGCCCTGGCGCTCGCGGGTCGCCTGGCAGGTCACCCTCTTCATGGGCCTGCAGTCGCTGGCCTTCTACACCGCCGTCGCCTGGCTGCCCAGCATCCTGATCGACCGGGGCGCAAGCAGCACAGCGGCCGGCTGGACGCTGTTCTACTACCAGGTGGTGTCGCTGGCCGCGAGCAGTCTCCTGCCCCTGCTCACCCGGGGCCGGCACGACCAGCGCTGGATCGCGGCCGGGGCCTCGGCCCTCGTGGCGGCCGGCTTCACCGTACTGGTCGCCGCCCCCGCGCTGTCCGTCCCGGCGTGCACCCTGCTCGGACTCGGCGGCGGCGCGTGCCTCGTCCTCGCGCTGACCTTCCAGAGCCAGCGCGCGGGCAGCTCCGGCGAAGCCGCCGCACTGGCCGGCATGGCCCAGTCCATCGGCTACCTCGTGGCGGCGGCCGGCCCCCTCCTGCTCGGCATCCTGCACGACACCACGCACAGTTGGACCCTGCCGCTCACCGTCCTGGCCGTCCTCGGCGTCGCCACGGCGGTCGCCGGGCACGGCGCGGGACAGGACCGCCACATCGGCGGGCCCGCGCGCTGACCCATGTCGTCGCACGGCCGACCGGCCCGGCGGTGAGCCGGACCGGTCGGCCCTGTTGCGCGTGGCGGTCGGTCAGTGGTGGCCGTGCGGCCGGAGCCACTGCGGCCGGTGGGCGGCGGGACGGCGGTGTCCGGCCGTCTCGTCCGCGGTGTCCGTGCTGCCGTCCGTACCCTCCAGGCGGCCGGCCAGTGCGTCACGCTCGGCGGTGGCCCGCCTGGCGGTGTCCCGCTCCCTGCGGCGCTTCTTGCCGCGGTGGCGCGCCAGTACCGTCCCGGCCATGAGCATCCACATGCCCAGGCCGAAGATCAGGGTCAGGGCGATGCCGCCGAGAAACGCCCCGAGCGTACTGATCGTGAATGGCTCGCTCCCCAGCAGCGTCACGGTGTAGTCCGGGCCGCCGGACAGGTTGTACGCGATCAGCAGGCCCGCGAAGGCGGCGGCGCCCGCCATGAGCAGAAGGCCCAGCACCAGCATGTCTCTCACCTCGTCGCACGTGGATGTCCTCCGTCCGGGTCACCATCAGAAAGGGGGCAAAACGCGCAACTTGGATGTATGGGGCGAGGTCCGGCGACGGGACGCGGTCAGCCGTCGCACCGCCTCCCGCACGGCCCGGCCGCCGGTGAGGCACGGCGGCGTTCTACCCTGGCCGCCGGGTGCCGCCGCGTGCGGGCCGACGCCTGTGACCCCTGATGCCCGGAGTAGGAGACCCCACCTGTGGACCTGCGAGCCGCCCTGGACGCCCACCGCCTCGTCGCCATCGTGCGCGGCGGCGACGCCGACGCCGCGCTGCGCACCGTGCTGACGCTGGCCGAGGAGGGCGTGGAGCTCATCGAGGTGTCGCTGACCGGCAAGGACGCCCTCCTGGTCATCGAACGCGCCAGAGCGGCCCTGGGACCCGACCGCCCCCTGGGCGCCGGCACGGTGCTCACCGCCGACGACGCCGTGGCCGCCCACCGCGCCGGAGCCGACTTCGCGGTCACCCCGGGCCTGGGGGAGGGTGTCACGGCGGCCCGGGAGCGGGGCATGCCCGTCCTGGCCGGCGTCATGACACCCACCGACGTGATCACGGCACGCACCCTCGGCGCCACCGCGCTGAAGATCTTCCCGGCGGCCCAGGCGGGCGGACCGGCCTACGTGAAGGCCCTGCGCGGCCCCTTCCCGCACGAGGCCCTGGTGCCGGTCGGCGGCGTCGACGAGGCGGCGGCCCGCGCCCACCTCGCGGCCGGCGCCACCGCGGTCGGGGTCGGTTCCCCGCTGATCGGCGACGCCGCCGACGGAGGCGACCTCGACGGCCTCCGCGCCCGCGCCCGCGCCTTCCGCGCCGCCGTGCGGGAGCCCCGGCCGTGACCGACGTACGGCCCGCGCCGGACAGGCCCGCGCCGGACAGGGACGAGGACACCGCGGTGGGCAGGCGTGCGGACACCGCCGCCGATCCGGCCACCGGCCCCTGGCGGCCGCCGCGGGGGCCGGTGGTGTGCCTGGGAGAGACCATGGCGGCCCTGGCCCCGGCCCCGTCGCACTCACTGGACGACGCCGAGACGCTGCGCCTCTCGGTGGCGGGCGCGGAGTCGAACGTGGCCATGTACCTCGCGGACCTGGGCCTGCCCGTCTCCTGGGTCTCCGCGGTCGGTGACGACGCGCTCGGCCGGAGGGTGCGCTCGGCCGTCGCGCGGGCGGGCGTGGACGTCTCCGGTGTGCGGACCGACCCGGCGCGGCCCACCGGCCTGCTCCTGAAGGACCCGGGCGCCACCGGGACCCGCGTGCACTATTACCGCACCGGCTCGGCGGCCTCGGCCCTCGGCCCCGACCTCCTGGACGACGCACGGATCGCGGGAGCCGCCCTGGTCCACCTGACCGGGGTGACGCCGGCCCTGTCCCCGTCCTGCCGGGCCCTGGTGGAACGGGCCCTGCGCACCCCGCCGGAGCGACGCGCCCACGCCGTCAGCTTCGACGTCAACCACCGCCCCGCGCTGTGGCCGCCGGACACGGCCGCCCCGGTGCTGCGGGAGCTGGCCGACCGCGCCGACATCGTCTTCGTCGGCCTGGACGAGGCCCAGGGCCTGTGGGGCGCCGACCTGCGCGCCACGGACGTGCGCCGGCTGCTGAGCCACCCGCGCGTCCTCGTCGTCAAGGACGGCGGGCGGGGTGCCACCGCGTTCACCGCGCACGGCGTGTGCACCGTGCCCGCCCTGGCCACCGAGGTCGTGGAGCCGGTCGGCGCGGGCGACGCGTTCGCCGCCGGATTCCTCGCCGGACTGTGCGGCGGCGGGGATCTCACCCGGGCCCTGCGGCTGGGTCACCTCACGGCCGCGTCCGCGCTGAAGGTCGTCGGGGACCACGGACCCCTGCCCGACGAGGACACCGTCGAGGCGATGCTGGCCCTCGCCGAGCAGGACTGGGGTCAGGCGCCGATGTCGTAGAGCGCGAACTCCTCCCACGAGCCCGTCACCTCGGTGGAGCGGGCGCGCAGCGCGTACTGGAGCGAACCGGTGTAGCCGTTCTCCATGGCGACGAAGAGCCCGTTGAGCGTGGACCGCAGCGCCCAGCGGTCCAGGGTCTCGTTGTAGTAGAGGACGAACCGCTCCCAGCCGCCGACACTGGTGGAACGTGCCCGCAGGACGTTCTGCGCGCTGCCGGTGTAGTTCTTCTCCACCGCCACGTAGCGGTTGTTCGCCAGGGACCGCAGCGCGTACGTCTCGGTGGCCTCGTCCCACTCGAAGGCGTAGCTCTCCCAGGAGCCGCTGAACTCGGTCGAACGGGCCCGCTGGAGACCGGTGTTCGGCTCGGCGTAGTTCTTCTCGGTGGCCACGAAGCGGTTGTTGCGGGCCGACTGCACGGCCAGCAGCTCGGGCTCCGCGGCCGCGGCGGCGGTGTCCCCGGCGGCGAGCGGGGCCCGCCGGGCGTCCTTCGCGTCGGTGATCCGCGCCAGGGCGGTCGCGTCCACCGCCTCCCAGCCGGCCGGAGCGGCGGCGGGCCCGTCGGCGCGCGGAGCGGCGACGGCGGTGGGAACGGTCAGCGCGGACGCCGCGAGCAGGGCGCTCAGGGACAGCAGGACGGAGGTCGTACGTCGCACGGTGATTCCTCGGCTTTCGTCATACGGATTCCGGGGCGGCGGGACGCGAATCCCGCGGGGAAAAGGGCACCCGGACATGACGGCGTCACCCCCGAATTTCTCCGCACCCCCCAAAGGCCGCGGTCGGCACCCCTCCCCGGGTGCCTCGGCAGCCGCCGCGCCGAACTCGGCGAAGCGCTTTCAGCATAGTGATGTTGAAGTGCGAACCGGCGCTGTTCGGCCCTCAATTCGACGATCTGCGACCGGAATTGGAGAGCATTACGGATTCCGTGGTCCGCCGTTAATGCACCGGCAACTCGCCGTTACCCGGGCGGCCGAGCCATCGGCCGGCCGGGTGCGGTCAACACGACCTGCTGGTGGCTCCGTCCACGACGAATCCGACCCCGATGCCGAGCATCCAGGTGTCCTTCGCCAGGGCCGTGCCCTCCTGCGTCGGGCGCAGGCTGCCCTCCTCGCGCGTTCCCGGGGTGCGCAGATAAAGCCCTACCAGTCCGGCCGAGAACGCGGTCAGGCCGACGCCCGCCAGCGCCGTCGGTACGACCGGCAGGAGCAGCGCCGTGCCGAGCGCGATCTCCCCGGCGGAGAGCAGCCGGACGAACGTCTCGGGCCGCAGTTTGCCGAGGAACGGATAGGTGTTCTTCGCCATTCCGTGCATCATGGCGGCGGCCTGCTCGTCGGCACCGCGCTTGGCGAGGCCGGAGTTGAGAATGAAAGCCCCGGTGGCCAGTCGCGGGGCGACATGCCTGAGCTCGACGGGCAGACGCATGGGAACTCCTAGGGCGTTTCTCCGAGGACACGCTCAGGCTAGGGCGCGCCCGTACCCCTCGCAGCGCGGGCGTCGGCGAGTTGCTCCGATCGGGTCACGGCGACCCCCGGCGCGTACGCCCGGCTCAGTACGGGCGGTTACTCCCGCCGCGGGACGCCTCGGCGGCCGCCGACCGGCAGCGTGGGCGGGGTGAAACTCAGCCGCCCCGTACGCAGGGCCTCCCTCGTCGTCCACGTCGTCGCCTCCGCCGCCTGGCTCGGGCTCACCTCCGGGCTGCTGGCGCTCGGCGTCACCGCGGCCACCAGCGCCTCCCCGGCGGCGGTGGAGGCCGCCGTCCGCTGCATGAAGCTGTTCGCCGACTGGCTGCTGCTCCCCCTCGCCCTGCTCACCCTGGCGAGCGGTCTGGTGCTGGCCCTGGGCACCCCGTGGGGCCTGGCCCGGCACCGATGGGTGTACACGAAGTTCTGGCTGACCCTGGGCACCACCGTCGCCACGTTCTTCGCGCTGCGCCCCGGGGTGAACTCGGCGGTCGCCGCCGTGGCCGCCGGAGGGCCGCTGCCCGACGCCGGGGACGTGCTCTTCGGGCCGGTGGTCTCCCTGTCCGCCTACGTCTTCATGACCCTGCTCTCGGTCCTCAAGCCCTGGGGGCTCACCCGGCGCGGTCGCCGGCTGCGCGACCACCGGGCCGGTGAACGGCGGACGCGAACCGGCGAGCCGGCGGGGCGGCGGCCCTCCGCGGCGTCACCACCGGGCCGTTCGTAGCATGGGATCATGAACGGCTCAGTCCCCGACACGATGCGGGCGGCGTACATCGACGCCGTCGGACCGGTCGGCGCCATCCGCCATGGGGAGCTTCCCGTGCCGTCCGTGGGCCCCACGGACGTGCTCGTGCGGGTGACGGCCGTCGCCGCCGACCCCGTGGACACCTTCGTACGGTCCGGCGCGTACGCCACACCGCTGCCGCTGCCCTTCGTCGTCGGCCGCGACCTGGTGGGCGAGGTCGCCGTGGCCGGGCCCGGCGCAGCGGGCTTCACGGCCGGGCAGCGGGTGTGGTGCAACAGCCTGGGCCACGCGGGGCGGCAGGGTTCCTTCGCCCAGTACGCGACGGTCGCCGCCGAACGCCTCTACGCGGCGCCGCCCGGCATCGACGCGGAACACCTCGTGGCCGCCGCCCACCCGGCCGCCTCCGCCTGGCTCGCGCTGTTCCGGCACGGGCGGCTGCGGGCCGGGGAGTCCGTCTACGTCGGTGGCGGCGCCGGGAACGTGGGCGGCGCCGCCGTCGCCCTGGCCTCCCGGGCCGGGGCCCGGGTGATCGCCACGGCGCGTGCGGAGGACGCCGAGACGGTGCGGGGCCTGGGCGCCGCCGAGGTCCTCGACCATCGCGCCCCCGACCTCGGCGCGCGCGTGCGCCGGGCCGCCCCCGACGGCTACGACGTGCACCTGGACACCTCCGGCCACGGGGTGCTCGCCGACGCCGTGGAGTCGCTGGCCCGGGGCGGACGGCTGGTGGCGATGGTGGGCCTCGGCACCGGCCCCGCCGCACTGCCCGTGAGCCGGCTCTACACCAAGGACGCGAGCATCGTGGGCTTCGCCATCAGCAACGCCACGACCGCCGACCTCGCCGCGGCGGCCCGGGGCGTCGTGGACGTCCTCACGGACACCCCGTGGCGGCCGCGCGTCGCCGGCCGGCTGCCGCTGTCGATGACGGCTGAGGCCCACCGCAGACTGGAGGCCGGGGAAGTGCGGGGGCGGCTGGTCCTGATCCCCTCCTGATCCCCTCTTGATCGTCTTTCCGGTCCGGCGGGCCCGGTCCATGATGGACCCGAGGGGGAAGTCCGGAAGCCCGTCACAGGAACGTGGGGTCCAGGAATGCGCCGTGAAGACCTGCCGGCCCCGGAGACGGGGCTGCTGCTCACCCACTTCCTCACCGTGGCCGACGTGCCGCGCTCGCGTGCCTTCTACTCCGACGTGCTCGGCGGCGAGGTCGTGCTCGCCGAGAACCCGTGCATCGTCAAGCTCGCGAACAGCTGGATCATCATGAACCCGGGCGGGGGACCGACGCCGGACAAGCCCGACGTCACCCTGCGTCCGCCGGACGACCCCGGGACGGCGACGAGCTTCCTCAACATCCGGGTGGCCGACATCGAGCACTGCCACCGCGAGTGGACCGCGCTCGGCGCCGAGTTCCTCACCCCGCCGATCGACCGCAAGGCCGAGCTGCGGTGCTACCTGCGCGACCCCGACGGGTACCTGATCGAGGTCGGCCAGGCCACCGGACTGCTGGAGGGCATCCTCGCCGATCCGCCCGCGGGCCGGGGCTGACGCGCCCAGCGGGGTCCGGCCGGGCAGCTCAGGGCTGCGGACGGACGGTCAGCAACTGCTGGGCGTGGCCCACGGGGCCGTCCAGGTCGTGCAGCACGGTGCTGGTGATGCCCTGCCCGGTGGGCCCGAAGACGACGGTGGTGTCCAGGCCGGTCCAGCGGCCCCGCGGCGCGCGGTGCAGGTGCAGGGTCAGATCCACGTTCGGGAACATCCACTCCCGCGGCGACTGCCGCACCGCGATGCCGTTGGCCGTGTCGACCAGCGCGACGTAGGAGGCCAGCGGGCTCGCGCTCTCCCCGGCGACCAGGTCGAGGCCGGTGGAGACCCAGGCGGTGGTGCGACCCGGCCGGGGCGGGGCGAGCGGACGCACGTCCAGGGAGGCGATGTACCCGCCGGACCATTCGGCGTCCAGCGGCCAGCGGGTGAGCGTGTCCGGCCCGGTGAGCCGCTCGGCGCCGCCGCCGGCGACGGCGCTGGTGTCCCCGTCCGCCAGCAGCCACGCCCTGGCCCGCGCCACCGACCGGTCCGCTATCAGCACGGTCGCTTCGACCAGCTCGATGGTGCGTCCCGGCCGGACGGTCTCCACCCGTATTTCGCACTCGTCCAGCGCCGGGCGGCCCAGGATGTCGAAACTGATCCGGCTCAGCGACATGCGCACACCGGCACGGCCCGCCAGATGCCGGTCGACGGCGTGCACGATCAGACCCCCGAGCGGACTGAAGTGCTGTTCGTCCGGGCTCCACGCACCGCCCGCGTGCGGGGTCGGCTTGTAGCGGTGCTCGTCGACGCGCTCGTAGTAGCTGTCCGGGGACGTGGTGCTGGGGTTCAACGGGCTGCTCCTGGAACGACGGCGGTGACGAGGACGACGGCGGGCCCGGACGGCGCCGCCGGGGCCGCGACCAGGATAGTTCGGCGGCGGATCACCACTCCGCCCGCGTGGGGAGCCCCCGGCTGGGAACCCCGACCGTCCAGGGGGCGGCGCACACGCCGCCCGCGCCGGAGAAGAAGAGAAGCGAGGAAGTGAGGGGTCATGGACGGCGACGAGCAGGACGCGACCCGGGACGCCTTCCACGAACTGGTGAACATGACACCGGCCGAACTGGACCGGTGGCTCGACACCGACACGTCGCGGGACGCCGGACACCATCAGGACGGGGGCGAGTCCGTCGGGCACGCGTCCGGCCGCCGGATCGTCGAGATCCTGCACAAGAACCAGGGCGACCTCTCGGACGACGACTACGAGCACATGCGCAAGGTCGTCGGCTACGTCCGTCGGCACCTGGCCCAGCGCCCGTCCGGCGACGTCGAGGACACCCGGTGGCGGCACTCGCTCATGAACTGGGGGCACGACCCCCTGGCACACCATGGATGACGACGACCCGCACCGGCGCCCCGACGGTGTCAGCGACGAGACGGTCGAGGCCCTCGGGTCCCTGTCCAAGGCGCTGGAGACCACCGAGTGCGCCCGCGGCCACCTGTTCGCCTTCCACCAGCACACCGGTGCGGCCGACTTCGAACTCGACCGCGCGGTCCAGCTGCTGCGCGCCGCGGGCCACCCGGAGCTGGCGGAGCGCGTGCGCACCGAGATCCTGGGCCGCAACGTCATCCCCGGCCACTGGACGTTCCAGATCGTCGACGCCTACGACCGGACGTACTACCAGCCGTTCCGGGACCTGGAGCGGGAGGCGGTGGCGCGCCTCGCCGAGGGGCGCCGCCATCTGTACGAGGCGGAGCTGAAGGAGGCCCGCCGGACCCGGAACCACCCGGACCACACCTCCCGCCCGGACGGCCCCCGCACCTGACGGCCGGCCCGCCTCGGGCCCGTTGCGCCGGGCTCAGGAGTCCGAGCCGTCGCGCCCCTGGCCGGAGGGCCGGGGAGCGCGGGCGGCGGCACGGGCGATGTTGCGGGCCATGCCGCCGAAGACCACGGCGTGGAAGGGCCACACGCTCCACCAGTACGCCTGGCCCGCCAGCCCGTGCGGATGGAACAGCGCCCGCTGCCGGTACCGGGTCCGCCCGGCGTCGTCGGTCTCGGCGTACATCTCCAGCCAGGCGAGCCCCGGCAGCCGCATCTCGGCGCGCAGCCGCAGCAGCCGCCCGGGGACGATCTCCTCCACCCGCCAGAAGTCCAGCGAGTCCCCGACCCGCAGCCGCTCGGCGTCCCGCCGCCCCCGGCGCAACCCCACCCCGCCGGCCAGCCGGTCGAGCCGGCCCCGTACCGCCCAGGCCAGGGGGAAGGAGTACCAGCCGTTGTCGCCGCCGATGCCCTCGATCACCCGCCACAGCGCCTCGGGCGGCGCGTCGACGGTCAGCGCGCGGTGGTCGGTGTAGAGGCTGCCGCCGGCCCAGTCCGGGTCGGTGGGCAGCGGGTCGCTGGGCGCGCCCGGCACGGACGCGGACGACCAGCGGGTGGTGACCCGGGCCTCGCGCACCCGTTGCAGGGCCAGCCGCAGTGCCTCGTCGAAGCCCAGCGGGCAGCCCGGCGGCGGTGGGACGTACCGGACGATGTCGTTCTCGCCGCACACAACCTCGTGCCGCAGCGACTCGGTGAGCGGGCGCGCGATGGCCGCCGGGACCGGCGTGACCAGCCCGACCCAGTGGCTGGACAGTCCGGGGGTCAGCATCGGCACCGGCAGGATCAGCCGCCTGGGCAGCCCGGCGACCTCGGCGTAGCGCACCATCATGTCCCGGTAGGTGAGGATGTCGGGACCGCCGATGTCGAACGTCCGGGAGACCTCCCGCGGCATGGTCGCGCTGCCCACCAGGGCGCGCAGCACGTCCCGTACGGCGACCGGCTGGATGCGGGTGCGGACCCAGCTCGGCGTGACCATCACCGGCAGCCGCTCGGTGAGGTAGCGCAGCATCTCGAAGGAGGCCGACCCGGAGCCGATGACGACCGCCGCGCGCAGCACGGTGGTGGGCACGCCGGAGGCCAGCAGGATGCGGCCGACCTCGGCGCGGGAGCGCAGGTGCGGCGACAGGTCCCGCTCCGGCACCCCGGCCGGGGTCAGGCCGCCCAGGTAGACGATGCGCCGCACACCGGCCGCCGCGGCGCGTTCGGCGAAGACGCGGGCCGCCCGCCGGTCGGTCGCCTCGAAGTCGTCGCCGGTACCCAGCGCGTGCACCAGGTAGTAGGCGACGTCGACGCCCTCCATCGCCCGCGCCACCGAGTCGGCGTCGGTCACGTCCCCGCGCACCACCTCGGCCCTTCCCGCCCACGGATGGTCGCGCAGCTTGTGCGGGGAGCGGGCCAGGCACCGCACCCGGTGTCCGGCGTCGAGCAGTTCGGGCACCAGACGGCCCCCGACGTATCCCGTCGCACCGGTGACCAGGCAGCGCGGGCCCGCACCGCCGCCCCCATCGCTCGTCCGGCCGGGTCCTTCGTCTGCCTGGCTCATGTGGCTCCGTCGCTCGCGGGACAGTCGTCACCGTGACCCCTTCCCCCGCACGCGCCGCGACGGACGCGTCCCGGCCCAGGTCGACCCTTCTATACGCTGATCGCGTGGCGACAGCGAACCAGCGCGGACAGCACGCGCACGAGCGGGGGACCGGCCCCGGCCCCGAGGCGGGCGACCTGCACGTCCTGGCGGCACAACTGCGGCGGATGAACGGCGAGATCAACCGCCTCGTGCACGGTTTCGCCGGCGGTCACGGACTGCACGCCACCGACGTCCAGGCGCTCGCCGCGATCCTGGACGCACCCGAGCCCATGACGCCGGGGCGGCTGCGCGAGCATCTGGGGCTGACCTCGGGCGCGGTGACGGCCTGCGTGGACCGGCTGGAGCGGGCGGGGCACGTGCGCCGGGTCCGGGAGAGCGCCGACCGCCGGGTCGTGCACCTGCGCTACGTGCCCGAGGCCCGGGAAGCGGCCCGGACGTACTTCCGCCCGCTGGCCGAGGCCGCCGCCGCCGCCCGCTCCCGCTTCGACGACGACGAACTGGCGGTCGTCGTGCGCTTCCTGACGGCGATGAACGCCGAGCTGGGCCTGGTGCGGTCGGACGAGCGCTGAGCCTCCCGGCGGTCCCGCATACGGAGGAGTGACCTGGGGCACACGCGGTGTGTCATGGCGGCCCGAAGTAACTCGATCATTGAGATTGTTTATGATCGAGTCACTTTCCCGCCCGCCCCGCAGACCTGGAGACCCGACACCGATGTCCACCCCCTCCCGGCGGGCCCGCCGGCTCGTCCCCGTCGTCCTGCTCCTGGTCTGGCTCGCCATCGGCGGAGCGCTCGGGCCGTACGCCGGAAAACTCGGTGAGGTCGCGACCAACGACCGGGCCGCCTTCCTGCCCCGCAGCGCGGAGTCCACCCGGGTCATCGACGCACAGAAAGCCTTCCAGCAGGACGAGACCCTTCCGGTGATCGTCGTGTGGACCGCCGACGGCGGCGGCCCCGTCACCGGCCGCCGGGCCGAGGCCACCCGCTCCGTCGCCTCCCTGGCGGGCGAGCCCGGCGTCGTCGGGCGGGCGTCGCCCGCGCTGCCCTCCGACGACGGCGAGGCCCTCCAGGCCGTCGTCCAGGTCGAGCCCGACCTCGGCGACGCGCTGCCCGACGTCCTGGCCCGGATCGGCGACGCGGCCGGGCGGGTGCCGGGCACCCAGGCCCAGCTGGCCGGTCCCGCGGCCTCCCAGGCCGACCTCTCCGACGCCTTCTCGGGCATCGACGGACTGCTCCTCGGGGTCGCGCTGATCACCGTCCTGGTGATCCTGCTGCTGGTCTACCGCAGCGTCCTGCTGCCCCTGGTGATCATCCTGGGCGCGGTCTTCGCCCTGGGCCTGGCCTGCGCGGTCGTCTACGCGCTCGCCGAACGGGACGTCGTCCGCGTGGACGGGCAGGTCCAGGGGATCCTCTCCATCCTGGTCATCGGCGCCGCCACCGACTACGCCCTGCTGCTCACCGCCCGCTTCCGCGAGGAACTCGCCCGGCACCCGGACCGCTTCGCCGCGGTGCGCGCCGCCCTGCGGGCCTCCTGGGGGGCGGTGGTGGCCAGCGCGGCGACCGTGGCCCTCGCGCTGCTGGCCCTGCTGCTCAGCGACCTGACCAACAACCGCGCACTCGGGCCCGTCGGCGCCATCGGCATCGTCTGCGCCGTCCTGAGCACGCTCACCTTCCTGCCGGCCGTCCTGGTGCTCCTCGGCCGGGCCGCCTACTGGCCGGCCAGGCCCGTACGGACCGGCGACCCGGAGGCCGGGCACCGGCTGTGGCACCGGGTCGCGGAACGGGTCGACCGGGCCCCGCGCCGCATCTGGGCGATCTCCCTGGCCGCACTGCTCGCCTGCGCCGCCTTCGCGCCGACCCTGACCTCCAGGGGAGTGCCGCTGGACGAGATCTTCGTGAACGACACCCCGTCGGTCGCCGCCCAGCAGACGCTGGCACGGCACTTCCCCGGCGGTTCCGGCAACCCCGCCGTGATCATCGCCGAGGCCGACCGGCTCGACCCGGTCCTCGCGGCCGCCCGCGACACCCCGGGCGTCGCCTCCGCGGCCCCGGTCGCCGCGTCAGGCCGCCCCGGCGGCGGCGCACCCAAGGTGGTCGACGGGCGGGTGCGCGTCGACGCGACGCTCCGGGCACCGGCCGACAGCGACGCCGCCAAGGACGCGGTGGCCCGGCTCAGGACGGCCGTCCACGACGTCCCCGGCGCGGACGCCCTAGTCGGCGGCTACACCGCCCAGCAGTACGACACCCAGCGCACCGCCGAGCACGACCGGACGCTCATCGTGCCCGTGGTGCTCGCCATCATCCTGGTCATCCTGATCGCCCTGCTGCGCTCCCTGCTGATGCCGGTGCTGCTGGTGGCGACGGTGGCACTGAACTTCGTGGCCACCCTGGGCGTCTCCGCGCTGGTCTTCACCCACGTGTTCGGTTTCAGCGGCACGGACGCCTCCGTCCCGCTGTACGGCTTCGTCTTCCTGGTCGCCCTCGGCGTGGACTACAACATCTTCCTCATGTCCCGGGTCCGGCAGGAGGCGCTGCGCCACGGAGTGCGGGAGGGCATCCTGCGCGGGCTGACCGCCACCGGCGGCGTGATCACCTCGGCCGGGGTCGTCCTCGCGGCCACCTTCGCCGCGCTCGGGGTGATCCCGCTCGCCTTCCTGGTGCAGATCGCCTTCATCGTGGCCTTCGGCGTCCTGCTGGACACGCTGGTGGTGCGCTCGCTGCTGGTCCCGGCGCTCGCCCGCGACCTCGGCGCCGTCGCCTGGTGGCCCGGCCGGCCGGGCCACCGGGACCGGGCGGGGCAGCGGGACCGGGCGGGGCAGGGGTGATCCGCCCGGCCCGGGCCGGTGTCACGCCTCGGCACGCCGAGCGAGCGGGCGCACCGTGCCGAGGAAGCGCCGTACGTCGATCTCGATGACGACCCGCTCCGGGTTCGCCCGGGGCTGCCGGTAGCGGGCGGCGTAGCGGGTCTCCGCGTCGCGGACGGCCCCGGCGTCGTCCCGTACGGTCGCGACGCCCTCCAGCGTGGACCAGCGCCTGCCGTCGACCTGGCCCACGGCGACGACCGCTCCGGCGGCCCGCCGTACGTTGCGCGCCTTCGTGGTGTCCCGGCTCGTGATGACCCGCGCCGTGCGGGTGGCGTGGTCGTACGTCACCCCGACCGGGACCAGATGGGGCGTCCCGTCGGCCCGCGGCGTCGCCAGGAAGCACACCCGGCGCTCCTGCCAGAACCGGACGAACTCGTCGTCCGCGTCGTGCCGTTCCCCGGCGTCCATCCGCTCTCCTCGCCCGCGCCGCGTGTGTCCCGTCCCGGACAGCATCGCCCGGCGGGGCGGGCGCCCGCACGGCGGGGTCCGCGTACGCGCGGGCCGGCGCGACGGGGAACGGCCTCAGGCGGCGTCCCGCCGGGCGCCGTGGCCGACGCCGTGCCCGCCGCCCGGCAGGAGGCGCAGGTGCCGGCGCCGGGCGTGCCGGGGCGGCGCCGGATCTCGGAACAGCCGGTCCTCCAGACACGTCATGGCGAACAACAGCAGCCCCAGACCGGGCAGTAGCAGGACGGCAACGGTAACCACGCCGCGGGCCCCTTCCGCTGTGGGACGACTCCCGGCGGGTGCCCAGGCGGGCGCCGGTGAAAGCCGTCATGTTCGACCGGTGCGCGGGTAGGCGGCCCCGACGGCAGACAAGTCGTCCCCGAGGAACGGAGCAGCCGAGCCGATGTCGCACCTCTCCCCGCCCATCGGAACGGCCACGAACCCGCAGTTGGCGGCCTCGTGGTCGGACTGGGTCGGCGACCACACCACGGCACTGATCGGGATTCCGCTGCGCATCGCGCTCATCGTCGTGATCCTGCTGGTGCTGCGCGCGGTGGCCAAGCGGGCCATCACCCGGGTCGTCCAACGGGTCCTGGAACCGTCGGCGGCCGAGACCGAGCGCACTCGCCCCCGCAGGACGGCCCGCGGTGCCGCCGTCCTGCACCGCGACCGGTCCCGGGCGCGGCAGCGCCGCGAACAGCGGGCCCGCACCATCGGCTCGGTGCTCAGCAGCGCCGTGACCATCGTGCTGTTCATGGTCGGCGTGGCCATGGTCCTCGACCAGGTCGGCATCGCCCTCGGCCCGCTGCTGGCCAGCGCCGGAGTGGTCGGCCTGGCCATCGGGTTCGGCGCCCAGAGCCTGGTCGCGGACTACCTGTCCGGGCTGCTCATCATGGTCGAGGACCAGTACGGCGTCGGCGACTCGGTCGACCTCGGCGAGGCCGTCGGCGAGGTGGAGCACGTCGGCCTGCGCCTGACCCATGTGCGCGACCTCAACGGCGGCCTGTGGCACATCCGCAACGGCGAGATCCTGCGGGTCCGCAACGACAGCCAGGAATGGGCCCGCGCCGTCCTGGACGTCGCCGTGGCCCACGACGCGAACCTCGACACCGTCTACCGCGTGCTGGAGGACACCGGCCGCGCGCTGCGCGAGGAGCCGGACTTCGCGGACGTCCTGCTCGAGGACCCCGCGGTGTGGGGCGTGCAGTCCCTGGACGCCGACGGGATGCTGGTGCGCCTCGCCGTCAGGACCGCGCCGCTCCAGCAGTGGGGCGTCACCCGCGAGCTGCGCCGCCGGGTCAAGGAGGCGCTGGACGACGCGGGCGTCGAGATCCCCTTCGCGCGCAGGACGGTGTGGGTGCGCGCCGACAGCGCCGACGGCGCCGACGGCGCCGACGGCGGGGCGGAGGCGCTCACGCGCTGACGGGCACGCCCGCCGACGCCGGATTTGCCGTTCCGGCAAACATTTTTGGCGCCTCCCGACCGGCCGGGGCAGCCTGCACACGGGGCGCGCGGTTCTCGCGCGCCCCGCCGAGCAGACGACCGCGCCGCCCCAGGAGGCACCATGACCGACATCCCCGCGCCGGCTCCCGCCGCGGAGTTCTGGGAAGCCCGCTACCGCGACACCGGCCGGGTGTGGAGCGGCCGCCCCAACGAGCTGCTGGTCCAGGAGGCGGGTGACCTCGCGCCCGGCACCGCGCTCGACCTCGGCTGCGGCGAAGGCGCGGACGCCGTGTGGCTGGCCTCGCGCGGCTGGCGGGTCACCGGCGTCGACATCTCCGCCACCGCCCTCGAACGCGCCGCCGGGCACGCCGCCGAGGCCGGGGTGGGCGACCGCGTCGCCTGGGAACGCCACGAGCTGGGCCCCTCGTTCCCCGAGGGCTCCTTCGACCTGGTGAGCGCCCACTACCTGCAATCCCCGGTCGCGCTCGACCAGCAGGCGGTACTGCGGGCCGCCGCGCGGGCCGTGGCGCCGGGCGGCACCCTGCTGGTCGTCCTGCACGCCGGCTGGCCCTCCTGGCAGACCGAACCTCCGTTCGACGCCGTCTTCCCCACCCTGGACGGCGTCCTCGCCGAACTCGCCCTGCCCGAGGAGGAGTGGAGCGTCGAGACCCGCCGGACCGCTCGCCGGCCGAGCGTCTCGCCCGACGGCGTCGAGGGTTTCCGCGAGGACCACGTGTGGCGCCTGCGGCGGGCCGGAGGTTGTTGAACGAGTTACCTTCTGGGAATTTTGTGAAGAAAGGCATGTTCTGGGACTTACCGGACACCCTTGGATGTGAAGGCCATTTGGCTACCAGAGGGAGATGGTGAAATGCCTTCCAAGGACAAGGTGCTCAAGGAAGTCACCCGCACCGAGAACATCGACATCGACGCGGTACTCGACCCCGCCGAGCCCGACGGAGTCTTCCGCGACAGCCGCGAGTGCGCCGCGCTCGCCCTCCAGTCCGGAGGTACCAACCTGCTGCTCTCGCCGCCGACCCCGCGCCCGAAGAAGGGTTGACGGACCGACGGGAGCCGTGAAATGGAGCAGTCGAGCACATCGGCCCTCCTGCAGGGAACGGTGCTGGACCTCGCTTCCGACGTGGTCTCCGCTCTTCGGAGCGGAGACCACGTGCGAGCGGGGAGCACCCTGACGGGAGGCGGCGCCGGTGAGGGCGTCACCCGTGCGGCGGTACGTGTCCTGGGCGCCGACACCCTGTTGCCCAGCGTCCTGCTGCGCGTCCCGCCCGACCCCGCACAACTGGTGGTGTTCAAGGACGCCGTGGCGGCCCATCCGCCGCGCGGCGACGCGGCACCGACCGTCGTGTGGAGCCACTGGGCCATGACCCGCGCCCTGCGCCGGACCGAACAACCCCTGACCGCGCCGTCCGTCGACCGGCCGGACGCCGAACCCGACGCCCGCTGGCTCGACGACGCCGGCTGGCAGTTCCTGACCCACCAGCTCGCCGTCCTCGCCCCGCTCGCGCTGCCCGGCGAGGAGTGCGCCGTGACCCGCGTGGCGCGCAGCCGTCCGGTGGACGTCGCCCGTGGATTCGTACGGGCGGTGCGCCGCCGCGACTGGCAGCAGGCGGCCGGAGCCGGGCGCTGGCTCACCCTCCTGGACGGGGTGCCGGACACCCTCGGCCTGGAGGCCGGACTGGACTTCGTACGCCTCATGGGCGGCTCCGACCCCCGGGTGGCGCTGCAACTGGAGGCGGCGCGGCTGATGCCGGCCGGAGTCCCGCTGTGAGCGTCCGTGACGTCGAGGCGGCCGCACTGGACTGGGTGTGGACCCACCGCGACCGCTTCGCGCTCGGCGACGACGCGCTGGCCGCCGAGGGCCAGGTCAACCGGACCTGGAAACCCCTGGGCGAGCTCACCCAGGTCTGCGCCTCCGTCTCCCGGTGCACCCAGCCCGGGGACCCGCTGCACACCCGCGTGTCCGAACTGCTGGACTTCGCCTGGCAGCAGACCCACCGGGGCGAACTCTTCCCGCTCATGCAGTCGCTGGAACCCTTCGCCACCTACCCGCTGGAGGTCTACGCGGCCTTCGCCTCGGCCGGACTCCGGCACCCCGGCTACGAGACGTCCGCCGCCGTGCTGACCCGCACCCGTGGCTGGCGGCTCACCGAGCAGTACCCCACCCGCCGCCTCGGCGTGCTGGAGGCCGAGCGGCGCAGCGGCATCGCCCCGCACGGGGACGTGCCGCAGGCACTGGGCCGCACCTGGCTGGGCGGCCTGCCGGAACCGTGGACCTTCGAACGCGCGGCCGGTTACGCGCTCACCCACGTCGTCTTCCACCTCACCGACTGGGGGCGAACGCCCCGGGGAGTGCCGGCGGACCTGGCGGACTACCTCCTGCACTGGCTGCCGCCCTGGCTCGACACCTGCCTGGACGCCCGGATGTGGGACCTGAGCTGCGAGTTGCTCGCCGTAGCGGCGAGCCTGCCGCGCCCGCCGGAACCGACCGTCCTGGAGGACGCCTGGCAGCGGGTCGCCGCCGCCCAGGCCGCGTCCGGCGCGATCCCCGAGGAGGGCGCCGCCCAGGACGCTGCCGGACCGGACCCGGGGCCGGACCCGTACGACTTCACCGACTGTTACCACTCCACCCTGATGGCCGCGTTCGCGGCGGCACTCGCCGCGGCTGCCACCGCACGCCCGCCGGCCCTGCGGCACGCGGCGCGACACGCCGGACAAGGAGCGCCGGGATGACGGACACCCGCCTGATCCACCGCGTCGGAGCCGGTGCCCTGGAGTGGCTGTGGGCCCACCGGGACGGTTTCCGCCTCGAACCGGATGTGGACCCCGAAATCGGCTTCCTGGAACGCTTCAAGCCGATCGGCGAACTCGCCCTCATCTGCAAGGTGCTCTTCCGCGAGGGCGTCGCGGGTTCCCGCCAGGCCCAGCTCGCGCGCCAACTGCTCGACCACACCTGGCGCGAGACCCTGGACGGCGGCCGCATGCTGGTGCGCGGCCAGCGCGTCGAACCCTTCTCGCCCGCCCCCTTCGAGGTCTACCTGCCGTTCAAGGAGCTGGGCTACAGCCAGCCCGAGGTGGAACGCGCCACGGTCCTCAACCACCGGCTGGACAGCTGGGCGCGCCTCCCGGTGACGCCGACCCGGCGCCTGGGCCTGTCCGCCTTCCAGCGTCGCTTCGGCCTGACCGCCCGACCGCCCGAGGCCGACCTGATTCCCACCACCTGGCTGGCCGGCACCCCCGAGCCGTGGACGGTCGAGGGCCACACCGCCTACGACATCACGCACACCGTCTTCCACCTCACCGACTGGGGCGAGAACCCCGGCGGCCTGCCGCCCGACGTCGCCGACTACCTCGGCACCTGGCTCCCGGTGTGGATCGACGACTGGCTGGACCTCCAGCGCTGGGACCTGCTCGGCGAACTCCTCGTCGTGGACGCCTGCCTGCCCCGGCCCACCCTCGACGAAGCCGCCTGGCAGGGCTTCGCCGCCGCGCAGCAGCCCGACGGCGCCATGCCCGCCGTACGCACGATGCCCGAGGGCGACCCCGACACGGTGTTCGACATGGTCTACCACCCGACGCTGGTCGCCGCCTTCGCCTCCCTGCTGGCCACCTCGCGCGCCCTCACCGAGCTGGCGCACTCCGCGTCGTGACGGGCCGCCGCACGCCCTGGCCGGGCGAACCCGCCACCGAGGAGGACGCGGAGCACTCCCCGCCGGAGCCCGGACCGGCCGACGGGGCGGCCCTGCGGGAGCGGCTGGCCGAGGCCGTGGACACCTCCGACGCACCCGACGTCGTCTTCGCCGTCTCCCGGCGCGGGCGGCGCACCCTGTACGCCGGCGGCACCGCCCCGCCGCCCGGCGTCCCCCGCGAGGACCTGCGCTACGAGATCGGGTCGGCGTCCAAGACGTTCACCGCGTTGCTGCTGATGCGCCTGATCCGGCGCGGCGTGCTCACCGGCGGCGAGGCGGCCGCGTCCTGCCTGGACCCCGGCAGGACGGTGGGCCCGCACCCCGTGACGCTCGCCCACCTGATCACCCACACCTCGGGACTGCCCGCCCTGCCGGCCGACTTCGTGCGCCGGGGCCTGCCCGCCTGGCGCACCAACCCCTACGCCCGCTACCCGGCCGAGCGGCTGACCGACACCTTCCTGCGCCACGAGCCGAAGCACCGTCCCGGAACCCGCTGGCACTACTCCAACTACGGCGTCTCCGTCCTCGGCCACGCCGTCGCCGCGACCACCGGCACCCCCTGGGAGGACCTGATCACCGGGCAGGTGCTGCGCGCCCTCGGCCTCAGCGGAACGGCCCTGCGGGCGGAGGGGCCCGAGACCGACGCCGTGGGACACCGCAAGGACGGCCGCACCCCCGTCCCGCCCTTCGACGCGGGTGGCTTCCAGGCGGCCGGAGCCGTCCGGTCCACCCCGGGCGACCTGCTCACCTTCCTCGAGGCCCACCTCGACCCGGCCCGCTCACCGGCCGCCGGCGCGCTGCGGGCGGTGCGGGTGCCGGTGCTGCGGCGCGGACTGAGGCACCGGCACGTGCACACGGTGGGGTGGTTCCGGCACCCCACGGACGGCGGGCCCATGTACTTCCACAGCGGCGCCACCCTGGGGCAGCAGGCGTTCCTGGGCTTCCGGCCCGACACCGACACCGCCCTGGCCGCCGTGTGTACCCGGCGGTTCCGCGCCCGGGACCCGTTCATCGCCACCGCCTACGCGCTCCTCGCTGAGGGATAGCGCGGGCACGGACCGGCGCGGGGGCGCTTCGAGCGGCCCCGCGCCGGACGGCGGTCCGTCAGACCCGCTGCCACAGGGCCGGCGTGCTCGCCGGTGCGCCGGCGCCCTGCGCCTGGTGGCTCTGGAGGCACCGGTACCGCGCACCGTCGAAGGACACGGTGGTGCCGACCTCGTAGACCCGGCCCGCGGCCCAGGCGTCCGCCGCCGCGTTGTCCTGCGGCGCGGGTGTCTGGGTTGCGGCGGAGGTGGTCTTCAGGGTGAGGCCGAAGTCGCTGAGCAGCGGATTGACCGGCTGGTAGAAGGTGGTCCCGCCGTTGGTGCAGTCGCCGGAGCCGCCGGACGTGGTGCCCTGCGCCTGGGTGCCCGACACGAAGGGGCCGCCGGAGTCGCCGGGTTCGGCGCACACCGTCGTCTCGGTCAGCCCGTCGACGGTGCCCTCCGGGTAGGTGACACTCGTGTCGTGCTGCTGGATCGTGCCGCAGTGCCACCCCGTGGTCGAGCCGGAACGGCACACCGACGCCCCCACGAGCGCCTCCACCGACCCGGCGAGCTGGATCTTCTCGCCGTCCTGCGCCTTGACGTCCGGCGTGGCGGTCCAGTCGGAGTTGACACCCACCCAGGCCATGTCCTTGCCCGGGAACGTGGAGGCCTGGAAGGTGCCCTGCGCGGCCTCGTTGGACCCGGTGGTGGTGGCGCCCGGCTGGCCGCAGTGCCCGGCCGTGGCGAAGCCCTGCTGGTCGTCCTTGGTGACGGAGAAGCCGATGGAGCAGCGGGCCTGGTCGTTGATGTAGTAGGCGTCGCCGCCCACGAGGTCCGCCAGCACCCGCGGCTGGTCCGGCGAGACCCGGACGCCCACGTCCTCGGCCGGCACACCGGCGGCCTCGACGAAGGCGGCCGCGGCCGGCTCGCCGGTGGCCTGGACGGTGACCCGGTTGGTCTTCACGTCGACGTACCAGACCGGCGTCTGCCGGGTCCCGGTACGGACGGCGGCGGCGTCCAGCTTCTCCTTGACCGCGCGCAGCTCGGCGAGGTTCCTGCCGACGACGGCCGCCTTGGCGCCCTGCGCCTCGATGGCCGCGGTGTCCGCGGCGTCGGTGGTGGCCACGGTCAGCTCGGCGGAGGTCGCGCCGCTCACCCAGGCCCCGGCGAAGCGGTCGCCCAGAGTGTTGCGCAGCATGCCCGCGCGGGTGCCCGCCTCCGCCTCGTTGACCAGCCGGGCCGCCGCCTGGCCGGGCGCCAGCTTCAGGTCGCGCTCCATCGCGCTCAGCATGCGCGCCGGAGCGGTGGCGGCTCCGGGCGCCTGGGCCACGGCGGGCCGCGGTCCGGGAACGGGCGGCGGTGCGGCCGACGCGGCCGAGGGGAGTGCGGTCAGGACCAGGGCGCCGAGCGCGGTGAGGGCTGCGCGGCGGCTGCGCGCGGCATGTCTGCCGACCATGCGATGTGCCTCCTTCGGACGCTGTGCGAGACAGCGGTGTTCGGTGGGCGACCGCGGGTCACGGTCGCCTGCGGCGAAGTCACAGGCCTTGCCGCAAAGGTCCGCGGCGATGCCGGGCCCCGGTCTGTTTCGCGCTATGGGGGACGCCGTGGGTGCCATGTGCAGTACGCGGACGCCCTTGCGCCCGGCGGGCCCGGATCAGGCGGGCTTCAGCCCCGGTTCGCCCACCTCGGTGACGAAGGACGCGGCCGTGGTCACGGCGGCGCCGGGCGTGCTGATGGCGGACACCGTCTTGAAGTCGAGGTGGGTGGCCTGACGGCCGAGTTCGGCCCGGACGTAGCCGCGCTTGCCGTTGTAGAACTTCATGTGCGGGTTGGCCTGCATGTACAGGTCCCAGTTGGCGGGCTTCTCCACGCCGTCCCGGCCGCTGGCCACCGAGGTGCAGGTGACTTCGGTGCCGACGGTGGCGGACGCCGGGTCGTCGAAGTCCTCCTTGACGTCCAGGGCGTAGCCCACGTGCACGTCGCCGGTGAGGATCAGCCAGTTGTCGACCCCGGCGGCCTTGGCCCCGGCGACCACCCGGTCGCGCGAGGCGCGGTAGCCGTCCCAGGCGTCCATGGAGAGGGGGGCGTCGGCGGTCACGTCGAACTTGCGCTGGGAGAAGCACACCTGCTGGGGCATCACGTTCCACAGCGCGCTCGAGCCCTTCCAGCCGTCGAGCAGCCACTGCTCCTGCTCGGCGCCGGTGATGGTGCGCGCCGGATCGTCCGACTCGGCCCCGGGGGCGTGCGGCCGGTCGTCGTAGGCCTGGTCGGAGCGGTACTGGCGGGTGTCCAGGATGTCGAACTGGGCGAGCGTGCCCCAGTGCAGCCGGCGGTACAGCCGGGCGTCCGGACCCTGCGGCAGCTGGGCGGCGCGCAGCGGCTGGTTCTCCCAGTACGCGCGGTAGGCGGCGGCGCGGCGCAGCAGGAACTCCGACGGCGGGATGTCGTTCTCGGGGATGCCGCCCGCGTAGTTGTTCTCGGTCTCGTGGTCGTCCCAGGCGACGACGAACGGGTGCGCGGCGTGCGCGGCCCGCAGATCCTCGTCGCGCTTGTAGAGCGAGTAGCGCAGCCGGTAGTCCGCGAGGGTCATCGTCTCGCGGTTGAACACGTCGGGCAGGGTGACGTCGGTGTAGCGGCGCTCACCGCCCTCGGAGTTCACCGCGTACTCGTACAGGTAGTCGCCGAGGTGGAACACCACGTCCACGTCGTCCTGGGAGACATGGCGGAGCACGGTGTAGTAGCCGTCCATGTACGCCTGGCAGGCGACCGCCGCCAGCTTCAGCGAGGAGGTGGCACTGCCCGCCGCGGGCGCGGTGCGGGTGCGGCCCGCCGGGCTGAGCCAGGCGCCGGCGCGGAACCGGTAGTAGTAGACCGTCCCGGGCGTCAGGCCCTTCACATCCACGTGGACGCTGTGGTTGTACTCGGCGTGGGCGTCGGCGGTGCCCCGGAACAGGACACCCGCGAAGTACTCGTCCAGGGCCACCTCCCACTCGACCGTGACCCGTTCCGTGCCCATCCCGCCGTCCTCCAGGAACGGTTCGGGCGCCAGCCTGGTCCACAGCAGTACCGAGTCCGGCAGCGGGTCGCCGGAGGCGACGCCGAGGGTGAAGGGGTCCTTGCTGATCCGGGCGGCGCGTTCGGGGGCGGCGACCGCGCCGCGGGCCGGCAGGTTGGTGGAGAAGGCGAGCGCGGCGGCGGCCGCGGTGACGGTGAGGAAGCGCCGACGGCCCAGGTGCCGGGCGGCGGCGCCCATCACGGCGTCGTGCGGGGAGAAGGCGTGCTCGGCCAGTGCGCTGGGACGGCCCGTGGGCGCCATCTGGGGTCCTCTCGTACAACGGGGCGATGCGCGGACCCCGCATGCTAAGCAGACAAAACCTCCCAAACGGGCAGGGCTTGCGGAGTGATCACACAGGAGGAGGTACGCGCGTGTGCGCACGGCCCCTCCGGGCACCCGGAAGCCATGGCCAGGACACGGCGCTACGACGTGGCGGCCTCCGGCCGCTGGTGGGACGAGGACGACCATCGCTGGCTGCCGGCCGGTGAGGTGCACGCGTGGGAGCAGGGCAGGAACGAGACCGTGTGCGGGCTGTCGGTCCACCGCTCGCGGCTCTCCCGGTTCCCGGCGGTGGGCTGGACCGACGTGCTGCCCGAGTCCGGCGGCGCCGCCGACGCCGTGCGCCGGGTCTGCCCCCGCTGCGCCGCCGCGGCCGGCCGCCGGGGTGCGGACGCCCGGCCCGCCTGGCGGCGCGTCAACCCGCGCCCGTAGGGGCCGGACGAACGGTCCGCCCCCCCCCCCCCCCCGCGGAGAGGCGCGACCGGTGCCTTACAGGGGCAGGGGTGAGCGGCTCACCCGGATCTTGGACTGGCCGTGCGGCCGCTTCTCCCAGTCCTCCATGAACCGCGCGTGCAGGCGGTGCTGGGCGGCCAGTGTGAGCAGCGTGTCCGTGCGGTAGTAGAAGTCCTCCCGGAGCACCTGGTGCTCGGTGCCCTCCGTCCGGTCGAAGGTGAAGTCGAAGAACCCGGTCTCCGTCAGGACGCGGCCGACGTGCGCGAGGCACTCGTCGACGACGCTCAGCGGTGAGTGCGAGAAGACGCTGTGCGCGTGGACGACGTCGAAGTGGGCGTCGGGCAGGAAGTCCAGCCGCAGGTCCCCGGTGAGGGTCAGATGGGGCAGCTTGGCCTGGAGTCCGCGCTCGGTCAGGGTCTCGTTGGCGGCGATCAGGATGTCCGGGGAGATGTCGACGCCGTAGTAGTGGCCGGGGTCGAGGTGGTCGATGAAGCGCCAGCCGCCGCGCAGGTTGCCGCAGCCGATGTCGAGCATGCGGTGCCCGGGGCGCAGACCGTGCTCGATCAGGTAGTCGAACTGCATCCGCCCGAGCGCCAGCCAGCGGTCGTGGGTCCGGCTGCCGACCGCGGCCTCCGGGTCGCGCCGGGCGTCGGAGGCCATCACCGCCCGGTAGTAGCCGACGTGGTCGGGGTGCCTGAGCCGCAGCCACGCGTCCCGGCCGGCCCGGCGGAGGTAGGGGCCGACGCGCTCGGGGTGGCGCAGCGCGTACCCGGCCTTGTGCGTGAGCGCGGCACGGTTGCCGCGCAGCTTCTTCGGGGACCTGGCGTCCTTGGGCATGGGGGGAGCGACCTCCGTACGAGGGACTCGGGCGGTGAGCGGTGCCGGGCGGGGGTGCCGGGCCCGGTGGTCTCGTGGCAGCGGGAGACATACCCGTTCCTGGCAGAGAAGTGACGTGGACTCCCTGTCCAGGGGCTGGACGTGTAGTCTGGAATCCGTCGAAGTCCCCGACTGGAGATCCGGATGAGTGAACCCGCGCTGGACGCCGAACGCGACGCCGTGCTCGCCGCGCTGCGCCCCGTCGTCGACGGGATCGCCGCCACCTTCGGACCGGTCTGCGAGGCGGTGCTGCACGACTACCGGCGCCCCGAGCGGTCGGTCGTCGCCGTCGCGGGGTCGGTGACCGGGCGGACGGTGGGCGGGGCGATGAGCGAGATCGGCATGCGCGTGCTGGCCCGCGGCGACGAGGCGCGCGACGAGCTGAACTACGTCACCCGCACGGCCGACGGCACGCTGCTCAAGTCCTCCACCATGGTGCTGCGCGACTCCACCGGCGCCGTGTTCGGCGCCCTGTGCGTCAATCTGGACGTCACCGCCGTCGACCGGGCCCACGCCCTCCTCGGCGCCCTCGCCGGGACCGCCCGCACCCCCGCCGACGTACCGGCGACCACCTTCGGCGACGACATCGACGCCGTGGTCGACGCCATCGTGGACGCCCACCCGCTGCGCCGGGACACCAGCTGGGCCGCGCTGGACCGGGAGCGGCGGCTCGAACTGTTCCGCGACCTCGACGGGCGCGGTGTCTTCGCCGTCCGCCGCTCGGTCGAGCACGTCGCCGCCCGGCTCGGCATCTCCCGCGCCTCCGCCTACCACTACCTCTCCCAGGCCCGCGCCGTGACCGGCCCGGCCGCCGACACCCCCTGAGGACACTCGTGACGACCACCACCCCGCCGGTCACCCTCGACGACGTCCGCTCCGCCGCCGCCCGCATCGAGGGCGTCGCGCACCGCACCCCCGTGCTGCGCTCGCGCACCCTGGACGCCCTGGTCGGCGCCGAGGTCTTCCTCAAGTGCGAGAACCACCAGCGGGTCGGCGCCTTCAAGTTCCGCGGCGCCTACAACGCGGCCTCCCGCCTCACGCCGGAGCAGCTCGCCCGGGGCATCGCCGCGTACTCCTCGGGCAACCACGCCCAGGCGGTCGCCCTGGCCGCCCGCGAGCTGGGCACCACCGCGGTGATCGTCATGCCCGAGGACGCACCGCCCTCCAAACGGGACGCCACCGCGGCCTACGGCGCCGAGATCGTCACCTACGACCGCTACACCGGCGACCGGGTGGCCCTCGCCGAGGCTCTGGCCGCCGAGCGGGGACTGACCCTGATCCCGCCCTACGAACACCCGCACGTCATCGCGGGCCAGGGCACCGCCGCCCTCGAACTGGTCCAGGAGACCGGAGACCTGGACGCCCTGGTCGCACCGGTCGGCGGCGGCGGACTGATCGCCGGGAGCGCCACCGCGGTCAAGGGCCTGCACCCCGGCACCCGGGTGATCGGCGTCGAGCCGGAGGCCGGTGACGACACCCGGCGCTCCCTGGCCGCGGGCCGGCGGGTCACGGTGCCGGTCCCGCGCACCATCGCCGACGGCCAGGCGCTCCCCACCCCGGGCGAGCTGACGTTCTCCGTCAACCGGCGGCTCCTGGACGGGATCGTGGTGGTGTCCGACGACGAGATCCGGGGCGCCATGCGGTTCGCCTTCGAACGGCTGAAGACCGTCCTCGAACCCAGCGGCGCCACCCCGCTGGCCGCACTCCTGAACGGCCGGATCGACGCCCTGCCCCGACGCGTCGGCGTGATCCTCTCCGGGGGCAACGTGGACGCCGCCCGCTTCGCCGACCTCTGCGGCCCGCCCCGCTGACGGCGCGCCTCCCCCGGATGGCGGCGCCGAGTTGACAGGCGGACGATGGAGTGGTGGGGCCAGGAAAGGAGGAGCGTCATGCTGGAGGCAAAGACGCTCGACAAGCCGGACGAGCGGCGCGATTTCCCCCGCGGGCACATCGAGGCCGTGCACCTGGAAGGACTCGACTTCGCCGTCGCCACCTTCGAACCGGGCTGGCGCTGGTCGGAGTCCGTGGCACCGATCGCCGGCACCGACAGCTGCATGATCCACCACAACTGCTACGTGGCCGAGGGACGCATGCACGTCCGCATGGACGACGGCACCGAGAGCGAGGTGGGCCCGGGCGACGTCTTCGTCTGCTCGCCCGGCCACGACGCCTGGGTCGTCGGCGACGGACAGTGCGTCGTGTACGACTTCGCGGGCAGCATGGCGAAGGAGTACGCCAAGGCCGACTAGCCGGACGTCCGGCAGACAGCAGGAAAAAGGGGGTGGGGGGGGGGGCGGCCCCGCGGCCCCCCCCCCCCCCCCCCCGCGGCGGGGGGCGCCCCCCCCCCCCCCCCCCCCCCCCCCCGGGGCCCCCCCCCCCCCCCCCCCCGGCCCCCCCGCCCCCCGGCCGCCGCCCCCCCCCCCCCCCCCCCCCCCCCCCCCCACCCCCTTCCCGTGCCGGTCAGGCGGCCAGCGTCACCGCGCTCACCGCCGGAGTGCGCAGCACCCGCCGGGCCGTGCCCAGGCTCGTCCCCAGCGTCGCCGCCGCCGAGACCGCCATCATCGCGAGCCACACCCCGAGGAACTGGTCCGGCAGCACCGCGTCGGTGCGGACCACCGTGAACGGCACCACACCGGCCAGCGCGGCCACCGTGCCGAAGAAGATCCCCGTCACCGTGAGGATCACCCCCTCGGCGGCCACCACGCCCAGCACCTGCCCCGGCGTCGCCCCCGCCAGCCGCTGCTGACCGAATTCACGCGAGCGGTACGTCGTCGCCGCGTACAGCGAGTTGACCAGCATCACGCAGACGAACACCGCGATGATGCCGACCACCGTGAGGTTGAGCGTCTCCAGGTTCTTGGCGTCCACCGACTTCACCAGACCGGAGGCCTTCGCCGCCTCGCTCTCCACGGCCTGCATCGTGAGCGTCGCCGTCGACACGGCGGTGAACATGATCAACGACACGAGGATCCCGGCCAGATGATCCATGCGCTCACGCAGATTGCGCACGGCCAGCCAGCCGCTCGCACCGCCCAGCGGCAGGCGGCCCAGTACGCCCTTCAGCAGCCGCGGCGACAGCAGCGCGAAACCGGCCGACAGCATGATGGCCCCGCTGGCCGGCGCCGCCATCAGCGCGTCGTCCGTCGCCGGGAGCAGGAAGGTGGAGCACACACCGGCCGCCCCGACGGCCAGCGCCGCGCAGGTCAGGAACCGCTTCACCCCGGCCCGCTGCCGGCGGCCCCGGGTCAGGCGCCGTACCGCCAGGAACGCGGCGCCCGCGGACGCCAGCAGGGTGAGGTCCACGCCGCTCAGTAGCGCGATGGGCCCGAAGGAGTGGTCCACGGACCGCGCCACCTGGCCGCTGTCCTGGAACAGGTCGAGCAGCAGCCGGCCGCCGAGCATCGCCGGGACGATCGCCAGTGCCGAGCCCACCAGGGCCACGGCCACCGCCTCACCCACGACCATCCGCTTGATCTGCGCCGGGGTCGCCCCCGAGCAGCGCAGCAGCTCCAGCTCGGCGGTGCGCTGACGCACGTTGACCGTCAGCGTCGAGGCCACCGCGAAGAACACCAGCAGGGTCCCGTACCCGCCGACGACCCCCGCCGCCGTGCCCAGCGTCCCCGCGCTGACCTCGTCGACGCCGTCCTGCCCGGCCGTGTCGTGCATCGAGTTGAACGTCATGATGATGGCCGCCCCCAGGAAGGCGGAGAGCAGCGTCGCCAGGAACCGCCCGGGGCGGCGCCGGATCGACCGGAGAGCCAGTACGAACATCGCTCACACCCCCGCCGGCACGTCGTCGCCCAGGTGCGCGAGGCGCTCCGCGACCGCGTCCGGGGTCGGCGCGTCCATCCGCCCCGCCAGCCGGCCGTCGGCGAGGAAGACCACCGAGTCCGCGTACGAGGCGGCGACCGGGTCGTGCGTCACCATCACCACGGTCCGCCCGTGCACCCGCACCGCCTCCTGGAGCAGCAGCAGCACCTGCCGGGCGCTGCGCGTGTCCAGCGCTCCCGTCGGCTCGTCCGCGAAGATCACCCGCGGTTCGGTGACCAGGGCCCGGGCGATCGCCACCCGCTGCCGCTGACCGCCGGAGAGCTGGTCGGGACGGTGACCGAGCCGGTCTCCGAGACCGACCGACGTCAGGACCTCCCGGGTCCGCCCGCGGTCGACGCGGCGGCCGGCCAGCTTGAGCGGCAGCACCGTGTTCTGCGCGACGGTCAGCGTCTCCAGCAGGTTGTACTGCTGGAAGACGAACCCGACCCGGCCGCGCCGGAACTTGGTCAGCTCCGCCTCGCCGCCGCCCGTCAGCTCCTTGCCGTCCACGCACACGATGCCGCTGTCCGGCCGGTCGAGGCCCGCCGCGCACTGGAGCAGTGTGGACTTGCCCGAGCCGGACGGTCCCATCACCGCGGTGAACGTGCCACGTCCCAGGCTCAGCGTCACCCCGTCCAGGGCGGTCACGGCGTTCTCCGCCGAGCCGTACGTCCGGGTCACCTTGACGAGCCGGAGAGCCTCGGAGGCGGGGCCCGGGTCGTGCTTGCCTCGTGCGCCGGAGCGAAACATCGTGATCACCTTCCGTGTGGCACGCCCTGTGCGGTGCCTCGTGGAAGACGCTACGGAGAGTGGGCCCGGACCACACTGGGTGCAGAACCCGTATCGGGGGGTGTACTCAGCGACACCCCGCGCGCCGCGAACCGCCCAGCAGCACCACCTCCAGGGTGCGCGGGCCGTGCACCCCCTCGACGCGGTCCAGCTCGATGTCGCTGGTCGCGGAGGGTCCGGAGATCCACGTCAACGGCCGCTTCGGGTCCAGGCGTTCGAGGGCCTCGGGCACCGACGACACGACCTGGTCGGGTACCCGCACGACGCAGATGTGGTGGTCGGGGACGAGGGTGATGCGCCGCCGCCCCTGGTCGGGGGAGCCGTCCAGGACGATCGTGCCGGTCTCGGCGACGGCGACGGCGCAGCCGGTCACCACGCTCTCCACCCGGTCCAGGTCGTGCGGTGTGCTCACCGCCCGGTCGGGCACGCGCGTCGGATCGGCGGCCGACAGCCACGCGGGCGGCAGGCCCGGCGGCACCAGCACGTACCGGGGGCCACGCCGGGCGAGCAACCGCGCGATGAGCGGCGGCAGTTCCTCCTCGTCCGCGCGGTGCACGATCGCCCGGTAGTCCGCCAGGTTCTCGGCGAGCAGGTCCACCGTCTCCCGGACGGACCGCTGCCCGTGCTCGCGCAGATAGTCCCGGGCGACGGCCTCCTCGTAGGGCCTGGGGTCGTCCGGCACGTCCGCCAGCGCGCGCCGTACCCGGCCCAGGATGCGTTCCCTGCTGCTCACTTCGCTCCGTCCTTTCCCCCGTGCGTGCGCTGCCACCAGTCCCGGAACGGCTCCACAGGCACCGCAGGCAGGTCCCGGCTGCCGCTCCACGCCCGGCCGGGACCGGGCAGCGTGCGTGGATGCAGCCGGCGGGTGCGCGAGGCCAGCCGCTGTCCGGTGCGCAGCGCGCCCGGGTGCGTGAACGCCCACTGCGCCGCCCGCATCGCCGCCCGCTCGGCGGCGTGTCCCTTGGCGGGCTTCAGCACCACCCGGTTGCCGCGACGGACCGCGGGCCCGCCCTGCACCACCCGCTCCCGCAGGTGCACCAGCACCTCGGGGATGTCGATGGCGACCGGGCACACCTCGTAGCAGGCGCCGCACAGCGAGGACGCGTACGGCAGGGAGGCGTCGATCTCGCTGCCGGTGCCCCGCAGTTGTGGGCTGAGGATCGCGCCGATCGGTCCCGGGTACACCGAGCCGTAGGCGTGGCCGCCCGCCCGCTCGTACACCGGGCACACGTTCAGGCAGGCCGAGCAGCGGATGCAGCGCAGCGCCTGGCGGCCGACCTCGTCGGCGAGGGTGTCGGTGCGGCCGTTGTCCAGCAGGATCAGATGGAAGGTGCTGGGGCCGTCCTCGTCGGTGGTGCCGGTCCACATGGACGTGTACGGGTTCATGCGCTCGGCCGTCGAGGAGCGGGGGAGGGTCTGGAGGAAGACCTCCAGGTCCTGCCACCTCGGCACGATCTTCTCGATGCCGACGACCGAGATCAGCGTCTCGGGCAGGGTCAGGCACATCCGCCCGTTGCCCTCCGACTCCACGACCACCAGTGTCCCGGTCTCGGCCACCACGAAGTTGGCGCCGGAGATGCCGACCCCGGCCCGCAGGAACTTCTCCCGCAGGTGCAGCCGGGCCGCCTCCGCGAGTTCGGCGGGCGTGTCCGTCAGCCCCTCGGGCGCGGGGCGGCCCCACTCGCCCATCTCGGAGCGGAAGATGTCCCGGATCTCGCCCCGGTTGCGGTGGATGGCCGGCACCAGGATGTGCGAGGGCCGGTCCTTGCCCAACTGCACGATCAGCTCGGCGAGATCGGTCTCGTAGGCATGGATGCCGCGGGCCTCCAGCGCCTCGTTGAGGCCGATCTCCTGCGTCGCCATCGACTTGACCTTGACGACCTCCCGCCTCCCGCCGTCGCTGCCGCCGGCCTCCTCCACCAGCCGGGCGACGATCTCGTTCGCCTCGTCCGCGTCGGCGGCCCAGTGCACGGTCCCGCCGGCGGCCGTGACCGCCTCCTCCACCTGCACCAGATACCGGTCGAGGTGGCGCAGCGTGTGGTCCTTGATCTGCTTCCCGGCCTCGCGCAGCGCCGCCCAGTCGTCCAGTTCGGCGACCGCGCGGGCCCGCTTGTCGCGGATGGTGTGGGTGGCGTGGCGCAGATTGCCGCGCAGCGTCGGGTCGCCCACCGCCTCGCGCGCCGCCCGGGGGAAGGTCGGCATCCCGACGAAGGTCCCGCTCATACGGCCGCCACCTCCTCGGTGCTCGCCAGGATCTCCGCGATGTGCACCGGCCGCATGCCCGAGCGCAGCCGCGACATCGTGCCGCCGAGGTGCATCAGACAGGAGTTGTCGGCCGCGCACAGCACGTCCGCGCCGGTCGACTCCGCGTTGCGCACCTTGTCCGCTCCCATCGCCGCCGACACCTCGGGGTTCTTCACGGCGAAGGTGCCGCCGAACCCGCAGCACTCCTCGGCGCCCGGCAGCTCCACCAGCTCCAGCCCCCGCACCGCCGCCAGCAGCCGCCGCGGCCGGTCGCCCAGGCCCAGGCTCCGCAGCCCGTGGCAGGTCGGGTGGTACGTCACCGTGTGCGGGTAGTACGCCCCCACGTCCGTCACCCCGAGCACGTCCACGAGGAACTCCGTCAGCTCGTACGTCTTCGGCACCACCGGCGCCAGCGTGGCCGCGAGCGTGTCCCCGCGCCCCTCCGCCCGCGCCCGCTCACCCATCCGCGGATACAGCTCCCGCACCATCGCGCCGCACGAGCCCGAGGGCGTCACGACGGCGTCGTAGTCGGCGAACACGTCGGCGAAGTGCCGGGCGAGCGGCTCGGCCTCGTGCCGGTAGCCGGTGTTGTAGTGCGCCTGCCCGCAACACGTCTGGGCCATCGGGAAGTCGACCTCGACGCCGAGTCCGGTGAGCAGCTTCACCACGGCGCGGCCGGTGTCCGGATAGAGCGTGTCGTTGACGCAGGTCAGGAACAGTGCGACACGCATCGCGGCTCCTCGTGCTCGATCATCGGACGAATGATGAGTGCAGGCTAATCGGCGGACCGGGCTCGGGGGAGCCCCGGTTCAGCCGTCGGCGAGTCGGGCCGCGGCCGCCCGCCAGCGGGCCGTGCCGCCGCGCGGCTGGTACCGGGTCAGGGACTGGGTGCGGGCCAACAGCCCGCGCATCTGCGCCAGGTCGCCGGCCAGGCCGTGGGCGCGGGCCTGCACCAGGACGTTGCCGAGCGCGGCGGCCTCCGTCGGCCCCGCCACCACCGGCAGCCCGCAGGCGTCGGCGGTCAGCTGGCACAGCAGCGCGTTGCGGGTGCCGCCGCCGACCACGTGCACGACGTCGACCGGATGCCCGGCGAGCCGCTGCGCCTGCTCGACCGCCGTGCGGTGGGCCAGCGCCAGCGAGTCGAGGATGCACCGGGTCACCTCGGCGGGGGTCCCGGGCACCGGCTGCCCCGAGGCGTGGCACGCCTCGGCGATCCGCTCCGGCATCCGCCCCGGCGCCAGGAACGCGGCGTCACCCGCGTCCACCACCGACCGCAGCGCCGGCACCCGCGCCGCCGCGCGCAGCAGCTCACCCAGACCGGGGTCGCCCCAGGCCCGTACGCACTCCTGGAGCAGCCACAGACCCATGATGTTGCGCAGGTAGCGGACGGTGCCGTCCAGGCCGAGTTCGTTGGTGAAGTTGGCGGCCCGGCTCTCCTCCGTCAGCACCGGAGCGGTCAGTTCGAGACCGGCCAGCGACCAGGTGCCGGTGCAGATGTAGGCGAAGCGTTCACCCGGGGCGGGTACGGCGGCCACCGCGGAGGCGGTGTCGTGCGAACCGACCGCCGTCACCGGCACGGGCCCCGCAAGGCCCGTCTCCTCCAGCACCTCCGGCCGCAGCAGCCCCGCCGCGTCGCCGGGGCGGCGCAGCGGTGCGAACAGGCCGAGGTCGATCCCCAGCCGGTCCGCGACCTCCCGCGACCAGTCCCGGGTGCGGGGGTCGATCAGCTGGGTGGTGGAGGCGTTGGTCAGCTCCGTGCCCTGCTCGCCGGTCAGCCAGTAGGTCAGCAGGTCGGGGATGAGCAACAGCCGCCGGGCGGCCGCGAACTGGGCCGTGCCGCGCGCCGCGACGAGCTGGTACAGGGTGTTGAAGGGCGCGTCCTGCAATCCGGTCGCCGCGTACAGCTCGCCGGCCGGCAGCGAGGCCCGCACCTGCTCCGCGACGCCTTCGGTACGGGCGTCGCGGTAGTGCACGGGGTTGCCGAGCAGCGCCCCGTCCGCGTCCAGCAGACCGTGGTCGACGGCCCAGCCGTCCACGCCCACCGAGTCCACCGGCCCGGCCGCCCGCAGACCGTCCAGCACCCCGGCGTACAGCGCGAGGACGTCCCAGCGCAGCCCGTCGGGCGTACGGACCGGCCGGTTGGGGAAGCGGTGCGCCTCGGTCAGCTCCAGCCGGTCGGCGCCCACGCGGCCGACCATGACGCGCCCGCTGGACGCGCCGAGGTCGACCGCGGCGTACGCCCCAGCGTCCACGGCGGTGCTCATCGCAGGAACGCGGCGGCGACGCCGGCGTCGACCGGGACGTGCAGGCCGGTGGTGTGGGTGAGGTCGCCGCCGGTCAGCGCGAACACGGCGTTCGCGACGTGCTCGGGCAGCACCTCGCGCTTGAGCAGCGTCCGCTGCGCGTAGAACTCGCCCAGCTTCTCCTCCGGCACCCCGTACACCGCCGCCCGCCGGGCCCCCCAGCCGCCCGCGAAGATGCCCGAACCCCGCACCACACCGTCGGGGTTGACGCCGTTGACCCGGATGCCGTGCTCGCCCAGCTCGGCGGCGAGCAGGCGCACCTGGTGGGCCTGGTCGGCCTTGGTGGCGGAGTAGGCGATGTTGTTCGGGCCCGCGAACACGGCGTTCTTCGAGACGATGTAGACGATGTCGCCGCCCATTTCCTGCGCGGTCATCACCCGGGCCGCCTCGCGCGAGACGAGGAAGGAGCCGCGGGCCATGATGGCGTGCTGGAGGTCCCAGTCCTTGGCCGTGGTCTCGAGCAGTGGCTTGGAGATGGAGATCCCCGCGTTGTTGACCACCAGGTCGACCCCGCCGAAGGCGAGCACGGCCGCCTCGAACGCCGCGGCGATCTGCTCCTCGGAGGTGACGTCGACACCCACCGCGACGGCCTGGTCGTCCCCGCCCAGCTCTTCGGCGACGGCGGCCGCGTTCTCGGCGTTCAGGTCGGCCACGACCACACAGGCACCCTCGTCCACCAGCCGCCGCGCGATCGCCTTCCCGATCCCGCTGCCCGCGCCGGTGACCAGGGCGACACGGGTGGCCAGCGGCTTGGGGCTCGGCATCCGCCGGAGCTTGGCCTCCTCCAGCGCCCAGTACTCGATGCGGAACTTCTCCGACTCCTCGATCGGCGCGTACGACGACACCGCCTCGGCCCCGCGCATCACGTTGATCGCGTTGACGTAGAACTCGCCGGCCACGCGCGCGGTCTGCTTGTCCTTGCCGAAGCTGAACATGCCCACGCCCGGCACCAGCACGATCGCCGGGTCGGCGCCGCGCATGGCGGGGGAGTCCGGCTCCGCGTGCCGCTCGTAGTAGGCGGCGTACTCCTCCCGGTAGGCCGCGTGCAGCTCCTTGAGCCGGGCGACCGCCTCGTCCAGCGGGGCGGTCGGCGGCACGTCCAGGACCAGGGGACGCACCTTCGTGCGCAGGAAGTGGTCCGGGCAGGAGGTGCCGAGCGCGGCGAGCCGCGGGTGCTCGGCCCGCGCCAGGAAGTCGAGCACCACCTCCGCGTCGGTGAAGTGCCCCACCTGCGCCCGGTCCCGCGAGGCCAGCCCCCGGACGTACGGCGCCAGCGCCGCCGCCCGCTTGCGCCGCTCGGCCTCGGGCAGCGCCTCGTACCCGGCGATCACCGCACCGAACGGCTCGGCCTTCCCGCGCTCGGCCAGGAAGGCCTCGGCGGTGCGGATGATGTGCAGCGAGTTGCGCTCGCACTCCTCGGAGGTGCCGCCCCACGCGGTGATGCCGTGCCCGCCGAGCACGCAGCCGATCGCCTGCGGGTGGGCCTCCTTGACGGCCGCGATGTCCAGCCCCAGCTGGAAACCGGGCCGCCGCCACGGCACCCACACCACGGTGTCGCCGAAGCACTCGGCGGTCAGCTTCTCGCCGTCCGCCGCGCAGGCCAGCGCGATCCCGGAGTCGGGGTGCAGATGGTCCACGTGGGCGGCCTCGACCAGCCCGTGCATCGCCGTGTCGATCGAGGGCGCGGCGCCGCCCTTGCCGTGCAGGCAGTAGTCGAAGGCGGCGACCATCTCGTCCTCGCGCTCGACGCCCGGGTAGACGCCCTTGAGCGCCCGCATCCGGTCCAGCCGCAGCACCGCGAGCCCCGCCCCGGTGAGCGTCCCGAGATCCCCGCCGGACCCCTTGACCCACATCAGCTCCACATCACCCCCGGTGACGGGATCGATGGCGGTGCCCTTGGCGGACGCGTTGCCACCGGCGTAGTTGGTGTTCCGAGGATCGGCACCGAGCCGACGGGAACGGGCGAGGAGGGCATCGGCAGCAGGGTGGGTCGCCATGTCTCTACAGTCCTTCTTGAACGAGGGGTGATTCTTCAGGGGCGCGGGGCTGCATCTGTGTGCGGCTCCGCCGCGGGGGCGCGATCAACCACGAACGACCCGCAGTCCGCGAACAACGGGAACCACGCGGATGCTCACGCCCCCCACCCGGCCTGCTGTCCACCCACCCGCTCGGCGACGACCTTCTCCGCCCACCCGCAGGAGCGATACGCCCTCATGGGCTCGGGGTCCAACCCCGACTCCTCCCGCACCTCCCGAAGAATCGGACGCACGTCCGTGTCATACGCGTCCATCAGCACCGCGTTGGCCTCCAGCACATCCCCCGAGCCCTGCGCGGCAGCCAGCGCCGCCCCGTCGACCAGCAGCGCCTTCGCCGTGGCCTCCTGCACGTTCATCACCGACCGGATGATGGCCGGGATCTTCGCCTCGATGTTGTGGCACTGGTCGAGCATGAACGCCACGTCGGAGGTGAAGCCGCCCCCGCGCACCACCTCGTACATGATGCGGAACAGCTGGAACGGGTCGGCGGCACCCACCATCAGGTCGTCGTCGGCGTAGAACCGCGAGTTGAAGTCGAACCCGCCGAGCTTTCCCTCCCGCAGCAGCGTCGCCACGATGAACTCGATGTTCGTGCCCGGCGCGTGGTGCCCCGTGTCGACCACCACCTGCGCCTTCTCACCCAGCTTCAGGCAGTGCGCGTACGCCGTGCCCCAGTCCGGCACGTCCGTCGTGTAGAACGCCGGCTCGAAGAGCTTGTACTCGAGCAGCATCCGCTGCCCCTCGCCGAGCCGCTCGTACACCTCGGCCAAGCCCTCGGCCAGCCGGTCCTGCCGGGACCGGATGTCGTCCTGGCCGGGGTAGTTGGTGCCGTCGGCGAACCACAGTTTCAGGTCGCGCGACCCGGTGGCGTCCATGATGTCGACGCACTCCAGCAGGTGGTCGACGGCCTTCCTGCGCACCGCCGCGTCCGGGTGGCAGACGCTGCCCAGCCTGTAGTCGTCGTCCTGGAAGGTGTTGGAGTTGATCGCGCCGATCCGTAGGCCCCGCCGCTCGGCGTGCGCGGCCAGCGCGGCGTAGTCCTCGACCCGGTCCCAGGGGATGTGCAGGGCCACGGTCGGGGCCGCGCCGGTGAACTCGTGCACCTTCGCCGCGTCGTCCAGCTTCTCGAACGGGTCGCGCGGGACACCGGCCTGGGCGAACACCTTGAAACGGGTCCCCGAGTTGCCGTACGCCCACGACGGCGTCTCGACGGCCTGGGTCTTGAGCACGGCCTTCACCGCGGCGAGGTCGGTCACTTCGGGGCTCCTGAGGCATCGGGTCGTGGCCCGCTGTGCGCACGACCAGTTCATGAAACGATTCAGAACGCGAAGCTATGAGCCGCCCGAAGGGGTGTCAACCCTTGCGGCCGCCCCGGCCCTCCGCGACCCAGGCGACGGCCTTCGACTCTCGAAAGTTTTTCGACCAGGAACCCATTGACGTGACACACCCTCGCTGCCTAACGTCCCCGGCAACCGGGTTGAAACCTTTCACGACGCCGTGAAGACCGTCCCGTCCGGCGCCGGCGAGGTCCTCGCCGATGGGGTACCGATCACCTTCGTACGAAAGCGGCATTCCATGCAGCGCGTCTGTTTCCTGCTCAAGGTCCGCCGGGACCGCGTCGCGGAGTACCGCGAACGCCACGCCGCCGTGTGGCCTGAGATGTGCGCGGCGCTCTCCGCCACCGGCTGGCACAACTACTCGCTCTTCCTGCGGGACGACGGCCTGCTCGTCGGCTACCTGGAGACCGAGGACTTCGCCGCCGCCCGGGCCGGGATGGAGGCCACCGAGGTCAACGCCCGCTGGCAGGTGGAGATGGGCCCGCTGTTCGAGTCCCTCGACGGGGCGCGCCCCGACGAGGCGATGAAGCCCCTCACCGAGGTGTTCCACCTCGCCTGACGGGGCCTCGTCGGAGCGGCCCGGGTACTGTGTGCAGGTCCCGCGGCCGCCACGCATCCCCCGTACGACCTCGGAGGTCTCTGCCCGATGGCCCATTCCGTGGGTATCAAGGACGTCGCCCGCGCCGCCGGAGTCTCCGTGGGCACGGTCTCCAACGTCATCAACCGCCCCGACACCGTCGCCACCGAGACCCGCGCGCGGGTGCTGTCCGCCATCGACCGGCTGGGGTACGTCCGGAGCGAGTCCGCGCGCCAGCTGCGCGCCGGCCGCAGCCGCATCATGGGGCTCCTCGTCCTGGACATGGGCAACCCGTTCTTCGTCGACGTCGCCCGCGGTGCCGAGCGCGCCGCCCGCGAGGCCGGGCTCGGCGTGATGGTCTGCAACAGCGCGCAGAACCCGGGGGAGGAGGCCGAGTACCTCTCGCTCTTCGCCGAGCAGCGGGTCCGGGGCGTCCTGCTCACCCCCGCCGACGCCACCGGCCGCAACATCGAGGGCTTCCGGCGCCACCGCATCCCCTTCGTGCTGGTCGACCGGGTCGCCGAGGGCACCAGCGAGTGCTCGGTCTCCGTCGACGACGTCGCGGGCGGCGCGCTGGCCGTGCGCCACCTCGTGGACGCCGGACACCGCCGCATCGCCTACGTCAGCGGCCCGCCCGGCCTCAACCAGGTGCGCGACCGCCGCGCCGGCGCCCTCGCCGCGCTCGCCGAGGCCGGGCTCGGCCCCGACGCACTGCGCGAACTGCCCACCGAGCGCCTCGACGTCGCCGCGGGCCGCGACGCCGGCGCCCGCCTCCTGGGCCTCGCCGAGCGCCCGACCGCCGTCTTCTGCGCCAACGACCTGCTCGCCCTCGGCGTCCTGCAAGCCGTGTACGCCGCCGGGGTCGGCGTCCCCGACGACCTCGCGATCGTGGGCTACGACGACATCGAGTTCGCCGCCGCCGCGGCCGTCCCGCTCACCTCCGTGCGCCAGCCCGCCGTCACCATGGGCGCCATGGCCGCCGAACTGCTCCTGGAGGAGACCGAGCTGGAGGGCACCGACCTGACCCACCCGCACCGGCGGGTCGTCCTCCAGCCGGAGCTGGTGGTGCGGCGCTCCAGCCTCGCCGCCCGCTGACCGGCCGGTCAGCACGATGTCATGATCCCGGGGGTCGGCGGCCGCCGGACGGTGTGCTGAACTGGGACCCGGCCGCGAGAACCGGCCGCCAGATCCGTCCGTCCCGGGAGACCCCTTGAGCGTCAGCTACCGCCAGCCAGGCGTCGTCCTCACCGACCGCCGTTTCACCGTGCCCCTCGACCACGCCGACCCCACCGGGGAGACGATCGAGCTGTACGCCCGCGAGGCCGTCGCGAGCGACAAGGCCGACCAGGACCTGCCCTGGCTGGTCTACCTCCAGGGCGGGCCCGGCTTCGGGGCAAACCGTTTCATCGGCCGTCCCGCCTGGTTCGGCCGGGCCCTGAAGGACTATCGCGTCCTGCTCCTGGACCAGCGCGGCACCGGCGCCTCCACCCCGGCCAACCGCCAGACGCTCCCGCTGCGCGGCGGCCCCGCCGAACAGGCCGACTACCTCACCCACTTCCGCGCCGACGCCATCGTCCGCGACTGCGAGGCCATCCGCCCCCGGGTCACCGGCGGCGCCCCCTGGACCGTCCTCGGCCAGAGCTTCGGCGGCTTCTGCACCGTCGCCTACCTGTCGCTGGCCCCCGAGGGCCTGAGCACCGCCCTGATCACCGGCGGCCTGCCCTCCCTGGACGCCCACGCGGACGACGTCTACCGGGCCGCCTACCCGCGCATCGAACGCAAGGTCGTCGCGCACTACGCCCGCTACCCGCAGGACGTCGAGCGCGCCCGCCGCATCGCCGACCACCTCCTGACCCACGACGTGGTCCTGCCGAACGGCTACCGCCTCACCGTGGAGGCGTTCCAGTCGCTCGGCATCATGCTCGGCGGCAGCGAGGGCAGCCACCGGCTGCACTTCCTCCTGGAGGACGCCTTCGTCCGCACCCCGAACGGACACGAACTCTCCGACGCCTTCCAGGAGCAGGCACAGGGCCTGCTGTCCTTCGCGGCCAACCCGCTGTACGCCCTCATCCACGAGGTCATCTACGGCCAGGACGCCCGGCCCACCGCCTGGTCCGCCGAGCGCGTCCGCGCCGAGTTCCCGCGCTTCGACGCCGCGAAGACCCTCGCGGGCGACGAACCGCTGCTGTTCACCGGCGAGTCGATCCACCCCTGGATGTTCGACTGCGACCCGGCGCTGCGCCCGCTGCGCGAGACCGCGGAACTGCTCGCCGCCCGCACCGACTGGACCCCGCTGTACGACCCCGCCCGCCTCGCCGCCAACGAGGTCCCGGCCGCCGCGGCCGTCTACCACGACGACATGTACGTCGACACCGCCCACGCGCTGACCACCGCCCGCGCGATCCGGGGCCTGCGCACCTGGGTCACCGACGAGTTCGAGCACGACGGTGTGCGGGCCGGCGGGCCCCGTGTCCTGGACCGGCTGCTCGCGCTCGCCCACGACGCGGCCTGAGGGGCCGGCAGCCGGGCCCTCGCAGCCGCGCCCGAAATCCGGGTGGGATGTCCGCGGCGCGGGTTAGTGTGCGGGCATGACGGAGCCGACGATCACGCAACTGGAGCCCATGCCCGGCGACTGGAGCCGCGCCCTGGCCGTGGTGGCGCACCCGGACGACCTGGAGTACGGCTGCTCGGCGGCGATCGCGGCCTGGACCGACGAGGGCCGCGAGGTCGCCTACGTCCTGGCGACCAGGGGCGAGGCGGGCATCGACACGCTGCCGCCCGACGCGTGCGCCCCGCTGCGCGAGCGGGAGCAGCGGGCGAGCGCCGCGGTCGTCGGGGTGAGCGAGGTGGAGTTCCTCGACCACCGGGACGGCGTCATCGAGTACGGCACCGCGCTGCGCCGCGACATCGCCGCCGCGATCCGGCGCCACCGGCCCGAGCTGGTCATCACCCTCAACCACCGGGACACCTGGGGCGGCGTCGCCTGGAACACCCCGGACCACGTCGCCGTCGGCCGCGCCACGCTCGACGCGGCGGCCGACGCGGGCAACCGCTGGATCTTCCCGGAGCTGACCGAGCGGGGTCTCGAACCCTGGAACGGCGTGCGCTGGGTCGCGGTCGCCGGTTCCTCCTCGCCCACCCACGCCGTGGACGCCACCCCGGGGCTGGAGCGCGCGGTGCGCTCACTGCTCGAACACCGCACGTACATCGAGGCGCTGACCGAGGAGGACCCGGAGACGTACGTGCGCGGATTCCTCACCGGCTTCGCCCGGGCCGCCGGGGAGCGGTTCGGCGGGAAGCCGGCGGTGACCTTCGAAGTCTTCGGACGGTAGCGGCATGGCGGGGGAGCGGGGCGTGCGCGGGGAGCGGGACATGCGGGACGTGCGGGGGCAGCAGCGGCTCGCGGAGCGGTTCGAGGAGCACCGCGGGCAGCTGAAGGCGGTGGCCTACCGCATGCTCGGCTCACTGGCCGAGGCGGAGGACGCCGTGCAGGAGGCATGGCTGCGGCTCGACCGCTCCGGCGGGGACGGCATCGACAACCTCGGCGCCTGGCTGACCACAGTGACCGGCCGGATCTGCCTGGACCTGCTGCGCTCGCGCACCGCGCGCCGCGAGGAGCCGATGACCGAGGGCTTCGACACCTTCGTGCCGGACCCCGTGCTGCGGGCCCTGCCCCGGGCCGACCCGGAGGCGGAGGCCCTGCACACCGACTCGGTGGGCATCGCCCTGCTGGTGGTCCTGGAGACCCTGGAACCGGCCGAGCGGCTGGCGTTCGTCCTGCACGACATGTTCGCCGTGCCCTTCGACGCCATCGCGCCGGTCGTCGAGCGCACCCCGGCCGCCACCCGGCAGCTCGCCAGCCGGGCCCGGCGCCGGGTGCGCGACGCGACCCCCGCGGCCGAACCGGACCTCGGCCGGCAGCGCCGGGTGGTCGAGGCGTTCCTCGCCGCGAGCCGCGCCGGTGACTTCGAGGCCCTGGTGTCCGTCCTCCACCCGGACGTGGTGCTGCGGGCCGACGCCGGCGCGCTGGCCCGGGGCGTGGCGGCGTCCAAGGTGGTGCGGGGCGCGCGGACGGTCGCCACCGGGGCGTTCCACTTCCGCCACCTGGCCCCCCTCGCCCGCGTCGTCCTGGTCAACGACGCGGTCGGCACCGTCGCCGTGGCCGAGGGGCGGCCGCGGTCGGTCACCTACGTCACCGTCGCCGACGGTCTCATCACCGGCCTGTACATCCTGTCCGACCCGGAGCGGCTGGCCCGCCTTGACCTGTCCGCGCTGGAGACCTGACCGGGGGCGCGGGACCGCCCTCGGGCCGGCGCGCCGGCGGCCCGTATCCTCGACGCCATGCGAGAACACACGGCGGACCGGGCGGACGGCCGGGCCGGTGCGGAACTGCGCGCCGACTGCGGGAGCTGCTTCGGCCTGTGCTGCGTGGCCCTGCCGTTCGCCCGCTCGGCGGACTTCGCGGTCGACAAGGACGCCGGCACCCCCTGCGCGAACCTGCGCACCGACCACCGCTGCGGCATCCACGCGACACTGCGGGAGCGCGGCTTCACCGGCTGCACGGTCTACGACTGCTTCGGCGCCGGACAGCGGGTCTCGCAGGTCACCTTCGGCGGCCGGGACTGGCGCACCGGCCCACCGGAGCGGGCCCGCCGCATGTTCGAGGTGTTCCCGGTCGTCCGCCACCTGCACGAGCTGCTCCGGTACCTGACCGAGGCGCTGACCCTGCCCGCCGCCCGCCCGGTCCACGCGGACCTGCGCGGCGCCCTCGCCGACACCGAACGCCTCGCCGGGGGGACCCCGGAGGAGCTGGCCGCCCTCGACGTGGCCGCGCACCGGCAGCGGGTCAACGCGCTCCTGCTGCGCACCAGCGAGCTGGTCCGGGCCGGTACCCGCGGCCGGCGGAAGAACCGCCGCAACGCCGACCTGATGGGTGCCCGGCTGAAGGGCGCCGACCTCGCCGGGGCGGACCTGCGCGGGGCCTACCTCATCGCCGCCGACCTCACCGGCGCCGACCTGCGGGGTGCCGACCTGATCGGCGCGGACCTGCGCGACGCCGACCTGACCGACGCCGACCTGACGGGCGCCTTCTTCCTGACCCAGCCGCAGGTCAACGCGGCCAGGGGTGGCCCCGGCACCAGGCTGCCGGACTCAGTCACCCGCCCGGTGCACTGGACAGCGGGACGCTGAACCGGCGTTCCCGGCGCCCTCCTCCCGGGCCTCCCCGGCGTCGTCCGTGCGGGAGGCGGGCGCGGGCGTCGGAGAGGTCCGCCGGTCCAGGTGCAGGCGCAGCCCCTCGGGCATCAGCGTCAGCCGCTCGGTGACCCGCAGCCGGTAGCCGGGGTCCGGGCGCAGGTCGTAGCGGCGCAGCAGCAGCCCGAGGACCAGCGTGGCCTCGTGCAGCGCGAACTGCCGCCCGATGCACGCCCGCGCTCCGGTCCCGAACGGCTTGAAGGTGTGCGGGGCGCGCGAGCGCACGGCCTTCGCTTCGAAGCGGTCGGGGTCGAACCGCTCGGCGTCCGGGCCCCACACCTCGGGGTCGCGGTGCAGCATGCCCGTGAGCACCAGCGCCCAGGCCCCGCGCCGCATCGGGTACGCGCCGCCGAGCACCGTGTCCTCGCGGGCCTCCCGCGCGAAGCCGGGGGCGGTCGGCCACAGGCGCAGCGACTCGTCCAGGACCCGGCGCACGTAGCGCAGCCTGGCCACCTGCTCGTAACCGGGCGCCTCGGTGTCGCCCCACACCCGGTCCACCTCGGCACGCGCCCGGGCCGCGACCTCGGGGTGTTGCGCGAGGTAGTGCAGGGCGAAGGAGAGCGCGCCCGAGGTGGTCTCGTGACCGGCGACCAGGAAGGTGATGACCTGGCGGCGGACGTTCTCGGGGGACAGCCGCTCACCGGTCTTGGCGTGGGCCGTCTCCAGCATCCGGTCGAGCAGGTCGCCTGTGCCGCTCCCGCCCCCGCCGCCACCGGTCGCCCGGCGGGCGCGGACGAGGTCGTCGACCGTGCGGTTGAGGTACGCGATGTCGGCGGCGTTGCGGCGGCTCGCGTCGCGCAGCAGCCAGGGGGCCAGCGGAGCGGGCACCGTGTTGAGGCGCTGCGCGTAGCCGAGGGTGCCCACCATGGCGGTGACGAAGGGGTGGAGCCGGGGGCGTTCGAAGGAGCCGAAGTCGTGCCCGAAACCGGTGCGCGCGATGGTCTCCAGCGTCAGCTTGGTCATGTCGCCCGGCACGTCCACCGCCCGGCCCGACGCCTCGGCCAGGTCCCACTGGCCGGTGAGCCGCGCGGCCACGTCCAGCATCATCACGTGGTACCCGGCCATGGCCTCGCGGCTGAACCCGGGCGCCAGCACGTCGTGCGCGAGCTGCCAGTTGGGCTCGTGGTTGTACGCCGTGAACAGCCCGTCCCCGGCGACCGGCCGCAGGTTGGCCACGCCCAGGCCCACGTGCTTGGCGAAGCGCGTCTCGTCCGCCAGGTCGGCGGCGAGGGCGGCGCCCCACACGAACACGAACTCCTTGCCGAAGGCACGCCGCCGGAATATCGGCCCCAGCCGCCGCGCGTAGCGCAGCGAGTCCTGCATCGGGGTGCGCCTGCTCGCGCCCACGACGTCACCGAGCAGGGGCAGCCGGTACGGGGGGTGCGGGATGCGGTGCAGTTCGGGCCAGCCCAGCTCGGCGCTGCGGAAACCCTTCGGCAGTCCGTCCCGGGCCGTTTCCCTCACTGTCTGGGCCATGACGCGATCTCCCTTGACGCAGCGGCGTGTTGCACGAGCCGAGGCGAGCGTGTTGTACATGGGTTCAATAACGCGTCCAGTCTCGTCCCGTTGTTGAACCGGCGTCAAGTAAGGTGCGGACATGGCCGCGAACCAGGGCGAGCGCACCCGCCGCCGGCTCAGCACGGGCGAGCGCCGGGAGCAGTTGCTCTCGGTGGGTGCGCGCCTGTTCTCGGAGAGCCCGTACGACGAGGTCTGGATCGAGCAGGTCGCCGAGATCGCCGGGGTCTCCCGCGGGCTGCTGTACCACTACTTCCCGAACAAGCGGGACTTCTTCGCGGCGGTCGTCGAGCGCGAGAGCGCGCGCATGCTGCGGATGACGGCGGCCGTGCCCGGCGTCCCGGTCCGCGAGCAGCTCACCGCGGGCCTCGACGCCTACCTGGAGTACGTGCGGGCCCACGCGCACGGCTACCGCGCCTTCCACCGCGCCGACGCGGCCGGTGACCGGGCGGTGCGCCGCGTCTACCAGCAGGCGCTCGCCGCGCAGGAACGGCAGATCCTCGCCGCCCTGGCCGCCGACCCGGAGTTCGGCCCGGCCTTCGAGGAACGCGGCGACGTCCGGCTGGCGGTGCGCGGCTGGCTGGCCTTCACCACGGCGGTCTGCCTGGAGTGGCTGCGGGACCCGGAGCCCGCCCGCGAGCAGGTGCGGGACCTGTGCGCACGGGCGCTGTTGGGAGCCATCGCGCCCTGAGGCCGCGGGTGCGGTTCACGCGGCGGGGCGAGTCGGGCCGGTGCCGTGGTTGGCGCACTCCCCGAACTCCGATAGGTTAGGTGAGCCTTACCTAATGAATTGCCGAACGGAGGTTGGGATGGCTGACAGCCACACGTGGGCGGCCGCGCCCGCCGCGGCGGAGCGGGCCCGCTCGGTGCTCGCCGCCGCCTGGTCGTGCGCGGTGACCGCGGAGGGCGGCCGGGAGGAGTTCGTCGGCGCGCACACCGTGACCGACGACGGCCGGGTGCTCCTGCACGTCCCCGAGGACAGCGCGCTGCTCGCCGCGGCGGTGTGCGCGCCCCGCGGGGAGCCGTCCGCCGTGCTGGAGTTCGCCGACGTGGCGCCCGTCCCGGTGCGGAGCCGGATCAGGGCCCGGCTCTGGCTCGCCGGCTGGTTCGCCGTGGCGGACGGGCACCTGTCCTTCCGGCCCACCCGCGTGGTGCTGCGGCGGCCGTCCGGGGCCGTGGTGGTCGACGTCGACGAGTTCACCGCCGCCGCGCCCGATCCGCTGGCCCTGGCGGAGGCGCGGCTGCTGACCCATCTCGCCGACTGCCACGGTGACGCCGTGGAGCGGCTGACCCGGCTCGTCGACCCGGACAGCCTGCACGGAGCGGTCCGGGTGCGGCCGCTCGCCGTGGACCGGCACGGACTGACCCTGCGCATCGAACGGGTCCGCGACCACGGCGACGTACGCCTGCCGTTCCACGCGCCCGCCGACGAGATCGCACAGCTCACGGAGCGGGTGCACGTGCTGCTCGCCCAGGCGGGCGCCGCCTCCTGCCCGAGGGCCCTACAGCGGCAGCGCACAGACGGCGACGGGTGAGGCGAACGGCTCTCCCGCGGGGCGCAGTCCGCCGTCGTCCGCGCTCACCCGGAACACGCTCACGGTGCCGGAGCGCTGGTTGGCCGCGAACAGCAGCCCGCCGTCCGGGGAGAAGGCGATCTGCCGCGGGAAGTCGCCGCCCACCGGCACCGTGCCGAGCAGCCGGAGCCGGGCGCCCTGCGCCTCCACCGCGTACCGCGTCAGACTGTCGTGCCCCCGGTTGGCGAGGAAGGCGTACGCGCCGTCGGCGGTGACCAGGATCTGCGCGGGGTAGTTGGTGCCCGCCCCCTGGCCCGGTCCCGCCCCGGTGGACTGCGGATCGCCGACGGTCAGGCGCCCGGTCCCCGGGTCGTACGCGCAGACCGTGACGGTGTCGTCGAGCTCGTTGGCCAGATAGGCGTGGCGTCCGCCGGGGTGGAAGGTGAGGTGCCGGGGTCCGGCGCCCGGCCGGGTCCGCGCCCGCGCGACCTCCGCGAGGGTCCCCGCGCGCTCGTCCAGGCGGTAGGTGTAGACGGTGTCCGTGCCGAGGTCCACGGCGAGGACGTGGGCGCCGTCCGGGGCGGTGACGACCTGGTGGGCGTGCGGACCCCGCTGCCCCGGGCCCGGCGGGGGAGTGGAGTGCGTGACCAGGTGGGTGCGCGCGCCCAGCGCGCCCGAGGCGTCGATCGGGTGCACGGCGACGCTTCCCGAGCCGTAGTTGGCGCTGAACAGCCAGCGCCCGCCCGGGTGCACCGACAGGTGGCAGGGCGCCGCCCCGCCGGTGCTCCGGCTGCCCAGCACCGTGCGGTCCGACAGCCGGACGGCGGTCACCGCCCCGTCCTCGCGCTCGTCGACCGCGTACAGGGTCCGGCCGTCGGGATGCACCGCCAGGTACGAGGGATCGTCCACCTCGGCGAGGAGGCCGCGGCCGGTGATCCGGCCCGTCGCGGGGTCGTACTCGGCGAGCCCGATGCCCTTGCCGCCGCCCTCGGCCGAGGTGTAGGTGCCGAGGAGGAGCGGGCGCGGGGCGGAGGACCCGCGCTCCCTGCCCGACGCACCGCTGCTCGCCCGGGACGCGGTGGGCGTCGCGGACGGCGCCCGCACCCCTCCCGTGCCGCCGCACGCCGCCGCCGCGGGGAGGGCCGCGGTCGCGGCGGCAGCGCGGGCGAGCAGCCCGGCGAAGCGCCGCCTGCTCCATCCGTCACCGTTCATACGGTCCTCCCGTGTCCTCGCGTGCCCTCCTGCGCCGGTCCCGCCGCTACCAGTCCCCGTCCTGCACCGGCTTGCCCGGCGCGTCCCCCAGGGGGTGGACCTGGTGGGGCGCGGGCGGCTGCCAGGGCTGGTGGTCGTCGCCGATCCAGTCCCCGACCGGCTGGACGTCCCGGAGCGGTGCGGTGGGGGCGAGATCGTGGGCGTCCTGGTCGTAGTAGTCGTACCAGGGCAGACCGGCCCGGGTGTAGGCGGCCCGGTCCACGGGCGAGGGCGGCGGCGCCTCGCCGGTGATGCGGTGCCACTCGGGCGGCGTCACCAGGTGCACGAAGACCCGGCCCGCCGGCCGCTCGGCCCAGTCCGTCAGCGGCCGCTGGTCGCGGTACACCTCCTGGCGCATGGAACCGCCGACGCCGAGACCCATGGCGGGCGCGGACCGGGGCGCACCGCCGTACCCCGCGGCCGCGCCCGGGGCGGCCGGCGCCGAGGCCGGTGCCGGAGCCCCGAAGGCACCGCCGGTACGGGCCGCCCTGCGGGCCAGTTCCGTGCGGCGCCGCTCCTCCTCGCGCCAGCGGGCCAGCTCCGTGTCGCCCAGCGTGAACGCCTGCAACTGGACGCCGCCCCAGACCTCCTCGCCGGTGACCTGGCCCTCGACGGTCGCCCCCATGCCGAGCGGCACCGCCACGAACTGACGGACCGTGCCGGTCCCGGAGTTGATGCCGTCCAGCCAGGGCTGGCGGGGGCAGCACCACGTAGTTCTGCGGGTCACGGGAGAGCCGGTCGCTCCAGGGCCTGCCGGAGACCGCGCACACCTTGCCCACCCCGACCTGGAGCGCGGCGGGCTCCCTCGTGCCCGCGAAACTCAGCCACATGGCCTCACGCAGGTACACCGGCAGCATCACACCGCCGCGCGCCCGCCACGCCTCCGGCACACGGTCGGCGTAGTCGCGGACCCGGCGGACCGGGAACTCGCCGAGCCCGGGCGGCAGCGGGTGCGTGCCCGTCTCCGGCAGCCGCAGGGTGCGGATGAAGCGGACCGTCGCCCCGCCCGGCAGTGACAGCCGGTTCCCGTCGATCCGCACACTGGTGTCGCCCATCCGAACGCCCCCTCATTCGCCGTGCACGCGCCTTCGCCGGCCGCGCGCCGTTCGTCGTTCCTCAGGAGGAACGCCGCGCACCGGTGCCGCGGTTCCCCCCGCGCAGCCCGGACCGCACCCGGTCCCGCAGCCGGGTCAGGCGCGGCATGCGCTCGCGCTGCTCGCGCGTGTGGCGGTCCAGCTCCTCCAGGAGGCGGCGGGAACGGTGCTCGGTGTCCATCTCGTCGATGATCCGGTTCACCTCGGCCAGCACCGCACCCCGCAGCTCCCACTGCCGCTCGTCGCGCCGGACCTCCTCGAGCAGCAGGCCGGCCAGCCTGTCCCGGGTGGCCGCGGCCTGGCGCAGCTCGGCGGCCAGGCGCTCCTCCGCGGACTCGGCGTTCTCGCTCGCGCTGGTGGTGACCAGCACCGAGAAGCTCACCACGGCGTCGGCGATCTCGGACAGCAACTGCTGGATCGCGGCGCCCGTCTCGGGCGCGAACAGGGGTTCCGGCTCGCGCTGCTTGGCGAGGTCGGTGAAGCTGCGCGCGAGGACCCGCATGACCACCGTGCAGATCTCCAGGGTGTCCAGGCCGGTGCGCAGCACCACCCGGTGCAGCAGTCCCTCGCGCACCCGGGGGTTGAACCGCAGGCTGTCCTCGGCCTGGCGCAGGTCCTCGTCCACCTCGCCGATGTCGTGGTCGAGCCGGCGTGCCTCGTGCAGCCGGGCCGCCGCCTCGTGGAAGGGCGTGCTGCCGGCCGCCTCCTCGCCCATCCGCAGCAGCAGTTGGCGCACCTGCCGGGCCAGTCCCACGACCGACTCGCCGGCCTGCTCCACCCACACCGGAGGCGCGAGGATCAGGTTGAAGACCAGACCGACGATCGCCCCGATCAGGGTCTCCACCACCCGGGCCCACGCCAGGCTCCCGTGCGAGGTGACGCCGAGCACCAGCATCGCGCTGATCGCCACCTCGGCGGTGAACTCCTCGGCGCGCACCAGGTGCCCGACGCCCAGCGCCGCCACGATGATCAGGGCCAGGCTCCACCAGCTGAGCCCGACCAACTGGCTGAAGGCGATGGCGACCAGGACACCGGCGACCACGGCGTTCACCCGGCGGAAGCTCATCTTCAGCGTGGCGTACAGGGTGACCTGGACGACCAGCAGCGCGGTCAGGGGCGCGGTCAGCGGCGCCGCCGACTTGTCGGGGCTCAGCCGTACCGCGATGACATAGGCGATCGAAGCCGCGGCGGCGGACCGCAGGGCCTGCACGACCACGGGGTCCTTCAGCCACTTCACCCGCCGCAGAGCCGTCTTCGCGGCCTCAAGCACATCCCGCATCCTCGGGCTTGTTCCCTTCCGCAGGCGCCTCGAACGTGTCCGCTCAGGACGGTAGCCGGACGCGGGCGGCCGGACCTCCTCCCACGCGCCGGGCGCCGCCGGACGGGTCAGCCGGTCACCTTGGCGACGAACGCGGACAGATTGCCCAGCGTCCGGGCGATCTGCTCGTCCAGCGTGAGGCTCTCCTCGAAGCGGGCGCCGCTCTGCGACACCTTCTTGCCCCGCAGGTACAGGGAGCAGGCGAGATCGGTGCACATGTACAGGCCGACCGAGTTGCCCTCGCGGCCGGCCGCTCCGGCCTTGCGGGCCGTCATCAGCGACACACCGCCCCGGGGATGGGTGGTCAGGCACAGCGCGCACAGGCTGCGCTGGAAGAAGCCGCTCCTGGCCGGCTGGAAGCGCAGCGCCACACCGGTGAGCCGCCCGTCCAGCTCGGCGACCAGGTAACTGCGGTCGGGCGCCCCGGGATCGCCCCAGCCGAGGAAGTCGAGATCGTCCCAGGGGCGCTCGTCCAGGTCGCGGGGGACGGTCAGGCGCTTGGCCTCGCCCTTCGAGCAATTGATGAAGGAACCGCGGATGTCCTGCTCGCTGAGTGCTCTCACGGGGAGCCTCCCCTTGGTCGAACCTTGATGGAAAGGAACCTAGGATCTCTAGGTTTTCGCCTAGCGTAGATAGCTTACGCGCCGAGTGGCCACCGGTTTTCGGGGAGGCGAGTTCATAGCATGAATTAAGTACCAAGGGAAGTCGCGTACGGTCGTGGGGCAGAGGTATCTTGCAGACCGGGCACGGCACGGGAGGAACCACATGGCGGGGCGGAACGGGGGCACGGTGCGTGACCTGAGGAGGGCCAACCGTACGGCCGTGCTGCAACGGCTCTACTTCGACGGACCGCTCAGCCGCTTCGAGCTGGGCCCGGCGACCGGACTCAGCTCCGGTTCCATCAGCAACGTGGTCGCCGACCTGGTCGCCGACGGACTGGTGGAGGAGGCCGGCAGCGTCGACTCCGACGGCGGACGCCCCCGCACCCTGCTGCGCGTGGCCCCCGCCAGCGGCCACATGATCGGCGTGGACGTCGGCGAGACCCGGGTGCGGGTCGAGCTGTTCGACCTGACGCTCACCGAACTCGCCCGCGCCGAGCGCCCGCTGGCCCCGCAGCGCTACGACGTCGACGTCATCGTCGGGCACATCCGCGAGGGCGTCGCCGAGGTGCTGGCCACGGCCGGACTCCCGCCCGAACGGCTGCTCGGCGCCGGGATCGGCGTCCCCGGCATCGTGGAGCACACCGCCGACCGCGGTGCCGTGGTGCACGGCCAGACCATCGGCTGGGACGCGGTCCCGCTGGAGGCCCTGCTGCGCGCCGGCTCCCCGCTGCCCGACACCGTCCCCTACCTCATCGACAACGGCGCCAAGACCCTGGGCCAGGCCGAGATGTGGTTCGGCGCCGGACGCGGCGCCCGCAACGCGGTCGTGGTCCTCTTCGGCTCCGGTGTCGGCGCCAGCCTCGTCACCCCCGAGGTCGAGCAGGGCCGGGCGGTCGAGTGGGGGCACCTGACCGTCCGGGTCCGGGGCCGCCGCTGCCGCTGCGGAGCGCTCGGCTGCCTGGAGGCGTACGCGGGCGCCGAGTCGCTGCTGGCCCGCTGGCGGGAGGCGGACGGCCGGGTGCCCGAGGACACCGACGAGGAGACCGCCCTCACCGCGATGCTCGCCGCCGCCTACCCGGCCGACGGCGGGGCCGCCGACCCGGTCGCGCTCGCCGTGCTGGAGGAGACCGCCGAGTACCTGGGCGCCGGCCTGTCCGACCTGATCAACCTCTTCCAGCCGGAGCGCATCCTCATCGGCGGCTGGGCCGGCCTCCAGCTCGGCCCCCGCTTCCTGCCCGCCGTACGTCGCCACGCCGTGTCGTACGCGCTGCGCCACCCCGCCCAGAAGGTGACGGTCGACCTGGGGCGGCTCGGCCCGGACGCCGTCACGGTCGGGGCCGCGATCCTGCCCCTGGCCGACTTCTTCGCGCGCGGCGGCAGGCGCCCCGAACCGGCCCCGCAGTACCCGGTCCCCGCCTGGCGCACGGCGCTCGAGGAGCGGGCGCCGCACTGAGGTTTCGCCGGACACCGCGGAGGTACCCGACGTCGCTCCGACGACCGTCGGACGGTCCCGTACGACCGTCGGACGCTGTCGGACGACCGGAGGACCACAAGAGCCGCGAGAAGGAGCTGCCGTGTCCGACCACCGCCACGAGGGACCGGGGGAGAACGGGACCCCCGTACCGCGCGACATGCCGGACCAGCAGGCCGGCGACCACGACGACCCGTGGGAGGCCGCCTCGCCCACCCGCGAGCAGCGCGAGCACCGTCAGGGCCTGGACAACGAACGGCCCGAGGACGACGCGGACACCTCCGGCGACGGGGAGACCTCCGGCGGCGGGGAGGCCGGTCCCGAGGCCGACGACGTCCCCGACACCGACGAGGCGGGCACGGGCCGGCGGGGCGCACCGCAGTCGGGCGCCGTACACCCCGAGCACCCGGTGCCCGACGAGCCCTCCGGCTGACGGAGCCGTCCGGCCCGGGACCGCGGGGCCGCGCGAGGGGCGGCGGGCAGGATGCCCGCCGCCCCTCACGCGTGGCGCTCAGCCCACCTTGCGTCCGCGCATCGGCTCCGTGTCCGCCCCCGCGCCCTGCCGCAGGCCCCGCAGGAACTCCTCCAGCACCTCCGTCGCCGTGCGCGTCGGGCGCCAGCCCAGCTCCACCCGTGCCCGGGTGCAGTCCATGAGCGGCAGCCGCAGCACCGCGTCGAACAGATGCGGCGAGGCGGGCAGCAGTCGCATCCCCCAGGCGGCGGCGATCGCCGAGCGGGCCGCGGTGCGGGGCAGCCGGACCGGACGCACCCCGAGCAGCTCGCCCAGCAGCTCGGCGTCCACCGGCGGATCGGCCGCGAGGTTGAACGCGCCCCGGGCGTCCTCGGAACGCACCGCCAGCCGGTAGGCGTGGGCGGCGTCGTCCGTGTGCAGGGCCTGCACCCGCAGACCGGGGACGTCCGGCAGGAACGGCAGCAGCTCCGGACGCGCCGCCGGACCCGGCAGGAACCGGCCGCCGAAGATCCGCCGCTGCTCGCTGGCCGACTCCCGCTTGAAGAGGAAGGCCGGCCGCATCCGCGTCACCCGGATCCCGGGGTGGTCGCGTTCGAAGGTGTCCAGCGCCCGTTCCAGGTAAGCCTTCTCCCGGCAGTACGCGGCGTCCGGCCAGCCGTGCGTCGGCCACGACTCGTCGACCGCGTGGTCCTTCGGACCCGGCGAGTACGCGCCGACCGACGAGGCGTGCACCAGCGCCGGCACCCCGGCCGCGGCCACCGCCTCGAAGACCCGGATGGAGCCGAGTACGTTCGTGCGCCAGGTCGTCGCCGGGTCGTGCGTCGGCTGGAAGGCCCAGGCCAGATGGACGACGGCGTCGGCGCCGGCGAAGTGGCCGGCCAGGTCGGTCTGCTCGGCGGCCAGGTCGACCGCCGCCCACTCCGTCTTCGCGGGCGACCAGCCGGGGATCCGCCGGGCCAGCCCCAGCACGGACCCCACCTCCGGATCCTCGGAGAGAAGCCGCACCACGCTGGTGCCCACGTTGCCCGTGGCACCCGTGACCACGATCCTGCTGCCCGTCGCGCTGCTCACGCTGTGCTCCTCTCGGCCGATCGCCTTCTGCGGAGAGCACCGGGTACCCGCCGCCCGGGAAGGGAACGCGCGGAGCGCGCGGGCATGGAGAAGCCCCGACCGCGACGGGGGAATCACGGCCGGGGCGGCTCGGGGCGGATACGGATGGCGGTCGCCTCTCGGCGAAAGGCTCCACAGGGCTTCAGCCGAACGATCGTCCCTGTGGGCAATAGGTGAGGCCCGGGGACACTGTCCCATCCGTACCCACGGTCTGTTCAACGGCGAACGACGTGTCGGTGTTCCACCGTCTGTCGCGGTTTGCGGTGATGTGCGTCACTCTTGGGCGGGCTCGTGGGGGTCGGACTCGCGGGAGTCGGACTCGTGGGGGTCGGACTCGTGGGAGTCGGACTCGTGGGGGTCGGGCACGATCTCGGCCCACAGGTTCTCCGCCTGCAGCAGCAAGGTGCCGAGGACCGCGGTCCGCGCGGCGCCCTGTCCGGCGTGCTCCCGCAGACTCTCCTGAAGCCGCCGGTGCAGTTCCTCCATCGTCTCCTCGGTGGCCGCCTCCGGATCGGTCCCGTCCCGTTCGCCCACCAGGCGGCCGGCCTCGGCGCGGCAGGCGTCGCCGATCAGCCGCAGCAGACGCGCGTACAGGTCGAGGTCGGTCCCCGCGGGCGGTACGGGCGTCCGGTGCTCGTCGGCCGCCACGGCCAGGGTGCGGGTCAGCGCGGTGAGGTTCCCGGTGACCCGGCTCCACCGCTGGTCCTCGTCCTCCGGCGGCACGACCCTGGGCCCGCGGTGCAGCCGGCGCAGCGGACCCGAGGTCAGGCGCAGGCTCTCCCGGCTCCACGACCGGGCGGAGTACAGCGCGTCCAGGCGCCGCTGGAGCCACGCCGCCTGCCGGGACCAGTCGGCCGCGCTCTGCGCGTCCCACCGGGTCTCCCGCAGGTCGTCGGCGACGGTGTGCAGGAGGGCGCCCGCCTCCCGGGCCAGCGCCGCGAGGTTCTCCCGTACGTCCCGAAGGTGGACCGGGGGCAGCACCAGCGCGTTGACCGCCACGCCGATGACCGCCCCGAGCGCCGCCTGTCCCACCCGGTGCCCGACCGCGGCGGCCGACACCGCCGTGCCGGAGGCCAGGACGAACACCGCCGTGGTGGCCGTGTAGATGCCCTGCGGGCCGAAGCGGGACCAGTTCGCGGCCAGCATCAGCACGGGCAGGGACAGCACCAGCGCCCCCGTGTTGTCGTCCGTGATCGCCTGTGCCGCCGATGCCACGAGCGCGCCGACGCAGATCGCCGCGAACTGCTGCCCGGCCTGCCGCACCGAGCTGTAGACGGTGGCCTGCACGAGGACGAGCGCCACCCAGGGCGCCATCAGCGCCATCGGGTCGTCCATCCACACCCCCGCCACGGCCCAGGCGATCAGCGCCGCGCCCGCGGCCTTCAGCGACTGCACGACCAGGTCGCGTTCCCGCCCCGGCCCCCGCCAGGCGGCCCGGGCGGCCCGTCCGACGGCACACGCCTCCCACCACACCGCGGCCAAGGGCCGCCGGCCCCTCAGTGCCTCCCGCACTGTGTGTGTCACTGCGCTCATGCGGTACCGGGTGCCCGCGTGACCGGCGGACTCGTCTCGATGCGGGACATGCGTGACCTACGTGACATGCGGGGCGTGCGGCGTACGAGCCGCGCGGGGAGGGTGCGGGGCCCGGTCCGGTGACTCATGCCAGCGGGCTCCCGCCCAGGGAGGCCAGCAGGTCGGCCGGGTCGGCGTAGACCGCCTCCGCGCCCGCCTCCTCCAGGTCGGTGCGGGGCAGGCCGCCGCACAGCACGCCCACGCAGCGCACCCCGGCCCGGCTGCCCGCGCGCATGTCCCACACGGTGTCGCCGACGAAGACGGCCCGCTCGGCCGGCACTCCGGCCAGTTCCAGGGCGTGCTCGACCGGCTCCGGCGCGGGTTTGCCCGCGTCCACGTCGTCGGCGCTCGCGGTGGCGGTGATCGCGTCGTCCGCGTCGATCGCCCGCCGCAGCGCGCCCAGCTCCGCCCCGCCCGCCGAGGTGGCCAGCACCACCGTCCAGCCGTCGCCGGCCAGCCGGCGCAGCAGTTCCCCGGCGCCCGGCAGCGCCGGCAGCCGGTCGAAGTACTGCCCGTACAGTGCCTTGTGGGCGGCGCTCAGCTCCGCGTCCCGGTCCTTGTCCCGGTCCTCGCCGAGCAGCCGTGCGACGAGATCGCCGGAGGCGAGGCCCACGGCCCGGTGGACGGCGTGCATCGGCACGTCGTGGCCCGCCTGCCGGAACGCCTCCCACCAGGTCGTCACATGCAGGTGATTGGTGTCGACGAGGGTTCCGTCGACGTCGAACACGGCCGCCCGTTCCATGCACTGTCCCTTTCGTGGTCCGTGATCCGCGGACCGCGGATCGGCGGGCGGGTACCACGTCAGCGGCTCGCCACTCCGGACGGTGTACGGCCCTCCCGGGTCCAGGCCAGCAGCTCGTCCAGGGACCAGGTGGTGACCACCCGCTCCGGGGGCACCCCGCACTCCTCGGCCCGCGCGCACCCGTGGATCTGCCAGTCCAGCTGACCGGGCGCGTGCGCGTCGGTGTCGACGGAGAACAGCACGCCGGCCGCCACCGCCCGGCGCAGCAGCCGCCGCGGCGGGTCGAGCCGCTCCGGGCGGCTGTTGATCTCCACGGCCGTGCCGGACTCGGCGCAGGCGGCGAAGACCTCGTCCGCGTCGAACTCCGACTCCGGCCGCCCCCGCCCGGTCAGCAGCCGCCCGGTGCAGTGCCCCAGCACGTCCGCGTGCGGATCGCGGACGGCGGTCACCATCCGGCGGGTCATCGAGCGGGCGTCCATCCGCAGCTTGGAGTGCACGGACACGACCACCACGTCGAGCCGCTCCAGCAGCTCCGGCTCCTGGTCGAGCGAGCCGTCGTCGAGGATGTCGCACTCGATGCCGGTCAGCAGCCGGAACGGCGCCCAGGCCGCGTTCAGCTCCGCCACCACGTCCAGCTGCTCGCGCAGCCGTGCGGGGGAGAGGCCGCGGGCCACCGTCAGCCGCGGCGAGTGGTCGGTCAGGGCCGCCCACTCGTGCCCGAGCGCCGCCGCGGTCCGGCCCATCTCCTCGATCGGGCTGCCGCCGTCGGACCAGTCCGAGTGCAGATGGCAGTCGCCGCGCAGTTGCTCCCGCAGCCGTTCACCGCCCCGGGCGAGCGGGGTGTCGGCCTCGCCCTCCAGCTTGGCGAGATAACCGGGCACCTGTCCGTCCAGCGCCTCGCGCGCCACCTGCGCCGTCTTGGGGCCGATCCCCTTGAGCGACTCCAGCGACCCCGCCCGCTCGCGCAGCTCGCCGGCCGACAGCCCGCCGAGCACCCCGGCCGCGGTGCGGAAGGCGCGGACACGGTACGTCGGCGCCTGGGCCCGCTCCAGGAGGAACGCGATCCGCTCCAGTGCCTCGACGGGGTCCATCACCACCTCCTGGTCCGACCTCGACCGGCCCCCACCGGCCTCGGCCGGCATGTCCAGGGTTCCCCACAGGACCGGGACCCGCACCACGAGCCGGGCGGCCGTGCCGGCGCCCGACCCGGGGCCGGGTCCTCGCTCCCGCGGGTTGCGGCCTACGCTCTAGACATGACCGAGATCGACAGCCCGCACATCGGCAGTCCGCGGATCCTCGTGTTCGGGGTGGACCCGGGCCCGCCCCCCTTCCGGATCGTGCAGATCGACGGCCAGGTGGTAGGTGAGGCCAGGGCCGTCACCGACGTCCTGGAGGCCGCCGCCGCCTTCGGCATCACCGTCCACGACCTCGACGACCCGGAAGTCGTCCGCTGGGTGGGCGGGGACAAGTTCACCTGGACCACGCACTAGGACGCGTCCCGGGCCGCCCCGCCCGGTGCCTCAGCCGACCGTCCACTTCTGGTTGGCGCCGCCCGTGCAGGTCCAGATCTGCAGCCGGGTGCCGTTGGCCGGGTTGTTGCCGGTGACGTCGAGGCATTTGTCGGCCTGCGGATTGACGATGTCGCGCGCGGCGGTGACGACCCATCGCTGGGCGGCGCTGCCGTTGCAGTCCCACAGCTGGACGACCGTGCCGTCCGCCGTGCCGCCGGCGTTGACGTCCAGGCACTTGCCGAGCGCCCGGATCGTGCCGTCGGCGCCCACCGTCCACTGCTGGGCCGCCGTGCCGTTGCAGTCGTAGAGCTGCACCGGCGTGCCGTTGGCGGTGTTCGCCGCGGCGACGTCCACGCACTTGCCGGCCAGGCCCCGGATGGCGCCGCCGGACGGTGTGTCGCCCGTCGTCACCGAGACGTGGTCGACGACGAGCGTCTGCGGGAAGACCGTGGAGCCGTCGGGGTCGCCCGGCCAGTAGCCGCCGACCGCCAGGTTCAGGATCAGGAAGTACGGCCTGTTGAACACCCACTGCTTCCCGCCCAGGTCGGCCGGGGTGCGCCGCTGGTAGACGGTGCCGTCCACCGACCAGGTGATCGAGTCGGGCGCCCAGTCGACGGCGAAGGTGTGGAAGGCGTCCGCGAAGGCCTGCCCGCCCGGCAGGGTGTAGCCGGCGCCGATGCCGCCCGCGCCGGAGTAACCGGGGCCGTGGATCGTGCCGTGCACGGTGGAGGGCTCGAAGCCGACGTTCTCCATGACGTCGATCTCGCCGGAGTCCGGCCAGTTCACCGGCGTGCCCAGCATCCAGAACGCGGGCCACATGCCCTGCCCGCGCGGCACCTTCATCCGCGCCTCGACGTGGCCGTACTGCGCGGTGAACTTCCCGGAGGTGTTGAGCCGCGCGGAGGTGTACTGACAGGTGCCGTACCAGCACTGGTAGTTGGCCGGGTTCTCCTTGCGGGCGGTGATGACCAGGTGGCCCTGGCCGTCCAGGGCCGCGTTCCTGTTGCCGGAGGTGTAGTACTGCCGTTCGTGGTTGTTGACGTTGTCGCCGGTCTCGATCTGCCACTTCGAGGAGTCGACGGCCGCGCCGGCCGGACCGTCGAAGGTGTCGGAGAAGGCGACGGCGGCGGCCGCGGCGGACGAGGCGTCCACGGCCCCGGCGGCTCGTGGGGTGTCCGGGTCCGCCTGGGCGGGGCCGGTCACGAGGGACGCGGCCAGCCCGGCGGACAGGGCGGCGGCGAGGAGACATCTGCGGAGCAGGCGTGGGCGGGCCACGGCTCTCCCTTCCGTACGGCGCCTTGCGCGAAGACGCCGACCGAGGTGGGGGACTGAAGGTGTCGCCTCTTTATTCAAGTAGTGAGATAAGGGGCGGTCAATACCTTGGTACGGACCGGACGGCCCCGTCTCAGGTACGTCCCCCGCGCGCGTGCACCGTGCGGCTCATCCGTCGGCCGAGGAGCAGGTAACCGATCAGCGCCCCACTGGTGTTGAGGATGACGTCGTCGACGTCGAAGGCGCGCCCGGTGACCAGGACGCCCTGGGCGCACTCCACCAGCAGCATCACGATGCCCGTCAGCAGCACCACGCGCAGCACCCCGCGGGTGCGCGGGGCGACGACCGGGACCAGGACGCCGAACGGCACGCCGAGCAGGATGTTCCCGCCGATCTGTTTGACGGCGTCGCGCAGGGCGGGCTGGTCCAGATAGGCCCTCAGCGAGCGGCCAGGGTGCAGGTTGGTGTGGGTCAGAGCCTCGGACGCGGGGGAGGGTTGCAGGGTCAGCCGCGCCAGCACCACCGCGAACGCCACCATGAAGACGAACGCGCACGCCGTCGCCAGCAGCCGCAACGGCAGGGCGAGCGTGTGCCGTTCGCGACGGTCGCCCTCGCGCGCCTTGGTGGTGCGCGGGCGCGGCCAAGTACGCGGCCGTGAGGCGGCACGAGCCATGTCGGTCCTCCAGTCGTCAGTTCCCCGCGTGGTAGCGCGATTACCCGCCGATCCGCCGAGGATGCCTGGCGAACCGGGCGACCCCCAGGCGACCCGGCACGGCACGGCCGCGCACGCCCGCCGTGCCGTGCCCGCCCCGGCCCCGGCGGGGTCTCAGGTCCCGTACGTCACCCGCACCTCCTCGAAGCCGAGGGAGGTCAGCAGCCCCCGGAGCATGGCGGTGGTGTTGGTCTCGGCCCGCGCCTTCAGCTCACTGTCCTTCGCCGCCTCGCCGATGTGCCGGGCCGCGAGCTTCTGCACGGCCTGCTCGCCGTTCGGGTTGTCCGAGAACAGGTCGCCGAGCCGGTCGAGCAGCCCGCGCTGCTTGGAGACCGCGTAGGAACGGTCGGGGTCGAGCGCCGGCTTGCCCAGCGCCGCGTGCGGCAGCCGCAGCGTGGCCGAGGTCCGCTCGCCGTTGACCGTCACGTCGTCCTCGCCCACCTTGCCGAGGTCCACGAAGGCGTCGACGGTGCCGGCCCCGACGTACAGGGTGCGGGTGCCGCGGACCGCGTCGGGCAGGAACTTGGCGTCCTTCTCCAGGTCCACGACGACCTGGAAGTTGCCCGACGCGGCGTCGTAACGGCTGATGTCCTGGACGGACTTCAGCAGCGCCGGACCCGAACGGTCCTGGGTCTCGGAGCCGAACAGATCCTTCAGCCCCGGTACGACACTCAGGCGCAGTCCGGCGAACAGCACGACCAGCACCAGCACCAGCGCGGTGAGCGCCTTGGCCCAGCCGGGCATGCGCCGCGCGGGCCTCTCGACGGGACGCGTGGGCTTCTTGACGGGAGTCGTCATGGCGACGGCCCTCCTTCCTACTCATCCGGATGCCCGCCAACTCCCGTCCAAGGCCCACCATTTCCCGGCTTCAGCGGGCGGTCCTCGGCGGGACGCGACGACCACACCGCCTCCCCCCGGGTCAGCCCCGGCAGCCGTACCTCGGCCTCCCGCACCCGCCGGGCCGGCAGCTCGCCGGTGACGGTCCAGGCCGGGTCGCCGCCCGTCGTCCCGGTGAAGTCCGCGCCCAGCGAGGCCAGCAGGGCCGTCACGGCGGCCAGCGTGTCCGCCGGGACCTCCGCCTCGAAGGCCTGGTACGGCTCGTGGAGCACGGTGCCCGCCCGGGCCAGGGCACGGCGCAGCACGATCGGCGTCAGTCCGCGGAAGTCGGCGGCCGTGCTGACCGGCGAGCTGAAGCCGGAGCGGACCAGCGTGACCCGGTAGTCGGTGACCGCCGCGCCGGTGAGCCCGGTGAGCAGCGTGGCATGCACGGTCTCCTCGACGGCCTGGTGGAAGGCGCGGGGCAGCGCGCCGAGTTCCGTCTCGTAGGCGAACTCCCCGCCCGAGCCGCGCGGGCCCGGTTCGACCCGCAGGCCGATCGTCGCCCAGTAGCGGGTGTGGTCGAGCCACGGCATCTCCTCCACCGCCTCACCGGTACCGGTCGGACGCTCCAGGAACCGGACCCGGCCCGGCGTGAACTCCGCCTCGATGCCGAAGTCCTCGGCCAGCGTCGCCGCGAGCACCTCCATCTGCACCTCGCCGTACAGGAGCAGCGCGGTGGCGCCGGACGCCGCCGGGCGGGCGTGCAGCAGCGGGTCCTGGTCGGCCAGCGCGAGCAGGGCGGAGCGCAGCGGCGCCGCCTGCTGCGGGTCCACCGCCCGGACCAGCGTCTGCAAGGTCGGCGGCGCGAACTGCGGTGCCCGCTCGGACAGTTCGCCCAGCCGGTCGCCGACCCGCAGGCCGCCGGGGACGGTGAGCGCGGCGATGTTCCCGGCGGTGAGCGTGCTGTCCCCGCCGACCACGTCGAGGCGGGTCACCCGGCCGCAGACCTCGGTGGTCCGCCCGTCGGACTCGCGCCGCAGGAAGGTGAGCCGCCGGCGCGGGCGCACCTCGCCGTCGTACAGCCTGAGGTACGCCGTGCGCTCCCCGGAGGGACCGGGGCGTACCGCGAAGACCGTGCCGCGCGGTTCCGCGCCGCCGGACGTGCCCGGCGCGGCGGCCGGGACCAGGCCGACCAGGCCCTCGACCAGCTCCGCGACACCCTCGCCGCCGAGCGCGGAGCCGTGGAACAGCGGGTGGAACGAGCCGTCGGCGGTACGCGCCGCGAGCGCGGCGGCCAGGTCCCGCGCGGTCGGCTCGGGGCCGTCGACCAGCGCGGCCAGGATGCCGGGGTCGACCTCGGCGAGCGCCTGAGCGGTCCGGTCGTCCGGCGGGCGGCGGACCACCCGGGCGTGCGGGGTACCGGCGTCCGTCACCTCGGTCAGCGGCGCCACGTGCGGGGTCAGCAGGCGCCGGACGTCGTCGAGCAGGCCGTCGGTGCGCGCGCCGGCCCGGTCGATCTTGTTGACGAACACGAGCGTGGGCAGCCGCAGCCGCCGCAGGGTGCGCAGGAGGACGCGGGTCCGCGCCTGTACGCCCTCGACGGCGGACAGCAGCAGTACCGCGCCGTCGAGCACCTCCAGGGCGCGCTCGACCTCCGCGACGAAATCCGAGTGTCCCGGGGTGTCGATCAGGTTGACCCGGGTGTCGCCGACGGTGAAGGCGGCGACGGCGGAGCGGATGGTGATGCCGCGACGGCGCTCGATGCCGCCGTCGTCGGTACGGGTGTCGCCGGCGTCGACGCTGCCGAGCCGGTCGACGGCGCCGTGGTCGAACAGGAGCCGTTCGGTCAGGCTGGTCTTACCGGCGTCGACGTGGGCCAGAATGCCGATGTTCAGGGTGCGCATGCGTGGAGGAGTCCTCGGGAACCGTGGGCCGGAAGGGGCGCTGGGAGATTCCGAGGAGTCGGCGCATGCGGGGGATTCCTGACGTGAGGTGGCTCGGGGAGTCCCGGTGAGGACGGACGGCGCCATCATGACCCGGGGCCCCGGGAGCGGCGCAACGGGATTTCCGTAAGCTGGGGTCCCCGGCCGGAGCAGGATCACGCGAGGAGCGGTCCGTGCGAGACATCGCCGTGTTCAGCGGTAGTGCCCACCCCGATCTGGCCGAGGAGGTCTGCGCCCAGCTGGGCGTGCCGCTCAGCCCCACCCGGGTCAGCCGGTTCGCCAACGACTGCCTCGAGGTGCAGCTCATGGCCAACTGCCGCGAGCGGGACGTGTTCCTCGTCCAGCCGCTGGTGAAGCCGGTCCAGGAGCACCTCGTCGAGCTGCTCCTGATGTGCGACGCGGCCCGCGGGGCGTCGGCCGGCCGCATCACCGTGGTCATGCCGCACTATTCCTACGCCCGCTCCGACAAGAAGGACGCCCCGCGCATCTCGCTGGGCGGGCGCCTCGTCGCCGACCTGCTGGTGGCGGCCGGGGCGAGCCGGGTCCTCGCCATGACCCTGCACTCGCCCCAGGTGCACGGCTTCTTCTCGGTCCCGGTCGACCACCTGCACGCGCTGCGGGAGCTCGCCGCGCACTTCCGGCAGTACGACCTCTCCCGGGCGACCGTCGTCTCGCCTGACCTGGGCAACGCCAAGGAGGCCGCCGCGTTCGCCCGGATGCTCGGCGCCCAGGTGGCGGCCGGCGCGAAGCAGCGGTACGCCGACGACCGGGTCAGCATCAGCGCGGTGATCGGGGACGTCGCGGGGCGCGACGTGATCGTGCTGGACGACGAGATCGCCAAGGGCAGCACGGTGCTGGAACTGCTCGACCGGCTCCGGGAGTCGGGCCCGCGCACCATCCGCCTCGCCTGCACGCACGGGCTGTTCGCGGCCGGGGCGCTCGGCCGGCTCAGCGAACAGCCGGACGTGCTGGAGATCGTGTGCACCAACACGGTGCCGGTGCCGGCCGACGACCACACGGACAAGCTGCGGATCCTGTCCATCGCCCCGGCGCTCGCCGAGGCGGTGCGCCGCATCCACAACGGCGAGTCGGTCAGTGCCCTGTTCGACCCCCGGCCGGCCGGCTGACGCCGAGGGCCTCCTCCAGGGTCGGCCACGGCGGCAGCAGCCGCGCCAGGCCGGTGATCCGCAGCATGCGCAGGGTCAGCGGGTGGGCGCACACCAGGAGCACCTGCCCGCCCCGGTCGAGCACCTGGCTCCGGGCGCGGTACAGCAGCCGCAGCCCGGAGCAGTCGAAGAACTCGATGCCGCCGAGGTCCAGCACGACGCGGGCACCGGGGCGCACCGTCTCCCGGTCCAGGTGCGGGGCGATCTCCGCCGCCGAGGCGATGTCGATCTCGCCCCGGAACTCCAGCACCGTGTGCCCCCGGTGGTGGCGCACGCGTAGGTGCGAGGTGGGCGACGCGGATTCCTGCCGCACGTACCGTGCCTCCAGCCTGTCGCGGCCTTTCCGGCCTGCTTCCGGGGGCTCAACTACCCAGTCCGCTCGGAAAGTTACCCCGATCGAGCGAGTTTGAGCATGTTCGATTGACATATGTCATCGAAATCTCACACCAGGGCCGGCGGTCCGCCGATCGGGAGGGGCGGACGATCAGTCGACCACGAGGACGAGCTTGCCCGTGGTGCGGCCGGTCTCGCCCAGCGCGTGCGCCCGCGCCGCCTCGGCCAGCGGGAACGTCTGCGCGATCGTGGCCCGCAGCTTCCCGGACTCGACCAGGCGGGCGATCTCCTCCATGCCGGCCCGGTCGGCGTCGACCAGCATCCGCACCGCCCGCACGCCCAGCCGGTCGGCCTCCTGGAAGAACTCGTCCGAGCCGACCGGCAGGATCGACACCACGATCCCGCCCGGGCGCAGCACGCGCAGGGACCGCAGGGACGTGTCGCCGCCGATCGTGTCCAGGACGACGTCGACGTCCTTCACGGCCTCGGCGAAGTCCGTCTCCCGGTAGTCCACCGTCTCGTCCGCCCCGAGCGAGCGCAGGAACTCGTGCTTGCCCGCGCTGGCGGTGCCGATCACATGGGCACCGCGGACCTTGGCGATCTGCACCGCCACATGGCCCACACCGCCGGCCGCCGCGTGGATCAGCACCCGCTGCCCCGGCTGTACGTCCGCGCGCTCCACCAGCGCCTGCCACGCCGTCAGCGAGACCAGGGGCAGGGCGCCCGCCTGGACGTGGTCGATCCCCGCCGGCTTGTGCGTGAAGGTGCGCGCGGGGGCGGTGACGTACTCCGCGTGCGAACCGTGGCCGAAGGGGTAGGACAGCATGCCGAAGACCTCGTCACCGGGCCGGAAGGCGGCGACGCCGACCCCCACCGACTCCACCACGCCCGACACGTCCCAGCCCAGGACGAAGGGCGGCTCGCCGAGGAAGCCGCCGCCCGCGCGGTGCTTCCAGTCGGTCGGGTTCACCCCGGCGGCACGCACCCGTACCAGCACCTCGTTCGGGCGCGGCTCGGGGCGCTCGGGCCGTACCTCCTTCAGGACCTCGGGACCGCCGAGGACATCCTGGCTGACGGCGCGCATCGTGTTCATCGAGACCTCGCAACTCGGGGAGGGGACGGACGGCACGGTCTGCAACCTCCGAAGTGATCGTGCCATTCCCGGAGCCGCCCGGCACCGCGGCGGACTCCGGCGGGACGGCCGGCGGCCGCCCGCCGACTGATTCGGCCGGGCCGGGATATCCGCAAGGTACAGGGCGCGGGGCACGACGCCCCGCGCCCGGAATCCTTCGGAGGAGACATGGCACTGGTCAACGCGGGCGTCGTGGTGCTCGACTGCGCCGAACCCGAGCGGCTCGCCGAGTTCTACAAGGGGCTGCTGGGCGCCGAGGAGAGCGACGTGAGCGCCAACCGCATCGAGATCGAGGGTCCCGGCGGTTTCCGCATGGCCTTCCGGCGGGACGTGAACGCCACCCCGCCGAGCTGGCCGCGCCCGGAGAACTCCCTCCAGGTCCACCTGGACTTCGTGGTGTCGGACCTGGACGAGGCCGAGCGGGCGATCGTGGGACTGGGCGGACGCCCGGTGGAGGCGAAGGACCCGGCCGGCCCGCACGAGGAGCGCGGCTTCTCCGACCCGGCCGGACACTCCTTCACCCTCCGCCTCACCTTCGCCCCGACCGCGCCCAAACAGGGCTAGCGCCCGTCCGGATGGGGGCCTGTCCGCCGGGGCCTGCCCGGCGGGCAGGCCCCGGGGGTGTCCGCGTCGGTCGCGGGTCAGTCACGGCCGCCCTTGTCGGGGACCGGCCAGGTGCCGGTCGAGCGCTGGATGGCCTTGGCGCCGGTGCGGTCCACGGCGCTGCGCACCGCGGCGAAGATGGCGCCCTGGATCGCCGCGGCCAGCAGGATCTCGCCCCAGCCGCGGTCCTGGTCCAGGGCGTCGGGCGCGTCGTCCTCGTCCCGGATGACCTTCCAGGTCTTCTGGAACGCCATCCCGGCCAGCGTGCCGCCCAGCCAGCCGAGCGCGAACCCGACGGGCTTGTAGGCGAGGGGGAGCTTCTTCTTCTTCAACTTCGCCATGGGAATCTCCTTGTCTGGTGTGCGCTGCTTGGGTCGTACGCGTACCGGTGCGGGTCAGGGCCCGCCCCGCACCGGTACCTCCTCGTCGGCCCGGACCGGCCCCGGCGGGGTGCCCTCGCCGAACGGACGCCCGCCCAGCTCCTGCCGGTGGTGGGGGGTGAGCCAGCCGGTCAGGTCCGGGCCCAGGGGCACGATGCCGGTCGGGTTGATGCCGGTGTGCACCTGGTAGTAGTGGCGCTTGATGTGGTCGAAGTCGACGGTGTCCCCGAATCCGGGCGTCTGGAAGAGATCGCGGACGTATCCCCACAGCACCGGATTCTCCGTCAGCTTCCAGCGGTTGCACTTGAAGTGGCCGTGGTAGACGGCGTCGAAGCGGACCAGGGTGGTGAACAGCCGGATGTCCGCCTCCGTGATCGTGTCACCGACCAGGTAGCGCTGCCGCTCCAGCCGGGGCGTCAGCTGCTCCAGGCGCCGGAACACCCCCGCGCATGCGGCCTCGTACTCCTCCTGGCCGGTGGCGAAGCCCGCCCGGTACACGCCGTTGTTGACGTCCTCGTAGACCCCGGCCATCACCTCGTCGATCTCGTCGCGCAGGGCCTGCGGATACAGGTCCGGCGCGCCCGGCCGGTGCAGGGAGGTCCACTCGGTCGCGAGGTCGAGGGTGATCTGCTGGTAGTCGTTGGTGACGAGGGCCCCGCTGGGCACGTCCACGATCGCGGGCACGCTCACCCCGCCCGGATAGCCGGTCTCCCGCCGGTCGTAGGCCTCGCTGAGATAGCGGATGCCGAGGACCGGGTCGCGGCCGTCCGGGTCCAGCGTGAAGCGCCAGCTGCGGTCGTCCTGGATCGGGTCGGCGACCGCCAGGGACAGGGCCTCCTCCAGGCCGAGCAGCCGCCGCGAGACCAGGGCGCGGCTCGCCCACGGACAAGCGCGGCTCACCACCAGCCGGTAGCGGCCGGCCTCCACCGGCCAGCCGTCCCGGCCGTCCGCCGTGATCCGGTCCGCGAAGTGGCTCCGGGACCGTTTGAACGCCTTCTTCCCGTAGCCGCTGTTGCCGGGCGTCCCGTCGTCACCGCTCATGACCCTGCCCTTCCGCTGTCCGTGTGTCCGTCCCTGTGTAGGCGTTCCCCGTTTTCGCCGGTCGGCACTGGTGGCCACCCGCAAGGCGGGTGTGAGCCGGGCCGGCCGGGGCAGTCGGGGCTTCGTGAGTGGGACAGCAGAAGAAGAGAAGCCGGGCGGCAAGGCCGACCGCAGTACACGCGTCACCGTGCTCGTGGCCCTGGCGGCCAACCTGGTCATCGCCGTCGCCAAGGCGGTCGGCGGGTTCGTCGCGGGGTCGCCCGCGCTGCTGTCGGAGGCGGCACACTCGGTCGCGGACAGCCTGAACGAGGTCTTCCTCCTCGCCGCCCTGCGCCGCAGCCGCCGCCCCGCCGACCGCAAACACCCCTTCGGCTACGGGAAAGAACGGTTCTTCTGGTCGCTCCTCGCAGCCGTCGGCATCTTCGTCATGGGCGGCTGCTTCTCCTTCTTCCAGGGCGTCGAGGCCCTGAGCAGCGGCGGCGAGGAGGAACTCAGCGGCTATGTGGCCGGACTGATCGTGCTCGGTGTCGCCCTGCTCGCGGAGGGCGGCTCCCTGCTGCGGGCCCTGCACCAGGTGCGGGGCCAGGGCGGGCTCTCCGACGGACTGCGGGACCCGGCGCTGCGCACGGTCGTCGCCGAGGACGGCACCGCGGTGCTCGGCGTCTGCCTCGCCATGGCCGGCATGGTGCTGCACATGGTCACCGGGCAGGTGGTGTGGGAGGCCTGCGCCTCGCTCGCCATCGGCGCACTGCTCGTCTACGTGGCCTACCGGCTGGGCCGCGAGGCCCGCGACCAGCTGATCGGCGAGGCCGCCGACCCGGAGGCCAGCGGCCGGATCAGGGCGCTGCTGCGGGCCCAGCCGGAGATCGACAGCGTCGAGGCGCTGTTCACCATGAAGACCGGCCTCGACTCGACCCTGGTGGCGGCCCGCGTCGACCTGGTGCCGGGCCTGGACAGCGAACGGGTGGAGGAGGTCTCCGTGCGCATCAAGAGGTCGATCGCGCGCACCGTCCCCGAGGCGGGGGAGGTCTTCCTCGACGTCACCGACCGGCTCGCGCGGGAGGCGGCGGAAAGCCCCGCCGCGACGGGGGAGCGCGGCGGGGCCTGAACGACATTTTCCCGGCACCCGCCGGTCCATGCACGCCGATCCGGGAAATTCCGAAGCGCCCGTTCAGCCCGCGTCGGTCGGCTCCAGGACGAAGACGGGGATCTCCCGGTCGGTCTTCTTCTGGTAGTCGGCGTACGGCGGGTACGCCGCGACCGCGCGCTCCCACCACTCGGCCTTCTCCGCGCCGGTGACCTCACGGGCCGTCATGTCCCGCTTCACCGGGCCGTCCTGGAGTTCCACCCGGGGATCGGCGGTCACGTTGAAGTACCAGACGGGGTGCTTGGGCGCCCCGCCGAGGGACGCGACCACCGCGTACCGGCCCTCGTGCTCGACGCGCATCAGCGGCGTCTTGCGCAGCTTGCCGCTTCGCGCGCCCCGGGTGGTCAGCACGACCACGGGCAGACCGGTGTCCGCCAGGGTCGTGCCCTCGGTGCCGCCCGAGCTCTCGTACAGCTCGACCTGTTCGCGCACCCACTGCGTCGGGCTGGGTTCGTACTCGCCGTCAAGAGGCATGTGCATCCGTCCGTGTCGTCGTGTCGTCAGGCCGGCCGGACCGATGGGCACCCTCGACCGGCCATGACCATCCTTACCGCATCCTGCCCCTCGTACCCCACGCTCGCGCGGACAAGCGGACGGAGCGGGTCCGGCCGCCGGCCGCCACCCCCTGCCGCTCGGCCAGTTCCGGGGCACGGCCGGGACCGCCGGTGGCCGCGATCGAGCCACCCGCCGCCCGGACCCGGCCCGCGCGCCGCGACCCGGCCGCCCCCGACCGATGGTCCCCGGCCAGTCCGCCGCCGCCACCGATATGGCCGAACTTGTCGTCGCCTCATAGGTGCCTGAGGCATCTAATGAAGATCACGACGCACTCTTCGTCTGCGAGGTCTTCCATGACGGACACCGGCACGACGACGGACACCGGCACGACGACGGACACCGGCACGACGACGAACACCGGCGGCACGGGGGACGCGGGCGCGGCGCACCCCGTCGCCTTCCCGCAGGACCGGACCTGCCCCTACCAGCCGCCCGCCGGCTACGACCCGTTGCGCGCCGCCCGGCCACTGACCCGGATCACGCTCTTCGACGGCCGCCCCGCCTGGCTGGTGACCGGACACACCGCCGCCCGCAGGCTGCTGGCCGACCAGCGCCTGTCGGCCGACCGCACCCGTGACGGCTTCCCCGCCACCTCGGCACGCCTGGCCGCCGTACGCGGGCGCAGGGCCGCACTGCTCGGGGTGGACGACCCCGAACACCGCGCCCAGCGCAGGATGGTGCTCCCGGAGTTCACCCTCAAACGCGCCGCCGCGCTGCGCCCGCGCATCCGGCGGATCGTCGACGAACGGCTCGACGCGATGATCGCGCAGGGCCCGCCCGCCGACCTGGTGACGGCCTTCGCGCTGCCCGTGCCGTCGATGGTGATCTGCGCACTGCTCGGGGTCCCCTACGCCGACCACGACTTCTTCGAGGAACAGTCCCGCCGGCTGCTGCGCGGCCCGCTGCCCGCCGACACCCGGGACGCCCGCGACCGACTGGAGGCGTACCTGGGGGAGTTGATCGACCGCAAGCGGCGGGCACCCGGCGACGGCCTGCTGGACGACCTGGTCCGGCGGCAACCGGCCGACGGCGCTCCCGACCGCGAGCAGCTGATCGCGTTCGCGGTGATCCTGCTGGTCGCCGGTCACGAGACCACCGCCAACATGATCTCGCTCGGTACCTACACCCTCCTGACCCACCCCGCCCGGCTGGCCGAACTGCGCGCGGACCCCGCGCTGCTGCCCGACGCCGTGGAGGAGCTGCTGCGCGTTCTGTCGATCGCCGACGGGCTGCTGCGGATCGCCACCGAGGACATCGACGTGGACGGGCAGACCGTCCGGGCCGGCGACGGGGTCGTCTTCTCGACCTCCGTCATCAACCGCGACGAGAGCGTCTACCCCGACCCGGACGCCCTCGACTGGCACCGCCCGGCCCGCCACCACGTCGCCTTCGGCTTCGGCATCCACCAGTGCCTCGGCCAGAACCTGGCCCGCGCCGAACTGGAGATCGCCCTGCACACCCTCTTCGACCGGCTGCCCACGCTGCGCCTGGCCGCCCCGGCCGACGAGATCCCCTTCAAACCCGGCGACACGGTCCAGGGGATGCTGGAACTCCCCGTGGCCTGGTAGGAGGCTCCCGCCATGCGTATCGGCATCGACGAGGACCGCTGCATCGGCGCGGGCCAGTGCGCCCTGACCGCCCCCGAGGTCTTCACCCAGGACGACGACGGCTACAGCACCCTGCGCCCCGGCCGGGAGGACGGCGGCGGCAGCGCGCTGGTCCGGGAGGCGGCCCGCGCCTGCCCCGTGGGCGCGATCACCGTCGAGGAGACGGAGGACACCGGGCCCCTTCCGGACGCCCGCTGACCTCCGCGGGCGCGCGGCCGGCCCAGTAGGGTTCCCGGGTGAGTGAACAGGCTGCAAGCGGAGGCGACGAGGCCGCGAGGCCCTTCCTCTACGTGGTCGTCTGCGCCGCGGGCGTGGCCGAAGGCGTCGGCGGGCTGATCGACGCGGCGCGGGGGCGCGGCTGGGAGGTCGGGGTCATCGCGACACCGGTCGCCATGGGCGGCTTCTTCGACGCGGCCGCCGTCGCGGCGCGGACCGGCCGCCCGGTCCGCTCGGCCTGGCGCACACCGGGCGATCCGCGGCCCTTCCCGGCGCCCGACGCCGTCGTGGTCGCGCCCGCCACCTTCAACACGCTCAACAAGTGGGCCGCGGGCCTGGCCGACACCCTCGCCGTGGCCACCCTGTGCGAGGCGTGCGGCCTCGGCGTCCCGGTCGCCGTCCTGCCGTGCGTGGCCGACGCGTTGGCCGCCCACCCCGCGTACCGGGAGAGCCTGGCCCGGCTGCGCGGGATGGGCGTGCGCTTCGGCGACCCGTACGCCGGGAACACCGAGGGCGCGGCGCAGGACGGCCCCCGCCCGGAGTTCGGCTGGGAACGGGCCCTGGACCTGCTCGAACGGCGCTGACCCGGCCGGAGTTCGAGCCCGCGCGAAGACGTACGCTCGCCCTGGTACCGATGATCTGCGAAGACAGGAGCAGCAACGATGCAGTACGTGAAGCTCGGTTCGACCGGCCTGGACGTGTCGCGGATCTGCCTGGGCTGCATGACCTACGGCGTCCCCGACCGCGGCACGCATGAGTGGACCCTCGACGAGGAGACCTCGCGCCCGCTGATCCGGCAGGCGCTGGAGGCCGGGATCACCTTCTTCGACACGGCCAACGTGTACTCCGACGGCACCAGCGAGGAGATCGTCGGCAAGGCGCTGGCCGACTTCGCCCGCCGGGACGACATCGTGCTCGCGACCAAGGTGAACGGCCGGATGCGCCCCGGGCCGAACGGCGCCGGGCTCTCCCGCAAGGCGATCATGACCGAGATCGACCACAGCCTGCGGCGGCTGGGCACCGACTACGTCGACCTCTACCAGATCCACCGCTTCGACCCGCACACCCCGGTCGAGGAGACGATGGAGGCCCTGCACGACCTGGTGAAGGCGGGCAAGGTCCGCTACATCGGGGCCAGTTCGATGTACGCCTGGCAGTTCTCCAAGATGCAGTACACCGCCGAGCGGCACGGCTGGACGAAGTTCGTGTCCATGCAGAACCACTACAACCTCGTCTACCGCGAGGAGGAGCGCGAGATGCTGCCCCTCTGCGCGGACCAGGGCGTCGGGGTGCTGCCCTGGAGCCCGCTCGCCCGTGGCCGCCTCACCCGCGACTGGGACACCGCCACCGAGCGCAGCGCCACCGACAACTTCGGCAGCACCCTCTACCAGGAGGGCGACCGCGCCGTGGTCGAGGCCGTCACCCGCATCGCCGGTGAGCGAGGTGTCCCGCGCGCCCGGGTCGCCCTGGCGTGGCTGCTGCACCAGGACACGGTGACCGCGCCCATCGTCGGCGCCTCCAGGCCGGGCCACCTCGAGGACGCCGTGGCGGCGGGCGACCTCACGCTGAGCGAGAAGGAGACCGAGGAACTGGAGCGGCCCTACGCGCCGCACCCGATCGCCGGTCACTGATCAGGGGCCGGTCCCCGCGTCCAGGGCGGTGACGGACACCGACGACGCGTTGCCGCCGACCGGGACCTCACCGGCCGTCCACTTCACCGTGAGGGACTCCCGCTCGTCCGGCGGGGTGACGAGCAGCGCGGCCGGGGTAGCCGTGCGGGCGCCGCTGATCTGCGGACTGGAGAACGACAGCCCGGCCCACGCGCTCTTGCCCGGCGTCAGCGTGACCGTCTCGGGGGAGCCCGGCGCGCGCTCGGGGTCCGGACCCAGCTGCTTGCCGGACGCGTCCACGAAGGCGGCGCCCGGATAGCCGTACACCGTGCAGGTGCGGTCGGAGGTGTTGGTCAGCACGACCGGGAAGTTGCGCTGCCCGGCCCCCGGGTCCACGCGGCCGACGGCGGCCCGCAGCTGTGCGGTGTGGCAGCGGCCGTCGGTGCGGGCCGAGGCGGAGGCCGAACCCGCGGTGTCGGTGGGCGTGCCGACCGCCGGCGCGGTGTCGCCGGGTGTCGCGGTGCCGCTGCCCGGGGCCGTGCCGGCCGTGCGGGCGGCCTGGCTCGGCCGGGGGGTGCCGCTCGATGTGGCGCTCTCGTCGCCGCAGGCGGTCAGCAGACCGAGCAGCGCGACCCCGCTCGCGAGCAGGGCCGTCCGGCGCAGTGGCTGGGGCGTGTTCGCCATCGCTTCTCCACACTCCCGTCAGGCTCTCGCGTACGGTCCCGGCGCGGCCGGCACCGTACGCCCCGTACTGCCGAGTGTCCCGCCGCGCGGTCCGGGAAACGAGGGGACGCACTCCGCATCGGGCGAGGGCTCACACCTCGGGCTCACCCCTCGTCGTCGAGCAGCCCCAGCTCCGCCCAGATCGTCTTGCCCTCGGCCGTGTGCCGGCTGCCCCAGCGCTGGGTGAGCTGGGCCACCAGCAGCAGACCGCGCCCGCCCTCGTCCCAGGTCCTGGCCCGGCGCAGATGCGGCGCGGTGTGGCTGGTGTCGGAGACCTCGCAGATCAGGGTGGCCGTGTCGTGGATCAGCCGGAGCCGGATGGGCGGGGAGCCGTACCGGATGGCGTTGGTGACCAGCTCGCTCACCACCAGCTCGGCGGTGAAGGTCGCCTCCAGCAGGTCCCAGTCGGAGAGCCGGTCGAGGACTTGCTTGCGCACCGGGGCGACCAGCGCGGGGTCGGCCGGGATGTCCCAGGTGGCGACCTGTCCGGAGGGCAGTCCCCGGGTCCGGGCCAGCAGCAGCGCCACGTCGTCGGCGGCGCTGCCCGACGGGAGGAGGCGGTGCAGCACCCGGTCGCAGGCGGTGTCCAGGGAGTCGGCGGGGTCGGCCAGCGCCTCACGCAGCAGTGCCTGGCCGGCGTCGGCGTCCCGGTCCCGGCTCTCGACGAGACCGTCGGTGTACAGCGCCAGCAGGCTGCCCTCGCGCAGCTCCAGCTCGGCCGACTCGAACGGCAGCCCGCCCACGCCCAGCGGTGGCCCGGAGGGCAGTTTCACCTGCTCGGGCGGACCGTCCGGCGGGACCAGCACGGGCGCCGGGTGCCCGGCCCGGGCCATGGAGCAGTGCCGGGACACCGGGTCGTAGACCACGTACAGACACGTCGCGCCCACCTCGCCCGCCCGGTCGTCGCCGGACTCCTCGGACAGCCGCACCACCAGGTCGTCGAGGTGGGTGAGCAGTTCCTCGGGCGTCAGGTCGATGTCGGCGAGGGTGCGCACGGCGGTACGCAGCCGGCCCATGGTGGCCGAGGCCGGGATGCCGTGGCCGACGACGTCCCCGACGACCATGGCGACCCGCATCCCGGACAGCGGGATGACGTCGAACCAGTCGCCGCCGACGCCCGAGCGGGCCGCGGGAAGATAGCGGGAGGCCGCCTGCACCGCGGCGGTGGGCGGCAGCCACCGGGGGAGCAGGCTGCGCTGGAGGGTCAGCGTGGCCTCGCGTTCGCGCGAGTAGCGGCGGGCGTTGTCGATGCAGACCGCGGCGCGGGCGCTGACCTCCTCGGCCAGCAGCACGTCGTCGTGGGTGAAGGGGTCGGGCCGCTTGAACCGGGTGAAGACCGCGACGCCGAGGGTGGTGCCGCGGGCCTGGAGCGGCACCGACATCGTGGAGTGGATGCCGTACTCCGCCACCCGCCGCAGGCGGACGGGGTCCCACTGGAGCCAGCGTTCGAGGTCGCCGTAGGCCGCCGAGGCCACGATCGCCTGTCCCGAGAGCAGACACTCGGCCTGGGGCGAGCCGGCCGGATAGACGTCCAGCTGCCCGGTCTCGGCCACCGACTGCGGGCAGTTGGCGGTGACCGACCGGTGGGCGGTGCGGCGCAGGCCGACCGGCGGCTCGACCACGGTGGCGGGCTCACCGCCGTGCTCGCGCGGGTCCAGCAGGTCGACGCTGACGAAGTCGGCGAGCGGGGGGACGCACACGTCCGCCAGCTCCTGAGCCGTACGGGCGACATCGAGGGTGGTGCCGATGCGCACGCTGGCCTCGTTCACCAGTTGCAGGCGCTCGCGGGCCCGGTGCTGCTCGGTGAAGTCGTGGGCGCTGACACACACGCCGAGCACCTGCCCGTCGGCGTCGGTGAGCGGTGCGATCCGGGCGTTCCACGCGTGGGCGCGGCTCTCGCCCACGGCCTTGAGGCGGGTCTGCATCTCGTGCCGGCGGCCGGAGGCCAGCACGCGCCGCATCTGCTGCTCCAGTTCCGCGTTCTGCGGCCGGTCGCCGAAGTCGGTGGCCCGCAGTCCGCGCACGCGGCCCGCCGGGAGCCCCAGCAGCCGCGCCATGGCGTCGTTGACCCCGCGCAGCAGGAGCCGGTCGTCGAAGATCATCGTGGCGCAGGGCGACTGGGTGAGGGCCGCTCTGACCAGCGGGTCGTCCTCCGGTTCGGGTCCGGACCGCAGCGGGGTGACGGCGAGCCAGGTGGGCGGGGCTCCGTCCGCCGCGGAGCTGCGGTGGGCGAGCACCCAGACCGACACGGTGTGCCCGTCGCGGTGGCGCAGGGCCAGGGTGCCGCTCCACCGTTCGTCGTCGCGTCCGGGAGGCGTGCCGTCGCGGTCGTCCGCGAGCAGGTCGGCGGCGGGGCGCCCCACGACCTCGGCGGCAGGGTGACCGAGCAGCAGGCGGGCCCCCTCGTTCCACTCCCGCACGGTGCCGGAGCCGTCGACGACGGCGCGTGCCGTGGCGGCATCGTCGAACGGGTTGACCGGACTCATCGTCGCCACTCCATTGCGCACACTCACAGTGATCAGCGCGTCACCTGGTTCCAGCCTAGTGGGTTCGGGCGCCGTGCGGACCCGAACCCACCCGGCGCACCGGGCCCGGCCGTCGCGCGGGTCACCGCGGGCTCCGTTCCGCACCGGACAGAAAGTGCTTTCCGTGGCCTTGACGTGGGCGCAGGGCGCGACGACAGAATCTGTTTGTTCGCGATTGCTTGTGAGTACTTCTGAGTTCTGCTGAGCCTCGATGAGTTCTGATGAGGGAGATCCGCCATGACGGTCACGCGCAGATCGGTTCTGATCGCCTCCGCCGCCACGCCTGCGGCCGGGATGGCGCTCGCCGCCCCGTCGGCGCGGGCCGCGGACGCGACCGGCGGCGGGGCGGGCCGCAGCACCATCGCCCTGCGCGACGGCTGGCGCTTCCGGCTGGTCGACCTCGACGGCGCGGCCGAGGACACCGCGGACGCCGCCGACCCCGCCTACGACGACTCGGCGTGGCGCGAGGTGGCCGTCCCGCACGACTGGAGCATCGAGCAGACGCCCACCACCGCGCACGGCACCACCAGCGGCACCGGCTTCCTGCCGGGCGGCCTCGGCTGGTACCGCCTCGCCTTCACCCTGCCGCCCGCGTTCGCCGGGAAGCGGATCTCGGTCGAGTTCGACGGCGTCTACATGGACGCGCGCGTCCACTGCAACGGCCGGGAGGTCGGCCGCCACCCCTACGGGTACACCGGCTTCGCCCTCGACCTCACCGACCTGGTGCACACCGACGGCCGCACCGAGAACGTCCTCGCGGTGCGGGTGCGCAACCAACTGCCGAGCAGCCGCTGGTACTCCGGCAGCGGCATCTACCGCGAGGCCCGCCTGGTCGTCACCGAGCCGGTGCACGTACGGCGCTGGGGCACGTACGTCACCACGCCGCGGGTGAGCGGGGGGAGCGCCGTCGTCCGGGTGGAGACGCAGGTGGTGAACGCCTCGGGCACCGGGCGCGAGGTCGAGGTCCGGTCGACGGTGAAGGACGCGGACGGCCGCACCGTGGCCCGCACCGCCTCCACGGTGGCCGTCGCCGACACGGCGTCCGAGACCCACGAACTCACCGTCGCGCGCCCGCGGCTCTGGGACTTCGCGAGCCCGCACCGCTACACCCTGCACACCGAACTGCGCGTCGCCGGCCGGACCGTGGACACGTACCGCACCCCGTTCGGCATCCGCACCTTCCACGTCGACCCCGACGAGGGCTTCCACCTCAACGGCAGGTACGCCAAGATCAAGGGCGTCGACCTGCACCACGACCTCGGCGCGCTCGGCGCCGCCGTCAGCATCGACGCGATCCGCCGCCAGCTGACCCTCATGAAGTCGATGGGCGTCAACGCCTTCCGCACCTCGCACAACCCGCCCTCGCCCGAGATGACCCGGGTCTGCGAGGAGATGGGCATCATCATGCTGGTGGAGGCCTTCGACTGCTGGCGCACCGGCAAGAACCGCTACGACTACGGCCGGTTCTTCGACGAGTGGTGCGAGAAGGACGCCACCGAGATGGTGCTCGCCGCCCGCAACTCGCCCGCCGTCGTCATGTGGTCCATCGGCAACGAGATCCCCGACTCCACGTCCACCGCCGGCCTCGCCATGGCCGACCGCATCATCGACGCGATCCGGACCGCCGACACCACCCGCCCGCTGGTCATCGGCTCCGACAAGTACCGCAGGCTGCCCGCCAAGGGCTCGGCGGCCGACCTGATGCTGGCCAAGCTGGACGGGCTCGGCCTCAACTACAACACCGCCAAGTCGGTGGACGACCTGCACGCGGCCTACCCGCACCTGTTCCTCTTCGAGTCCGAGTCGTCCTCCGAGACCTCCACCCGCGGCACCTACCAGGAGCCCGAGCACCTGAACACCGGCGAGAACCACACCCCGGGCGGGCGGGCCACCTCCTCCTACGACAACAACCTCGCCTCCTGGACGATGAGCGGCGAGTACGGCCACAAGAAGGACCGGGACCGCAAGTGGTTCGCCGGGCAGTTCCTGTGGTCCGGCATCGACTACATCGGGGAGCCCACGCCGTACGACGTCTTCCCGGTGAAGGCGTCCTTCTTCGGCGCGGTCGACACGGCCGGGTTCCCGAAGGACATGTACCACCTGTTCCGCAGCCAGTGGACGGACGAGCCGATGGTCCACCTGCTGCCGACGACGTGGAACCACCGCGAGGGCGACACCGTCGAGGTCTGGGCGTACACCAACGCCGACACCGTCGAGCTGTACCTGAACGGGAAGTCCCTCGGCACCCGCCGCTTCGACCGGAAGAAGACCGTCGACGGCCGGGCCTACCTGGAGACCACGGAGGCCACCGGCGACGACAAGACCTTCATCGACGGCCCCTACCCCGGCAGCTACACCAGCCCCAACGGCAGCGCGGGCAAGCTGCACCTGACCTGGCGGGTGCCCTTCGAGGCGGGCGAGCTGAAGGCCGTCGCCCGGCGCGACGGCAGGACGGTGGCCACCGACGTCCTGCGCACCGCGGGGACGCCGCACGCCCTGCGCCTCACGCCGGACCGCGAGACCGTCGACGCCGACGGCCGTTCCCTGGTGTTCGTGACCGCCGAGGTGGTCGACCGGCGGGGGACCGTGGTGCCCGGCGCCGAGCACCTGATCTCCTTCGACGTCGCGGGCGGCTCGCTGGCCGGACTCGACAACGGCCGCCAGGAGAGTGCCGAGCGCTACCAGGCGAGCACCCGCACCGCCTTCCACGGCAAGGCGCTGGCGATCGTCCGGTCCGGCACCCGTGCGGGCACGGTACGGGTGACCGCCCGCGCGGACGGGCTGCGCACCGGCGCGGCGACGGTTCGCGCCCGGCGGGCCCCGGACCGGGCGACCACACCGGCCCCGGAGTTCCGCCCCGAGCACCCGGCGCCCGTGGACCACCCGCACGCGGACGCGAGCTACTCCGGCCGGCCCGACACCCTTCCCGCCGCCGTGCTCGACGGTGACCCGGCCACCGGCTGGTCCAACGGCTTCCACAAGGCGGCCACCGCCCTGCTCCCCGCCTTCGACGGCGCCCGCGCCGAGGACTGGATCTCGGTCGACCACGGCCGCACGCGCACCTACGACCGCATCGAGGTCTCCTTCACCGTGGACGACGGGCACAGCCTGCCCGCACGCGTCGAGGTCGCCGTCTGGGACGGCCGGGCCTGGCGGGCGGCGAAGGAGGTGCGGACCGAGTGGGCCGCCGTCTCCGACGCGCCCACGGTCATCGCCTTCCGACCGCTGCGGGGCTCCCGGGTCCGCCTCACGCTGACCAGCCGTCACCCCGGCGAGGCACGGGGAGCCGTCCGCGTCAGCCGCCTGGAGGCACCCGCCGCCTGAGCCGCGCCGCCGCGCTGTGGACGGGACCGGTCGGAAAACCGGTCCCGTCCGGACCGTTGACGGCGTGTCATGTCTGCCACAAGCATGGCCTGCGACCGCATTTGGGAGCGCTCCCATCACTGGCGAGCGCCACCTCCCCCGAGGAGCCCGGACGTGAAAAGACGCAGAACCGCGCTCGTCTGCCTGACGGCCCTGCTGGCGGCGGCCATCACCGCGCTGCCCGCCGCCCCGGCCGGCGCCGAGGAGACCGAGCAGGTCAGGAACGGCAGCTTCGACAACGGCACCGCATCCTGGTGGACGAGCAGCAACGTCACCGCCGCCGTGACCGACGGCCGGCTGTGCGCCGACGCCCCCGGCGGCACCGCCAACCGCTGGGACGCCGCCGTCGGCCAGAACGACATCACCCTGGCCGCCGGGGAGTCCTACAAGTTCTCCTTCACCGCCACCGGTACGCCCGCCGACCACGTGGTCCGGGCGATCGTCGGCCTGTCGGTGTCCCCGTACGACACCTACTACGAGATCAGCCCGCAGCTGAGCGTCTCGGGCAACACCTACTCGTACACCTTCACCTCGCCCGTCGACACCACCCAGGGCCAGGTCGGCTTCCAGCTCGGCGGCACGCCCGACGCCTGGCGGTTCTGCGTGGACGACGTGTCCCTGCTGGGCGGCGTGGCGCCCGAGCCGTACGTGCCGGACACCGGGCCGCGGGTGCGGGTCAACCAGGTCGCCTACCTGCCCTCGGGGCCGAAGAACGCCACGCTGGTCACCGACGCGACCACCCGCCTGCCCTGGCAGCTGAAGAGCGACGCCGGGCGGGTCGTCGCCCACGGCTGGAGCACCCCGCGCGGCGTCGACGCCTCCTCCGGGCAGAACGTCCACTCGATCGACTTCGGCCGCTACACCAAGCGCGGCGAGGGCTACACCCTGGTCGCCGACGGCGAGACCAGCCGCCCCTTCGACATCGGCACGGCCGCCTACGAGCGGCTGCGGCTGGACTCCGCGAAGTACTACTACACGCAGCGCAGCGGCACCGCGATCAGCGACGAACTCCGCCCCGGCTACGGGCGCCCCGCCGGACACGTGGGCACGGCACCCAACCAGGGCGACACCGAGGTGCCCTGCCAGCCCGGCGTGTGCGACTACACCCTGGACGTCTCCGGCGGCTGGTACGACGCCGGTGACCACGGCAAGTACGTCGTCAACGGCGGCATCTCCACCTGGGAGCTGCTCAGCACCTACGAGCGCTCGCTGCACGCCCGCACCGGGGAGCCCGCCCGCCTCGGCGACGGCTCGCTCGACATCCCCGAGAGCGGCAACAAGGTGCCGGACATCCTCGACGAGGCCCGCTGGGAGCTGGAGTTCCTGCTGAAGATGCAGGTGCCGGACGGACAGCCGCTGGCCGGGATGGCGCACCACAAGATCCACGACGAGCAGTGGACCGGGCTGCCGCTGCTGCCCAGCGACGACCCGCAGAAGCGCGAACTCCACCCGCCGACCACCGCGGCGACCCTCAACCTGGCGGCGACGGCCGCGCAGGCCGCCCGCCTGTACCGCCCCTACGACCGGGAGTTCGCCGCGCAGGCACTCGACGCCGCCCGTACCGCCTGGGCCGCGGCACTCGCCCACCCGGACCTGCTCGCCGATGCGAACGACGGCATCGGCGGCGGCGCCTACCCCGACACCAAGGTCGCCGACGACTTCTACTGGGCCGCGGCCGAGCTGTACCTGACCACGGGGGAGCGGGACTTCAAGGAGTACGTGCTGACGTCCCCGGTGCACACCGCCGACGTCTTCGGGCCGGTCAGCTTCGACTGGGCGAGCACCGCCGCCCCCGCCCGCCTCGACCTGGCGACCGTCCCCAGCCGGCTCCCCGGCCGGGACCAGGTCCGCCGCTCCGTCGTCCGCGGCGCCGACGGCTACCTGGCCACGCTGAAGGCACACCCGTACGGCATGCCCTACGCCCCCCAGGGCAACGTGTACGACTGGGGCTCCAGCCACCAGATCCTGAACAACGCCGTCGTCCTCGCCACCGCCTACGACATCACCGGCGGCGCCAAGTACCGTGACGGCGCCGTGCAGAGCATGGACTACATCCTCGGCCGCAACGCGCTGAACATGTCGTACGTCACCGGCTACGGCGAGGCCAACGCCCACCACCAGCACAGCCGCTGGTACGCCCAGCAGCTCGACCCGGCCCTGCCCGCGCCGCCCGACGGCACCCTGTCCGGCGGACCGAACTCGAGCATCCAGGACCCCTACGCGCAGAGCAAACTCCAGGGCTGCGTCGGGCAGTTCTGCTTCATCGACGACATCCAGTCCTGGTCGACCAACGAGCACACCATCAACTGGAACGCCGCACTGGCCCGGATGGCCTCCTTCGTGGCGGACCAGGGCTGACCCGACCGGCCGACCCCGCCCCCGTCGAGGGCCGCACCGCTTCCGCGGAGAAAACGGAAAGCCGGTGCGGCCCTCTCGGCATGCCGGAGTTTCTGACCTTCTTTCAAAGGCGGCCGATGTTGCCCGGTCGCCTTGTTGACCATGAGTGGTTTGTGCGAGAGTGAAGCACCCGTGCGGGGGGTAAAGGCCGGGTCTCGCACGCGCTTTGACGGGCCGGGTCCGAATTTCGCCATGGCGAATTCACGCCTCCCGTGCTCCGCCCAAGAGGTACACACCAATCCGTGGATCCTTTTCGGCGTTCGGAACTTCCGAGTCAGCTGCGCGTGGGAAGGAAACACCTCAGTGCCCACCCCCCACCCCCCTCGACCCGCCCACCCGCCCTCGGGCGGGGACCCCGGGGAGTCCGACGAGTTGCTGGCCGCGCGGCTCCGGGACGGCCCGGAGAGCGAGAGAGCCCGCATCACCGCCCTGCTGATGGCCCGCCACTGGCAGCCCGCGCACGACTACGCGACCCTCTGCCTCGCCACCTCGGCCCAGGTCACCGCCATGGTCACCGCCGGGGCCTGGCACCGGGTGCTGGCCCGGCTCGCGGAGGGCGAACCGGCCACCGCGCTGCGCCCGCGCCTGCTGGTGGCCGTGCGCGACACGGTCCGCCAGTGGGCCGCCGACGACGCGATATCCGGTGCCCTGCCGCAGTTGCTCAAACCCGCCGGCGGACGGGGTGTGCGGGCGGCGAAGTCCTTGACCCCGGAAAACCGCACGCTGGCCGCCCGGGCATTCGCCTCTCTTCCCGGACCAGCCCGTTGTTTGCTCTGGCACACGGAGGTCGAAGGCGAGTCCATAAGCGTCCCGGCCGGTCTGCTGGGCATGGACACCGACACCGCGTCGGCCACTCTCGAACAAGCGCGTGAGAAATTCCGCGAGGGTTGTCTGCACGCCCACCGGCAGCTCGCGCCCAGCCAGGAGTGCCGCTTCCACAGCCGGCTGCTCGACGTCCCGATTCGCCGGGGCGGCGCCCTGCTGCCGGACGTCCGCCGACATCTCGCGGACTGCCGGCACTGCCGGCACGCAGCCGACCAACTCGGCCATTTCGAGCGCGAGCTGGGCACGCTGATCGCCGAGGCCGTGCTCGGCTGGGGCGCCCGGCGCTATCTCGACTCCCGTCCGGCACGGGCGACGCTGGGCGTCCTGGCCAAGGGCGCCGCCCGGCACCGCGGCGGGCGTCCCGGGCTGCTGGCCCGGATTCCCGTGCCCGCGCGCAGGGCGCCCGGCAGGCCGCGTACCGGACGGCTGCTCAGGCAGTTCGGTGCCGCCTCCGCCGGGGTGCTGGCCATCGTGCTCGTGGTGAGCGTGTGGTCGTACGACGGCGGCGGTGCCGATCCGGCCGCCTCCACCAGCGCCGTGGACGGCGACGGCGAGACGTCCGCCACGAGCCGCCCGAAACCGCCCGACGCGGCCGGGATGCCCACGGCGGCGGACCGCGCCCGGCTGCGCAACGTCGCCGCGGACCTCTGCCTCGACGTCCGGGGCGAGCCGAAGGCCGGGGCCGGTGCCCGGCTGGCGGAGTGCTCCGAGGCGTGGACCCAGCAGTGGACCCACGAGGACGACGGGCTGCTGCGCAGCGTCGCCGACCCGGGCCTGTGTCTGGACTCGCGGGCGGACGCCGGCGTCGTCATCCTCGGTACCTGCGCCGACGAGGGCACCGAGCGGGGCGACGACGTGCGCTACGACCTCACCGAACGGGGCGAGTGGGTGCCGCGCGGGCAGAAGCTGCTCGTGCTCGCCGCCACCACCGGTGCCCCGGACGCCGACGTCGTCGTCAAGGTGCACGACGGCTCCGAGGCCCAGCGCTGGCGCACCGACCCGGTGCCGGCGGCGGAGGGCCCCCTGTCGATCGCCCGCACCGACGCACCGGGCGCGCGGGCCGTGGAACTGCCCGGCGGCTGAGCGGGCCCGCTCCTTTCGGGGGGGGGTGCCGCCGTCCCCTCACGCCGGGTCCTCGACCAGGTCGGCGGGGCCCGGCGTGGCCGGCGAGGCGTGTCCGGACAGGGCCAGGGTGAGGTCCAGTTCGGCGAGCAGGCAGCGGATCACGTGCTCCACGCCGGCCTGGCCGTCCAGGCCCAGGCCGTAGACGTAGGGGCGGCCCAGGAGCACCGCACGCGCGCCGAGCGCGAGCGCCTTGAAGACGTCGTCGCCGGTGCGGACGCCGCTGTCGAACAGCACGGTGAGCCGGTCGCCGACCGCCTCCACCACGCGCGGCAGGGCATCGGCCGCCGCGACGGAACCGGCCACCTGACGGCCGCCGTGGTTGGAGACCACCACGCCGTCCATCCCGGCGTCCGCGGCGAGCCGGGCGTCGTCCGGGTGCAGGACGCCCTTGAGGACGATCGGACCGTCCCAGTTCTCCCGCAGGAACGCCAGGTCCGGCCAGGACTTGGCGGGATCGGAGAACATGCCGACGAAATGCGCCACCGCCGCGTTCGGGTCCTCGTGCACCGGCTTCGCCAGCCCGGCCAGGAAGGCCGGGTCCGAGAAGTAGTTGGCGGTGCCCACCCCGTGCAGGAACGGCAGGTACGCCTGGTCGAGGTCGCGCGGGCGCCAGGACAGCAGCGGCGTGTCCAGCGTGACGAACAGCGCCGTGTACCCGGCCGCCCCGGCGCGCTCCAGGAAGCTGCGCGCCACCTCGCGGTCCTTGGGCCAGTAGAGCTGGAACCAGCGCTCGGCGTCGCCCATCGCCTCGGCGACCTGCTCCAGGGGCGTGCTGGAGGCGGAGGAGAGAATGTACGGCACGCCCTGGGCGGCGGCGGCCCGGGCCGCGGCGGGCTCCGCGTCCGGATGCATGATCGACAGGACGCCGACCGGCGCGAGCGCCAGCGGAGCGGGCAGGTCCCGGCCCAGCACCTCGACGCGCAGGTCGCGCTCGTGCACGTCGCGCAGCATGCGCGGGACGATCCGGCGCCTGGCCAGCGCCGCCCGGTTGGCGCGGGCGGTGCTGCCGTCGCCCGCGCCGCCCGCGACGTACCCGAAGGGGCCGGGGCCCAGGCGCCGCTCGGTCAGCTCCTCCAGCCGGGTCAGATCGGTGGGCAGCCGGGGCACCGCGCCCGACATGCCGTTCAGATAGATCTCGTACTGGAAGTCCGCCCAGTGCTTCGGCATCCCACGTCCGCCTCTCGTCGTCGAGCTCGCGCTGCCGGCACCATACCCGCGGGTATGCCGAGGGTGGCCGCCAGGGTGGACGGGGTCTGTTTCAGGGGTGTTTCAGGCCTATTGACGAACGGGTGGATCACGCCATCCGGCCAGTTCCGGTCTCAACATTCGATCAAGAAACGCCCAGTTGCGGACTTGGAACGTTCAAAATCCGTGACTTCACGCCACTGATTCAATACGCAAGGTTACCGAAACCCATGGGGTCGAGATGTCTTCCGGTGCCGGACTCGGCAGACTCGCGCTCGCCGTTCCGGCACCGACCGAGCCGGGCCGGCACCACCCTCGAAACGAGCGGAAGGATGCACACAATGCGGAACACCGCGCGCTGGGCAGCGACTCTGGGCCTGACGGCCACCGCCGTCTGCGGGCCCCTTGCCGGGGCCTCCCTCGCCTCCCCGGCCACCGCCCCCGCGTCGCTCTACGCCCCCTCGGCCCTGGTGCTGACCCTGGGGCACGGAGAGAGCGCTGCCACCGCCGCACCCCTGCGCGCGGTCACCCTGACCTGCGCCCCGACGGCCTCCGGCACCCACCCCGCGGCCGGCGCTGCCTGCGCCGAACTGCGCGCCGCGCACGGCGACCCGGGCGCCCTGGCCGCCGAGGACACGGTGATGTGCACCCGGGAGTACGCCCCCGTGGTCGTCACCGTGGACGGGGTCTGGCAGGGCCGACGCCTCTCCTACGAACGCACCTTCGCCAACGAGTGCGTGAAGAACGCGGGCAGCGCGAGCGTCTTCACGTTCTGAGGGACCGGGACCGCCGGGAGCGTGCGGCGTGAGTGGCGGCTCGCCACTGGGGAGTGCGAGCCGCCGCCGTACGGAGCCCGGGGTCCCGCACCGGGGGCGGCGGACGGAGTGGGGCCGTCCGCCGCCCTCCCGGACTTGGTACTGCGGGTAGGGGGCCGGGGGTCAGTCGTTCGCGGCCGCCGACCCGTCACCGGGCCCGGACGACCGGGCGCGGTGACTGGTGTCGCACCACGGATAGCGCCGACTGCGCCGGCACGTGCACAGCGCCACCCGGAAGCGGTCGGAGGACACCGTCGTCCCGTCCTCCAGCTCCACCTCCACCGGCCCTTCCACCAGCAGCGGCCCCCGGCGCTGGACCTTGATCCGGCGCGGGGCGTCCGGCGGGCGCGGGGTGTCAGACGGGGAGTTCGGCACGGACGACCACCAGCTCCTCCTCGTAGTCGGCCACGGACAGCAGCCCGCGCTGCCGCAGCCAGCGCTCCCGGCCGCGCAGCACGGGACCGAACGCGATCCGCCGCCGTCGGACGACCGCGGCCTTCAGGCCCGCCTCGCGCAGCAGCGCCTCGGTCCTCGCGGGGTCGCTGAGCGCCGACTGCACGAGCAGCAGCACACCGCCCGGGCGCAGCAGCCGGGGCACCTGAAGGCAGATCCGGTCCAGGACCATGCGGCCGTCGTGCCCGGCGTCCCAGGCCCGCGCGGCACCACGCGGCCGGCGGCCGGAGGCGGGCGCCGGCACATACGGCGGATTGGCCAGCACCAGGTCGAAGGTCTCACCGCGCACGGGCGTGAAGAGGTTGCCGTGCCGGACCCGGACCGGCAGCCCGGCCCGGGCCGCGTTGAGGCGCGCGGCGCACACCGCGCGCCACGACACGTCCACCGCGGTGACCCGGCCGCCCCGCCGTGCCGCCGCCAGGGCCAGGGCGCCCGAGCCGGTTCCCACGTCGAGCACGGCCGCGCCCGGCGGGAGCGACTCGTCGGACAGCGCCCCGGCCAGCAGGGCGGTGTCCTCCTGAGGGGCGTAGACGCCCGGAAGCACCATGAAATTCACGGATCCCACGTACCCCGGTCGTCACGAAATATGAGAAACTTCCCCACGGGCATGGCGAGCGGCGGGCAGCGGCGTGCGCAGCGACGACCGTCCCGTGCGCCAGTCGGCGAGCAGCCGGTTGCCGAGGCGGTCCTCGAGGTAGCCGGTGGCGTCGATGCCGAACACGACGTCCGCCGCGAGCCGCGGCTCCTGCTCCAGCAGGCCGTCGATCACCTCGTGCCGCACGATCTGCTCGTGCACCGCGTCGGCCTCGACGTGCTCGTCGTAGAAGTGCTCGGCGGCCGGACCGGCGCCGGTGCGGCGCATCGCCTCGGCGAGCCGCCGGGAACCGGGCGACGAGGTGATCTCCACCGCCGCGAAATGCCCCACCAGCGCGCCGCGCAGCGACCGGTGCAGGCCGAACAGGGACATCATGTTCACCGTGGCCAGGGACTCGGCCGAGGCCGCGTCGAGATGGGCCCCGTACGCCGTGTCCAGGTCCAGGTCCTCCATCAGGTCGGCGAACAGGCGGGCGTGCACCCGGTCGGCGCGGCCGCCGCCCCACTCGTCGAACTCCACCGCCGCCATCGCCGCCTTCGCGCGGCCCCACAGCCGCGGCAGCACCCAGGCGTGCGGATCGGCCTCCTTGAGGTGGTACAGGGAGCGCTGGGCCGCGTACTCGCGCAGCTGCCACAACGCGCCCTCGTCGCGCAGGAAATGGCTGACCCCCTCGCCGTGGACGGGCTCGACGAGCAGCGCCCCGACCGCGTCCGCGACGCTGTCGTGGACCGGGGTGTCGGCCCGCAGGGCGGCCAGGAAGCGTCGCTCCAGCCCGGCCCGGACGCCCAGCAGGGCGGGGTCCCACTCCAGGTCGGGGCGGACCCCCGCGAAGCCCCGGTAGTGCAGCTCGTAGCACTGGTACAGGGCGAGCTGGAGGTCGTCGCCGTACACGGGCGCGGCGGCGACGGCCTCGGGGGAGGGCAGTGGGCCCGTGCCGAGCAGATGTGCGCCGACGGCCTCGGAGACCGGTCCCCGGGCCGTCGGCAGCTGTGGTCCTTCGCGGTCGTACTCCATGCGCCGCGAGTACCCGGACACCGGCCCGGCACCCCCGGCCGCACGGATCGGCATCTCACTCGCCCTCGGCGTCCTTCTGGGCGCCGGTGTTCGGCGAGGTGGCGTCCCCCGCCTCGCCCCGGTGCCCGCCCTCGTCGGACTCCGCGTCGCGGGGCCTGGCCTCCTCGATCTCGCGCAGCACCTCCTCGATGGCGGTCTCGGGCTGCTGGTGGTCGCGCTCGCCGTCCTGGGACACGATGTGCTCCTTCTCGCTTCCGGTCGTACGGTTCTTGTCTGCGGTCGTTCAGTTCGACGTGGCCGCCAGGCGCAGGGGCACCGGCGCCGGGGGAGCGGCCTCGTCGCTGCGGCGGACGACCTCGGCCCACCAGGACGGGCCGTCCTCGATGTGGCGCAGCAGGATGCCCTCACGGATCGCCCAGGGACAGAGCGTCACGGACTCGAGGCCGATCAGCTTCATCGCGGTGTGCCCCACCACGGCTCCGGCCAGGCTCTGCGCCGCGCGCGGCGCGGAGATGCCCGGCAGCCGGGCCCGCTCGGCGGCGGACAGGGCGGCCAGCCGGCCCACCGCGTCCCCCAGGTCCGAGCAGCGCATCCGCCGCTCCATGAAGGGCCCGTGCCGGCCCGGCGGGGCCCCGCACAGCCGTCCGAGCTGCTGGAAGGTCCGCGAGGTGGCCACGGCGGTCCGCGGCCCCTCCCAGCGGATCCGCGCGGCGACGTCCCGCAGCTCGTGGCGGACCCTGCGGCGCAACGCCTTGACCTGGTCCGGCGACGCCGGGTCCTGGCCGCCCGCCAGGAACTCGTGGGTGAGCCGGGCCGCGCCCAGCGGCAGCGAGGCCACGAAGCCGGGCAGCCGGCCGCGTCCGAACGCGACCTCCAGCGAACCGCCGCCTATGTCCAGCAGCGCCAGCGGCCCGACCCGCCAGCCCATCCAGCGCCGGGCCCCGAGGAAGGTCAGCTCCGCCTCCACCTCGCCCGGCAGGGTGCACAGCGGCACGCCGGTGCGGGCGCGCACGGTGCGCAGCACCTCACGCCGGTTCGGCGCGGCGCGCACCACGGCGGTCGCGAAGGCCAGCGGACTCGACGCGCCCCAGCGGTCCGCGGTCCTGACGGCGTCGGCGACCGCCTCGACGAGCCGCTCCACGGCCTCCTCCGGCACCGGGTCGCCCGGCTTGACCTGCTCGGACAGCCGCAGCCGCCACTTCGCGGTGTGCACCGGCAGCGGGACGCCGCCCTCGGCGTCCGCCACCATGAGCCGGACCGTGTTCGATCCCACATCCACCACGCTGGTACGCATGAGGGCAACAAGTACCCATCTGAGCGCCGATCAGGCCAGTTGTCGCCGCACCAGCTCGTGCAGCCGGCCGCCGGTGTCCGCCAGCAGGTGGGCGGGCGGGCCCTGCTGGGCGACCTTGCCGTCCTCCATCACGATCACGCGGTCGGCGTCCAGGACCGTGGACAGACGGTGCGCGATCACGATCCGGGTGGCGTTGAGCGCCTTGGTGGACTCGATCACCGTGCGCTGCGTCTCGTTGTCCAGGGCGCTGGTGGCCTCGTCGAAGAAGAGGATGCGCGGCCGGCGGATCAGCGCCTGCGCGATCATCAGCCGCTGCCGCTGGCCCCCGGAGACCGCGCCGCTGCCCGACACGATGGTGTGCAGGCCCATCGGCATCCGCCGGATGTCCTCCGCGAGCCCCGCCATCTCGGCCGCCGCCATCGCCTCCTCGGGCGTGTACGGCTCGGTGCCGCAGATGACGTCCAGGATCGAGCCGGTGAACGGCTGCGCGTGCTGGAGCACCACCCCGCACTGCCTGCGCACCGCCGACTGGTCCAGCGCGGCCAGGTCCTGGCCGTCGTACAGGACGCTGCCCGACAGCGGCCGGTCGAAGCCGATCAGCAGCCTCAGCAGCGTCGACTTGCCGCAACCGCTGGGGCCGACGACCGCCACGAACTCGCCGGGCCGCACCTCGAAGGACACGTCGTCCAGGACCAGCGGACCATCGTCGGTGTACCGGAAGGACAGCCGACGCGCCTCGATCGCCCCCGACAGCGGACCCGGCCGGGTGCTCGCCGTCCGCACCTCGGGCGTCGCGTCCAGCACCGGCCGGATCTCCTCGAACAGCGGCAGCGCCGCCACCCCCGACACGAACGCGCCCGTCAGCTGGGTGACCGAGGTCAGCAGCATCGTCACCGAGGCGTTGAAGGTGAGGAACTCGGCCGCCGACATCGAGCCCCGCGCCGGACCGGCCAGCAGCATGAACATCAGCAGCGTGCACAACGGCAGGTACACCGCGCCCAGCACCGCGTTCAGGTTCTTGATCCGCCCCGCCCGCTGTTGCAGGTCCCGGCTGTGCGCGAACCGCTCCGCCCACGCCGCGTAGGCGTAGTTCTCGGCCGCCGCCACCCGCAGCTTGGGCAGCCCGCGCAGCGTCTGGAACGCCTGGTTGTTCAGCTTGTTGGTGAGCTTGACCAGCCGCCGCTGCCAGCGCACCTGCCACAGTCCGAGGCCCAGGAAGACCCCGGCGACGACCACCAGCATGCCGAGCGCGGCCAGCGCCATCGGCACGCTGTACCACAGCAGCAGGGCGAGGTTCACCGCCCCCACGGTCACCGACTGGGCCACCGTCGGACCGACCCCCGCGAGCAGTCTGCGGATGGCGCTGATGCCCATGGCCGCGCTCGCCAGCTCGCCGGTGGAACGCTCGGTGAAGAACCGCGTCGGCAGCCGCAGCAGCCGGTCCCACACGGCGGGCTGGAGCGTCGCCTCGATCCGGCCCTCCAGGCGCAGGATGGTCAGGTTCTGCAACAGCATGAAGGCCGCCGCGACGACACTGCTCAGCATCACCGCGAGACACACCTGCACGATCAGCCCGGTCTGCGCCTTGGGCACGAACTCGCCGAGCACCCGGCCCGTCGCGACCGGCACCAGCGCGCCCAGCCCCACCGTCACCAGCCCGGCGAGCAGCAGACCGGTCAGATCCCGGCGGGTGCCCGCCAGACAGAACCGCAGCAGCCGCAGCGGACTGAGCCGCCGCTCGGGCAGCGGCCGGTAGAACATCACCGCGCGCGGCTCGAACTCCCCGGCGTTCGCCTTCTCCACCGGCGTCTCCCGGCCGGTCGCCGGATGCACGGCCACATAGCCGCCGCGCCGCCACAGCAGCGCCACCGGCGCCCCCGACAGGGTGCGGTGCCCCACCAGCGGGCCCACGTTCTCCCGCCACCAGCGGTCCTCCAGCCGCACCGACCTGGTCCGCACCCGCGAGGCGAGCGCGATGCGCTCCACCGGATCGAGCCGGTCGCTCTCGGCGCCACCCAGGGCCGGTTCGGCGAGCGGGATCCCGGCGGCGCGGGCGACCAGCTCGCAGGCCGCGTACGTGGCGTCGGCGTCGGCGGCCGTACCGCGCTGCGCCCGGCGCCTGCCGATGGAGGCCAGCAGCGTCCGGTCGGCCTGCTCGCGCACCGCCTCACCGGCCTTGATACCGGCCGCGGTACGCGTCTCGTGGGTGCGCTCCAGCTGCTCGATCCAGCGGTCCAGGGTGGTCAGCAGCCGGTACTGCTGGTCGACCATGCTCTGCCACAGCGCCGGGTCCATCAGCAGGTCGGCGGCGGCCTCCTCGCCGTACACCGCCCCGTACTGCACGCTGCCCGGCGGCACCTGCATCCAGAACACGTCGTCGTCGGCGGGCGCGCCGGCCCGCTCCGCGGCCATCGGCGCCTGGAAGAGGACGGTCAGGCCGCGGCCCACGCCGAGCGCGAGGGCGTACTCCAGCGGGCTCGTCGTCGGCGGCACGTACTGGGGGTTGCCGTACGCGTCGTACGACCATGTCTGGGTGCTCGCCGGCTGGTACAGCTCGCGCAGTCCGATGCGGTGCACCACGCAGTCCCGCAGCGGACGCGCCACCAGGGTGTGCTGCGGCCCGGTGACCGGTCCGAGCAGCACCGAGCCCGCCTCCAGGCGTCCCAGGTGGTGCCAGTGGCCCTGTTCCCCGGCGTCGACCGCGAACAGGTCCACCGCGCCGGACGCCACCAGCCACAGGACCTGCGGTCCCTCCAGGTCGAGCCGGTTGAACCCGGCGCAGTCGACGCGCGTGCCCAGCGAGCCGAGCGCCCCCAGGACCAGGTCGCCCTGTCCCTCGTGCACGGTCGTCATCTCACCGCTCCCTGACCAGCGCCGCGTACGCGCCACCGCGCGCCAGCAGATCCTCGTGCCGCCCGCGCTCCACCACCGTGCCGTGCTCCAGGACGACGATCTCGTCGCTGTCCCGCACGGTGCTGAGCCGGTGCGCGATCACCACGCAGGCGCAGCCGCGCCGGCGCAGGTTGTCCATGACCACCAGTTCGGTCTCCGCGTCCAGCGCGCTGGTCACCTCGTCCAGGACGAGGATGCTGGGGCGGCGCACCAGGGCCCGCGCGATCTCCAGGCGCTGGCGCTGCCCGCCGGAGAAGTTGCGGCCGTCCTGCTCGACCGGGCTGTGGACACCGCCCGGCCGGCGCATCACCACGTCGTACAGCGCGGCGTCCTTCAGCGCCTCCACCACGGCGTCGTCGGGGATCGACGGGTCCCACAGCGCCACGTTGTCGCGCACCGAGCCCTCGAACAGGAACACGTCCTGGTCGACGAAGGAGACGGAGGACGCCAGCGCCCCGCGCGGGATGTCGTCGAGCCGCTGCCCGTCGATGCGGATCACGCCGTCCCAGGGCGCGTACAGGCCCGAGATCAGCCGCGACACCGTCGACTTGCCGCTGCCCGACCCGCCGACCAGGGCCACCTGCTGCCCCGGACCGACGGTCAGGTCGAAGCCGGTGAGCAGGGGTTTGTCCAGCGGGTTGTAGCCGAAGGAGATGTTCTGCAACTCGACGTGGCCGTGCAGCCGGCGGGTGGAGTCGCCGCCGCCGGGGCGGTCGTAGAGCGGGTCCGCCCGGAAGTTCTCCACGTCCTTGAGCCGGGCTACGTCGGCCGCGAAGTCCTGGATGCGGCCCGCGACGCCGTTCAGCCGGGTCAGCGGGGCCGTGAAGCGGACCACCAGCGCCTGGAAGGCGACCAGCAGACCGACCGAGATGTGGCCCTCGACCGCGCGCATGCCGCCGATCCACAGGATCAGCCCGCTGTTGAGCGTCGCCAGCGTCGGCGCGACCACGCCCAGCCAGGCACTCGGCACCCCGAGCCGCTGCTGCTCCTCCAGCGTGGTGGCGTGCTGCCCCGCCCACTTGCGGAAGTAGCCGTCCTCGCCGCCGGTCGCCTTCATCGTCTCGATCAGCTGGAGCCCGGTGTACGCGGTGTTGGTCAGCCGCGCCGTGTCCGCCCGCAGTTTCGCCGTACGGGTCGCGCGCAGCCGGATGACGACCCGCATCGCCAGGATGTTGAGCAGCGCCACACCGATGCCGACGAAGGTGAGCTGCGGGTCGTACGTGTACAGCAGCACGGCGTACAGGACGACCACGATCGCGTCCACACCCGCCGCGGCGAGGTCGCGGGCCAGGGTCTCGGCCACGGCGTCGTTGGACTGGAGGCGCTGCACCAGGTCGGCGGGGCTGCGCTGGGAAAAGAAGGTGACCGGCAGCCGCAGCAGGTGCCGCAGGAAGCGGGCACTGGAGAGGGTGGAGGAGATGATGCGGCCGTGCAGCAGGTTGGCCTGCTGGAGCCAGGTCAGCACCACCGTGAGCAGCACACAGGCCCCCATCGACGCGAACAGCACGCCGAGCAGCGAGGTCTGCCCCCCGATCAGGAACATGTCGATGTAGGTGCGGCTGAGCGCGGGCACCGCCGCGCCGACCGCGACCAGGAGCAGGCTCGCCAGCACGGCGGCCGGCAGCGTCCCGGCGGTGCCCCGCAGCCGGGCCGGCATCGCGCCGAGCACACCGGGCTTGCGGCCGCCCCGGGTGAAGTCCTCGCCGGGCTCCATGGTGAGCACGACCCCGGTGAAGCTGCCGTCGAAGTCCTCCAGGGACACGAAACGGCGGCCCTTGCCCGGGTCGTTGATGAACACCCCGCGCCGCCCGAACCGGCGGCCCATGCCGTCGTAGACGACGTAGTGGTTGAACTCCCAGAAGAGGATGGCCGGTGCCGTCACCTCGGCGAGGGCGGCCAGGTCCATCTGCATGCCCTTGGCGGTGAGCCCGTAACCGCGCGCCGCCTTCAGCAGATTGCTCGCCCGGGACCCGTCGCGGGAGACACCGCAGGCGATGCGCAGCTCCTCCAGCGGGACATGGCGGCCGTAGTGCCCCAGCACCATCGCGAGGGAGGCCGCGCCGCACTCCACGGCCTCCATCTGGAGCACGGTGGGCGTGCGGACGGTCTTCGCGCGGCTCTTGGGCACGCCGCGCCTCGGCGGGGCGGCCCGGCGTCTGCCCCGGGTCTCCTGTGCGGTGCTCACGGCAGCAGCCAATCGACGGGACGCTGGTCGGCCAGCCGGATCGAGCCCGAGGCCAGGGTCATGGAGGTCAGCTCGAACGGCGGCCCGTCCGCCGAGGACCACTCGTAGCCGCTCTTCGTGGACTTCGAGGCCGCCAGCCGCACCGTCACGGCCACCGGCCTGCCGTCCTCGGTGAACTGCTCGCCGAGCTGGCTGTCCCCGAGGAACGCGGCGATCGTCTGCGCCGACTGGGCCGAGCGGTCGACGGCCTTCACCTCGCCGTGCAGGACGCCGTACTGCTGCGTCGGCACCGACTGGACGGTCAGGTCGACGGAGGCGTGGGCGGGGATGGCGGCGGCCTTCTCGGCGGGGACGTAGACGGTGGCGTAGAGGGGGTCGTCGGCGTGGGCGACCTTCTCGACCGAGGCGACGTTCGCGCCGGTACCGATGATCTGCCCGACGGTGGCCGCGAGCGCGCTGACCCGCCCGGCGTCGACCGAGCGGACGACCGTCTCACCCTTGGCGGTGCGGACCTTCAGCACCGGGGCGTCGGCGGCCAGCCGCTGCCCCGGGCGCGCCAGGACCGCGGTGACCTGCCCCGAGACGGGACTTTGCAGCAGGTAACTGCCCTGCCCGTGGGTGAGGATGGCGGGGGCGGCGACCGTGGAGGTCACCGAGCCGCCCACCGCCCACATGGACGCGGCGGCCATCGCGACCACGGTCACGGACAGCACCAGCCAGCCCTGGGGACGGGCGAAACGCACCGGGAGATCGAGCTCCTCCGGTGACTGGAGTTTGGCGAGGGCCTGTTGGCGGAACTGCACGGCTGACGTATCCCGGGCTTGATGAGTACGGCCGAAGAAGCGGAACGGCCGAAAAGCCCCGGAGCCTGGGTGGCTCCGGGACTCGGCGACGCAAAGGTGCGATCAGAGACCGGCGACCAGGCCCGTGACCGGGGCGGTGTTCAGGCCGGTGACACCCTCGACCGTGCCGACGGCCGTGTTGACCAGGCCGGAGACCGGGGCGATGCCGTCCACCAGGCCGGTGACGGTGCCGACGGCGTTCACGTTCAGGCCGCCGGAGACGTTGTCGAGGTCGGCGTCGGAGATCTCGACGGTCTCAACCTGGGGGGTGGAGTTCATGATGGAACTTCCCTTCGTATAGCCATTTCACAAGGGGGGAGCGGCCCCCTCTGGGGACAGATGACGGCCGCGACCGCAGGCGCCGGGCGCCCGTTTCCCGAGCCCTCCGCAGCCCCTGCGGTGCGATGGATCAAAGCACGCGGCCGGTCCGGGCTTCCAATCAATCACCCCTCTCACCAGCGCACTTGCGAGGCCCGGGCAGCCAAGCGTGCAGGAGCGCGCACGCCTTCGCGGCGACTTCTTCACACGGTGCGCGACATCGGTTCGCGCGATCCCTTGCCTCCGGGGAGGCGATTGGGGCACTCCGGGCCCAAAGGCGTACGGGTCGCCGCGGGATTGTGCAGATGCGCCAACGAGAGTGACCGGGTTGGGCATTCGATGTGCAGATTCGCTGAAGCGGTCATTCCGCTCCGTGATCGGAACAGTGCGTCGCCGGGCGGATGCGGAGGGTGCCGATCCGGTCGTACGCGGTGGCCCGGCTGAACGCCCCGGTCGGCCGGTGCGTACCAACAGCCGTCCAGGCGCCCCCAACAGCTGCCGGACCGGCGGGCCCAGGCCCCGGTCCCAGGAGGTCGAGCAGGTTGAGTCACAAGCGAATCCCGAAGCGCAGGGCCGCGATGGCGGCGGGCGGTGTGGTGGCGCTCGGCGCGGCCGCAGTCCTGCTGCCGAACGCCAACGCCTCGCAGGACGGCGGCTCCCCGGACGACGCCGCGACCGCGCCCCGGACCCTCAAGGCGGCGGACGCCTCCGATCTCGCCGCACGGCTCGCCGGGCTGCTCGGCGACACCTTCGCGGGCTCCTACTACGACTCCGGCGCGCGGCAGCTCGTCGTCAACGTCGTCCCCGGCGACGACGACCAGGTCGTCGCGCAGGCCGAGAAGGCGGGCGCGGAGGTCCGCGAGGTCGACAACAGCATGGGCGAGCTGAGGAGCGGCGCGCGGACGCTGAAGTCCCAGGCGAGCATTCCGGGCACCTCGTGGGCGATCGACCCGCGCACCAACAAGATCCTGGTGACCGCCGACCGCACCGTCACCGGCGAGCGGTGGGACCGGCTGGAGTCCACCGTCGAGGGCCTCGGCTCCGGCATGGCGACGGTCAGGAAGTCCGCCGGCACCTTCAAGACCTTCGCGTCGGGCGGCGACGCCGTCTTCGGCGGCGGCGCGCGCTGCTCACTGGGCTTCAACGTCACCGCGGGCGACGGCTCGCCCGCCTTCCTGACGGCCGGCCACTGCGGGGTCGCGGCCGACCAGTGGTCCGACGCGCAGGGCGGCCCGCCGGTGGCCACCGTCGACCAGGCGGTCTTCCCCGGCGAGGGCGACTTCGCGCTCGTCAGGTACGACGACCCGGCGACCGAGGCGCCGAGCGAGGTCAACCTCGGCGACCGTTCCCTGCCGATCAGCGGGGCCGCCGAGGCGACGGTCGGCCAGGAGGTCCTGCGCATGGGCAGCACGACCGGGCTGGCCGACGGCCAGGTCCTCGGCCTGGACGCCACCGTCAACTACCCGGAGGGCACGGTCACGGGCCTCATACAGACCGACGTCTGCGCCGAGCCGGGCGACAGCGGCGGTTCCCTGTTCACCCGGGACGGCCTCGCGATCGGCCTGACCTCCGGCGGCAGCGGTGACTGCACGGCCGGCGGCGAGACCTTCTTCCAGCCGGTCACCACGGCCCTGGAAGCGGTCGGCGCCACCCTCGGCGGCGAGGCCGCCGGTGCCGGGGGTGCGGGTGCGGGTGCGGGCGCCGGGGACGAGGGTGCCGCCGGTGCGGGCGGCGACGCGGGTGAAGGCTCCGGTGCCGGTGAGGCCGGTGACGGTGCGGCGGTCGGCGGCGAGGACGGGACCGAAGGGCTGACGGGCTGACGGGCTGACCCCACGGCCCGCTGGATCGCCGCCCGGGCCCCCGCCGACGGGACCGGACGGCGATCCGGCGGCCGCACCGCCCGGGCGGGCCCGCTGACCCGTGCCTCTCCCTCGCGCGAGCCCGTCGGTCCCACCGGGCCAGGGACGCCCGGCCCGCCGGGTCCTCGGACACCACCGACCTCGGGTACGCGGTGCGGGTCGTGCACGGCGATACGTGGGGGTTCGCGTCCGGCGTGGACCTGACCCCTGGACGCCGCCGCCAAGGTCGCCTCGCAGGCGATGGCGACGGACCGCCCAGCCCACTCGGCCCGATGCGCACCGCACCGGGGTGCGCCATCCCGCACCGCGCCCCCGCGCACGGCCCGTAATGCGCCGCCGCACCCCCCGGGGCCGCCCCGCAGTGTGCTGTACCTATCCGCGCCCGCCCCCGCCCCACACCTACGTCCCGTCCGCACCGCACCGCACCGCGGCGCGCAGCGTAGGTCCGGGCGCCCCCGATGTGCTCCCGACCGCCGGTACCCGAGCCGCAGGGGCTGCGCAGATGTCGCATAAGCGCTGTAATGGCGACGTGGTCACAGAGGGCGCACCGGAACGCGGACCGAGGACGCTGCGTGCCGAGGGCGCCCTGAAGGCCCTCGCGGCCGGTCCGCAGCCGGAGCAGCGGCTGCGCGGAATCCTCGAACAGGCGCTGGTCTTCGCGGGCGCCTCCTTCGCCGCCCTCTACACGCCCGGCGACGACCGCGAACTGCTCTGCCTGGTCGAGTCGGCCGGAGCGCCGCGCACCCTGTACGGCGTACGCGACAGCTATCCCGCGACGGGCGGCTCCCCGGTCGCCGACGCCCACCGGGCCGGCGAGGCGGTGTGGATGGGGCCGGCGGAGTTCGCCGGATCGGCGGAGTCGCGGCACGTGCCGTCGAGCGGCTTCTCGCTGGCCGTCCTGCCCGTGCGCGGGGACGGCGGCGGCTGCCTCCTCGCCCTGACCGAGCACCCGGACGGGTTCGACGCCGACGGCCGCGCCTGCCTGGAGGTGATCGCCGAGGCGGTCACCTGCCCCGTCCCGGCGGCGACCACCGAGTCCGCCGAGGCCGGTGAGCTCCAGCCGAACGCCTTCACCCTGGCCATGGACACCGGCCGGGCGGAGGTCGGTGACGACATCCTGCGCCTGTTCGGCCTCGCCCCCGAGGAGTTCGACGGCAAGGTCGAGACGCTGCTCGGCCTCACCGTGCCGGAGGACCTGCCGTCGCTGATGTCGGTGACCGAGTCCGACCACATGACCATCGGCGAGCGCGAGCTGGAGTTCCGGGTGCTGCAACCCACCGGCCCGCCGAAGTGGCTGCGGCTCAGCGGGCGCCTGCTGCCCGGCGGCGACGGCAGGCCGACCCTCCTGGTCGGCACCGTCGCCGACGCCTCCACGCTGCGCCCGGACGTGACCGACGTCGCCCGCGTCCAGCGGCTCGCCGCCGCGCTCGCCACCGCCGGGACCGTCCGCGACGTCAGCCAGGCCGTCGTCGCCGCCCTGCGCAGACCGCTCAGAGCCGACCGCATCGCGCTGGCCGAGCTGGAGAACGACCGGCTCGTCGTCACCGTCCTCGACCCGCCCGACCCCGAGTCCTGGCCCGAGCTGTGGCGCCTGGAGTGGCGCACCGAGTGGCCGGACGCACCGGTACGGGCCATGCCCACCCTCGCCGCCGCCCTGCGCGAGGGGCGGGCCCGGATCTGGCCCGCCGGCACCGGCGACCTGGAACCCGCCCTCGCCGACGTCGGCCCCGGCGGCCTGGCCGTGCTGCCGCTGCCCGCGGGCGGCCGCATGGCCGGCGCCTGCCTGATCGGCTGGGACACCCCGCACGACTTCGGCCCCGACGAGCGCGCCCTGCTCACCGCCTCCGCGGGCCTCGCCGGGCAGGCCCTGATGCGCGCCCACGCCTTCGACGCCGAGCACGAACTGGTCGGCATGCTCCAGCGCCAGCTGCTGCCCCGCCGGTTGCCGAAGCTGCCCGGCGCGGTCGCCGTCGCCCGCTACCTGCCCAGCACGGCGGGCCTGGAGCTGGGCGGCGACTGGTACGACGTGATCCCGCTGCCCGACCACCACGTGGCCCTGGTCATCGGCGACGTCCAGGGCCACAGCGCGGGCGCGGCCACCCTCATGGGCCAGATGCGCACCGCCCTGCGCGCCTACGCCGTCGAGGGCCACCCGCCGGACGTGGTGGTGTCCCACGCCAACCGGCTGCTGACCGGCATGGAGACCGACCTCTTCGCCACCTGCGTCTACGTCGACCTCGACATGGAGGAGGGCTCCGCCTGGTGCGTGCGGGCCGGGCACCTGCCGCCGGTGCTGCGCCACCCCGACGGCTCCACGGAGATCGCGGAGGTGGAGGGAGGCCCCCCGCTCGGCGTGGTGACGCAGGCCGACTTCCCGATGAGCCCGCTGCGGGTGCGGCCCGGCACCCTGATCGCCCTCACCACGGACGGCCTCGTGGAGACGCCGGAGTCCGACATCGACGAAGGCATGGACCGGTTCGCGCACGCCCTGGCCGTCTCCGCCCCCGCCCACCTCGGACTCGTCGCCGACGCCCTGCTCGGCAACGCCCGCCGCAACGACGACGTCGCCCTGCTGCTGGTGCGCTACGACGGCATGGCCCTGCGCCCGCTGCGGGAGAGCTGGTCGGTGTGGCGACTGCCCGAGGCCGTGCGGCACGCCCGCCGCTTCACCCGGCGCACCCTGCGCTCCTGGGAGGTACCCGACGGCGACGTCGACGGCGTCCTGCTGATCGTCTCCGAGCTGGTCACCAACGCCCTGGTGCACACCGACGGCAAGGTGCGGCTCGACCTCACCCTGCTCGGCGGCCGGCTGCGCGTCGCGGTCGCCGACGCCTCGCCGCGCACGCCCGTCAAGCCGACCAGCATCGGCTGGGAGGCCACGGGCGGTCGCGGCATGCTCCTCGTCGAGGCGATGTCGGCGGCCTGGGGGACGCTGCCCGTCAGCGGGGGCAAGCAGGTGTGGAGCGAGGTCCCGGTGGCCGTCGGCTGAGCCTCCCCGGCCGGTTCGGCCGCCGCACCGCCGGGTACCCGCCCGGCCGCGACCCGAGCGAGGCAGCCGGAACGACAGGGAGGCACACCCCCATGACCCAGTACGTCCGCGACGTCATGACCCGCGATCCGGTGACCGTCGAGCCGCTGACCTCCGTCACGGCCGTGGCCCGCCTCATGCGCGACCGGGACCTCGGCGCCGTCCTGGTCACCGAGGGCGACCGGCTGCGCGGCCTGGTCACCGACCGCGACCTGGTGATCCGGTCGATCGCCGAGGGCGGCGACCCGGAGCAGACCACCGTGGCCGGCGCGTGCAGCGACGACTTGGTCACCGTACGGCCCGACGAGGAGCTGGTCCACGCCGTCCGGCTGATGCGCGAGCACGCCGTACGCCGTGTCCCGGTCGTCGAGGACGGCCGTCCGGTCGGCATCGTCTCCCTCGGCGACCTGGTGATGGAGCGCGATCCGGAGTCGGCACTGGGCGACATCAGCGTGGCCCGGCCCAACCCCTAGGCACCGCACGGGACATGAGCCCGGTGTTTCGCGGTGTCCCGCGCGGGGACCCGGAGGGGCGAGCGCACCAGACGCGGAATCCAGAAGGAAGATGATGCCTCGTGACCACGGAGATTGGCGGCAAACCCGCCGCCCGTCGGCTGGAGACAGGCTGGTCGGAGGCCCGCCGCCTGCGGAGCAGGGGCGCGATGCGCACCTGGGTGCCGGCCGTCGAGGACGGCGGCGCCACCCGCGCACCGCAACCGGGCCAGGAGTCGAACATCGTCCGGGGCGAGGACTGAACACGCCCTGAGGGTGGTGACCCCGCCCAGCGCGCCGGCCTTTGTGCCGGCGCGGTGCGCGTTCCGGGCCGGTCGCGGACCGTGCGGGGCACGCCGGTAGCGTCACGGACGCCCGCACCGCCCGCCCCGACCCCAGCAAGGCACGGAACCGCTCATGAACATCCTGGTCACCGGCGCCGCCGGCTTCATCGGCTCCCGGTACGTCCACAGGCTCCTCGCCTCCGACGGTCCGGGGGCGCCGCGGATCACCGTCCTGGACGCCCTCACCTACGCCGGAACCACCGCCAACCTCGAACTCGGCCACCCCCGGCTGGAGTTCGTGCACGGCGACATCCGCGACGCGCCGCTGGTGGACCAGCTGACGGCGGAGGCGGACCAGGTGGTGCACTTCGCCGCCGAGTCCCACGTGGACCGCTCGATCCACGCCGCGTCCGACTTCGTCCTCACCAACGTCGTCGGCACCCAGAACCTGCTCGACGCCGCCGTGCGCCACGGCGTGGCGCCCTTCGTGCACGTCTCCACCGACGAGGTCTACGGCTCCGTCGACTCCGGCTCGGCCACCGAGGAGCACCCCCTGCGGCCGAGTTCCCCGTACTCCGCCTCGAAGGCGTCCGGCGACCTGCTGGCCCTCTCGTACCACCGCACCCACGGCCTCGACGTACGGGTGACGCGGTGCTCCAACAACTACGGCCCGCACCAGTTCCCCGAGAAGCTCGTGCCGCTGTTCGTCACCCACCTCCTGGACGGCCGCCGGGTCCCGCTCTACGGCGACGGACGCAATGTCCGCGACTGGCTGCACGTCGACGACCACTGCCGGGGAGTCGAGCTGGTGCGCACCCGGGGCCGGGCCGGCGAGGTCTACAACCTCGGCGGCGGCACCGAGCTGAGCAACCGCGACCTCACCGGTCTGCTCCTGGAGGCCTGCGGCGCGGGGCCGGACCGGATCGTGCGGGTCGAGGACCGCAAGGGCCACGACCTGCGCTACTCGGTCGACTGGAGCAAGGCCCGCGAGGAGCTGGGCTACCGGCCCCGCCGCGACTTCGCGACCGGGCTGGCCGAGACCGTCGCCTGGTACCGGGACCACCGGGCCTGGTGGGAGCCGCTCAAGCGGCGCACCGACGCGGGGTGAGCGACGCCGGTCCGTCAGCCGTGCGTGGTGGCCAGCAGTTCCAGGATCTCCCCCGTGGTGCCCGTCTCGCCCAGGCGCGGGAAGATCCGCTCGACACTGCCCCGGTGCGCCTCGGCGCTCATGTCGCTCATCGCGTCCGTGGCGAGCGTGACGTGGTAGCCGTGTTCGTGGGCGGCGCGGGCGGTGGACTCCACACCGATGCTGGTGGCGATGCCGCAGAGCACGATCTGGGTGACGCCGCGGCGGCGCAGTTGGACGTCGAGGCCGGTGCCGTGGAAGGCGCCCCAGTTGCGCTTGGTGACGGTGATGTCGCCGGGGTGCCCGGCCAGCTCGTCGACGACGACGTCCCAGCCCTCGGGCCGCGGGCCGCCGGCGCCGCCGGCCTCCGTACGGCCGGGCACGGCGTCCGCCCCGTCGGCGGCGAAGGAGACCCGCACCAGCACCACGGGCAGGTCGCGGGCGCGGAAGGCCTCGGCCAGTGCGACGCTCCGGGCGACGACCTCGGCGCCGGTGTACGGCTCGGTGGGCGCGGCGACGATGCCGGCCTGGAGGTCGATCACGACGAGGGCGGTGCGCGGGTCGAGGGCGGTGACGGTCATGAGGTGGTGCCTTTCGGATGGTTCTCCGACGGTGCGGAGACCGCCGCTGCCGGCCCGGCCAGGCCGGCGCCTGGCACCACGGTAAATTCGACAGGTAAGACTGTCCAGCTGAGACTGCACAGTTTTGCCTGTCGATTAAGCTGGAGGTGTGCGCCTGCTGATCACGTCCGACACCCACCTGCCCAAGCGCGCCAAGGAACTGCCGGCGCTGCTGCTGGCGGAACTCCCGCGCGCGGACGTCGTCCTGCACGCGGGGGACTGGGTCGACACGGACACCCTCGACCTGCTGGAGAGCCGCAGCCGCCGGCTCGTCGGCGTCCACGGCAACAACGACGGACCCGCGCTGCGCGCCCGGCTGCCCGAGGTGGCGTACGCCGACCTCGGCGGCCTGCGCTTCGGCGTCGTCCACGAGACGGGGGCGGCGCAGGGGCGGGAGGCCCGCTGCGCCGCCCGCTTCCCCGGCCTCGACGTCCTCGTCTTCGGGCACAGCCACATCCCCTGGGACACCACCGCGGCCACCGGTCTGCGCCTGCTCAACCCGGGATCGCCGACGGACCGCCGCCGTCAGCCGTACTGCACGTACATGACCGTCACGGTCGCCGACGGGCGGCTGGAGGAGGTCGAGCTGCACCGGCTGCCGCCACGGTGAGCAGGGGCGGCCGGCAGCGCTTCTTCCGGAGTGCGCCGGTACGGACCTCGTCTCAGCCGGCCGACGGTCCCGTCCAGTCCGCCGCCACCTGGCCGATCCGGACCCGCTGCGGATGGTCGCCGACGGGGACCGAGACCGACTTCCGGCCGGTGGCGAAGTCGATGGCCGTGACCTGGTCGGCGCCGCTCTCGGAGACCACGCAGTGCCGGCCGTCGCCGCTGACCGTGGCCCAGTACGGCTTGGCGGCGGTCACCAGCGGGCCCTGCGTCAGCGTGCCGCGGTCGACGACCGTCGCGTAGTCGTCCATCGTGCCCGCGACGCAGATCTTGGCACCGTCCGGGCTCATCGAGAGACCGTGGTGGCGCGAGTCGTTGACCCAGGTGGTGCGGTCCTCGCTCGTGGCGGGGTTCTTCGGCAGGGTCTTCGTCCGGGTGATCCGGTCGGTGGCGACGTCGTACTCGAAGAAGCCGTTGAAGAACGAGACCTGGAAGTACAGCTTGGACTCGTCGGGGGAGAAGACGGCGGGCCGCACCGCGTCCGAGTAGTCGCCGAGGCCGATCGCGTCGAGCCGCTCCCGCATGTCGATGACCTTGACCTGCTTGTACGTCGTGGCGTCCACGACCGTGATGCGCCGGTCGCCCTTGGTCCAGTCGAGCCAGGGGGCGTCGAGCGCGGTGTTCACCTCGCCGATGGACATGTTCCAGATGTACCTGCCGTCACGGCTGAAGATGTTCTCGTGCGGCTTGTCGCCGGTGCCGAACGAACCGACCTGCTCGCCGGTCTCGATGTCCAGGACGTGCACGGTGTTGGAGGTCGAGGCCGAGACCGCGACCCGGGTGCCGTCGGGGGAGACCGCCATGTGGTCGGAGCGGTAACCCGAGACGGGGAAGCGCCAGTTGATGTCGCCGGTGGCGAGGTTCACGGACACCACATCGGCGAAGCTCGGCCGGGAGACGACCACCGAGGTGCCGTCCGGCGTCGAGTACATGTCGTCGACGAGCTGGTCGTGCCCCTCGCCGACGCCGTTGCGGATGGCCTGGAAGTAGATCCACTTGATCGGGTCGGCGTTGATCTCCGCCATCCGCTCCGCCTTGTCCGGGACGACGTCGATGCGGCCGATCCTGGCGAAGTCGCCGGTGGACCGGATGACGTCCGCGGTGCCGTCCCAGTTGTTCCCGACGAACATCACCTCGCGCAGGTCGGCGCGGGCGTCCGGGGCGGCCGAGGCCGTGGCGGCGGGGGCGGCGACGGTGAGCGCGAGGGCGGCGGCGACGGCGCCGAGGTGCCTGGTCGTGAAGGCGGGCATGCTGCTCTCCTCCGGCAGGGGGCATGGGGTGGGGGCGATGGAGCGATGGAGCGCGCAATCTGAACACAGCCGCTTTCAGAGTGAACTTACTGCAAAGTAGGGAATGGGTGCCCTTCTCCACAAGGCCGCGGACACGACAAAATCGGTCGTGTGGCCGGGAGTTGGCACGAGGGAGGAGAGCGGGTGGCGGGCAGGCTCAGGGCGCCGACGGGCCGCTACGGCGGCAAGTCGGCCGCGCAGCGCCAGGCCGAACGCCGCCGGCGCTTCCTCGACGCCGCGCTCCAGCTGTTCGGCGATACCCCCGGCTACCGCGCCACGACCGTCGCGGCCCTCAGTGACGCCGCCGGCCTGTCCACCCGCCAGTTCTACGAGGAGTTCCGCACCCTGGAGGACCTGCTCGCCGCGCTCCACCTCCAGGTCAACGCCTGGGCCGAGGACGCCGTGCGCACCGCGGCCGAGGCCACCCGCGACCTGCCGCTCCCCGAGCGCGCCGCCGCGATCTTCCGCGCCTACGCCGCCGACGTCACCGGCGATCCGCGCCGGGTCCGCATCACCTTCGTGGAGATCATCGGCGTCAGCCCGCGCCTGGAGGAACAACGGCTGGCCCGCCGCGCCCGCTGGGTCGACCTCATCTGCGCCGAGGCCCGGTCGGCCGCCCTGCGCGGGGAGGCGGCGCCCCGCGACTACCGGCTGGCCGCCACCGCGTTCATCGGCGGCGTCAACGGCCTGCTGCACGACTACAGCGCCGGCTGGGTGGACGCCACGCTCGACGAGGTCGTCGAGGAACTGGTCCGCCAGCTCCTGGCCCTGCTGCGCCCACCCGGCTGGAGCCCGACGGCGCGCTGACTACCCCCGCCCCAGGACCAGGACCAGGGCACCCGCGCACCCGAGCACCGCGCCCGCCCCCAGCAGGAACCCGGCCAGCAGCCGGCGCCGCAGCGCGCGGTACCGCTCCTCGTACTCCCCGCGCAGCCGCCCCGCGCGCTCGGCCGTGCGCTGCCAGGAACTCCGGGCGAGCGCGAGGTACTCGGCCTCGAATCGTTCCTCCACCTCGCGGCGCCGGTCGTCGCCCAGCCAGTCGAAGGGCGCCGTGAAGCGTGCGGCGGCCGTGCGACCCTCCGCACGGGTGGCGGCGACGAGCAGATGGCCCTCGATCTCGTTGATGAGCACCCGGGCGGCCGGGGGACGGCCCTCCCCGCCGGTCACCGGAGGATCAGCTCCCGCTCGGCGCCTGCCGCGGGGGAGTGGTGCAGGTCGAAGGCCGGGGACTCGCTGCGGATGCGCGGCAGTGTACGGAAGTTGTGCCGCGGCGGCGGGCAGGAGGTCGCCCACTCCAGCGAACGGCCGTAGCCCCACGGGTCGTCCACCTCGATCTTCTTGCCGTACTTGGCGGTCTTCCAGACGTTGTAGAAGAACGGCAGGAGCGACATGCCGAGCAGGAAGGAGAAGACACTCGACACGGTGTTGAGCGCCGTCAGCCCCTCCACCGCCAGATAGTCCGGGATCCGGCGCTGCATGCCGTTCGCGCCCAGCCAGTGCTGGACCAGGAACGTGCCGTGGAAGCCCGTGAACAGCGTCCAGAAGGTGATCTTGCCCAGGCGCTCGTCCAGCATCTTGCCGGTGAACTTCGGCCACCAGAAGTGGAAGCCGGCGAACATCGCGAACACCACGGTGCCGAACACCACGTAGTGGAAGTGCGCCACCACGAAGTACGAGTCGGACACGTGGAAGTCGATGGGAGGCGATGCCAGCATCACCCCGGTCAGCCCGCCGAAGAGGAAGGTGATCAGGAAGCCGGTGGACCACAGCATCGGTGTCTCGAAGGACAGCGAGCCCTTCCACATGGTGCCGATCCAGTTGAAGAACTTCACACCGGTCGGGACCGCGATCAGGAAGGTCATGAAGGAGAAGAACGGCAGCAGCACGCCGCCCGTGACGTACATGTGGTGGGCCCACACCGTCACCGACAGACCGGCGATCGCGATCGTCGCGCCGATCAGACCCATGTAGCCGAAGATCGGCTTGCGGGAGAAGACCGGGATGATCTCACTGACGATGCCGAAGAACGGCAGCGCAATGATGTACACCTCTGGATGCCCGAAGAACCAGAACAAGTGCTGCCACAACAACGCCCCACCGTTGGACGAGTCGAAGATGTGGGCACCGAACTTGCGGTCGGCCTCCAGCGCGAACAGGGCCGCGGCCAGCACCGGGAAGGCCAGCAGGACCAGCACACCGGTCAGCAGCACGTTCCAGGTGAAGATCGGCATGCGGAACATGGTCATGCCGGGCGCGCGCATGCAGATGATCGTGGT